>DBIN01000019.1:106327-148369 GCA_002296655.1 Acinetobacter sp. UBA801
TATATGATTTTAAAAGTTTTGATTATTTTTTGATCCAAAATTAAATCTATTTAAATCAGATGCTTACATATTTATGCAACAAAGCCTTTCCCATCTACTTTAATGCCATTTCTCTTTATATTGTTACTTAGACAGGTAGGACATTTGATTTGTAGCGTTATTTTCATACCTCTAGGGTTGGGTATAAAAACAGAATAATGCGTTCTAATGAGGCACTAATGAACATCAGACCTAAAAAATCCAACCAGCTGGAAAAATAATAGCCCATCAAACCTGCAAAAATCAGCAGCACCCAATTGCGTGTAGATATGTTGCGACTGTGATGGCGATTGAGCCAACAAATCAGCAAGAAGAAAGGCAGGGCACTTGCCATGCGTAAAGCCATGAGTACAGTTGCATCGACCAGCGGGGAAAGCGCATAAGCCTGTTTAATAAAAATGGCTTTGGTGCTAAACAAAAAGGCAGCAAATAAAGCAAAGATTGAGCCCGATTGTGTGGCGTTAAGTCTAATCATGAAAAATGCTGTCGAGCAAGGTGGATGCAAGAAAAGTGATACATGCCGCGCACACAAATGCAAGTTGTATGATAGATAAGACAGATGCGACTGCATGGATAAAACTGTGTGCCGTGTTTGAGCAAGCATAGCTGATTTTATGCAAATGGTCTGCTTGAGATGGCATAAATTTTGTGAAAAGTGGAATAAATCAATTGTGCGCTATAATGGTGCAAATTGGGTGGAAATATTGCAAAACAGACAAAATCCATCATCAGACAAAATGATGTTTAAATAAAATTAAAAAAATAATAGTGGTCAACTTAGACATGCACTGAATAAATTTACAGAGGGTTTAAAAGTTTTGCTGCTGCCACTTTTAGATTTTAATGATTAGGCAAAGGTAGGTTTTTCTAAGGTTTTCAGATGCACAAAACACTTCTAAATTGATCCTTGTTGTGCGGTGTAAAAATTGTCAAAAAAGTCAATTTGGTGTTTAAGTTTTTGCTTTTAGCGCTTAAATGTATAGATATGCAATCTTTTAGCGTTAAGTCGGATTTTCCCATTTAAGTGAAATGCGTGTCAGAATGATCAATGCTTAATTCATTTAAATGTGGTCAACTGCAAGCTCAAAGCATCGCTTTTTTTCTTTTAGACACTTCAAATCGGAGTTTTGCTGAATAATTAGACTTATATTCAAGAAGCAAAACCTATCAATTATATCTCGCAACAATATTTTTATGAATTATCAGTTCAAAATATCGGTATTTATTTAATAAATATTGGGTGGTAATTTAAAATTGTTGCATTAGAATCCAAAAATTCAACAAAACTTATCCTGAGGGGAAAGCATCGTTATCCACGATGTTGACTTAAGAAAAACTAGCTTGAGGAACGCTCATGCAGATCGGAATTCCAACCGAAACTGTTGTCGGTGAAAATCGTGTCGCTGCGACGCCAGAAACAGTAAAGAAGTTGATTAGCGCGGGTCATAGCGTAGTCATTGAACGTGGTGCAGGCGTAAAGGCCGCTTATATCGACAGCGCTTATGAACAAGTAGGCGCGACCATGACAGATGATGCTTATCGCGGTAGCCAAATGATTTTGAAAGTTCGTGCCCCAAAGGGTGAGGAAATTCAAAAACTTGCACCGAACAGCACTGTGGTGGCGATGTTCGATCCTTACCGTAATACTGAATTAGACCAATTTGCTGCCGCTCAGGTGTCTGCATTTGCTTTAGAGCTTTTGCCACGTACCTTGTCGCGTGCGCAAAATATGGATGTGTTGTCATCACAAGCCAACTTGGCAGGTTATAAATCTGTGTTATTGGCTGCAGCAGAATATCAACGCATGTTCCCGATGTTAATGACGGCAGCGGGTACTGTAAAACCTGCGCGTGTTGTGATTATGGGTGTGGGTGTTGCTGGTTTGCAAGCGATTGCAACAGCGAAGCGTTTAGGTGCTGTAGTCGAAGCAACTGACTTGCGTCCAACGGCAAAAGATCAGGTGGAATCTTTAGGTGGTAAGTGGCTAGATGTACCAATGTCTGAAGAAGAACAACAAAAAGCTGCCGATGCTGCCAAAAATGGTTATGGCTGGATGCCTGGTGAACAATACATTAAAGACCAAGCGGTGATTGTCGATAAAGCAGTTTCTAATGCGGACATCGTGATCACTACTGCGTTATTGCCAGGTCGTGATGCACCGCGTTTAATCAAAGCGGAAACCGTGGCAAAAATGAAGCCAGGTTCTGTGATTTTAGATATGGCGGTTGAAACGGGCGGTAACGTCGAAGGTTCACAATGCGGTGAAACTGTAGTGACTGCCAATGGCGTGAAAATTTTGGGTATTCCAAATATTCCATCGACTGTATCGACAGAAGCATCTGCACTATATGCGCGTAATGTGTTGAATTTTGTTGAAACATTATTTGATAACGACAAGAACTTCGCATTGAATCCTGAAGAAGAAATTCAGAAAGCGTTGCTAGTCACTCATAACGGTCAAGTGCTGTTAAAGCGTGGTTAAGGAGAACTCTCATGGTTGAAACAATTACGATTTTTGTCCTTGCCATCTTCGTAGGTTACTACGTGGTGTGGGGGGTAACACCTGCGTTACATACGCCATTAATGGCAGTAACCAATGCACTTTCTTCAATCATTATTGTAGGTGCGATGATTCAAACTGTCGGTCTACCAATCATGGGTGTAGAAGGCAGTGTCGATTTCCAAACCATTAATGTGGTGAGTGTACTGGGTGCGATTGCTGTGTTCTTGGCAAGCATCAATATTTTCGGTGGTTTTGCAGTGACTGCTCGTATGCTGGAAATGTTCAAACCAAAAGCAAAGAAAAAAGAGGGCTAATGCATGGAATTTATTCGTGAATATGCAGACTGGTTCTATTTAATCGGGGCTGTACTCTTTATCTTAACTTTACGTGGTTTGTCAGGTCCTAAAACTGCGATTGCAGGTAACCGCTACGGCATGATTGCAATGGCGATTGCAGTTTTGACGACATTCTTTGTGGCAGACAATCCTGTTGTGTGGATGATTTTGGCAGCTATGGCAGCAGGTGCGGTGGTGGGTATTGCCCGCGCACGTACGGTGCCAATGACTCAGATGCCTGAAACTGTGGCGTTAATGCACTCTTTAGTTGGTTTGGCTGCTGTTTTAATTGCGATTGCTGCGATTATTCATAACAACAAGTTGATCGAACTTGGTCCAGACTTGTTGGCTGCAAATGGCATTACTTTCCATGAAATGAGCAAGGTTCATTTATTTGAATTGTTTGTAGGCTGTTTCGTGGGGGCGATTACCTTTACCGCATCGGTTTTTGCATACGGTAAATTGGCAGCGAAGAAATGGGCCAAAACCATTTCGGGTGCATGGGTAAAACCTGTTCAGGCGTTAATTTTCCTTGCCATGCTAGGTTTCGGGATTCACTTCTTCCTGAGCGGCAACATGACTTCATTCTGGGCAATGACAGGTTTGGCATTGGCATTCGGTTGGGTATGGATTGCACCAGTGGGTGGGGGTGACATGCCAGTTGTGGTGTCATTGTTGAACTCATTCTCAGGTTGGGCGGCAGCAGGTATTGGTTTCACGCTTGAAAACAACATGCTGATTGTTGCGGGCTCATTGGTGGGTTCTTCAGGTGCAATTCTGTCTTACATCATGTGTAAAGCCATGAACCGTTCTATCATCAACGTATTGTTTGGTGGTGCGATGGGCGGTGCAGTTGCACCAACGGCAGCAGCGGGTGCACAAGTGCAACGTAATTACCGTTCAGGTTCTGCTGACGATGCTGGCTTCTTGATGTCAAATGCAGACAGCGTGGTGATTGTACCAGGCTATGGTATGGCGCAAGGTCGTGCACAGAATGCGGTCAAAGAATTGGCAAACTTGTTGAAAGAGCAAGGTGTAACTGTTCGTTTTGCGATTCACCCAGTGGCAGGTCGTATGCCGGGTCATATGAACGTATTGCTTGCAGAAGCTGATGTACCGTATGAAGATATCTTGGAAATGGACGAAATCAACTCAGATTTCCCTGCAACAGATGTAGTGTTGGTGATTGGTGCAAATGACGTAGTTAACCCTGCGGCAAAAGATGATCCAAACTCGCCAATTTACGGCATGCCAATTCTTGAAGCGCATAAAGCACGTACCATTATGGTCATCAAGCGTTCAATGGCGACAGGTTATGCGGGTCTAGATAACGACTTGTTCTATAACGACAAGACCATGATGATCTTTGGTGATGCTAAGAAAGTTGTGGAAGATATGACTAAATCAATTAACGGTACAGGTCACTAAGACACTGTTTCTAGATATGAAACCGCCTTCGGGCGGTTTTTTTATGGCTGCTGTAAAGTGGTCAATTGAGATAGGGAATTTGGTTAGGGTAGGTTAATACGATATAAAAACGATTAGAGATCTAAACTTCAAAATATCCGCATTAAAAAAGCGACTTATTTGAAAGTCGCTTTTTGTGTATCTCTAAGGTTGCTCAAGGGAGCTGTTGTATTAAGCAACAGACTCAGGCGTAGTACGCCATAAGCTTTCTAGATCGTAGAATTTACGTGCTGTTGGTAGCATGATGTGAACCACTACCATACCAAGATCGACTAAGATCCATTCTGCATCACGTTCACCTTCAATACCAATTGGGCGGAAACCTGCTTTGCGCGCTTCTTCGGCAACATTATCGGCAATAGATTTTACGTGGCGAGTTGAAGTGCCGCTAGCAATCACAATGGCATCTGAAACATTGCTGATGCTGCTGACATCAAGTTCGACAATTTCTTTGGCTTTTATATCAAGGAGAGCTTCATGTACAACTTTAAGACAAGTTTGTACGTCATGCTTTTGGGTATTCATTGCAAGATCGTGAGAATTAGAAGCGCCGGGCGATGGTTCTAAATTCATGGGGTGTATAATTTCCTAAAATTATTCATCATCTAATATAGCTGTTTTAGCTTGAAATTTCAAATCGGTTTAATTTTAACCATTTTAAGGCGAGGCAAAATATTTGTCTTTCCATGCAAATGATTGATGTGACGCAAGACTTGGGCGGTATTCTGCAGCGATATAGCCTGAATAAGCACTGTGCTGTAACCATTTAAAAATAGCAGCATAGTCTAACTCGCCTGATTCGGGTTCATGACGTCCTGGATTGTCGGCAAATTGGATATGACCAATATCCTGAATGTTTTCTTGCAATGCACTCAGTACATCTTCGCCCACCATCGCCATGTGATAACAGTCGTATTGCATTTTAAGAGCAGGATGTTTGACTGCTTCTAGCATCTCTTGAGCTTGCGCAATATTTTGTACTAAAAAGCGTGGCATGTCGGTGCCATTAATCATTTCAAATACAGGCTGAATATGATGTTGAGTGAGCATCGAGCAGGCCAGTTTTAGGTTTTCTGCCAACGTGTTTAAGCAAGGCAGTAAATCGGCATCGACAGGTTGTTTGCCTGCCAAAATATTGACGCTAGGGATATTTAACGCTGTGGCATAACGGATAGCTAACTCTAGGGCGTGATGAAATTCAATCTCTTTTCCGGGTACGCCCGCCAAACCATTACCGCCTTGCATGAGGTCGCCTGCAGGGACATTTATTAAGCACAGGCTAAGTTGATGGAGTATGAGTTGGCTTTGAATTTGCTCAATACTCAGCTCATAGGGAAATTGAATTTCAACATGCTGAAAACCATGTTCACGTGCAAGGGCAAAGCGTTCGATTAAAGGCACTTCGGTAAAAATCATTGACAGATTAACCGCCAGTTTAGACATGCAGATGCTCCTTGCAAGCAAAGGGTGGATCAGGAATCAAACCGATTAAGCTTCGATTTGATGGATAATCGTGGCTAAATCTGCTTCTGCAAAACCCTTGGCTTGATGGGCTTGAAGTTGCGAAAAGGCTTTTTCTGCCACAGGAATCTGTAACTGAAATTGCGCTGCCAGTTGTAAGGCATTGTTTAAATCTTTAGATAGGGTTTGGACTTTCCATTGCACAGGCTCAAAACTGTGGGTTGCCATGCGTGGCGTTAAAATCTGAAACGGTTTTGAGTCGGCAAAACCACCCGCCAAAGCAGGTGCAAGTAAACGAGTATCTACGCCTGCCTGTCCAGCTAGGGCAACGGCTTCGGCAATCAGGGTGCTATTGGCAGCAACAATCAGTTGGTTGCAGATTTTAGTGGCTTGTCCTGTGCCTGTTTCGCCCATACGAGTCACACGTTGTGACAGCACATCATAAATCGGGCTTAATTTTTCGATGGTGTTTGCATCTCCCCCTGCAAAAATCACCAAACTGCCTTGTTCAGCTCCTGCTGTACCTCCTGAAACAGGCGAGTCAATCCATGTGACCTGTTTGAGATTGGCTTGCTGCGCTAGCTTTTCGGTTTGATTTACAGACAAACTGGAAAAATCGACAATGACTTGTTGAGCAGTCAAAAATGGCTCGATTTGATCAAATACGGCTTGGACAGCATGATCATCGGCAAGGCAACTCAATATTACTGGATATTGCCCGATCTCGCTCAATTGCAGCGGCTTTGCCCCTAGACTGAGCACAGGTTCGCAAGCCGCCGAGCTACGATTCCACACCGCGACCTCAAAACCTGCCTGAACTAAGCGGGTTGCCATGCGTGTCCCCATAAGTCCCATACCTAAAAAAGCGATTTTTGTGTCACGATCAAAATGCATAGCGCTGATTCTCCATTTTTGCCTACAGTACAAGTCTGGCTTGAAATGTCAATTTAGCCTTTGGTCAAAGTCTGTTGTGTCTGAACTGCATTAAAACTGACGCGGTGCAAAGGTCACTTCAGGATTCTTGTCCTTTTTACGTGCCAGTTGGCTATTTTTACCTAGCAATAATTTTAATTGCCAAATTTTTTCTAAACGTAAAGATTTATTTGGAGAATGTTCCATGGCATCCAGCACTTGTTTAGCTGCAGCCAATGCATCTGGGGAGCGCTGTGCAATTTCTTCGGCAAGCACTTGTGCTTTTTGTAATGGGTTCTCGGCAAGATGTGTCACTAAACCAATTTCTTTAGCATAGTTCGCATCAAAAATACGTGCGGTGAGGGTTAATTCTTTGGCAAGGTCTAAACCAATTAAACCTTTTAAAGAGCGGCTGAGTCCCATGTCTGGCACTAAGCCCCAGCGGCTTTCCATGATCGACATTTGTGTGTCAGGATGCGCAATACGAATGTCGGCAGCCAACGCCAGTTGCATGCCTGCGCCAAAACAATAACCTTGCATTGCTGCAATGACAGGTACAGGTAACTCCTGCCAAACCAAAAATGCTTTTTGGAATAGGCTTTGTCCTGGTTTAATCAGTTCCCACGCTGCAAAAGCACGATTTTGAGGATTGTTGAGGTCGGCTAAATCAATGCCTGCACTAAATACGTTTGCTTCGCCTGTTAAAATCACACAACGTAAGCTGCGGTCTTTTTTAAGCTTTTCTGCAGTGCGCACCAATTCTTTGAGTAGGGCAAAACTCATGGCATTGCGTTTGTCTGGGCGGTTCAGGGAAACTATGGCGATGCCATTATTTTTTTCGATTCGAAGTAAAGTCATGATGTGAGCTCTTGTTTTTACTCAGCAAAGCATAGCATGCACAGACCCAAGATAAATGACAGCAGAGTCACGGCCAAAACGGTGGGCTCTGCCTGAAACGATTCCTAAAAATCATGTGTTGCACTTTGTGAAACTTGTATTTAAAAACGCTATTTTTACTTGGAGGAAATGCTATTCATCCTACTTTATTCACTATGAGCTGGTTGCTGTATGTTGCGCAAAAATATGTTCTGCTGCATGTTCAACTTGCTGTATACAGGTTTGTAATTCCTGATAACGATTTAAGACCTCTTGTACAAACAGATCATCGGCTTTGCGACGTTCCTTGCGCAAGGTCGATACAAACTGTTCAAATGAGCCTGTCGCTTCTTGCAGGTTTGGTGTGCCAACATAGCGGGTTGCGCCATACAGACGATGCAACACATGTTCGAGTTGCGGGAAATCTTCCAGTTCAATCAGCTGCTCTATTTCATGTAATTCTGTGGCAAAGCTATCTACCAACATTTTTAGTAAATCCACTGCAAGGTCTTCTTTGTTGGCAGCTAGCATCAGGCTTTGTTGCCAATCCAACACCTGTGGATCTAATGCTTCAATTACAATGGCTTTTTCGACTGCGGGTAGTTTATTAAAACTTTGTGTCGTCCAATGAGTTAAAATCTGGATGATTTGTTCAATCTGAATCGGTTTGGTGACGTAGTCATCCATACCGACTTTGAGTAATTTTTGCTTCTCATCGGCAAGTGCATGCGCGGTGAGGGCAATAATAGGCAAGCGTTTGTGATTTTCCAAAGTCGATTCTAAAGAACGAATCGCACGAGTGGTATCTACCCCTGACATCACAGGCATTTGAATATCCATAAAGATCAGGTCAAATGGTTGCTGTCCCTGTTCAATACGCTGCTGCAAAATCCCTAAAGCTTCCTGACCGCTTTGCGCTTTGGTGGTGGTCACATTCAGTTCACCCAACAAGGCTTCGAGTACAATCAGGTTTGGTAGATGGTCATCCACCGCTAAAACGTGCAGGCCTTTACCATCAAATGATGCAGAATCCTGTTCATCAAAACTATTTTCATTCCTGAGTAATTCAATTAAGGCTGAACGACTGAGCGGTTGATATAAAGCGCGCGCACGATATTCATTTAACAGGCTTGGATCTAGCGCCATTTGATAGCCATACACCGCCAAATTGCCTTGATAACGGGTACGGATTTCTTTTAATAAAGCTTCGGTGTCGCCACTATGATCAACAATCAACCAAGTGTTGTCTTGTAGGCTAGATACATCTTTTAAGCGGCTAAATAAGTCTAAAATTGAAGCGGCTTCAATATGTTGCACAGCATAATTTTCAAGATAATGACGCAAGACATTTGCTGTGGCAGGGTGTGCTAAATAGGATACCACTTGAATCTCTTTGAAGCTTGGATGTTGCTGAGCATGCGCTTCATCTACTGCAAACATGGCAGTAAACCAGAAGGTCGAGCCTTTTTCGGTTGGGGCGCGTTCCTGATTGTCTTCAAAGCCAATTTGACCTTGCATCAAATGCACCAACTGTTTAGAAATAGCCAAGCCTAAGCCTGTACCACCAAATTGACGCGTGACCGAAGTATCACCTTGAGAGAACGACTCAAACAGTTTTTTACGGTCTGTGCCGCTTAAACCAATGCCGCTGTCTTGGACGCTAAAGTGGATGAGGCATTGTCCAATATCATCATGTTCTACCCGCGCCCGTACAATAATTTCACCATCGGGGGTGAATTTAATCGCATTGGAAATTAAATTGGTTAAAATTTGCTTGAAACGTAAAGCATCGCCCAGCACATATTGCGGCACGTTATCGGCAAAATAAAAGGCCATGTTGATGTGTTTTTGCGCAGCCAAAGGTGAGAGCATATCCATCACATCAAAAATGGCTTCTTCTAAATCAAAGGGTGCGGTATCCAGTTCCAGTTTGCCTGCATCAATTTTGGAAAAATCCAACACGTCATTAATGAGTGCTAAAAGATGCGCCGATGATTTACGAATAGTTTGTAAATACAAATTCTGCTCATTGCTTAGGTTTTCCTGACGCAATAACAGGTGAATAAAGCCATCAATACTGTTCAGCGGTGTTCTGAGTTCGTGACTGATGTTGGCTAAAAATACCGATTTAGACTGATTGGCAGAAATCGCTTGGTCACGTGCCTGACGATAAGTAATGTTCTGCACTTCCAAAGTATCGAGGGTGCGACGCAAGTCATCTTCAGTTTGTTCGGTGTGTTCTTTGAGTTCAAGAAAGCTGAAATGCAGGCGTTTTACCACATTGGCAATATCACGCTGCAATAAGCGTAATTCGCCAGTACTGTTAATGACCATGTGTTGATCGAGCGTATCGGCATTCAGGCGTTGTAGCTGCATGCGGATTTCATACATAGGTGCAATCCAGCGTCGAGAATAGAAATTCAGACACAGCAATAACAACAATAGGGTCAGCAAGCCTGTGGCAATTAATACAATCATGACCCGATAACGGGCAATTTGTAGCGGTTGATTGTCTAGTTCAATCAGCAACCATGCAGGTCGATTGACGTCTTGCTGAATTTGCATGCCATACACATGATTATTTTTATACAGGATTGGGCCAAAAAATTCGGCATTTTTAGGGAACTTGGGCCATTCAGCTTGGTCTTGAAAACCCATGCTTAAACGGCGTGTACCTGAAGCATCAATCAGTGCAGTACGAATCAAGTGCTTTTCGTTCATCATATTTTGCATATAAGAACGTGCTTCTTCGTACTTCCATGGGAAGCTAGACAATTGATCTAGGGCTGCTTCAGACGGTAATTCAAATCGAGTTAAAATCGCAATCGCCATTTGCCGCTGTTGTGCTTTTGCGGCATTCGAGGTTTCAGATAAAACCAACATCGTGCCGACGCATGCCAAAACCATAATTGGCACAAAAATAAGTGCAATCAGCTGTCCATAAGCATGATTTAAATGTAAGCGCTTAAATAACTTTTTATTGATATTTGACATGGTTAACGCAGTTTAATCCCTATGTTTGGCAGTTTAGCACGCTTTATTTCTACTGACTGTGTTTTCATCTGTTAGACGTGTACGGTGCAGCTTTATCTTGCAATTAATCTGTGTGTATTTTTTTGCATTCATCCCGCAAAAGACAATCTGAAACTGTGTTCATCTTGCTTAGAATTGTGCAGGCGGTGAGTGATGCATAAATTGTCGGCAGACTAGTGCTGTTTTGATAAAAAGCCTGCGAAAAACGTGCAGGAAGGTGCAAATTTTCATACAATAAGCCCACCTTGATATTGGTGCAAAGCATGCGTGATACCCAACCAGATTTCCAAAGTGATGAATTTTTGTTAGATCATTATGTGGGCAAAACCCCATTAGTGCGTTTGCAGCGTTTGGCAAGTCATACGCAGGCAACGGTTTTAGCAAAACTGGAAGGCAATAACCCTGCGGGTTCTGTTAAAGATCGTCCTGCCTATAACATGATTATGCAGGCAGAAAAACGCGGTGAAATTCAACCGGGCGATACTTTAATTGAAGCAACGAGTGGTAATACGGGCATTGCTTTGGCGATGGTAGCAGCCATGCGCGGCTATAAAATGCAGCTGATCATGCCTGACAATATGAGCCAAGAGCGTAAAGATGCCATGCGTGCCTATGGTGCAGAGTTGATTGAAGTAACCAAAGCACAAGGTATGGAAGGCGCACGTGATTTAGCTTTGCAAATGCAGCGCGAAGGCAAAGGCTTGGTGCTAAACCAATTTGGGAATCCAGATAATGTTGAAGCACATTACCTGACCACAGGACCTGAAATTTGGCAGCAAACGGGCGGTAAAATTACCCACTTTGTTAGCTCTATGGGTACAACAGGCACCATTATGGGCGTGTCTAAATACTTAAAAGAACAAAACCCAGAGATTCAAATTATTGGTTTACAACCTTCAGATGGTTCAAGTATTGCAGGGATTCGCCGTTGGCCTGAAGCGTATTTACCCACCATTTTTGACCGTAGCCGTGTTGACCGTATTATTGATATTCCGCAAATTGAAGCGGAAAAAACCATGCGTAAATTGGCGCAAAAAGAAGGTATCAGTGCAGGCACATCATCGGGTGGGGCGGTTTGGGCTGCTTTAAAAATTGCCGAAGAAAATCCAGACGCAGTCATTGTTTGTATTGTCTGTGACCGTGGAGATCGTTATTTATCGACAGGTTTATTCTCTGTTCAAGATACTGAATCGTGATATCCATATTTCTATCACCCATTGAGTAAGAATTTATGCGTTTACCTGTGCTGATTTTCGATATAGAAACCGTTACCGATTTGAAGTCAGGCGCGCATTTATATCAGCTGGATTTGCCTGAGGCTGAACTTGAACAGGCGTTGATGAAACTGCGTCGCCAAGAAGCTGGAACCGATTTTCAGCGTTTGCCCTTGCACGAAATTGTGTGTATTTCAGGCTTGTGGATTGATGAACACGGCATGAAGCTGTTTTCCTTTAGCCGTGAACACGACAGCGAAGCAACAATGCTGAAAAAGTTTTTGTCTATTTTTGATAAGCGTCATCCGACTTTGGTCAGTTGGAACGGGTCGCAGTTTGATTTGCCAGTGATTTTATTCCGTGCCATGTATCACGGGTTGTCTGCGCCAAGTTTATTTGATCAGGGCGAGATTGATCAGCAAAAACGCTATAACAATTATCAAAATCGTTACCATCAGCGTCATGTCGATTTAATGGATGTGATGGCCATGTTCAATGGTCGTCATTTCCAAAAGTTGGATGACATTGCGTATTTGCTAGGTTTTCCGGGTAAGCGTGTAGATGCGGGCTATCATGTTCCTGCATTTATGCAAAGCGGTGAATGGTCGAGACTGACGCGTTATTGTGAAGGCGATGTCTTAAATACTTGGCTCATTTACCTGCGTTGGCTGCTGCTCAAAGGTCAATTACTGCTTGAAGATCATACTTTATGGGTACAGCACACCATTCAATATTTGCATACCCAGCCGCAGCATACAGATTTTTTAAGCGTGTGGCAGCACAGTTCGCAGCAAACTGAATTTACCTGTACAGATTTTCCTGAAAAAAGTGTCACCACGCCTTCAAATGAATCCGTGAAGCCTTTTCAATCTCCCTCATCATCCGATATTTAGACTGATATGAAGCATCGCAGTAAAAACCGTACCACGCAGCAGGCTGAGTATTGCTTTCAGGTGGAATCGTTGTCACATGAAGGGCGCGGGATTGCACACTATACAGCTCAGTCGGGTCATCCAGACGAGAAGGAAGGGAAAACAGTTTTTATTGAGGGCGCATTGCCTGGTGAAACGGTACGCGCCAAAATTACGCATAGTAACAAACGCTTAGAAGAAGCTGAGTGTCTGGAAGTGCTGAGCGAGCCTTCGCTATTACGGGTCACGCCGCCGTGTCCCCATTATCAGCGTTGCGGTGGTTGCAGTATGCAACATATTCAGTGGGATGAGCAGATTCATCTCAAACAACAGGTATTGCAGTCGCATCTGCAACATTTTGCACAAATTCAGCCTAAAGAATGGTTAGCACCTTTGCGTTCACAGCGTAAAGATTATCGCCGTAAAGCCCGTGTTGGGGTGCGCTATATCGCCAGTCAAGATAAATTGGTGGTCGGTTTTCGCGAGCGCAATAGCAATAAACTGACCCCAATTGACCGTTGTATGGTGTTGGATCAGGCTTTTGGTTCGTTAACACGAATCAAGCAGCTATTCCAAAGTCTAACAGGCAAAGCCCATATTGGTCATATAGAATTGGCAATGGGAGATCAAGAGATTGCTTTGGTGGTGCGGCATACAGAACAACTATCTGTAGCCGATATCAACCAGTTACAACAGTTTGCGTTACAGAAACACTGGCAATTGTATTTGCAGCCTGAAGGTCCAGACAGTTTGCATCGGGTAGATGATCCACATGCAGCAATGCGTTTACATTATCGTTTAGATGATTTTGATGTGAATTTTAGCTTTCATCCGCAAGACTTTACCCAAGTCAACTCTACAATTAATCCACAGATGGTTAAGCTGGCATGTGATTTGCTTAATTTGAAATCAGGTGATCGGGTGCTTGATCTGTTTTGTGGATTAGGCAACTTTTCCTTGCCGCTTGCGCGTTGTGTAGGTGCAACAGGAAAGGTGGTTGCTGTAGAGGGTTCAGAGCAAATGGTGCAGCGTGGTCAAGAGAATGCGCAATCCAATGATTTGGACAATGTTAAGTTTTATTCACAAGATTTAACAAAAGATTTTTCGCATCATTCTTGGGCAAATCAAGGATTTGAGGCATTATTAATTGATCCTCCGCGTTCAGGCGCAGAGGAAGTGATGTATTATGTGCCCAAATTTGGCGCAGATAGAATCGTTTATGTGTCTTGTAATCCAGCTACACTCGCAAGGGATGCTGGTGTATTGGTCAGGCAGGGTTATCAATTGAAAAAAGCAGGCGTAATGGATATGTTCCCACATACGGGACATGTCGAATCCATTGCCTTGTTTGAGAAAGAAAAGCAAATAAACGATTTATAATATGAAGTACATAGAGGTAGGAGAAGGGTATGGTCACAGTACGTGAACAACTTCCTGGACGTTTAAATGAACTGTCTGAGGAAACGACTGTAGAACATGCCGAGCAAGCCCGACAGGATTTAGCAGAATGGCTAGACCGAGTTCGTGGGATTTACGATGGGGCGGCACTTGAACAATTAGAACGCGTTGCCAGTTATACCCTGAAAAAAGAGCTGGAAACAGATGTTAGTCATCCATCGCATACCCTGTATACAGGTATTGAGATGGCAAATATCTTAGCGCACTTGCATGTTGACGAAGACACTTTGTCTGCGGCGGTGCTCTATCGTAGCGTGCGTGAAAATGTCCTAAAGTTAGATGAAGTACGTGAAAAATTTGGTGAAGCAGTTTATGGCTTGATCAAAGGCACCTTGTCGATGGGTAAGTTGTCTGAACTGATTGAGAAAAATAAGCGTTTAGAAGACCACTTTAATAATAACCAGCGTGAACATTTAACAGGCATTTATAAAATGCTGATTTCCATGACGGAAGATGTGCGCGTGGTACTGATTAAACTGGCAGAACGTACCTATTCATTACGTGAGTTGGCAACTGCTTCCAAAGAACGTCAGGAACGTGTGGCCCGAGAAATTTTAACGATTTACTCGCCATTGGCACACCGTTTAGGGATTGCCCAACTGAAATGGGAACTCGAAGATTTAGCATTCCGTTATTTGGCACCAGACCGTTATAAAGAAATTGCAACTTTACTGAATGAAAAGCGTTTAGAACGTGAAAACTACATTCAAAACGTAATTGAGCAATTGCGTACAGAGCTAGGCAATAACGGTATTCACGCCGAAATTAGTGGACGGGTGAAACACATTTATTCGATTTATCGAAAAATGAAGAGTAAAAATCTCAGCTTCGACCAACTCTATGACATTCGTGCTGTACGTGTTTTGGTGAAAACCATTCCAGAGTGCTATCACTCTTTGGGCATCGTACACCAATTGTGGCGGCATATTCCGCACCAGTTTGATGATTACATTACCAATCCAAAAGCCAATGGTTATCGCTCATTGCATACTGCAGTGATTGCAGAAAACAAGTCGCTTGAAGTGCAAATTCGTACTTTGGATATGCACCAAGAAGCCGAGCTTGGGGTATGTTCACATTTTAATTATAAAGAAGGTTCTAAAGCCACAGACCATTCTTTCAATCATCGTTTGCATTCGTTACGTTCTGTTTTGGAGCATTATCAGGAACGTAACGATGCTAGCGCACATAAAGAAGATGATGATTCTGAAAACTTTGAACAAATCCAAGAGTTTGAAGATTTTGAAAAAATTTATGTGTTCAGCCGTGATGGTGATATTAAAGAGTTACCACGTGGCTCAACAGTGCTGGACTTTGCCTATCATGTGCATACCGAAGTGGGTAACAAATGTTATGCTGCACGGGTCAATCAGCGCTATGTACCGCTCACCTACAGCTTAAAAACAGGGGAGCAAGTCGAGATTTTGACCAAAAAAGACCGTGAACCGAACCGTGATTGGTTGGTGAACTCTTTAGGTTATATTAAAACGGCACGTGCGCGTGATAAACTGCGTCATTGGTTTAGACAGCAAGACCGCAGTAAAAATCTCGAAGTTGGGCGTGAAGTACTCAACAAAGAATTGTCACGTTTGGCGATTCATCCAAAAAGTATTGATTTAAATGATTATTGCAATCACTTTAACGTCAAAACAGGTGAAGACATTCTGATTGGTCTGGTCAATAGTGATATTAGCTTGCATGCCTTAATTAATCAGGTCAATCGTCACATGCACTTAGATCAGGATGAACCTGAGCTGGTGTTGAAGCCGACTTTGAATCCACGTGCCAGCCATACCTTATCGGCACATGGTATTTTGATTGATGGTTTGGATAACGTTGAACTGCATATCGCACAATGCTGTCAGCCAGTGCATGGTGAGGCGATTGCGGGGTATATCACTCTGAATCGTGGTGTGAGTATTCATAAATTAGCGTGTTCAGACTATGTGCGCATGATTGGTAATGAGCCTGAACGTGCAGTCGAAGCTGACTGGGAAATGCAGCCCACCCGTGGTCAAAGCGTGCAGATTGTGGTGGAAGCCTACGACCGCCGCGGTTTGCTCAAAGACTTAACCCAAGTGATTTTTGCTGACCAAATTAACATTCGTCAGGTGAATACCATTTCTGAGAATGATGGAATTGCCAACATGAAACTGTTAATTGAGGTCAAAGGCTTGGCGCAACTTTCTCGTTTGTTGGCGCGTTTGGAGCAGCAACCAGGTATTATCAGTGCACGCCGTTTGGTGCAGGGTAGTTAATCAAAATCGCTTCTAAAAAAACCAGCATTGTGCTGGTTTTTTTTCTGTATGCCTTAGAGTGGCAATTTTAATTTGCTGTGAGTTGAAGCAAAAGGAATAGGAGGATCAGGGATGAGTAAAACAGATAAAAAAATTCATGTAGATGTGAGCCCTATTCATAAAATTTTTGTTCCTGCTGCAACAGATTCACGAACAGAAAAGATTCAACAGCTAAAGCAGGCGATTTATCGGTATCGGAATCAATTGTTGTCTGAGTACTTAAAACACGATATTCAAAACAGCGATATTGAGCGTAACCCACATGGCAAGCCATTTTTGATGGCATTCCCTCAATTGCAGTTTAACCATAGCCATAGCCGTCAACATTATGCATTGGCAAGCAGTTTTGAGTTGCTAGATATTGGGATAGATATTGAAGACTTAGACCGTAATGTGCGTTTTGATGGCTTGGCACAACATGCGTTTCATCCCAATGAACTCAAATACTGGCAAGATTTGGAACATGACGCCGATTATTGGTTTCGTGTCTGGACAACCAAAGAGGCGGTGTTGAAAGCATCAGGTTTAGGGATTCGTTTAAGCCTAAATGAGTTAGATACCCGTGTGCATCCGAGTGCACAGGGCGGCATTTGTCATCATCCACAGATTGGGAGTTTTGCTTATCAAAACTTTCGTTTAACAGACTATATGCTGACTGTGGCATGGCGAGCTGCGCCATCCTGCGCAGGCTTTCAGTTTCCACAAATTCATATTGTTCAGCATTAACATCGCAATATCAGATCAAATATCGTAACGTCAAGGCACAAAAAAGCCTATCCGAAGATAGGCTTGCGTGTTGTTGTCGACAGAAATGTATTAAGGAATTTCTTGCTCTTCACCCTCAAATTCAGGTTTGACTTGAACAATAAAGTCCTGACGGTTCAAACCGCGCCATAAGGCAAAGGCTGTACCAATGTAAATAGATGAATATGTTCCGACAAATACACCGACAAACATCGCAATCGAGAACCATTTCAGACCATCACCGCCCATGAGCATCATTGCGACTACAACCAGTAACAGGGTCATAGAGGTGTGAATGGTACGACGCAAAGTTTCTGTCAGTGCAATGTTCACCACTTCAAGCGGTGTTGCACCACGGATTTTACGGAAGTTTTCACGAATACGGTCAGATACAACAATGTTATCGTTGAGTGAGAAGCCAATAATTGCCAATAGCGCTGCCAATACAGTCAGGTCAAATGGCCATTGCAGCATGGCAAAAATACCCAGTGTCACAATAATATCGTGGAACAATGACAGTACCGCACCCATTGCCAGTTTGAATTCAAAGCGAATGGTGACGTAAACCAACATCAATAACATGGCTAAAGCGACAGCGCCAGCAGAACGTATGTACAGCTCATTACCGACTTGACCGCCAACCACATCTACCTTTGGCACAGCAGCAGCATTATTTGGTAACTGTACCGCAGCGGTAATCGCTTTGGTTAGGTCTTCGGCTTCTACATCTTCTTGCACAGGCATACGCACCATTAGGTCGCGGTCTGAGCCAAGTGTTTGTACCACAGGGTCATTGAAGCCTGCTTTAATTAAAGCATTAGATACGTCAGTCGCTTTAACAGGGTTACTATAGTTAAGTTCTGCCGCAATACCGCCAGTAAAGTCCAAACCTAAATTTAAACCTTTAGTGGCAATAAAGAAGATGCTGGCGACCGTAAGTAGAATAGAAAGCAATGCCGCAGGCAAAGCTATCTTCATAAACGGAATCACGCGCTCATCATCAGGGCGACCGTATTTTTTTGAAGGTAGTTGAGTATTCTCAGTCATCATTGATCTCCTTAAATGCTCAACTTTTTCAAGTTACGTTTTTTGCCATAAATGATTTGTACAATTGCACGGGTCACTGTAATTGCAGTAAACATCGAGCAGACAATACCAATCATGAGCGTCACAGCAAAGCCCTTGATAGGACCTGTACCAATCGCAAACAGAATGAATGCCACCAAGAATGTGGTTAAGTTCGAATCGAAAATAGTGTTATACGCTCGGTCATAACCTGCCACAATGGCTTGTTTTGGTGAGGCCCCCCACTTAATTTCTTCTCGTATTCGCTCACAAATCAATACGTTGGCATCCACCGCCATACCAATGGTGATTACGATACCCGCAATACCCGGTAAAGTGAGTGAAGCACCAATCCAAGACATGACGGTTAAAATCATGGCTAAGTTAAACACTAAAGCGAAGTTGGCAATCAAACCAAACAGACGGAAGAACACCACCATCCAGATTGCCACCAAAATGAAGCCAATCTGAGTCGACAATACACCTTTATCAATGTTTTCTTGACCCAAGCTTGGACCAATCACACGTTCTTCGACAAAGTACATTGGCGCTGCTAAGGCACCTGCACGAAGCATTAAGGCCAATTCAGAGGCTTCTTGTGGAGAATCTAGGCCTGTAATACGGAACTGTGAACCCAATACCGCCTGAATGGTTGCAGCATTAATGACGACAGATTCGGTGTACGGGGTACGTACTTCAGTTTGTGTACCATTTTCATCGGTCACATAGCTAATGCGTTGTTTATTTTCAATAAACAATACCGCCATACGTTTACCCACAGCGTTGCGCGTCGCATCTGCCATGAGCTTGCCGCCCGCAGCATCTAGGGTAATGTTAACTTCTGCACCGCCTGTATCTTGGCTAAAGCCACTTGATGCATTTTGAACACGCTCACCCGTTAAAATACGACTACGGTTCAATAATATTTGGCGGCCACTGTCCAAAGATTCAAAGGCAAAAGCTTCTGTGCCAGGTGGTACAGGACCTGTAAGCTGACCTGTGTACGGATCAATATATTGATCATTTAAGTCAGACACCAAGCGGAATTCGAGGTTCGCAGTACGACCGAGTACACGCTTCGCTTCAGCCGTATCTTGTACGCCTGGCAATTCCACCACAATACGGTTGCTACCTTGAGTTTGCACCAAAGCTTCGGCTACACCTAGTTCGTTAATACGGTTACGCAGTGTGGTCAAGTTTTGATTGACTGCATAAGACTGAATTTCTTGCTTGCGAACATCGGTATAGTTCAGACGTAAGCTAGAGCCTTCTGTGGTGGCTACAGCTTGCTGTGTGTATTCATTGCCGTTACGGCGCAAGAAATCCATTACCGCATCACGGTCTGCATTGTTGGCAAACTGTAGGGTGATGGTGTTGTTGTTCAGCGAAAGGCTATTAAATTTCAGCTTGTTGTCACGCAATTGACGGCGTAAATCGGCGGCTGAAGTTTCCATACGTTGGCTGATGGCCTTGTCCATATCCACTTCTAATAAGAAGTGCACACCACCACGTAAGTCCAGACCTAGCTTCATTGGTTTTGCACCAATTTTTTGTAGCCATTCTGGTGTGGTTGGCGCAAGGTTCAGCGCCACGACATAGTCATCCCCCAAACCGCGACGTAAAGCTTCTTTGGCTTTGAGTTGGGCTTCTGAGGTGTCTAAACGCAACAATGCGGCATTGTTGGTAAAGCTGTTGTCATGACTGGCAATATTTTCTGATTGTAAAATTTGCTCTGCTTTTTGTATGATGCTTTGATCAATTTGGGTACCAGCTTTGGCACCTGAAATTTGAACAGCAGGTTCATCTGGATACAAGCTAGGCAGGGCATATAATGTACTCACCACAAGAACAACAAGGATGAGCAGATATTTCCATGCTGGGTAACGCATTTATTTTCTTCTTAAAATGAAAAAGTCGTGCGTGAGCACGACTCTTTTTGATTAGAGGTTGTTTAATGTGCCTTCAGGAAGAACTGAAATGACACTCGCGCGTTGTACTTTTACTTCTACACCACGGTTCAGCTCTACCACTGCAAAATCACCTTCAATTTTAGTGATTTTACCCATAAGACCACCTGCGAATACCACTTCACTGCCTACGCCCAAGCTTTCAATCAGTGTGCGATGCTCTTTGGCACGCTTTGATTGTGGACGCCAAATCAGGAAGTAGAAAATTGCAATGAAGACTGCAATCATTAAAAGGTTAGCCACAAGGCTTGGTTGTTGTGCAGCTTCACCTGCTGCGTGAGCGGTCGAAATAAAAAGGCTCATTTCATTTTCCTAAACTAAAAACTGGCGATCAGTGATCTGATAATAAATGGGTTTGTTCTGCAATTTACCTTGTCTTTTTACTCAGCGCAAATACTGAAAAGACTAATCTTCAGGACAAGGCGGTACTTCTAAGCCACGGCGGGCATAAAAGTCCTGTACAAATTCATCGAAAGTGCCGTTATCCAAGGCATTGCGAATATCTTGGGTAAAGCGTTGGTAATAACGTAAGTTGTGAATCGTGCCTAGCATTGACCCCAACATTTCGCCACATTTTTCTAAATGGAACAAATAGGCGCGGGTAAAGTTCTTACAAGTATAGCAATCACAATGCGGATCGAGCGGACTTTGGTCATGACGATACTTACTGTTACGAATACGCACCAAGCCATCGGTGACAAAGTAATGACCATTGCGCGCATTGCGGGTTGGCATCACGCAGTCGAACATATCCACACCACGACGAATTGCTTCAACAATGTCTTCTGGCTTACCCACGCCCATTAAATAGCGGGGTTTATCTTCTGGCATTTTAGCTGGTAAATAATCCAGTACTTTGATCATTTCTTCTTTCGGTTCACCCACCGAAAGACCACCAATCGCATAACCATCAAAACCAATTTCGAGTAAGCCGTTTAAAGATTCATCACGTAAATCTTCATACATACCACCTTGAATAATTCCAAACAGCGCGTTGCTATTTTGTAGTTCATCATGGTGATGGGTTTTACAGCGTTTTGCCCAGCGTAAAGACAATTGCAACGATTTTTGTGCCTCTTCATGCGTTGCAGGATAAGGCGTACATTCGTCAAAAATCATTACGATATCAGAGTTCAAAGTTTGTTGAATTTCCATCGAGATTTCAGGCGAAAGAAAAACCTTTGAGCCATCAATAGGCGAGCGGAAGGTCACACCTTCTTCTTTAATTTTACGCATTGCACCTAAGCTAAACACCTGAAAGCCGCCAGAGTCAGTCAAAATAGGCTTATCCCATTTGATGAATTCATGTAGACCGCCGTGTTGCTGAATCACTTCCAGTCCTGGACGCAAATATAAATGGAAGGTATTGCCTAAAATAATTTGTGCCTGAATTTCTTCAATATCACGTGGCAGCATGCCTTTGACTGTGCCATACGTCCCCACAGGCATAAACACAGGGGTTTCGACCACACCATGAGCAAGCGTTAAACGACCACGACGGGCACGCCCCGACTGACCTAATTTCTCAAACTTCATATATGTTCCAAATCAAGGCGAAAAAACAGTTCGCTGATTGTTCATGCTAAAAGTGCACTATTTTCCTAGATTATGCACAGAATTGCCAGTTGAGATACGTTTTCCTTGGTAAAAATTGAGAGTGAATATTTTGCTCAAATCCATTGTGCTTACGTGGTGGAAAATTGCTGAATACGCTGGGTAATTTCTTCTTTATCGGCTTACTTTTTATTTTGAGATTTATGTTTGGAGTAATTGTTGTTTATATTTTGCTTAACTCTATGAGTTTGTCAAAGTTGAAGAAAATGTCAATAAGACAAAACAAATTGTAGTCAAAGCTCACTTAAGTTGTTAAATTGTAATTAAAATCAATTCATAGAGGTGGGCTATGAGTGAATTAAACAGTGCACTAAAAGAAGACCAATTCTATAAAACGCTTTTGGAAACCACGAATGCAATTCCGTGGCAGATTAACTGGAAAACCAAAGCTTTTAGCTACATCGGTCCACAAATTGAGTCTTTACTGGGTTGGACGCAAGACAGTTGGAAAACTGCACAAGATTGGATTGATCGGATGCATCCTGAAGATCGAGACAAGACCGTAAATATGTGTGTGAGTTTGTCTGATCAAGGTACAGACCACGAAGCTGATTATCGTGCCTTAACCGCTACAGGAGATTATGTCTGGATTCGTGATGTGGTGCATGTGATTCGTGAAAATGACGAAACTGTGGCGATTATCGGGTTTATGTTTGATATTTCTGCACGTAAACAGATGGAGTTGGAACTCGAAGCATTGAGTCGTAAAAATCTGGCTTTGAGCTTGCAAGACCCGCTGACCTTGGTTGCCAATCGAAAGGCGCTCAGCGAGTGTATAGAGAATGAATTTAAACGTGCTGTGCGTCATCAACATGCATTGTCTCTCTTGTTTATCGACATCGATCATTTCAAGCCTTATAACGACAATCATGGGCATTTACAGGGTGATCATTGTTTGATTAGTGTGGCACAGTTGCTTAAACAACATTTTGCGCGTGCATCTGACTTTGTGGCTCGCTTTGGTGGCGAAGAATTTGTGGTGCTGTTGCCCGAAACACCATTGGCAGATGCTGTACAACTTGCTGAAAACTTTAGGCAGGCAGTATATGCGCTAGAAATTCCACATACCAAGACTAGGGAAACGACCCAAGTCACGGTGAGTATTGGTGTAAATAGCTATGATCAAAATCAGCAGTATCACAATGTGGTCGATTTTCTGCATTCAGCCGATGAATTATTGTATTTGGCAAAAAATAAAGGGCGTAATCAAGTGCAGTATCTGACACAGTCACCTGTTTAGTTGAAATCTGAAAAAACAGCAAGCTTCGTGCCTGTTGTTTTATTGACATATCAAAAATAACTTAAAAATTTGGACGATAATCAAAACTTTGCGCTGCGCTGTTGTCACGAAAAGCGCGCACTGGTTTTTTGGCTGTGGTTGCAGTATTGATTATGTTGTTGGGAAAGACCTGAATATAATTATTAAATAGCTCGACATTGCGGTTATAAATGGTAATTGCAGCACCGACATTTTCATTCTGCTCATCAATTTCATGCATCATTTTTAAATACAGTTGATCGGCTTTAAGCTCAGGATAATTTTCGACCACCACATTCAAGCTGCGCATCAATTCTTTGCTTAATGCTTCAACACGTTGTAATTGATTAACATCGGCATTGTTGATGTTTAGGTTCATAATATTTTGGCGCAGTTCAGTCACTTTTTCTAAAGTGCTTTTTTCCATGCCTGCATATTGTTCGACTACTGGCGCAAGTTCTTCGAGTGTTTTTAATTTCTGTCGTTCAAAACTGGTTACATCTGCCCAAGCGCGGATAGTAGCGTTGTGGTGGCGTACGATATTGTTACGAATCATGATGCCTAGAATCACTAATACGATAACAACCAAAAGAAAAATTGCGATACCCATGCTTTGCCCCAAGATGATTTTCTTAGTCTAGAAAATCGACCAGATCTGTCTGTAATTGTTCTAAATAAGGTAATTTAAAAGTGCGTAAGTGTCCACGCAATGCGGAAATATCTTGAATATTTTTTGCTTTACTGGAAATTTCAAACAGGTTGCGATTGCCTAAAAAGCACAGCGTGTTCCGCTCAGGGTGAAATAATAAATCACCTTGTTGATGCTGAAAAAAATCATCTAGTTTTAACACCATTGCAGGGCTGAGCGTACGCGCCAGTTGAATTGCATCACTACCAAAAAAATTGAGTTTTTGATTTAGGCGAATATCACTGGTATGCCACGGAACATGATAAGGCGCACCAAAGGTTTTATTGTTTGAGGTAACGGCTAAACCTTGTAGCTGCACATCAAAGACAAATACGCCGGATAAATAGCGCACGACTTCACGCACTTTATAGTCATTGCCATTTTGATCTTTAATGCGGGTTTCGCTGACATAACGATATTCAAAGACCAAAACCTGATGCTCCTTGCCTTGTTGATCCTGCCAAACAGTACTGGCGTAACGGCGAATTTCATTAGACAGATTCCCTAAATTAAATAAAGGGAACAGACTTTTTAAATGGGCAATCAAATAAACGGGTTGTAAAGTTCGGGCAAGATGCTGTGGCGGTTGCTGCCACGCCAGTTGATAGCGCTGCGCAATACTTTCCTGTTCTAAAAAAGTGATAACTTCTTCAATGGGGTCGTCTTGCTCATAGGTAATAAATGCCCAAAAAATACAGACTACGCCAATCAGTAAACAAAATTGCAGCCAAATATTGCTTGGTTGAATCAAGAGCATTAAACAGAACAACACACCCATAATACCAAGCAAGACAGGTAAAACATTTTCAAACTTGAGGGTGATGTCATCTTGCCAAGGGTGTAAACCATCTAAAATTTCTTGATGGCTTTGCGCTTTTTTTCCAATATCCCATAACCGCGCGATATTACGAAATACCCGCTGATTCTTCTTGCGTCGAATATGAATGGAGTGTTGCACGGTATCGAGCGGCATGGCGATTGTTTTAACAGGTTGAAAATTAAGTTTGAGCTTGATCAATCAGCATGGCATCGCCATAACTAAAGAAACGATAGCGTTCAGCCACAGCATGTTGATACGCCCGCATGACATTTTCACGGCTCGAAAGCGCAGACACCAACATTAATAAGGTCGATTCAGGCAAGTGAAAATTGGTGATCAAACGATCCACCACTTTAAACTGATAACCTGGGTAAATAAAGATTTGCGTATCACCCGACCACGCCGCAAGTTCGCCTGCATGAGCTTGTACCGCACTTTCCACGGCACGTGTGGCAGTTGTACCCACTGAAATAACTTTGTTGCCTCGTGCTTTGGTTTCACGAATCAGCGCTACGGCAGCCTCAGAAACTTCACACCATTCACTGTGCATAATGTGATTGGCAATATCTTCGGTACGTACAGGTAAAAATGTACCTGCACCCACATGCAAGGTCACAAAGGTTTTTTGAATGCCTTTATCTGCTAACTGTTGCAGCAAGGCTTCATCAAAGTGCAAGCTGGCAGTGGGTGCGGCAACACTAGCGAGTTTTGTCGGGTCATTAAACACTGTTTGATAACGTTCGGTATCAATCGCTTCTGCTTCACGGTTAAAGTAGGGTGGAATTGGCAACTGACCGTAGACATCCAATACGTCTAAAATAGGCTGTGAAAATTCGACAATAAATAAGTTTTCATGACGACCTTGTACGGTCACTTTTACAGCATCAGGCCCAATAAACAGTTCAGCACCAGCTTTTGGTGAGTTGCTGGCTTTAATATGACAATGGGCAATAAATTGATCTTGTAGACGTTCAACCAAGACTTCTACCGCACCCCCTGTGGCACGTTTACCTTTAAGACGTGCTTTCATGACTTTGGTATCGTTAAGTACCAGTAAATCGCCCGCTTCGAGTAAATTCAGTAAGTCGGTAAATTGATGGTCGTGATATTGACCTTGAGCATCAAGATGCAGCAGGCGAGAAGCGCTACGACTGGCTAGCGGGTAGCGTGCAATGAGTTCATCGGGGAGATTAAAGTTAAAGTCAGAAAGCTGCATGATAAAAAAAAGTTAGAACACTGGGAAAACTGCGCCTAGTATATGCTTTTTTAGGTTTTATGGATGAAATTGGTCGATTATAAATCAAAAAAATGACAGCTGATTTAATTTTAAACAATTGCAAAAAACTTGCGTTGACAAGCTGTCAAAAAAGTTTATTATACCCATCAACACCTACCCGAGGTGGTGAAATTGGTAGACGCGGCGGACTCAAAATCCGCTGTCAGAGATGACGTGTCGGTTCGAGTCCGACCCTCGGGACCATATAAAAGAAAAGCCCTCAAGCATATTAAGACTTGGGGGCTTTTTTTATTGTCTGAACTTTATCCAATGATTTGAATATCTTAAAGTTTTTATAAGAAGGTTGTTGCTTACTTTAATTTGATTTTCTTGGTTCATGAATAAAAATAGGCATACAGAATAAGAAATAAGGATATATTTGAGGATATCGCTAACTTATCCCGTCTTTATCAATTTTCTGACAACAAAAAACCAGTGTGAAAGCACTGGTTTTTTGTAGAACAGGCACTGAATTGTATCAGTGCGATGTCATAGCATTAAATAGTTTCAAGTGCAGCATTGAATGTTGCGCTTGGACGCATTACTGCATTCACTTTAGCTTGATCTACTGCGTAGTAACCACCGATATCAACCGATTTACCTTGTACTTCCGCAAGTTCAGCAACAATTTTGTCTTCGTTTTCAGCTAAAGTTTGTGCAAGTGGTGCAAACTTCGCTTTTAACTCAGCATCTTCGTCTTGAGCAGCAAGTGCTTCTGCCCAGTATTTTGCCAAGTAGAAGTGGCTGCCACGGTTGTCCAATTCGCCAGTACGACGTGATGGAGACTTGTCGTTGTCCAGTAATTTGCTGGTCGCTTGATCAAGGGTTGATGCAAGTAACTTCGCACGCGCATTGTCTTCTTTAATCCCCATTTCTTCTAAAGAAGCAGCAAGTGCAAGGAACTCACCTAAAGAATCCCAACGTAAGTGGTTTTCTTCAACAAGTTGTTGTACGTGTTTAGGCGCAGAACCACCCGCACCAGTTTCATACATACCGCCACCCGCCATTAACGGAACGATAGACAGCATTTTCGCGGAAGTACCAAGTTCCATAATTGGGAACAAGTCAGTGAGGTAGTCACGTAAGATGTTACCTGTTACAGAAATGGTATCTAAACCACGCGCAACACGCTCAAGCGTATAACGCATCGCACGCACTTGAGACATGATTTGAATGTCTAAACCAGTCGTGTCGTGATCTTTTAAGTATTTTTGAACTTTTTTGATCACTTCATTTTCGTGTGGACGGTACGGGTCAAGCCAGAAGATTGCTGGCATGCCAGAGTTGCGTGCACGAGTAACTGCAAGTTTCACCCAGTCGCGAATTGGTGCGTCTTTCACCTGACACATACGCCAGATATCGCCTTCTTCCACGTTTTGAGTCATCAACACTTCACCAGTGTCAATGTCGGTGATGTTTGCAACACCCGCAGCAGGAACTTCAAAAGTCTTGTCGTGTGAACCGTATTCTTCAGCTTTTTGCGCCATCAAACCTACGTTTGGCACAGTACCCATCGTACGTGGGTCGAAGTTGCCATTCCATTTACAGAAATTGATCATTTCTTGGTAAATACGTGCGAAAGTCGACTCTGGCATTACAGCTTTACAGTCATAAGGCTTGCCGTCAGCACCCCACATTTTACCGCCACCACGAATCATTGCAGGCATAGAAGCATCTACAATTACGTCGTTTGGAGAATGGAAGTTGGTGATGCCTTTTGCAGAATCCACCATTGCAAGCGCAGGGCGGTGTTCTTGGCATGCGTGTAAATCTTCGATGATTTCTTCACGTAAAGAAGTTGGTAAGGTTTCGATCTTTTCATAAAGACCCGCCATACCGTTGTTGACGTTAATGCCAAGTTCTTCAAATAATTTACCGTGTTTTTCAAACGCTTCTTTATAGTAAATTTTCACACAGTGACCGAATACAATCGGGTGTGAAACTTTCATCATGGTTGCTTTTACGTGTAAAGAGAACAAAATGCCTGCTTCTTTACAATCATCCAGTTGTTTTTCATAAAAGTCGCAAAGCGCTTTTTTGCTCATGAACATAGAGTCGATGATTTCGCCATCAAGTAACGCTACTTTTTCTTTCAATACAATGGTTTCACCAGATTGAGTGATGAGTTCCATTTTTACGTTACGTGCGCGGTCAAGCGTCATCGATTTTTCGCCATGGTAGAAGTCGCCTTCATTCATGTGTGAAACGTGAGTTTGTGACCATTGCTTCCATTCACCCATAGAGTGCGGGTGTTTTTTCGCGTAGTTTTTCACTGCAGCAGGTGCACGACGGTCAGAGTTACCTTCACGTAATACAGGGTTTACAGCTGAACCAAGACATTTGCCATAGCGTGCTTTAATCGCTTTTTCGTCTTCAGTGGTTGGGTTTTCAGGATAGTCAGGAATTGCATAACCTTTTGCTTGTAATTCCTTGATACATGCAACTAACTGGGCAACTGAAGCACTGATGTTTGGAAGTTTGATGATGTTGGTATCTGGATCTTGCGTGAGACGTCCAAGCTCTGCGAGGTTGTCGGCTACCTTCTGTTCTTCGCTTAGGTATTCCGAGAATTCAGAGAGTACGCGTGCTGCTACAGAGATATCACTCTTGACAATCTCGATGCCAGCAGGCTTAGTAAAGGTCTCAATGATCGGCAGTAGAGAGTAGGTCGCCAACAATGGCGCCTCATCGGTCAGTGTGTAAATGATTTTTGACTTTCCACCAGCCATATATAGCCCCTTGCTTTGATTGAGTTTTTTAGGAGCGAGATGATAACTCAGCCCCTGCGAACCGATTTGCCTAATTTAACCTTGAGAGTATCGACTCTCTGTGCATTTCAGTCAACGTAATTACAGTGATGACGCCATTTCGCTACGAAATGATCTATCGCGTTTGTGCGAGTCAAGACACGGCTTAATGTAAAAATGAGCCAGTTTAAACCTAAAAATCGCCTTGAGTATTTAGTATTGAAATACTAATCAAATCGTATGATGAAGATATGACATCAAAAATATATGTATATTTTATTATAAATTAACCAGTTGAGGGTTCGACTTAAGTCGAATGTTTGATAAATAACCGATGAAAATGATGGGTGGATATATTTAGTCTATTTATTTTATATGTTTATCAATATGTTGCTTAGGTTTTTTTCAGTGTGATGCAATGTAAATTCTTGTATAGAAGTTGAGATTGTCTTCAAAAAAGGAATGGAAATTTACATTTAAAAAGTCTGATTTAGATTTTAACAGTTTAGATCTATTTTTAAGGGCTAAATTTTACAAAAATCGGCGTATTTTATTTGGTGGTTTGAAGCACAGTTTGATCCCTCTGAAAGCATGGTTCATCGTGATCTCAACTCTTATTCATGCATAGATGAAAAAACAAGCTCGAAAGAAGAGGTGCCGATTTGTGGCACAGTTTTTTAATGGGTTTGAAAGCTTGTATTTTGTGTTAAAGTTTGTAGGTTAACTCTGAATTCAATGGACGAGTTTTGCAGAGAAAATAATTCATAAGGCAGCACACTTTAAATTAACGAGGCAAAAATGAAAATACAGTTGCTGGAAATTGGTCCTGAAACGGAGCAACTCAGTGCTTGCACACTCTCGTTATTATTGGGTGTACATACGCCAAGTAACCAAATTGATGGTTTTTTGAAGTTTGCCCGTCAAATGCTGCAAGTCGATCATGCCATTTTAACTTTTAAAAATGAGCCCTATTTCTGGTATTCCACCAATCAAGTTTTTAAAGCTTTTCATACCAATCCAACTGCACAGTTAGACGCTTTCTTTCAAGGTCAGCAACTGATTGAACATCAACATTCGCAATATGCGAAGTTTGTGAAGCATATTGCAAGTTTGGGGATAGAAGCCGCGCGTGTAATTGCGCTGGATTTACTCAAGACTGATGGTGAGTCGATTGGACAGTTGCTGCTATTTGATCATCGTGAAGAAGCGTTTAGTTTAGGTGCTGTGCCGACAGTGGCGGAGTTTGCTGCAGGTTTGGTACGTTATATTGAATTAAAAGTTGATTATACTGACTTAAAAGAACTGTATGAACAGCAGTCTGCATTGAATTTTAGTAAAACCAAGTTTTTCCAGATTATTGCGCATGATTTGCGTGCGCCATTTCATGGCTTATTGGGTTTTTCCGAGGTTTTGGCGCAAGAGCGCGAAACTTTGGATGATTCTAGTATTCAAAATATAGCCGACTATTTATTCGATACAGCACAATCGACTTATAACTTGTTAGAAAGTTTATTGAATTGGGCAATGGCAGAGGGTGGACGCTTTGTTTATCACCCTATTAATTTTGAGTTAAAGCAATCGACTAAAATTGTTTGTAATGTTTTGAAAAGTTTGGCAATTAAGAAAAATATTGAACTCATTGATCAAGTTGAAGAAGGTATTAAAGTCTATGCCGACATCAATATGATTACCTCGGTGATTCAAAACTTGGTCTCGAATGCGCTGAAATTTACCTTTACCGATGGTACAGGCAAAGTCATTTTACGTGCAGAGCAAACAGAAACCAGTGTAGATATTTATATCCAAGACACAGGTTTAGGCATGACTGCAGAACAACTTGAAACGCTGTTCGAGCCTAAACTTACTGTTAGTTTTAAAGGCACTGCAGGTGAAAAGGGCATCGGTTTAGGTTTGGTGTTGTGCAAGCGTTTTGTCGATTTGAACCACGGGCAAATTGTCGTGGAATCGAAAGAAGGTGTGGGAACGACTTTTAAAGTTAGTTTGCCGATTGCGACCAGTAGCCATCAAGTGTTAAGTAAAGAAGCGTTATTGTCTGAGAAAACTTAATTTTTAACGTTTATATGCACAGTAAGCAAAAGCCTGTCGATGTTTAAATCGAGATTTAAAATCATCCACAGACTTTTGTATCACGATCAATTTGGATCAACTCTTGTATTATTGAATGTTTTGAATTGGACTGCCACCCAACGCTTGCAATAAAGTCACATAGGCATTGTATTGATTTTGCTTGGTCTGCAATAAACTTAAACGCGCATTACGCGTAGTTTCCTGTGCATCTAGCAGGTTTTTTAAGGCAATCGCACCATGCCGATAACGCACCTCGGTTAAGCGTTCAGTTTTTTCTGCCAGTGCTAAATTGCGGCTTTGCAGTGCGACTTGTTGATTCAGCGCGGTTCGTGCCGACAGTGCATTTTCGACATCAGCAAAGGCCTTATATAAAGTCTGTCGATATTGCACAATGGCTTTTTCATATTCCAAAGCATTTACTTTTAAATCACGCTGCATGTCATTCCATTGCAAAAATGGCAGGGTTAAACCAGCACCTAAAGTGGCAATCGGATTTTTTAGGGCATCACTTAAAGAGGTGTGAGCACCTGTACCGACACCTGTACTGAGTGTGCCTGTAAGACTGATAGATGGATAATAACTGGCTCGATTGGCATCTTTATTGGCTAAGGCTTTGCGTAAACGTAACTCAGCTGCGCGCAAATCGGGACGACGTGATAGTAATTCTGCAGGTAAGCCTGCAGTAATGTTGGGTAGACGAACAGCGGCTAAACTCTGTGGTTCATTGATATTCAACATTTGCATAGGTTGATGCAGTAAAACTGCCAAGGCGGTACGCGTTTCAACTTTTTGCTGTGCAATTTGGCTTAAAGTCGATTTTTGACTTTGTAGAGCTTGCTCGGCTTGGTTTAAATCCAGCCCTGAAACTGCACCTGTGCGATATTGTGCATTGACCAATTGATAAGTTTTTTGCGTACTGGCAAGGTTTTGTTGTGCAACAACATAGCGTTCATTTAAATATCCTAATTGCCAATATAAATTGGCAGTGGTCGCAATCAGGCTTTGTGCGGTAGCTTGTAAGTCTTGTTCGGTGGCTAAGGCTTCCCAACGTGCAGCTTCAGTCTGATTGGCAAGTTTACCGAATAAGTCCAATTCATAGCTTAGTCCAGGATAATTCAGCGAAATCCCGCGTGCTGCATCACCGTTGCCCTCTAAACTAAATTGATGCCCTGTAGAAATACCTGCATTGCCAATCCGGACACCTTGCTGACTTTGGCTTTGTTTGGCTTGTAATCTAGCTTGTTGCAAATTTAGTCCTGCAACCGCGAGGTCGCTGTTACGCGCCAAGACTTGTTCAATCAATTGATTTAAAGCAGCATCGTGAAAGAGTGTCCACCAACGGTCTGTATTTAGTTGCGCAAGCACTTGCTGGCTTTTTTGCTGATGGTCAAACTGTTGTGGAATATCTACAGCAGGTGCCTGATAAGGCGTTTTGACTACGGCTGCACAACCCACCAAGCTGCTGCCAAGAAAAAGTGCAATGACAAGTTGGCTGAATTGTCGTGACTTCTGGTTAAATCGCATCATCATTCCTTACTCTAATTGCTTATTCTCTAGATAGCGCATCGACAGGGTTCAGTTGGGCAGCATTACGTGCAGGGATAAAACCGAACACAATCCCAATCAGGCTTGAACAGACAAAAGCGGCTACAATCGAGGTGGTGGAGTACGCCATTTCAAAGGTTCCGCCTGCCACATGGTTAATCAACTGACCAATTCCGAGTGCGAGCAAGACGCCAAGTACACCGCCTAAAATACACACCAAAATGGCTTCAATTAAAAATTGCTGCAAAATATCGCTTTGTCGTGCGCCGACTGCCATGCGTACCCCAATTTCTTGGGTGCGTTCTGTGACAGAGACCAACATGATGTTCATGACCCCAATTCCACCGACCACCAGTGAAATCACTGCAATAGCTGAAACCAGTAAAGTCATCGTGGCGGTAGTTTGTTGGATGGTTTCGCGGATACTGTCGGCGTTTTGAGTAAATACATCCTGCGCACCATGACGCTGTACCAACAAGCTCAGAATGGCATTTTCTGCTGCAGCACTTGGGTATTCATCTTTGACTCGTACAATAATGCTGCGCACATGGCTTTGACCGAGCATGCGGCTCATTACTGTAGAGTAAGGCAAATACACATTTAAGCTGTCGGCATTGCCCATCATGCTTTTTTGTTCTTCGACCACGCCAATAATACGGCTGGGCACACTGCCTAATAAAATCACTTGCCCAACTGGGTTGCTGCCATCACTAAAGAATGTATTTTTGGTGTTGTGATCAATCACCACATCTTGCGCTTGTTCCAATACACTGTGTTTGTCAAAAGGCTGACCCGACTGAAAGTTCATGCCGCGTACATAGAAAAAGTCTTCACTCACACCATTGACTGTAGCAGACGCTTCGGTGTCTTTAAAACGTATTGTGACGTTGCTATTGACCGATGGGCTGACGCCATCCACATAAGGCTGTTCTGCCAAAGCATCGGCATCGGCAGGAATCAGGGTTTTAAGCTGCGATGAGCGCGAGGTATCGCCAAAACCACGCCCCTGAAATACGGTGATGGTATTGGTACCTAAACTGCTGATGTTCTCTAAAATTTGTTTCTGTGAACCATTGCCGAGTGCCACAACAGATACAACTGAAGCGATCCCGATAATAATCCCGAGCATGGTTAAAAAGGTACGCATGCGATGCGCATTCATTGCCAGTAGCGCCATGCGGAACGCTTCACCTAAACGATCAAATACAGAACGCCAAGCTGAAGTTCTTTTTTGTGGCGGATGTTGCAAGGTTTGTTGTGCAATAGCATCTTGATCGGCAGGTGTGTTGGGCTGATCAGAAATAATAAGACCATCACTGATTTCAATAATCCGTGTGGCATTTTTAGCGACATTATGGTCATGTGTGACCAAGATGATGGTGTGACCTTTAGCATTCAGCTCACGTAAAATCCGCATCACTTCAATACCGCTATTCTTGTCGAGTGCGCCTGTGGGTTCATCGGCAAGAATCACATCACCACCATTCATCAAGGCACGTGCAATCGATACACGTTGTTGTTGTCCACCTGAAAGCTGACTTGGGCGGTTTTGAGTTTTATCGCCTAGACCTAAGTCACTGAGCAACGCAGTTGCGCGAGCTTGTCGTTCTTCAACATCGGCACCTGCATAAATTGCAGGCACTTCGACATTGCCCGCAGCGCTTAAATCGCCTAATAAGTGATAGCGCTGGAAAATAAAACCAAAATATTCACGACGCAGCTGTGCCAGTTCATCGGCTTCGAGTTGTCGGGTTTCACGTCCTTTGACTTTATAGCTGCCAGTGGTGGGTTGATCCAGACAGCCCAAAATATTCATGAGGGTGGATTTTCCCGAACCCGACTGACCCACAATGGCAACCAATTCACCTGGGTAAATCTTCAGGTCAATGCCTTTGAGAATCTGTACTGTAGATTCACCCGCAGGGAATTCACGGGTCAGATTGGTGACCTCTAACAGAGGTTGAGACTGACTCATCTTACATTCTCACTGATGGGCCAACACGACCACCACGCTTCGCCGCATCGTTTGAGGTATCAGAACCATCGGCAATAATGACTTGATCGCCCAGTTTTAGGCCGCGAATGACTTGTACCGTTGCACGGTTGTTTAAGCCAAGCAATACCGATTGTGGTCGAGCTGAGCCATCGGCTTGTAGCACGCGTACCATGCCTAAAGAGGCTTTACCCTGATCAACCAAGGCTTTTTCATTGGCTGTCAATTCCAAACGGGCAGGGCGTTTGGCCGAACTGGCATCGGTATTGTCGCGTTCAGTACGTGCGTTGCTGTCTGAATTATTGCTGTTGCTACGACTGCGTGAACGGTTTGCACCTTGCACTGCAGCAGCAGGAATGGTCAGTACATTGCGTGCCTCTGCCAAAACAATGGACACTTGTGCGGTCATATTGATGCGTAGCTTGCCGTCTTCATTTGGTACGTCAAATAAAGCGTTGTAGTACACGGCAGAACTTGAAGATGATGAGGTGTTGTTATTGCTTTCGGTATTGATGGATTTGGGTGCAGGTTCTACCTGACGTAAAGTAGCGTAATGTTTTTTCTCGCTGTTGCCTAAGGTGGTGAAATAAACTGTTTGTCCTTCTTCGACCTTCATCACATCTGCTTCAGAAATTTCTGCTTTCACGGTCATGGTGTCAAGTTTAGCTAATTTAACAATCGTGGGTGCGCTTTGATTGGCGTTCACGGTTTGACCTTCTTCGGTCACAATTGCGACGACAGTGCCATCCATTGGGGCAAGAATACGGGTATAACCTAAATTTTCTTTAGATGTGTCTAAAGTTAGGCGTGACTGTTCAATTTGAGCGTTAATGGCAGCAATTTCTGCTTGTGAAGTTTTATAGTTGGCTAAGGCAGTTTCAAGTTCGGCACGCGAGGTCGCATCTTGCGCATACATGGCTTGTTGGCGCTGATATTCTGCTGCGACTTTGGCGAGATTGGCTTGTCGAACCGCCAATTGTGCCTGTTGGTTTTTAATACTGGCCTGCGCTGTTTTAAACTCATTTTCCTGTCGTACAGAGTCAATTTGGGCAATCAACTGTCCCTGTTTGACCTGATCGCCTAACTGAACATACATTTTTTTGACTTGACCCGAAACCTGCGCGCCAACACTGACCATTTTGGTGGCTTCAAGCACGCCTGTTGCCAAAACCGCACTTTCAATATCTCCACGGCTTACTTCGGCAGTAATGTATTGTGGTTGTTCTTGTTTTGGTTTCAAAAAATACCAAGCGGCAAATGCCAGCATCAGCGCAATGAGAATTCCCACAATAAGTTTGGTCGATTTTATTTTTGGCATGAGTCAAAAAACAGAAAAAATAAATTAAAAAGGATTATAGAAGTGAAAGAAGGATAAATCGTGAATTTTTTAAAGAAATTGCAAATGAGAATTATTCATTATTGGTTTGATCTTGATTTAATCCAATCTGAAAGGGGTATTGTATACATCAAAAAAGTGAAAATAGCATCTAGTCATGCGGTAAGGTGTTTTATTTCATCTCTATGATAATTTTATGAATTTTTATAATAAATGCTGAAAAATACGACTATAGTCTAAGTTGATTAAAAAACCTTATTTTCTATATGGATTTAAATATCAAAAGCAGCTAGTATTTAATTCCATAAAATAATTATGGATTTAATCATTAGGATAATACGGCATCGGGACGATGTAATAAAACACAATTTTATCAAAAAAACTGAGGGGTACATCATGGAGTGGAGTGAGAAATTTAATATCGGAATTGATATGATTGATAATCAACATCGACAAATTCTGGACTATATTAATGCGCTGGATAAAATTCGTGCGACAGGTGCGCGGGAGCAAATCAAAGAAGTTTTGGATGATTTGATTGACTATACTCAATCGCATTTTAGCTTTGAAGAAAATTTGCTGGCACAGGTCAATTATCAATACTTACCATCGCATCGTGGTATTCACGAACTCTTTGTGAAGCGTTTGAATGATTGCCGTCAGCGTTTTGCCAATGGCGAATCGGTAGAGCATGATTTGTATCGTTTGTTGTCTAAATGGTTGATTAACCATATTCAGCATGATGATCAGGATTATGTCGATGCAGTACGCGACAATATGCTGCATTATTTACGTTCGCAGGAACAGAAAAAAGGCAAAAGTTGGTTTGCGCGATGGTTTCGTTAAATATTTGAGAGAGGATCTTTTTCAAAGATTTCTGATTAAGTCTACTGAGTGGGGTGGTTGGGTAACAAACAGCGTTTTACCACAGAGTTCTGTAATGGCTTGTAGCACCAGATGTTCAGGGTTTTCCTTGGACATCCCTTTAATAGAGGCATCGATACGCAATAACAGAGTAGGCCATTGCAAGAAACTATTTGGATTTAAACGTCGCAAAGCTTGCTGGTAAACACTGACTTTGTTTTTCCAAATACCCAGTTGCAAAGCATTTTGTGGTTGTTCAAATAACTGCATCAGCAGGCGCATTTCTTTGCTGATGCTCCACAAAATTAAACTCATAGCTTCACCCGAAGCTATGAGGTATTGAAAAACTTTCATGGCTTGCGCCAGATTTCCCGCCAGTAAAGCATCATTTAAATCGTAAGTGCTATAACGCGATTGATCTTGTAAGCAGGCATATAGATGTTCAATCTGAATCTGTTGAACTTCAGGAAAGGTGTCACTAACCCGCATCAAACTGTTTTTGGCAGCCAAAAGGTTGTGCTCATGATGTTGTTCCAGCCATTGCCACGCATCATGACCCAATTGAATGCCTAGCTTTTCTGCTTCTAAAGCTAAAATCTGTTGACGATCTTTAGGGTAGTTTGCCGTGAGTGCAACATTGACCCCATTGGCATCAATCAACTGAAAAAAACTAGATTTTAGGCTATTGCTATCTTGTTTTGGCATCACCACCAACAGCAAGTTTTGTTCATTGTGCTGAATATAACTTTTCAGTTGTTTGAGTGTGCTGGCATCGGGTTTGATATTGCCGTGTACTTCAACCGCCAATTGGCTTGAAAACAGTGACAAACTGTTCAAAGCATTGAATACATTTTTCCAGTCGCTCACGCTATTTAAGTCATAACGCTGGCGTTCAATCTCTTGTTTTTGCCAACTGGCACGAAAAGTATCGAGCAAGTTCTGTTCGAGTAGAGGTTCTTGACCATGCAAAATCCATGCACCACGTGCTTCATCGACACGTTTGAGAGCTTGTAGATAGTCAAGTTTCATAAAAAAGCACTCAGAAGCTTATTTTGGGTTTGAATACACAGGTGGATTGACCAGAGGTAAACGGTTCGAAGAAATTTGACGCACAATTTGTTGTGCCACATCATCAATAATCACTTCTTTTAAGAATTTTTGTTCCTGATCATCGGTATTCACCGTTGCGACATCGTATTGATAGCTGCGCGATGCCATGACGGTACGAGGTTCGGTAATCGGGTTGCCTTGCGCATCTTCAATACGGAACGTCACACTCAAACGCAATAAGGTTTCTACCAGTTTACCATTCAATTCCAAGCGACGTGGCGTATAGTCAAGTACACGCAGTACGTAGGCATTCGGATCATTGCTGAGTTGTACGCCTGCCGTACCCAGATGAATAGAAAGTTTTTCTTCTAATTCTTCAGCATTGCTCGGTAAAGCTAGGCTCATTTTTGAATAAGCCACAGGTGCAATACTTGGGTTGCTGCCTTTAAGATGAAAACCACAGCCGACTAAGCCAGCACTGAGTCCACAAGTTAAAACAATGACTGCTAAACGTTGGCTAAAGTGCATGTGCTGTCCTCTGTAATATTTTCGAAAGTTCTAAAGTGGAAGTTGAGAATATCTTGATTGTAGGTGCAAAGCCCGTTGACTGACAACGGGCTTTGTTTGGAAATTGTGAAATCCTTCAGAAAGTTCCTTCTCCCTCTAGGATGAGGGGGTACATATTTACCTCTCCCTAGCCCTCTCCTAAAAGGAGAGGGTACTTAAGGATTTAAACAACCAAATTCACTAACTTATTCGGTACCACAATTTCTTTCTTGGTTGGGCCAGTCAAGAATGGTTGTACTTCTGGTAAGGCTTTGGCAAGTGCAAGAATATCCTCTTTAGAAGCATCTATCGCGACATCGAGCTTGCCACGTAATTTACCATTGACTTGTACCACAATCGTTTGAGTACTGCGGGTTAATGCAGACTCGTCGACCATAGGGAATAGGGTAGCGGTTAATTCAATTCCGAACTCTGCCAGTAAGGTCTGGCTTAAGTGTGGTGCAAATGGTGCCAGCAAGGTCAATAACGTCACAATTGCTTCGCGTTCAACCGCAAGGTCTTGTTCGCTCTGTGCTTCAAACTTGTTGCAAGCATTCAAGAGCTCCATCAATGCGGCAATTGCAGTGTTGAATGCATGACGACGCTCAATATCATCGCCTACTTTTTGAATGGTTTCATGGGTTTTGCGGCGTAAGTCTTGTGCTGCTGTAGCAAGTTTGCTGCTGTCAATTGCAGTTACATTACTGCCTTTTTCAAGGAAACCTGCCGCCAAACGCCAAACGCGTTTTAAGAAGCGGTTAGCGCCTTCAACGCCTGCATCTGACCACTCTAAAGACTGATCGGGTGGTGCGGCGAACATCATAAACACACGTGCAGTATCTGCACCGTATTGATCAATAATGGCTTGCGGGTCGATACCATTATTTTTCGATTTCGACATTTTTTCCTGACCGCCAACAATCACTGCTTGACCATCACCCGTGTATTTTGCAGAAAGCACACGACCTTTTTCGTCTTTTTCAAGTTCAATATCGGCAGGGTTAAACCAAGTTTTTTTACCGTTTTCTGCTTCACGATAGAAAGTATCTGCCAAGACCATGCCTTGAGTCAGTAAGTTGGTAAATGGTTCATTGCCTTGTACCACACCTTCATCACGCATGAGTTTGTGGAAGAAACGCGCGTATAACAAGTGCAAGATGGCGTGTTCTACACCACCAATATATTGATTAACCGGCAACCAAGTTTGTGCAGCTTCAGGCTTGACCATACCGCCCGTAAAATCTGGAGATGCATAGCGGGCATAGTACCAAGACGATTCTACAAAGGTATCCAAAGTGTCGGTTTCGCGACGTGCTTCGCCACCACAGCATGGGCAAGTGGTTTGATAGAATTCAGGCATTTTATTTAACGGGTTGCCTGAGCCATCTGGCACAACATCGGTAGGTAAAATGACAGGAAGCTGATCTTCTGGAACTGGAACTTGTCCACATTTTTCACAGTTGATCATTGGAATTGGACAACCCCAGTAGCGTTGGCGTGAAACACCCCAGTCACGTAAGCGGAATTGTACTTTTACATTGGCTAAGCCTTGTGGCTCTAATTTCGCTAAAATTGCATCAAAAGCCGCTTGGAAATCTAAACCATCAAATTCGCCAGAATTGACCAGTTTACCTTCTTTAGAACCGTACCATTCTTGCCATTGGGTTGTGTCAAAGTCCGCATCGTCTGCACCTTTGGCATCAATTACCTGAAGAATTGGCAATTGGAATTTATTGGCAAACTCAAAATCACGCTCATCGTGTGAAGGTACAGCCATCACCGCGCCAGAACCGTAAGACATCAACACATAGTTGGCAATCCACACAGGTAATTCTTTACCTGTTACTGGATGCTTCACAAATAAGCCAGTCGCCATACCTTTTTTCTCGGCAGTGGCAAGGTCAGCTTCTGCTACAGAACCCATACGGCATTCTTCAATAAAGGCTTTTAATTGCGCATTGTTTTCTGCTGCTTTTAACGCCATTGGATGTTCTGCAGCCACAGCCACATAAGTTGCACCCATTAAGGTATCGGCACGCGTGGTAAATACAGTCAGACCCTCTGCATAAACTTCAGGATTTGCCGATGGGAATGTAATTTCCATCCCTTGCGAACGACCAATCCAGTTACGCTGCATGGTCAAAACTTGCTGCGGCCAGCCATCTTTTAAGGTTTCTAAATCATCTAATAATTCTTGGGCATAATCGGTAATGCGGAAGTAGTACATTGGAATATCACGTTTTTCTACCAATGCACCTGAGCGCCAACCACGGCCATTTTCGACCTGTTCATTGGCCAAAACTGTTTGATCGACAGGATCCCAGTTGACTGTCGAGAGTTTGCGATAAATTAACCCTTTTTTATACAATTGCACGAATAACCATTGTTCCCAGTGATAATACTCTGGGGTGCAGGTGGCAAATTCACGATCCCAATCTACCGCCAAGCCCAATTTTTTCAATTGATCGCGCATGTAGGCGATATTTTCAAAAGTCCATTTAGCAGGGGCAACCTGATGCGCAATCGCTGCATTTTCTGCAGGTAAACCAAAAGCATCCCAACCCATAGGTTGTAAAACGGTTTCACCCTTCAAACGGTGAAAACGACTAATTACATCCCCAATGGTGTAGTTACGCACGTGACCCATGTGCAGTTTGCCGCTTGGGTAAGGGAACATCGAGAGGATATAACGATGTGGACCTTCGACAGTGTCGGCAACTTTAAAGGCTTTGCGAGATTCCCAGTCGCTTTGGACTTGAGGTTCAATCGCACTGGCTTGATATTCAGGGTCAATGTGAGTAGTCATAAGGTTAAATCAGGAATAAACGGTTAAAAAAGTGTGTCACACAGCATAGCGCAAAATGCAGTAAAAAGTGAATTTTGCGCGCTGGATTGTGCAGGAAAATTTAAGCAGCCAATATTTTGCAGGCTAAAAATTAGAAAACGGCTGGATTGTCACGCTCTGGTTGTGCTTTATTCAAAGCATCATTGGCTTCGCGTTGCTGCTGATCCATGGCTGGATTTCCTGCAGGATGATTGGTGGTTGGTGTCGCTTGTTGGTTTGTTGCATTTGCAGCAGTAGATGTAGGGTTCGCAGTAGAATTTGCCGGAGTGGCAACGGTTGGTGCTGAATTTCTCCAGCCATAAGTGTCGACTTTACCTTTTTTCTTGGCTGTTTTTGGTGGCGGTGTCGTGGTGTAATGGGTTGAACCATTTGCATCGACCCACTTGTAATATTGTTTTGCAGAAACAGAACTGGTTGCAAAAATTAAAATCAAGCATGCAGAAAGACAACTCAAGCGGATCATTGGCGTTTTCATGTTTGGAAGTCCTGAGCAAAAAGGGTAAATGGCAGAAAACCAATTACAAAAATCATGTTGGCTAAATTTTAGCAATAATTCCCTATGAAGCTAGGGTTTGTTGATATTTTTTTGATGATTTTTATCTGGAATAGCGCCCATTTAAAACTGGGGCATTGGTTTACCTATTTGCTGGCTAAAATGAGCTGAAATACGTTGGTTAATCATAACCAAGCGCTTTATATATTTTTTGATTCATTAGACCTCTTGCGAAAGTAAAAACTACCTCAATATAGATTTCATGAAATATCAGAAATTAAACCGTTTTTCAGATTCTGAATTCCAGCGCTTGGTTGGCGTACCTCGACCAGTTTTTAGTGAAATGGTCGAAGTTTTAAAAGAAGCAGAATCACTTAAAAAGAAATCTGGGCGTCCTCATACTTTAGCTATAGAGGATCAATTGTTATTAACACTCAATTACTTACGGAATTACAGCACTCAATTGGAATTGGCTGCAAATTACCATATCGCTGAAAGCAATGTGAATCGAACTATTAAAAAGGTTGAAGATGCATTAATGAAATCAAGACGTTTTACCCTGCCAAAACGAAGTATTACCACAGCAGACGAACAATT
>DBIN01000011.1 GCA_002296655.1 Acinetobacter sp. UBA801
AAATTAACCAAGAATTACAGCAAGAGTTAAAAATTGAAGACACAGCCAACTTGGGTAAAAGTGTTCGTGTAAAAGATGCCAATGGGCGTTACATTGAGTTTTGTAAATCGACTTTCCCATATCATTTAGATTTAAATGACCTGACCATTGTGGTCGATTGTGCCAACGGTGCAGCCTATAACGTCGGCCCTGCAGTATTCCGTGAACTGGGTGCCAAAGTCTTTGCTATTCACAATGAACCGAATGGTTTAAATATTAATGAACATTGTGGTTCGACTCATCCTGAGCATTTACAAAAGGCGGTGTTGGATCATCAAGCCGATTTGGGGATTGCTTTTGATGGCGATGCCGACCGTGTAATTTTGGTAGACCGTCATGGCAAGCTGATTGATGGTGACCATATTTTATATATTCTTGCCACGCAAGGCTCGAAAAAACCTGCAGGAATTGTAGGCACATTGATGAGCAATATGGCGTTGGAATTGGCTTTAGAAAAAGCCCAAGTGCCTTTATTGCGTGCCAATGTCGGTGACCGTTACGTGCTACAAGGTCTAGAAGAAAATGGCTGGGTCATTGGTGGTGAGCCATCGGGACATATTTTGACTTTGGATAAGAGCACTACAGGTGATGCAATTATTGCTGCCTTGCAAGTGTTAACGGTGATGGTCGAAAAAAATAAAGCCCTGCATGAATTGGTGGCAGATTTTAAACTGTTGCCAAACGTGTTGGAAAATGTGCGCTTAGCAAATATGTTTGACCCGTATAGCGTTCCTGCCTTGGTGGAAGAGTTTGATCGTGCCAAGGAACAGCTGAAAGGTCGTGGACGCTTATTGATTCGTAAATCGGGCACTGAACCTGTGATTCGTGTGATGGTGGAAGGTGATGATTTGGCTGAAGTGAAGGCATTGGCAAAAGATTTAGCAGATTCTGTACGTCGTCATGCCGTCTAAAGGGGGGTAAATCGTGAGTGATTTAATTAAAGATTTAAGTGAGCTGCGTTTAAGTTACCAAAAAGGTGAATTGCTAGAAGCACAGGTCAGTGCCAATCCGCATATTCAGTTTTTGAATTGGTTTAACCATGCCTTAGAAGCCAAGCTACACGAACCCTATGCGATGTCATTGGCAACTGCTAATGCGCAAGGTCGTCCGCATGTGCGTACCGTGTTGCTGCGCGGAGCCACCGAAGCAGGCTATGACTTTTATACCAATTATGACAGTCAAAAAGGGCTAGATTTAGCAGCGAATCCTTATGCGGAATTATTGTTTTACTGGCCTGAGCTAGAACGTCAAATTCGGGTGAGTGGCTATGTCGAAAAAATTGATGAGCAAGAGTCGACAGCGTACTATCACAAACGCCCACGTGACAATCAGATTGCTGCACATATTAGTACCCCGCAAAGTGGTGTGATTACTAGCCGTGAAGAATTACAGGCGCGTTTTCAAGACTTGCATGCCCAAGTGGTTGATCAATCTGAATTGCAAAAACCCGTATTTTGGGGTGGCTACCGCTTGCAGCCTGATTATTACGAATTTTGGCAAGGTCGTCCGAACCGTTTGCATGACCGCTTAGCTTATGAAAAAATTGAAGGTGAGTGGAAACTACAACGCTTGATGCCTTAAATGACTGGAAACTATGTCAAAAATTCTAATAAAACAAAGACCTTTACTTACACGCCCTGAAAACTTTCAGGGCGTCTCTACATTTGTTGCCCAAATTTTAGCGCGCCGTGGCGTTACGTCGGAGCAGGAGCTAGAACTTAAACTGAAGCACTTGCTTGCCCCAGATATGAAAGGTCTACCTGAAGCAATTCAGCTAATGGATCAGGCAATTGATCAGCAGAAAAAAATTGTAATTGTGGGCGATTACGATGCCGATGGCGCGACCAGTACCACACTCATGATTCTGGCACTGCGCGAAATGGGCGCACAGGTGCAGTATTTAGTACCTGACCGTTTTAAATATGGTTATGGCTTAACCCCCGCCATTGCCGATTTGGCTTTTGAGCGTTATGCGCCTGATTTATTAATTACGGTAGATAACGGGATTTCCAGTCATGCGGGCGTGGAACGTGCGCAAGCTTTGGGGATGCAGGTCATCATCACCGATCACCACCTCACTACAAAAGCCACCCCAAATGCAGAGGCTGTGGTGAATCCGAATCAATTGGGTTGTGATTTCCCAAGTAAAGCTTTGGCGGGAGTGGGCGTGGCATTTTACGTTTTGGCGAACTTATCCAGTCAGCGTAAAAAACAGGGCAAACCTGCTGCAAATTTGACTCAATATTTAGATTTAGTGGCTTTGGGTACCTATGCCGATGTCGCCAGTCTGGATTATAACAACCGTATTTTGGTGGATGCAGGCTTAAAACGGATACAGCAGAATTTATGTCGTCCAGGGATTAGTGCATTGCTGGACTTGGCAGGACGAGAACCCGCACAGCTCAAAGCGCAGGATTTAGGTTTTGTCTTAGGGCCACGTATTAATGCTGCAGGGCGCATGGAAACCATGGATATTGGAATCGAGTGTTTACTGGCAACGGATATGCAAAGTGCCTATGCTTTGGCACGTCAGTTGAATGCTTTGAATCAGGAACGCCGTCAGGTTGAAGGGCAAATTAAACAGGATGCGCTGGCAGAATTGGAAAAGCTGCAGTTAGATCAAAGCGATTTACCGCATGCATTGATTATGTTTGAAGAACATTGGCACCAAGGTGTGATTGGGATTGTTGCAGGACGCTTAAAGGAACAGTTTCATCGCCCTGCGATTGTATTTGCAGCCGATGAAGATGGTGAGCATATCAAAGGCTCTGCCCGTTCAATAGAGGGAATTCACATACGTGACACTATAGAATTGGTGGCAGAGCAATATCCACACTTGGTTAGTCATTTTGGTGGGCATGCTGCAGCCGCAGGCTTGACCATTAAAAAGGTTCATTTTGCAGAATTTAAACAGGTGTTTGAACAGCTAATTGCGCAGATGGATGCTGAGCTGTTTCATGCCGTACTGTGGACAGATGGTGAATTGCCACCAGAGGCTTTTCATTTACACACGGTAGAGATGCTGCAGCATTTGGCACCGTGGGGACATAAATTTCCACAACCTGTATTTGAAGGGCGTTTTAAAGTGGTGGATTTTAGATGGCTTAAAGAGACGCATTTAAAACTGCGTCTGGCTTTGGAGAATAGCCAAGTGCTGGATGCGATTGCCTTTGGTGCCAAAGATAAATTTGAATTTAACCCGATGCGGGATGATGTGCGTTTGGTTTATGAATTAGAGCGCAATGTGTTTAATGGCAATGTCAGTTTACAGTTGCAGATTGTGCATTTAGAGCAGTAGCCCAAATAAAAATCCGCTCAAATTTGAGCGGATTTTTTGCTTTTAATATGAGGGATTAGAAGCGGAATGTACCATTGATACCGAATGAATCGATTTCATCAACTGTTGTGTAATTTACACCAACTGCAATTGTTGGGGTAAAGAATTTTTGTGCACGAACGCCAAAAACAGTTTCAGAATCATCAGCAGTTGAGTCTGCAATAGAAACGCCTACACTTAAAGTTGGGTCGATATAAAGATCAGCACCTAAGCGATAAGTTGTTTCATCACCAAAATAAGACAAGCCTTCAAAGTTAGCAAAATGGTTGCCAATTTGAGTGACATACTTAGCGCGTAAAGAGACAGCAGTATCTTCACCTACTGTTAATTGATTTAGAAGATTTGTGGTAAAGCCATAGTTTGCAACTTGAACAGGGTCTACGCTTTCATCTGCTACACCAACTGCTAATAATAAGCCATTGACTGGTAAGTAACCAACTTCAAGAGCATAACCAGTATTATCATCACCATCAAATTTGGTTTGATTAATTGCACCATTCACATAAAATTGAGTGTTAGGAATAAAAAATTCACCATTAATGCCTAAAACATCAATATCCTCATCCCCATCACCGCTAGCATTAGCATAACCTAGACCAATATTGCTCGCTTTAGCTAAGAAAGCAGCTTCAGCTAAAGGTGCATTTTTGACTTGAACACCATTTAAATAATATTTGCCATTAATGAATAATGTATTAGGACTTACGCATTGACGGATTCAAAAAAGTATTAAAATACCTTATAAAGTATCTGTGATCAGACGAATTAAAAATGCTTCTACAGCAACTTGTACTCTACCCATTTATATGGGCTTT
>DBIN01000044.1:0-34679 GCA_002296655.1 Acinetobacter sp. UBA801
TCTTTTCTTGACTCAAGCATTAATGCAGTACGATCTTCAAAGTTAAGATGATGGTATGACAATTTTATATACTCCATAAACCCTTTAAATTAATTAGGTGGTTTATGTCGCACTTCAAGTTTTACTCTGCCTAGATTTGACTTTCATCAAGAAAAATTTTTATTTTCTATTAGTTCCAATCGTAACTGCAATTCTCCACACTCCTCTTCTGGCTCAGATGGGATAGTAATTTTGACTTTATTATTTAATTGCCATACTCCGTTTACAGGTTCAAATAAATTGTATTTTAGTTGAAAAATACGCTCTTCATCTGGTATTAACTCAACTTTTTTAATAATGGAACATTGCATCTCAGGAAATAATTGATCTTTTGTTTGGGTATTAGACTTCTTGCGTTAGTCAAATTTTAAGCAGTCAAAAGCTATATTTTATAAGGTTTTAGCCAATTCAAAAATTAGATAAAACTATACTTTCGCAAGAGGTCTATTATAAAAATCTAAAGGCACATTGCAATCAGGATATTCTAATATCACTTTATCCGAATAATTATTTAGAAAAGATAATTTAATCTCTATAGGAATACCTTTATCTTTATCAACTTTTAGATCATATAAAGCATCTTCACGTAAATCTGTTTTTTTATAAAAATCCAAAAATTGAATTTCGCGAACGACTAGACCACACAAATCAGTTGCAGCCCCAAATAGTTTTTAACGTGTATTGATCTTGTTTAAAGAGATAATCACTATTGCTGTCGTGAGCATTCCCAAGACTAGGTGGAGGTGGAAGCCCATTACCCTGTACCTTCTAAACTAGCCCCTCCTACACTAAAACTCTCTCCGCAACCAATCATTGTTAAAAATAAAATATTAAAGCAAAAGAGCTTAACTATTTTCTTCACGGTCATGTTGATAAACCCCAAATATAAAAGTTTTAGTAGCATCTAGCTTGCCTTCATCCTCTGCACATTTTTCAGAAGCTGACTTTAGTAGTTGTAGTGAATATTCGTGCCACAATTTTAGACTCTGATCACGTAAAAACTGAACAGACGCTTCAGTTAATCCATCCGCACACACAGCTTGTTCTAAAAAGTTTTTCTCATTATTTTCAAATAAATTATGGAAACCTGCAGCCAAATGGGATTGTAAGTTTTTAATCAAAATTTTACGAGCTTCTTGTAAAGAAGGATCAGGAATAAATTGTCCTTTTTGCAATAAAATATTACCGTCTTTTTCGAGTACTATGCCTAATCGGATCAACTCATTTAACACAGACCTAGGATGGCGCTCAGTAGATACTCTTTTTACCAAAATTTCGAAATTATTTTCTTTTTCACTACTGAATGGTAAACACTCTCCCCAGCCTTCTGCTAACCACAAACCTATAACCCGAGAAGGAACACTAATTGGTTCAGAAATATTTGCTTCAGTCAAAGGCTTGCCCGCCAGCTTCGTCTCTTTATATGCACTGACATCCTTACGGTGTAGACCAGATAATAAACTAATAGCAGAAATAGTAGGCTTTTGATCAATTCTTTCTAATTCTTGAAGAGCCTGTTGATAAAAAATTGGTTTTAAAGCAGCGGAAAATTCTGTATATCCAACACCAGAACGAATTAACCATTGGTTAAGATAATCCATGAGTGCAAGCACTTGCTTTAAATTAAACTCAGCATCATTAGTAGGAAGTTTAGTCATCACACCAACAGCAGTAGAATTACAATTGAAATTTTCCAACTATTTTTAGTCTCCTACAAATTTTATCATATAAATTTACGTATCTTGTGAAAAAATACTCACAATCTAGCTCTAAATCTATCACTTTTTAATTTTTCACTATTTAGCGTTCATCTATTTACAACTGTTCATTAAATACTCTATCATAAAAATGCTAAATTTTCGCATTTTATGATAGAGTATTTAATTTGAATAATTATCGTTAAGGAGTAAGTATGATGAAAATTTCACCCTGAATAGCCACCAAAATTCTAGACACACATAACCATCTTTTGATGGGCCTTTTCATAATCTAATGGAGAACGTTGACCATTGGAACCATGTCTGCGTTTTGAATTGTAGAACATCTCAATATATTCAAAGATATCTGACCTTGCTTCAGTTCTTGATGAATATATTTTCTTTTTGATCCTCTCTCGCTTTAACAGCTGAAAAAAGCTCTCGGCAACAGCATTGTCATGGCAATTTCCTCGTCTGCTCATACTGCTTTCAAGATTATGATGCTTGAGAAATGTCTGCCATTCATGACTGGTGTATTGGCTGCCTTGGTCAGAATGAATCAGGACTTTGTTCTTTGGGTTTATTCGCCACAAAGCCATCAATAACGCATCTAAAACCAGATCTGTCGTGATTCTGGATTTCATCGACCAGCCAACAACAAGACGTGAAAACAAGTCAATCACAACTGCAAGATATAACCATCCTTCATGAGTACGGATATAGGTGATGTCAGTCACCCACAACTGGTTGGGATGAGTTGGGTTAAACTGTCGGTCTAAAGTGTTTGCGGTAACGACAGCTGGAGTACCAGCGTGAGCTCTAGGTTTACGATAGCCACGCTGCGATTTAAGACCATTCGCCTTCATGAGTCGATGTACTCGATTGATCCCACAACTTTCGCCAACATCTTTCAAATCACAGTGAATCTTGCGATAGCCATAGACTCCACCAGATTCCAGCCAGAATTGTTTAATCAATCCTGAAAGCTGTTGCCGTTTCTTGGCAGTTATACTGGTAGGTTTCTTTAACCAGGCGTAATAACCACTGTGATGAACATCTAACGTTGAACATAAACGACGAACAGACCATATATGTTGGTTGTCCTGAATAAAGGCGTACCTCATTTGGACTGGCTTGCGAAGTACACCGCGGCCTTTTTTAATATGTCCCTTTCTTCAGTAACCCGTTGCAGTTCTTTTTTTAACTTTGCTAATTCTGTAGTTGGATCACTAGATTCTGTTGTCTTGGGCTGCTGTGGATCATAACGTTTGATCCAAGCATACAGACTATGTGTAGTGGTTCCTAAACGTGTAGCAACTTCAGCCACACTATGACCTTTCTCAGTGACTTGTTTTACTGCTTCAATTTTGAATTCTTCAGGGTATCGTTTACTGCTCATGAGCACCTCGTTAATTAGTCATTTTATCTAACTAAAAGGTGTCTACAAAATCGGTGGCTATTCATTGATCTGCTGTTTTTCTCTTTCTAAAATTCTTACTTTACTTGCCTCCATTTCCAATGACATTTGCATTCCATAAACATCATTCATACTGCTACCTATTTGCTACCTTTTTTATTTTAATAAAAAACCACTTACGATTAGTACACGTAAGTGGTTGTTTTATATGGTGGGCCCAGACAGACTTGAACTGTCGACCAACGGATTATGAGTCCGCTGCTCTAACCAACTGAGCTATAGGCCCTAAAATTGAATTTGTTATAATTCAACAAGTTCAAGCGCAAAGAATACTAGCGAAGATTTTTAAAAAACACAAGCCATTTTCATAAATTGCTGTATAGATAGTCAACAGATAAATTTAATTATTGAAATATAAAAACTACACCTTCACTTTCCGAAACATTGCCAAATGCATATTTAAACGCTTCCCTTTACGCGCTTCGGCTTTGTTGAACAAGAATTTCATAACTATATCATTTTAAAAAAGTTTCGATTATTTTTACCTAAAATTAAATTCTTTTAAATCAGATGTTTACATGTTTACACAACAAAGCCGTTAACATTAAAACTAATAAAAGATATAATGTATCATCCACATCATTTTAGGTTGCTATATTTCAAACAATTTTTCTGTTGACTCTTATATAAAACAAGCAGAAATTATGCATTTACAGATCCTTCAGCTGTTATATTTATGTTGAAAAAATTTATAGGCGAGTCTGCATTCAAACTTGCAGGATGGCAATATCAGGTAGACCCTAACGTCCTCGAAAACAAACAAGTGATCGTGGGTTTTGAACACACCTCAATGATGGATGCAATCCTCTCACTTGCTCTGTTCCAAATTTATGATATTAAAATTCATACTTTAATTAAAAAAGAGCTTTTCAAAGGGCCGCTTAAACCTGTTTTAGAAAAAATCGGCGGCATTCCAGTAGACCGTAAATCTAGCAAAGATATTGTTTCGCAAATGGTTGAACTTTTTGATCAAAATGAAAATTTCAATTTGGTCATTGCACCCGAAGCAACTCGTGCAAAAACAGGTGAAGTCCGCAAGCCAATTCGTACAGGTTTTTGGCATATTGCCAAAGCAGCCAATGTGCCTATCGTATTAATGTATGCCAACTCAAAAACCAAACAAGGCGGGATTTTTGAAAAAATTTATCCGACAGATTTAGATCACGATATGGCACTTATCAAACAATTATATAAAGAACACGTAGGCTTAGATATTGTTATCCCTGAGCCAAAAACAGCGCCAAGCAATGGTTAAAAAACCTAAAACTCTGCCCTTTATCTAAAAAAAGGGCTTATGTTAGAATGGGCGCAATTTTGATAGGCATACTGCCAATCTGTAAGGAGCATAGTTCGCATGGCGGGTCATTCCAAGTGGGCCAACATTAAGCATCGTAAAGCCAAACAAGATGCTAGTCGTGGTAAGTTGTTTACCAAATTTATTCGTGAATTAACAACTGCTGCAAAGCTCGGCGGTCCAGATGCGGCAAGTAACCCTCGTTTACGTGCTGTTGTTGAAAAAGCACTTTCAGTTAATATGACACGTGACGTTATTAACCGTGCCATCCAGCGCGGTGCAGGCGGTGAAGATAACGACGATCTTAAAGAAGTAACATATGAAGGTTATGGTGTAGGTGGTGTTGCTGTTATTGTAGAAACCATGACAGACAACTTAAACCGTACTGTGCCAGATGTACGTCACTGTTTCTCTAAAACTGACGGTAACTTAGGCACCAATGGTTCTGTAGCGTTTCTATTCACAAAACGTGGTGAAATTTCATTTGAAGATTCATCTTTAGAAGATCAAGTGATGGAGGTCGCTTTAGAGGCTGGCGCAGAAGACATCGAAGTGTCTGAAGATGGCATTTTGGTTATTACCACGCCAGAAGCTTTTGGTACAGTTCAAGATGCGCTAACAGCAGCAGGTTTGAAATCTGACAATGCTGAAGTGGTCATGAGTCCATCGACTAAAGCAGAAATTACGGACATCGACCAAGCGAAAAAAATCATGAAAATGATTGATATGCTTGAAGATTTAGATGATGTTCAAAACGTATATACCAACGTGGAATTCTCCGATGATGTTTTAGCACAATTAGACGCATAATATGTCTAAGTGCAATTCATAAAAACGCACGTTCTCGTGCGTTTTTTTATAGATCACGCAAAATAATTCTAATAAATTAAACTTTATTTAATAAACCATGACAGTTTAAAACATCATATTCTTTAATCACAAAGCTAGAATGCAAACCTGCCACATGCTCGATTTTACCAATCCGTTTTAGTAAAATTTCACTGTAATTTTCCATATCTCGCGCCACAACCTCTACAATAAAATCTGCAGTCTGCCCTGTCACCAAAAATGCGCGTATCACTTCAGGAATACTTTCCAGTTCATCCAAAAATTTGGCAAAAATATCAGTATCGTGTTTGCTTAATGATACCTGCAACAACACATGTAAACTAAAACCCAATTTTTGATAATTAATTTCACGCTTTAAACCTGAAATAATTTTATGATCGATCAGACTTTTAATACGGCGATGCACGGAACTAACCGACAGATTAATCCGCTCGGAAAGTTCATTTAAATTGACATCTTCGTTGCTTAAAATTTCTAAAATATGCTTATCGAAGCGATCTAATTCCATTTTTCAAGCACTCAATCTAATCAGATAAAAATCAAACATATACCGCCATTATACTTGAATTATTTTGCAGACTAAGTATTTTTATTGAAAATTCATTCCAGTAGTAAAGCAAAATCTTTATGGTTATAAAAATAACCGCTTAACGTTTGGAGCAACTCCATAGACAAACGGGATTTCATTGAACTTATAGTTTTGAACATCTAAATTTTCAAAAATCCAATAAATAACAGCTTCGTACATATATTGTCACAATCCTAACCATCTATTTTTTGAAAGTGTATAGAAATGTATTAATACAGATGCACTCAACAATAAGCACAATGCGCCGCCAAACTTGGTACAGAATTTTGATTTGAATCACTTAAATTCTTTGATTAAATTTTTGTTGCTAGGTTTTTAGAGATCTGTATCCCAAAATACGCGCAGATTGCGCGGATGTTTATTTAAGGCAATAACATTTAAATACCGCGCCAATCTACACGTGCATTACGCTCAGTTTGATAAATACGCGAAACATATTGCCCTAAAGGCAAATCTAGCAAATACTTTTGATAATCTTTAAATTCTTCAGAAATGACTTCATCGTGTTCTTTTTCCCACGGCGTACCTGAAATTTCTAAAATAGGCGCAAGCATCGAACATACTGAAATATCGGCTAAACCCAAACGCTCACCTACAAAATAACGTCCATAATTATCAATCAAATGTTGATTTAAAATGATAATTAATTCATCCATCCGCTGTTTGGATTCTGTGACTTTATCTTGATCGAGCTGATAACCCTTAGACACCAAAGCTTTAATAATTGGCTTAGAATATTTAGAAAACTGACGCAAATAGCCTTTTTCACCAATTAAAATTTCCAAAGGTTCTTCACTTTCAGATAGTGCATGCGCCAAACCCCAACGACGCACATGCTGCCCCAATTCGTCAGCCAAAGTATTTATGGCAAAGGCATGTTTATATTGCTCAGCATCACTGCGTAACAAGGCATGTTCGGGATAAACATCATCCAAATATAAAGCAATTTGAGTCGAATCTGCTATCCAACGCTCTTGATCACGTAAAATAGGTAATTTATTTTGCCCTGTTTTTAATTGTGCAAAAGCGCGATGTACACCTGGAATTAAGTTTTGCGCATCATAATCTAATTCTTTATGATCCAATAACCAGCGAGCTTTCTCACAAAAATGAGACAGAGGAAACTGGTATAAGATGCGCATAAAATCTCCATATTTAAAATTTTGATATCCAAAGCAATATCAATACTGTGCATGTCATACTTTAGTCATAGCTTCTTATAATTACAATGTACTTTTTATTCAAAAGTCAGGCGAAACAGTCAGCAATTCAAATCAATTCCTGCTAGACATTCAACCAACAACGCTAAGCAGACTGGAGTGGAGAAACATCTGTTCGATGACCTGACTTTATCTGCCCTTTCATGTAAAATCGTGCCTAATTTTTAAATAACACGTTGTGAGTTATTCATGGGTTTTAATTGTGGTATTGTGGGCCTGCCAAACGTTGGTAAATCTACGCTTTTTAATGCTTTAACCAAAGCTGCAATTGCAGCGGAAAACTTCCCGTTCTGTACCATTGAACCAAATACAGGCATTGTACCTGTGCCAGATTCGCGTTTGGACAAATTGGCAGAAATCGTAAATCCACAACGTGTATTACCCACCACGATGGAATTTGTAGATATTGCAGGTTTGGTTGCAGGTGCATCTAAAGGTGAAGGTTTAGGCAACCAATTCCTTGCCAACATTCGTGAAACCGATGCGATTGCGCATGTGGTTCGTTGCTTTGAAGATGAAAATGTGATTCATGTAAATGGTAAAATTGACCCATTAGATGACATTGCAACCATCAATACAGAACTTGCTTTGGCCGATTTAGAAACGGTGAGCAAAGCCATTACACGCTTAGCAAAATCTGCCAAAGGTGGCGATAAAGACGCCGTAGCGACCAAAGCTGTTTTAGAAAAAATTCAACCTTTACTAGATGACGGCAAGCCAGCACGTGCAGCCAATTTAGATGATGATGAACGTAAATTGGTTCGTGGTTTTGGTTTATTAACCTTAAAACCAACCATGTATATTGCCAACGTGGCAGAGGACGGCTTTGAAAACAACCCGCACTTAGATGCAGTTAAAAAACTTGCTGCAGAAGAAAATGCGATTGTGGTGCCATTATGCAACCAAATTGAAGCTGAAATTTCATTGCTTGAAGATGAAGACCGTGCAGAATTCCTAGAAGCTCTTGGTATGGAAGAGCCAGGTCTGAACGTAGTGATTCGTGCAGGTTATGCGCTTTTAGGTCTGCAAACTTACTTTACTGCAGGCGTACAAGAAGTCCGTGCATGGACAGTGAAAGTAGGTGCAACAGCACCACAAGCAGCAGGCGTAATTCACACTGACTTTGAAAAAGGCTTTATTCGTGCTGAATGTATTGCTTATGATGATTTCGTACAATACAACGGCGAAGCAGGCGCAAAAGAAGCAGGCAAATGGCGCTTAGAAGGTAAAACTTATATCGTACAAGACGGTGATGTTTTACACTTCCGCTTTAATGTTTAATTGTTTTAATGCTTAGTTTTACAACAATGCATGCAGCCAAGTATTGATTCAATAAAAACCTCGATGTAAGTATCGAGGTTTTTTTATGGAAGATTCTGCATCAGATCAATGCAAATAATCTCAATTCACCTAAGACTGAATCACATTGCCCTTTTGTTTCGGGTCGGTATTGCCCAATTCTGGATGTACCAATGCATCAGCACATTGTTTTTTATCCCGTTCATAATCAGCTTGTTTTTGCGCAAGACTGCTTGAACTGTCAATCGTCGCACGTGCCCAGATTTCCAGACTGGTCAATGCCTTACGACACAGCGCATATTTCCCTTCAGTTACAGAGTCGGTCATTTTGACATTAATACGCCAGTCGGTACTTAATTTACGGGCAGGTTTGCGGACTTTATCTTCAATTAAATTACGCTGTTTACGATACACGTATGGCTCAACTTCATTCATCAATTCCCACGCGGCTTGAGCATATACAGTCGCATCATTGGTAAGTTTTGGCGCAGGCTTAATTTCTACTGTTTTTTTCGGGTTGTTGTCATTGCTACACGCTTGCAATAACAGGCTACTGCATAACATTGAAGCAAGCAGGATTACAGGTGTTTTCAATTTCAACATATCGGTTCGCCCATACAAACAATTCGGCATCATGCTAATGAATTCAAGTATAATACACAATCTTCATTTGACCCATTGTTCAACTTTCTCCCACAAGGTGTGTCGTGTCCGTACACAATATTCAAACTGTACCCGCAGCAAGTTTTTGGCAAGGTGCAAAAGATAGTCAGGCAATCATTTTTACCTATCTACCTGTTTCTTTTGCTTTTGGTGTTTCTGCCACTCAATTCGGATTTAGTGCATGGGAAGCCTTATTTTTATCTTGCTCAATGTATGCAGGGGCAAGTCAATTTTTAGTCGTTGCATTATTAGGCAGTGGAACTTCAATCTGGATGACTGCTTTAACAGTGATTGCTTTGGATATTCGACATTTACTTTACGGTCCGGCCTTACAAAACCTGATTCAAGATCGTTTAAACCTCAAAAAAACCGCAATTTGGTCATGGGGCCTAACCGATGAAGTTTTTGCCTCAGGCATGATTAAACTGTCGCAACGCCGTCAGGAATGGTCTGAATCATGGATGCTTGGACTGAGTTTATTTAGTTGGATGTCTTGGGCATTAGGCTCCTTGTTAGGTGGATTATTTGCCGATCAAGTCACTAAAATGCCACAGTTTTTACAAGCAGCTCTCGACTTTTTATTGCCCGCTTTATTCCTCAGCTTCTTATTGGCCGCTTTTGAAAAGAAACACACCTTTGTGGTGGGAATCACCATTTTAGTGTCTGCCGTAGCTTGTTATTTTATTGACTTATCTGCTGCAATTTTTATTGGGATTGCTTCAGGTATTTTGGCGGGATTATTTAAACACTATGTATTAAAACAACCCGACCCTGAACATACAGGAGCAAAATCATGAGTATGGAAATTATTTTGGTCGGTATTGTAGTCGGTATTGCAAATTTCGCCTCACGTTTTGGTCCATTCTTTGTAATTCAAAAGTTTCATCAAGGCTCACAGCAACGTGGTGCGTTATGGCTCAAAATCGCTTTGGGCAGCATTGGCATTGCCGCAATTAGCTCTATGCTCGTAGTTGCAACCTTGCCACCTTTGCTTGAAACACCCAATAAAAGTTTTGCGATGTTGATTGGCTTTTTAGTACTCACAGGTTTGTATTTTAAGTTTAAGAAAATCGTACCTGCCACGCTTACCGCGGCCATCACCTATGGTTTAATTTATACTTATGTGCCATTTTCATTCTAATGTGTCTGAGGTTTAGAGATTGAATCGCTCAAATAATCTATTTCAGAATTCAGCCTTAGCTGCTTTAAAACACTCAATGCAATTGAAGTTGATGACAAAATCATGATTTTATTGCAAACAAGGCTTAACTCATAGAACAGTTCTGCTATGCTAAAAGCCCACTTTAGCAAGGACGATTCACATGAGCGTAACCATTGGTACTCCCCTTCAATCTTCTGCTTTTAAAGTTTTGCTATTAGGTTCAGGGGAACTCGGTAAAGAGGTGGTAATTTCACTGCAACGCTTAGGCGTAGAAGTACATGCCGCCGATCGCTACGATCATGCGCCAGCCATGCAAGTCGCACATTATGCCTATACTTTGAATATGGCAGATGCCACAGAATTAAAACAACTGATTGAAAAAATCCAGCCGAATTTAATTGTGCCTGAAATTGAAGCGATTGCGACACAGGTCTTGGTTGAAATTGAAGAACAAAACATCGCCACAGTCATTCCTTCTGCCAAAGCCGTCAATTTGACCATGAACCGTGAGGGAATTCGTCGTTTAGCTGCAGAAGAATTAGGTTTGCCAACCTCGGCTTACCGCTTCGCCAATTCTTTGGAATCTTTCCGTGCCGCCTGTGATGACATTGGTTACCCCAACTTTGTAAAACCTGTGATGTCATCTTCAGGCAAAGGACAATCGCGTGTGACCTGTTTTGATGAAGTTGATGCCGCTTGGGAATATGCCCAAACAGGTGGACGCGTCAATCAAGGCACAGTGATTGTGGAATCACAAATTGACTTCGATTTTGAAATTACCTTATTAACCGTACGTGCTAAAAACGCAGAAACAGGTAGGATTGAAACTTCATATTGCGACCCAATTGGTCACCGTCAAGAGGCTGGCGACTATGTAGAAAGCTGGCAACCTCAAGCCATGAGCGATGCTGCCTTGACTGAAGCTAAACGGATTGCGGATAAAGTGACCACTGCCTTAGGTGGCTGCGGCATTTTTGGTGTAGAACTGTTTGTGAAAGGCGATAAAGTCTGGTTTAGTGAGGTGTCTCCACGTCCACACGACACAGGTTTGGTGACATTGGCATCACAGTTCCAAAGTGAATTTGAATTACATGCACGCGCGATTTTAGGCTTACCTGTCAACACAAAACGCCATAGTGTTGCAGCCAGTGCGGTGATTTATGCAGGTGCTGATGCAACAAATCTTTCATTTTCTGGCCTGAATCTTGCATTGGCACATCCTGATACAGATTTACGTTTATTTGGCAAACCAGAAGGTTTTGAACGTCGTCGTATGGGCGTTGCGACTGCGCGTGCAGAAACAACCGAGCAAGCACGTGAGCTAGCTCAGCATACTGCGGACACTGTTCGCGTACATTTAAACGAAAATCAAAATTAAGCTCGTCATTGCATAACGGAATTGTCCATGATCATTACATTACCCTTGCTGAATTATGTAAAAAGCAACCATGACATTCAGGCCATTAACCAATGGCGCACCGATGTCGAAAATCAGCTACAACAATGTTTTGAAAATGGACAATCCATTCGTGAAGTGATCTTGGCGCGTTCTAACCTGATTGATGAAGCGCTCACTTTTTTATGGCAACATGCCGAATTAGACCAAACCGATTTGAGCCTATTTGCAGTGGGTGGCTATGGGCGCAAAGAAATGCTGCCCTATTCTGATGTCGATATTATGGTGTTGTCGGAAGATGCGATCACAGCAGAACAAGAACAACTTATTTCGACTTTTATTTCGTCTTTATGGGATGTTGGCAATTTCAAACCTGCCACCAGCGTGCGGACTATTCAAGACTGCGTGATTCAGGCAACCAGTGATTTGACTGTTGCAACCGCCTTGATTGAAGCACGTTTAATTACGGGAAATCAGCAACTTGCCAAATGGCCACGTCGTATTGTTTCGCAAACTTGGACAGATAAAACCTTTTTTGATGCCAAAATGCAGGAACAAAGTAAGCGTTACGCACAGCACAATGACACCGAAAGTAATTTAGAACCCGATATTAAAAATGCTCCGGGCGGTATTCGTGACATCAACCAGATTGGATGGATTGCCAAACGCCATTTTCGGGTCAATCGTATTTACGACTTGGTGCATTTAGGTTTTATTTCAGAGTTTGAATTAGCTGTACTCGAAGAAGCCGAAAGCTTTTTATGGGAAATCCGTCATCATCTCCACCGTTTAACTAAACGTGATGAAAACCGTTTATTGTTTGATTATCAACGTGATATTGCAGCATCTTTTGGCTATGTTCGAGAAGAAGGTAAACCACAAAATTACCCAATTGAACAATTTATGAAGCGTTATTATCGCTCTGCACAGCAAGTTTCCACTTTAAATGAAATGTTGCTGGCCTATTTTAATGAGTCGGTAATTACCCCGCGTTTGCCTAATTATGAACGTAACATCGAAGAAATTAATGAAAATTTTAAACTGGTCGATGGCAAACTTGCCGTACAGCACCACAAAATTTTCTCAGAAAAACCAAGTGCAATTTTAGAAATTTTCTATTTATTGGCCAATCGCCCTGAAATTGAAGGAATTCGCGCACGAACACTGCGCCTACTAACACTTGCAGCCAAGCGCATTGACCAAAGTTTCCGTGATGATCCAACACATCAAGCGCTGTTTATGGCGATTTTGCGCTCACCGCACCGTTTGTATAATACCTTGGTGACCATGAAACGCTTAGGCGTTTTGGGCAATTACATTCCTGCTTTTGGACAAATTACAGGCTTAATGCAATATGACTTATTCCATATTTATACAGTCGATGCCCATATTTTACTATTGCTCCGCAATTTAAGCCGCTTCAAAGAACCTGAATTTGCAAAAGATTTTCCTGTGGTCAGCTCGGTATTTCAACGTCTTGCCCGTCGTGACATTATTTATTTGGCTGCGATTTTCCATGATATTGCTAAAGGTCGTCGTGGTGATCATAGTGAGCTTGGTGCAGTAGATGCTATCGATTTTTGCCGTAAACATGGATTTACCGAGCGTGAATGTAACCTTGTGGCTTGGTTAGTCAAAAATCACTTATTGATGTCAGTCACAGCACAGAAAAAAGACATTTCTGACCCAGATGTGGTCAAAGAATTTGCCGAAAAAATGGGAGATATGGAGCATTTAGATTATCTCTATACCTTAACAGTTGCCGATATTAATGCCACAAATCCAACGCTTTGGAACTCATGGCGTGCATCTTTAATGCGCCAACTTTACACACAAGCGCGTGATGTCATTCGTTCAGGGCTTGGGCGTCCAGTCGATTATCAAATGCTGATTGAAGACACCAAGTTTGCCGCTAGTGAATTACTGGTCAATAATTTTGAACTCAGTGCCGTTGAAAAAGTCTGGCAAGAACTGGGCGATGAATACTTTATTAAAGAATCTGCCGATGAAATTGCATGGCATACCCGTGCAATTTTGGAGCATGGCGATAATCCCGCACCATTAGTGCTCATGCGTGCGCACCGAAAATCAGCACAAGATGCAGTACAAATCTTTATTTACACTCAAGACCAACCTAACTTATTTGCTACAACCGTCGCCATTTTAGACCGCATGAACCTTGACGTTCAGGATGCACGAATTATTACTGCAACTAAAGCCTTTAGTTTAGATACTTACGTGGTTTTAGACCGTTTTGGCACACTCTTGACAGACCCAGAACGTGAAGAAATGGTGATTGAGGCTTTGGTCAATGCTTTGAGCCAGTCAGATAAATATCCAGGTCTGATGCAACGTCGTATTCCACGTCAATTGCGTCATTTTGACATTGAAAACACAGTCGAAGTGACGTTCAATGCAGCACTGAATCAAAACATGGTCGAAATTGCCACACTAGATCATCCTGGTTTACTTGCCAAAATTGGCGGCTTGTTTATGATGCAAGGCTTAGATATTCACTCCGCCAAAATTGCCACCTTGGGCGAACGTGCTGAAGATATTTTCTTTGTCACAAAAAAAGATGGCAAACCAATGACAAAATCTGAAGCAGATACTTTTGCCATCCAGCTTAAAGCTGCTTTAGATGAGGCCTCTAATCAGGTCTGTAGTCAACATTAACTTCAATTTACGGAACATCCATGAACTCAAGTTTGTCCTTATTACAGCCTTATCCTTTTGAAAAGTTAAACAAACTATTTCAGGACGTACAACCTGCAAATTTGCCGTTAATTCCACTGTCTATTGGTGAGCCCAAACATCCTGCACCTGAATTTGTCAAACAAGCCATTATTGATAATTTTCAGCATTTATCGACTTATCCGAACAGCAAAGGTCTGCCTGAATTACGTCACAGCATTGCCAATTGGCTGACACAACGCTTTCATTTAAAGCAAGTTAATCCAGACACTCAAGTTCTCCCCGTTTCAGGTACGCGTGAAGCGATTTTTTCCTTCGTACAAGCCTTAATTCAACGTGAAGATGCACCTTATGTAGTGATGCCCAATCCATTTTATCAAATTTATGAAGGAGCAACTTTATTGGCAGGTGCTCAACCCTATTTCATCAATTGCACCGAAGACAATAATTACTTGGGTGATTTTGATGCCGTACCTGCAGAAGTCTGGGAAAAAACCGCTTTATTGTTTGTCTGTACACCAGGAAATCCAACCGGTGCTGTCCTTTCAAAAGAACTATTTAAAAAGCTGATTGCTCTGTCAGATCAATATGATTTTGTGATTGCATCCGATGAATGTTATTCGGAATTATGGTTTGACCAAGCACCTACAGGTTTACTGGAAGTCTGTGCCGAACTTGGACGCGATGACTACAAAAACTGCATCGTATTCCACTCTTTGTCTAAACGCTCAAACTTACCGGGCATGCGCTCAGGCTTTGTTGCGGGCGATGCAAACTTATTAAAACCTTATTTGCAATATCGTACCTATCATGGTGCGGCAATGCCTGTTCAACATCAATTAGCCTCTATTGCGGCTTGGGATGATGAACAGCACGTTGAAGATAACCGCCAACAATATCGCGCCAAGTTTGAATTATTTCAAACAGAGCTTGGGCATTTACTGCCACTAAAAAAACCAGATGCGGGTTTTTATTACTGGCTCAAAGTCGATCATGATGAAAACTTTGCCAAAATGTTGATGGAAAGAGCCCATATTAAAGTGCTTCCAGGTCGGTATTTATCTCGTGAAACTGTACAAGGTAACCCAGGTGAAAACCATGTTCGCTTGGCTTTGGTCGCAGATTTAGCACAATGTGAACAAGTGATTCAACGTCTTAAAGCGGTTTTATAAGCTTGTTGTTAGATGAATGTACAAGCGATTAATCGGAATCGAAAAACTGCTTTAGACTAAAGATATTAACCCCGTGAAAACCGACTTACAGCATATTGTTTAGTCGGTTTTTATGCTGCTATATCAAGATAGTCAATTAGACAAAACTTCACAGATGTGCTTTTTTAATAATCAATATTAATCGTAATACGATCTGTATATTCCCAACCCGTACATGAGATTCATGCACGTGAAGCAGTCCTCAACAGATTTGCGGAATTAGGGCGACCACTTACACAACTTAATCCTTAAATTCGGCTCAAATAGTGGTGCTTTGACTTTCAAATCTTTGTGCCACACAGCCTTTCGGATAAAAAAGATCCCGAAGGATCTTTTTTATCAATAAACATTCAAAATAAACAAGAATATGCTCCACTTATTCTGTGTTATGAATATTTACCACACTCAAGCTAATGCCTTTTCAATTTCCGCCTGCAAATCCTCAGGTTTGGTGGTGGGAGCAAAACGGTTCAATACCTTGCCATCTTTACCAATTAAAAATTTGGTAAAATTCCATTTAATTCCGTTACCCAAAATACCTTTACTGTTGTTGGTCAGGTAACGAAAAATCGCATGTGCTTCAGGACCTTTGACATCAATTTTGCTAAACATTGGAAAACTGACACCATAGTTTTTTTGACAGAAGCTCCCAATTTGCTCGTTGGAACCTGGATCTTGCCCACCAAACTGATTGCACGGAAAGCCCAAAACTTCCAGACCTTGATCTTTATATTGTTGATATAACTTTTCTAAACCTGCAAATTGAGGCGTAAAACCACATTTACTGGCTGTATTTACAATCAACAAGACCTTCCCTTCATAATCACTAAAGGCTTTATTTTGTCCATCTAACAACTCAGCTTCAAACTGATAAATGTTGGTCATGGATAATTTCCCTCATCATTTTTTTCTTGTGTTTTGAGTTCTAAAGAAGCCGAATTTACACAATAGCGCAATCCTGTTGGCTGTGGGCCATCATCAAAAACATGACCTAAATGTGCGTCACAATGATGACAAACAATCTCGGTACGTTGCATACCATGCGAGTCATCCTGATGCTCCTCAATCACCCCAGGCTGAATTGGACGAAAGAAACTTGGCCAACCGCTACCGCTGTCATATTTTGTTTCTGATGAGAATAGTGCTGTACCGCAACAACGACAGGTATAAATACCCTCTTGTTTAGTATTCCAATATCTCCCCGTAAAAGCAGGCTCGGTACCTTTTTGACGTGTAATCCGAAATTCCTCTGGTGATAACTCTCTTTGCCATTCTCGGTCTGTTTTATTGAGTTTTCCCATCACTAACTCCTTTAAATCTTTGACATTCAGTGTCATGCTTCAGTACTTCCATATTTACGCTAGAGCTTGCAAAATATCTAGCTAAATTTCAGCATAGATTGTGATATTTCAGTAATCTATAATTTATTTATCTTCTAATGATTGGATGGAACTATGTCCGTACTAGGTAACACAACTCCACGCGAAATAAAAAAATCATCAAAACTTGAGCATGTATGCTACGACATTCGCGGACCTGTGTTACGAGCGGCCAATGAAATGGAAGAAGCCGGTCATAAAATTATTAAACTAAATATTGGCAACCCTGCCCCATTCGGTTTTGAAGCGCCACAAGAAATTATTAATGATGTTGCATTGAACTTACCCAATGCGGTTGGTTATACCGACTCCAAAGGGATTTTCCCTGCACGTAAAGCAATTTGTCAATACTATCAGCAAAAAGGCATTTTCGATATGCATGTTAATGATGTGTATATTGGCAATGGCGTGTCTGAACTGATTGTTATGGCAATGCAAGGCTTGTTGGACGATGGCGATGAAATGCTGGTGCCTATGCCTGACTACCCGCTTTGGACTGCGGCAGTAAATTTATCGGGCGGTACTGCCATTCACTACAAATGTGATGAAGAAAACTTTTGGTATCCAGACATTGCTGATATGGAAAGTAAAATCACGCAAAATACGCGTGGTATTGTCATTATTAACCCAAATAACCCAACGGGTGCGGTTTATCCACGTCATGTGTTGGAACAAATTGTAGCGTTGGCAAAAAAATATGACTTAATTTTATTTGCCGATGAAATTTACGACAAAATTATTTATGACGGCATTGAGCATGTTGCAGTTGCAGCTTTAGCGGGTGATCAGCTCTGTATTTCCTTCAATGGCTTGTCTAAATCGTATCGCATCGCAGGCTTCCGTTCAGGCTGGATGGCAATTACAGGCGATAAATCTCGTGCTGCGGATTACATTGAAGGTTTAGACATGCTGGCGTCTATGCGCTTGTGTGCCAATCATCAGGCGCAATACGCGATTCAAACGGCATTGGGTGGTTATCAGTCTATCAATGACCTCATTCGTCCGGGTGGTCGTTTATACGAACAACGTAACATTGCATGGGAAATGTTGAACGACATTCCTGGTGTGTCTTGTGTCAAACCTGAAGGCGCAATGTATTGCTTCCCTAAACTTGATCCAAATGTCTATCCAATTGAAGATGACGAAAAGTTAATGCTCGATTTGCTCAAAGCAGAAAAGGTTTTGTTGGTTCAAGGTACAGGTTTTAACTGGCCAACGTCTGATCATTTCCGTGTGGTGTTTTTGCCTGCAGAAAATGAATTACGTGAAGCAATGACACGATTAGGTCGTTTCTTGGCAAAAATCCGCTAAGACCAAACCGAATCTCTGTTTTAAAATGCCGTGTGGATCACGGCATTTTTTATGGATTTGGTTTTTTATTTCTATTTTTTCTTTTATCTCTTGTTCATCATCAAGCAGTAATACAGCAAAGCAATACCCTGACACTTAGGGATACACTTTTACACGCCCGCAAAAGCATGCTGTAATAGCCACAAGCGATTAAGTTTCAGGAATTGAGCATGCACTACCAAGTCCATCTTATTGATGCGCAAAAACCATCACAAAACTATATTTGGTTGCTTGAGCATTGTGCCAGTAAAAAAGTGGTAGTGGTTGACCCAACCGATGCCAAACCTGTTAAAGATTTTTGCCAAAAACATGGTTTAGAGATCGCGCAAATTTGGTTGACGCATTGGCATCAAGATCATATTGGCGGTGTGCCTGAACTCATTGCGGAAGGTAATTTGCCTGTTTATGGGCCACGTGAAGAATTGAGTAGAATTCCGTTTATCACGCATCCGTTACTAAACCAAGACCATGTCAATTTTCATGATTTACAGGTTGATGTTATTGCCGTTCCGGGACATACCTTGGGGCATATTGTGTATTTTATAGATGCGTTGGATGTATTGTTCTGTGGCGATACTTTATTTGCAATGGGCTGTGGCCGTGTTTTTGAAGGTACACATCAGCAAATGTACCAATCGCTCAATCGATTAGCTGCTTTGCCACCGCGAACCCAAGTGTATTGCACCCACGAATATACCCTTGCCAATGCAAAATTTGCGCTACATGTAGAACCCGAAAATTTGGCAATTCAGGAGCGTTATCAGCATATTGAAAACTTACGTATGCTAAATCAATCGACTTTGCCAAGCAGTATTGAATTGGAACTCGAAACCAATCCATTTTTAAGAGCAGAAAGCGTTCAAGAATTTCAAAAATTACGTGAATTGAAAGATAATTTTTAAATGGATTTATAAGTCATCACGATGTTCAATTACACAACACAGATTGCTTATAAAATTAGATGGCTTGCCGCAAACTCATCTCATTGAGTTTGCGTCACCACACGCACAGCGTTCATTTCATCGGCCCGTACCAAAAATTGGACAATCCAGGCTGATAACGGCATGCGCTGCCAGAAGGCAGCATAAACCACTTCGGATTGGAAGGAAAACAATAATCAACCTTCATACCCGAGCATCACAGCAACAGGCTCTAGTCCTTGATTTTGTATCAGCTTCACGATGTGCTCCACCTGCTGTTGAATTGTTTGTGCGATCATGGCTATTTCACAAATCTTCAAATTGAACAATAGTAAAAGCTAATGCCTATTAAGTACTGACATGCTACGCACTGATACACATTTCGCTAAATTAAAGCTTCGCATAAAAAATGGATAATCTTCATGTGTACATGCTGAAATAAATACAGCCTAAACCAAAAAATCATTAACAAAATATTTCTAAGTCATCTTTTGGCAATACATTTAAGACCTTAAAATCAATGGCACCAATCCAATAAAAACAATAAATATCAAAAATTTATTCTTCAACAATTGTTTCAAAATATTCTATTTTCAAAAAAAGACTTTAGACTTCGCAAAATCAGTGCAAAAAATATCTAAGAAATACATTTCTGCCCTTTAAAAAACCAAGAAATATCCCTATTAATATTTAGATGAATGGATAGGAGTTCTCTCGTGAAAAAAGTTGTTAAAGCAAAAAATTTAATTGCGTTTCGTATTTGGCTAGAAAAATTAGGTTATTCAGTCAAAAATTTGGCGGATGGTCACGGTTTCACGTTTAGCTTTCAAAAAGAGTATGGTTTAGTCACTTGCGAGCTTTCTGGTAATGCTTTGGCAATGAAATTAGGCGAGGAATTTGAAGACCATTTAAAAGCATAAATACTTATACCATATATAATTATGCGATAACGGTTGAACTTGATAGGATGCAAAAAATAAAAATTCAAATCGTATTTCATCAATATTTAAAGATAATTTTGCCCATAACCTGTTTGTGGGCTTTTTTATACGAAGTTCAAATCTTGAAATACATCGAAACTTTGTCAAAGAGATGCAATGATTTAAAGCTAAATAACAGGCAATAAAAAAGCAAGGTCAAGGCCTTGCTCTTTAATACATGGTGGGGACGGAGAGACTCGAACTCTCACACCTCGCGGCGCTGGAACCTAAATCCAGTGCGTCTACCAATTTCGCCACGTCCCCAACATCGGGTACCAACTGAGTTGTTGGATTTTAATTTGGCAGAGGATCAAGGATTCGAACCTTGACGAACGGTTTTGGAGACCGTCATGCTACCATTACACCAATCCTCTGTAACTTAAAATCAAGCTGGCTTGATATTTAAGTGGTGGGGACGGAGAGACTCGAACTCTCACACCTCGCGGCGCTGGAACCTAAATCCAGTGCGTCTACCAATTTCGCCACGTCCCCGATGGCTGTGTATATTATAGAGATCACTTCCTGATGACAAGCCTTTTTTATAAAAAAGCGCAATGACTGTTTAAATAAAAAACAAAAAACTATTTTTTGATTTTTTCTTCAGCATATTCAGCCACTAAGCCATAATTTCAACTCTGCAATACTCGCTGCACGCTGTGAAATGGGCTTCGCTAGCATGTGATTCAGTAGTGGTAAAAATGCTTGTAGATGTGCAGGAAGTTGAATATGTAATCTTTGACAGTGTAAATACGCCCAATCATGGTAACTATTTGCCTGTAAGCGTTGTTGCGTTAACCATTCATAAAAAATAATGCCTAACGCATAAATATCACTTTGTGTAGTTTTAGGCTGCCCGTGAAATAACTCTGGCGCCATATAACGCGGTGTAGCTGTTATCGTTATCCCCTGAGATTGAATATCTGCAACTTGCTGTACTTGCTCAAAATCTAATAGCTTGATATGTCCATCTAACTGTACAAGATGTTCAGCTTTTAAGTCGGCATGAATCCAATCCAATTGATGCAATACTTCTACTGCTTCAAAGACACGCCAAAATATATGTTTAATCTCTTCTGTATGCTCAGGTAAATTACCCATCGCAAGAACAGCTTTTGCTTCAGGCAAAATTAAAGCACGTGAATAGACCTGTGAATAATGAGATAAAATGTCATGTGAATTACCATGCGACTGAATATGAATGGGTACAGCATCCATCAATTGACATGGCAATAAAAAAGATAAATGTGATGATTGCGCGTACTTTTTATAGAAGTTCCATTCTTGTGCAAAGCCCTGCTCTACTGTCGGATGAACACCTGGTTGTTGGACTTTAAGCCAATAAAACTGCCCTTGATGTTCAAAACGATAGATATGCCGACCATGTTGCAAACTTTGTGCTTTACTGCGCAGCTCGAACTGCGCAGAATTTAACTGTTGAACATCCAAATTCACAATATTAAACAACAATTACGCCAGGGCGCATTTCTGCTGCGACTTCAGTAGATACTGCAATTTGAGGTGCATTTAATAACTCTAAGCAATGTTGCAAAGTTTTACCAACACGTGCATGTGTTTCTATCGATGAAATTTTAGGCCAAGTCGCGCGTTCGCCTTCACGCTGTAAAATTTTAAACAAATGTGGTTTTGGGTTTTGCAACATGTAGCTGTAATGACGTAGGTTGTAACTTCCTACAATATTCACATCACCATAATAGCGCTGATCGACAATCCCATAGCCATGATCTAGCAAACGACGCACTGGCGGTACAGCACCTGCACGCTCACGTACAAAATCCATTACCCCACGACTAATCACTTTACCCTGACGACGAATAATCCGTTCTGGCCAACTCAGCATATCTTTACGATAACGCTTAATATCATCCTGCATAAACGGCACCACATGAGGATTCACCTGACTGGCAATGGTGTAATTGATATTATACAAACGTGCCATCTTTTCCTGCGGGAAATCACTACGCACACTGCCATCCACCCAACGAGTTTTGCCCATATATGGAGTATATTCGCCATCATAGCGCTTATTGGTTAAACGTACTGGTGGAAATAAAATTGGCACAGCACACGAGGCCAACACCGCACTCCAAACCAACAAATCTGGTGCAGTAAAGCTATTCATAATGCGTGAGTCTTGCGATGTATCGTAAGGCGCAACCGCCACATTAATATGTAAACCTGATTTTTTAAACGCTTCTTCAAACGTGGTATCGCCTAAGTTTTTGATCAGGAATTTTTTTAAATAATGTACATCGGCAATCCCACCATTGCCTTTAAGAATTTCCCGCATTTGTCTAAACTGAAATGCTTCGTGGAAAAATGACTCACCACCCAATATATGTTGTACTTCTTCAGGTTTTGAGATACCTAACATTGCAGTCATTATTGCGCCTGCACTCGAACCCGACAGCACTTTAGGCATTAAATCCTGTTCAGCCAATGCCTTACAAACACCTGTATGAAACAAACCTAGCGTTGCACCACCAGAGAACATCAATGCAGGTTGTCCGTATGCCGTTTGACATTGCTGAAAAAACTCTATTTTTTCTGATTTGGTGAAAGCCTGACATTCATCTGAAGCGACAAAAGCCAAACTTTTGCTGACTTCATCAACATAATCTTCAATAATTTTTTTAGTACCCACATAAGTTGCAGTGAACAACATAGGATGAGCAATATTGGCGATGTCAAAAGTTAAACCTTCACGCAATATATAAATTAAATCGCGACTGCGTTCGGTAGTGCGGTAGCGGCGTAATAAATTTAAACGGTGCGAGATAATTTCCGCGTCAAAATATGGTGAACTGTTGTCATATTTCCATTCTTGCGCACCAGTTTCTTCATCTATACGAATGGCAATACTTTTCCATTCTTCATAAGATTCGGCATTTTGAATTTGGTGCTTGAGCTTTTTTATGCGATAGGCTTGATGCGGATTAACATCTTCGGTGAAACCTTTAAATAACATAGCATTCCTCAATCCGTTAGTTTATTCGCAGCACTACGCTTGCCGATGCCTACTATACACAACAATATCTTAAAAATAATAACATGCGTCAATGACTAAGTAAGTACCGCAATTGGCAAACCTAGGTCAATTGCGCTAGTCTTAAACTGTACTTTTCGCTCTGCAATTATAAAGCTGAACTATCATGGCAAACCTAGATTTACCCGACAACATCTTAATATCACTTTCGCATGTACTCCAACAACTACAGCAAAGTTTACCTGCTTTAAAACAAGAAACCGACTTTTCTGCTATTGCATTCAAATGGCAAGATCAACAATTGATTGCGATTCAACAACCAAGAAAAATTGATTTGGATGATTTAAAAGGCATCGAAAAGCAAAAAGAAAAGATCATTCAAAACACCTTGCAGTTTTTAAATGGCTTACCTGCCAATGATGTGTTACTCACAGGCTCACGCGGTACAGGCAAATCATCTATTGTACGTGCATTACTGACTAAGTATGCCAATCAGGGATTACGTTTAATTGAAATTGAACGCGATGATTTGTCTGAATTGCCAGAGATTCAGAAGATCATTCAGCATCGTCCTGAGAAATTTATTGTCTATTGCGATGATTTAGCTTTTAACGCCGAAGATGAAAATTATCGTAGTTTAAAAAGTGTTTTAGATGGTTCATTACAATCAGGTTCCAGTAATTTTATTATTTATGCGACCAGTAACAGACGTCATCTGCTGCCTGAATTTATGCACGAAAACACACCTGTCACCCGTGTAGATGTACCGCAATATACTGATTTGCATCCTCAAGAAGCAATTGAAGAAAAAATTTCATTGTCCGATCGTTTCGGGATGTGGCTGTCGTTTTATCCAATGGATCAGAACCTGTATTTAGAAATTGTCGAGCATTATCTGCAAAAGGCGGAGATGGAACTCACCGCTGAAGCGCGTGCCGAAGCTTTACGCTGGTGTCAGGCACGTGGGCAGCGTTCTGGTCGTGCCGCCTATCAGTTTTCAAAACATTGGATTGGCTCTGCGCAGTTAAAGCAACTTTAAGTTGCCTATTTTCTTGCCTGACAGAAACAGCGATTGTGGATTGAAAATCCTCATCTACAATCTGTTCGCTCATCATGTTGAAAAGCCCAACCTTGTGAGATTGGGTTTTCTATCTTAAGGATTAATCGCTTTTTCTTTTTTAAATTGTGAAATGATCGTATTCATTTCAGGTTCAAATAATTCAATATACCGATCAGATAACCCGCGGCTTGAAGATGGATGTGGTAAACCTATAATCTGACAGTTTTCAAACTCACAAAAATATATTTTAAATTTTCTTCCTGAAAACTCTTTCTTTTGCTTCACTACAAAACTATCTAGAATTTCTGTACCTATAATTTCTTCAAAACGGGCTTTAACTATAGGATTTCTTAAAAGATGTATCAGCTGACTTCCCATAAACAGGATAATCTTAGGTTTTAAGATACTGATATGATTTATAAAATTATTGACCTGTTCTTCGCTCAACAGATGCGAGTAATTCGCTAATTGATGATTGCAGGTATTGGCCCAATTGGTCTGTATAATGGACTTATCAAAATCCTGACCATATTCATTACTATCAAGCGGATGCCCCCATAAAGCAAACCATCGTTTAATTCTATTATCATAGGGCCATGATAAAGCACCCTGCCCATATCTCGGAACTTTGTTACTAAAGGTACAGGCGATATTAAAATCAACTGGCTTTGCGTCCTGTGACTGCTCCTGATCTTTCTTAGAGTTACCCCATTCATAACCGCATATCATCAAACCCTGCTGATCATTCCAACCTTCAAATATCCCATTACCCAAATTTAAATCTTTATATCTGACTGATTTCATTTTAACTCAATAAAAAATTATTAAATTCATTGCATTATAAGCATTAAAAAAAGAGGCTTTCGCCTCTTTTACATGATCTTTTATGCTTGCTCTGGATTGGTCAATTCCGTCATCGGCCAGCGCGGAGTCGTGGTCACAGACAAACCATCCTGCTGCCCTGCTTTTAAACGCTGATAACCGGCAAAGGCAATCATGGCGCCATTGTCAGTACACAATGCAGGTTCTGCATAATAAACTGCTGCACGAATTTTAGCTAAATCTGCTTCTAAACGCTCACGTAAACGAGTATTTGCGCTCACGCCACCCGCAATCACCAAGCGTTTTAAACCTGTTTGCTTTAAAGCTTTTACCGATTTTTTCACCAAAGTATCAACAATCGCTTCTTGGAAACTTGCCGCAATGTCTGCATCACGGTTTTCATCACCCAGCTTTTTCATTTGTACTGAAACCGCAGTTTTTAAACCACTAAAAGAAAATTCTAAGCCTTGGTGCAACATTGGGCGTGGGAAAGCAAAAGCATTCGGATCACCCTGCTCGGCCAGTTTGGCAATATTCGGTCCACCCGGATACGGCAAGCCCATCATCTTGGCCACTTTATCAAAAGCTTCACCGGCGGCATCGTCAATTGACTCACCCAGCAGTTCATACTGACCAATGCCATACGCGGCCATCAGCTGTGAATGCCCCCCTGAAACCAGAAGTGCAACAAATGGAAATTCAGGCGGCGTTGCAGACAATAACGGTGCCAGCATATGCCCTTCCATATGATGCACGCCAATCGCAGGTTTATTTAAGGCAAATGCCAAGGTACGGCCAAATAGAGCCCCGGTCATCAAGGCGCCCATCAGGCCCGGACCGCGGGTATAGGCCACGGCATCAATATCCGATTTTTTCACACCGCTTTGCTCAAGCAGTTCGTTCATTAATGGAATCAGTTTACGCACATGGTCCCGTGAGGCCAGTTCTGGCACCACGCCGCCATATTCGGCATGCAGTTTGATCTGGCTATACAGCACCTGTCCGCGTAAACCCAACTCACTGTCGTACAGCGCGAGTCCTGTTTCATCACACGATGTTTCTAAGCCTAAAACGATCATTAAACTGCCTATAACCTGTATCAAATTTATTGCGGGAACTATTATAGACTTGTGATATGAGATGTAAATGAGTAAAATACTGACCTTCACTTGTGATCGTGGGCAATTTCGCCCAGATCTTATCCATAACTTAATGAGGATTCTTCATGCCACAAGTTAAATTGAAAGAAGGCGAACCAGTAGACGTAGCTATCCGTCGTTTCAAACGTTCTTGCGAAAAAGCAGGTGTTTTAGCTGACGTACGTAAACGTGAATTCTACGAAAAACCAACTCAAGAACGTAAGCGCAAAAAAGCTGCTGCTGTTAAACGCTACCAAAAGAAATTGGCGCGTGAATCAGTACGTACTACTCGCCTTTACTAATTAATTTGTGATTGCCTGTCTGGATTAAATGATGACGACTTTAAAAAACCAAATCACTGACGTTTTGAAAGCGACAATGCGCGCCAAAGAAATGGGTAAGTTAACGGTAATTCGTAGTCTACAGGCGGCAATTAAGCAAATCGAAGTCGATGAGCGCAAAGAGCTTGACGATGCTCAGGTTCTTGCGGTCATTGAAAAGCAAATTAAACAACGTAAAGAATCGGTTAAAGCCTTTGAAGGCGCTGGCCGAGAAGATTTAGCTAGTAAGGAACAAGCTGAAATTGAGGTGTTATCTCAGTTTCTACCAGAAGCTATGACTGAGGAAGAACTTGATTCCATGATTGCGCAAACCATTCAAGCGCAACAAGCTACTAGCATGAAAGATATGGGTAAGGTGATGAACTCTCTGCGTCCGCTCATAGCCGGGCGCGCCGATCCTGCACAAGTATCTGCAAAAATTAAAAGCAAATTAAGCTAATCAACTCATCCCAAATTTGTGTTTTTCCAAACACTCATTTAAAAGTCAGATTAAACAGGTTTAATCTTTCGCTCCAATACTATTCAGTAAAATACTAGATCAAGGATGAGATAAATTATTACTCACCCTTAGACGCTTTTTACTTTAAATCGCAGTTCACTTGATACTTTTTCAGCAATTGCATTTCTTTAGATGCGCTGACCTGCTGAATCACATCCTGTTTATTAATATTCTGATAACGACGATCCAAATAGGCACGATTTTCATCTGCTGCCTGATATAAGCGATCGACATAACGACTGACAATGCCGCAAAACTGCTGCTGTTGCTGCGGATTAAAACCCTGCTGTTGTGGATTTAACCCCCGTAAAAACTGTCGAGCATCTTGTTTATATTGCATATTAATTTCTTCGACAGCTAACACATACTGCTCTGCACTCGCAGCATAGACATTTGGCAAGTTCATCCCCAAAATAAGGCATAAATAGATATATTTTTTCATTTTCAATTCAGGGTCGTTTCAACTCAATTTCAAGTTATATTTTAGCACTGTATATTCAGTGAATAACTATTCACAGGACTCAATTGCCAAAAAGTTTGGTTTGTATTGCGCAAAAGCTTGCTCACATGGTTCGGGAACTTTGCCTTGTGTCACAGTTCCTAAACGCAAACGAATAATATCGGGTAAATCTAGCCGATAAGAATAAATCGGGCTGCCACATTCCTGACAAAATACTCGTGCTTTATTGGGACTGTGAAAATATTCTTTTAAGTATTTTAAGCCACGCACCACTTCAAAATGTTCACGTGCAACTGGACTATTCCATCCCATAATACTGCCTTGCGCACGGCGGCAATGCTGGCAAAAACATAATATTGTTTTTTGAATTTCGGCGTGGTAACGGTAATACACCGCACCACATAAACATTGTCCCTCAATCATTCTTAAACTCCTTTTCTTTATTGTTATGTCACCGTATGTACGCCTGACTTATATTTTTAACTGTCGCTCTCTTTGCATTTCAGTCACACGGTTTTTTATATTTGCCGACATCGCCTGATTGTCTTTGGCTAAGCGCTGCGCGTGCAGTAATGATTTAATTGCCTCTTCTTCCCAACCCGACCAATACTGTACTTCTGCACGATACCGTAACACATTTACGGTGCGCAAGGCAGAACTTCGGTCTGCATTTGCCGCTTGCTGCATTAAATTCCAAGCCGATAAATCACGTGGATTTTTTTGCAAGAAATCTTTCAAAATATTTTCTGCCTGTATGATTTGATTTTTGCGAATCAAAACCTCTGCCCATTTATAATTCAGCGCACGATTTTCAGGCATAATTCGCGCAGGTGAGCTAATTGTTTTAAGCGCCAAATCAGTTTTATTTTGCCCTAAATAAATGTCAGTTTGAATAAGTGTCAATAAATTATGAAGACGATTTTGACTTTTAGCCTGATCTATACTTTGCTGCGCTAAAACAAAATCGCCTTGCTGACTATAAAAATAAGCCAAAGCCAACTGCGCAGCAAAATGATTACGGTTTGCAAATGCTTTAAGCTGTTGTTCTGTCGCCTGATGAGAAACCACCAAACTATATAACTTTAAAATTTCAAAGTCATCATCACGTAGCGAGGTTGGCACAGGTGGTAATTGATTAGCACGTAAACGCGCCTCACTCATCCGCTCTGAGGTTAAGGGATGGGTAAACCAAAAATCTGGCAAGAAACTGACTCGGCTGGTGGTACGGTGCATCACTTCAAAAAAATCTGCCATGCTTTGTGGGTTATAGCCTGCGCTATACATATATTGCATGCCTATACGGTCTGCTTCACGTTCCTGATTACGGCTATAGGTCAATTGCTGATCCATTAAAGCGGCTTGAGAACCCATCATCACTGCTGCGCCTGCATCACCATCAGCTTGTGAGGCAACCAATGCCCCAACCACAACTCCAGCTAGAGCTAACAAGCCCTGCCCTTTAAATGCCTCTTGAGATCGGCTGTAATGACGTTGAGATACATGGGCAATTTCATGCGCCATTACACCAGCAACTTCATCCATATTACGGGCAGAATTAATAAGACCTGTGTTTAACGCAAATAAACCGCCTGGCACGGCAAAAGCATTAATTTGTGGATCATTGATAATGAGTAGCCCAATAGGTTGCCCCAGTTGAGTTTGGCTGAGTAGGTGCGAAAACGTATTGATTAATTGATCTTCTAGCCACGGGTTTTGCGTGACAGGCATTTTACGCTGCACTTCCCGATAGACTTTTTCGCCTATACTGCGTTCTTTTTGCTGATCGATTAATCCCACACCACTGCCTATTTCAGGCACATTAAATTGTGCTGTGGTGGTCAAATTGGCACTTTGGGTTGTCGCAATACTGGCAAAACTCAAACCGCAGATCAGTAATACACGTTTCAATGGATGATCTCAAATACATATCTTGCATAATGATTCACTATAACATTGAAAAATGAACGCATTTGCAATGATGTGTTATCAATTTTTACCTCGTCATTTCTAACTTTAGGGCTTATAGCAAGCAGGATTGACCATATATTGCGGACGACGTCCTTCAAGCGCATCAACCAAATTGTTATAAGCTAAATTTGCCATTTTTTGACGAGTTGCTGCGGTTGCCGAACCAATATGCGGCAAAGTGACGACATTATCTAACTCAAATAATGGTGATTCTTGCAGTGGTTCTTTGTCATAGACATCCAAAGCTGCAGCAAAAATTTTGCCTGCTTGCAAGGTGTGAGTAAGTGCCTGTTCATCAATGACCGAACCACGCGAAATATTGACCAAAATTGCATGTGACTGCATTAAATCCAGTTCACGCTGACCAATTAAGGCTTTAGAATCTACATTTAAATCGACTGCCAGCACCACAAAATCTGACTGTTGCAGCAATTCATCCAAACTCAAATATTCCGCATTAAACGCCTGCGCCACTTCCATTTTTTCACGACGATTATGGTACAGTACACTCATATTAAAACCATGAAACGCACGACGCGCGATAGCAGCACCAATATGCCCTAAACCCACAATACCGATAGTTTTACCATAAATATCCTGTCCAAACTGCGCTGCGCCAACGGTACGTTTCCATTGTCCTTGTTTAGTCCACCGGTCTAAATATGGTACTTGTCGTGCTGCACTCATCAATGAGGTAAAGGCTAAATCTGCTGTGGTTTCAGTCAAGACATGCGGTGTGTGGCAAAGGCTAATCTGTTGCTGGGTTAAATAATCTACATCATAGTTATCATAACCTACACTTACACTCGAAATCACTTTGAGTTTGGTCGCAGTATGTAAATTGCTTTGATTAAGCAAGCGCCCTGCACCAATCATCCCATCGGCATCTTGCACAAGCTCAAGCAACTGTTGATTCACATCACCCACTTTAGGGTTGACCTGCACCACCAGATAATCTTGCTCTAGCTTACTTAAAATTTCTGCATCAATTTGACTAAATACCACCACTTTTTTACGCATGATTATCCCTGTTCCGTGTCAACAATTGCTTAAATGGGTAAATTTTTAAATATCAGAATTAGCTTAGGCTTTAAGCTGTAACGATGTGGCTTGTATCACATCCCACAGGTTTTTTTTCAACAGTGGCTGATCTAGCATTTCTTGCAAACTGGCTAAATGCAAACACTGTTCAGATCTAAAATGTGGTAATTGACCTAAAATTAGCATGTTTTTGTCTGCGCTTAAGACATCAACAAAACCTTGTACATAATTCTCTACCCCTATGCCGTCTTGTAATACTTCTAAGGCAAAAGGCCATTGCAATACATGATATTCAGCCTGCAGCGCATGCTGAATATTACGCCACAATTGTTGCTGTTTCTGACTCAATGCAGTGCTTTCTACCAAAATAACACAATACGGTAACTGTAAAGCTTCAATGCTAAAGGCTTCGACCTGCAGCATGACACGTGCTTCAGGAATATCATCTGGCACAACCACTTCAACTGCTGTATGTTGCGGAGATGGTTCTTGCTTAGGCTCTTCGTGAATAATTGGCTGTTGTTGTTTTAATTGCTGATTGACTGCAGCTGGAACAATAATGTCACTGTGTATTTCAGGGGCAGCTTGGTCGCGCCAAACCGATGATTGTAGCAAAGTTTGAGACACAGCCGTTCTAGAAACCCAAATATCGATTCCCAAACTGGCTAAAATGTCACGCTGATGCCCCATCATGTTTATCATCACCTATCTAATTTTTCGCTGCACATTTTCATCAGAGAACAATATGCAAGATAGCACCTATTCTACCTAGAAAGACTGCACGATGCTGTGCTTTCTTTCACCCAATCTGACCTATTCGTATTTTCATAAAAATCTGGTTTAAACACACCTAATCAATAAATGTCACACAATCATCAAACTGTTTTGTTTTTGCATTTGCTCAACAATTTCTTCGGTTTTAAAACCTAGACGCCAATAGAGCAACTCCAAAACATCCAATTCATCCTGGGTGATAATACGGTCATTCCACAAACAAATTTCAGCAATGCCTAATACCATCAGTCGATCACGCAGCAACAAACCAGCCATATCATTTAAAATTTCTGATAAATCAATCGGTTCATCTGAAATTTCCTCATAAGTCATAAGTTCATCTGAAGTTAAAACACGCTCTAAAATACGTTCGCGTACATCTAACTGATTGACGCTATTAATTTGCTGCACATGCAATAAAGCATCAATTAAACGTACAATTTGCGGTTTCACTTCATGTAACGCTGCAGGCGTATGTAACGGCAGCAAATTTAATTCAAACTTAATTCGCTCTAGCAACAAAGCATCTAATAAACCAATCTCACCATCTTCCTGAATGATTTTTGCCAGTTTGGTTAAAAACTGCCGCGCGATACTCAACGGCATACCGCTAATATTTTTACATGCGTCATGGAAAATAGAGATATGTACTCGCCCATCCAAATTTAATAAGGCATCTACAATTGCACGGCTTACTTCTGCTTCAGCAGGAATAAATTCACGATATTGGCGAATCATCAAAATGGCGACAATCACCTCACGCGAACCCGTTGCCGTTTGCAAAGCACGCTGAATCAACTCTGGACGCGGCATGTTATTGCGAATTTCAGGCTTGAGAGGCTTCATTGCATCATTAATTGCAAAGCTAATTGGTGATAAGCGCAGCAAAGGTAAAGGTTGTGGAGAACTCCAAGGCGCATAATATTCCGCATCCATTTCTTCAAGCGAGCGAAATAGGCTAAACAAAGGTTGATTGCGTAAACGCTTCAGATTTTCCAGCTGCAAATCTTGTACCAAGGTTGGATCAAGTTCAAAAATACGTGCCTCGATACTTGGATGAATATTCATCCAACTTTGTGGACTGAGTGAATTGGCAAAGCACATATGCGAGATAGATTCAGAATATTCACTATGAATTTGCGAACCCGCATGATGCACATAAATCCGCAGCAAAGTTTGAATATTGGCATTGTTTTGAATCAAGCGTTTGGTTTTTAAATCATTTTTAAAGGTACGTCCGCTTAAGCTAATGTATTTAATTAAGCGAGTAATCAACACTCCCAAACTACCAAATAACCAAATGCCACCACCCACAGCAACAAAAAAAGTCGCCAGTTTATGTGGGGGTGCATCACGATGCTGTCCAAAGCCAAGTTTGGCGATGCTACTACCCCACTTACTAAACGTGGTTAGGCTACTGTAGAGGATTTTAAGCTTAGTATTATCAATGGTTTCACCACTTAAAATATGGTTAAACTCATGGCTAAGTAGTCCATACAGCTCTTGTTCATCCAAGTTTTGCAAAGCACCCCAAGTCAAAATAATCACAATGTCTTTATGACTAAAGCCTGCTGTTAAGGCATTTACTCCAATTTCATCGGGCAATACATATACGGTGGGTACTTCAATTTGAAAAGTATCTGCCAATTGTTCGGTCAGTTTAAGTGCAGTATTCTCTTCTGGGGTACTTTCAAACTGGGTTAAACGACGCGCACCCAATTGTTTTGCCAAGGAGTGACCGCCTGAACGAAAAACGTAAAATTCCAAAATGACGGATACCATCATAATCAGCACTAAAACTGTAATCCAGTATGGGCTTAGACTGTGCCAATAAATAGACTGGCTTGAATCGACATAAAAAACCAACAGACCTAAAACTGTGTTTAAGATAAACAGGGTCAAAGCGACTGCAACCAAACATAAAATTGCAGACCAAATCATATTTTTATTTTTAATCAAGTAAGTACCAACAGACTTCAATGTAAACATCCTGAATTACATTGTATTTGAGCCACCATCATAAATGAAAAAAGCGGGAATTTCCCGCTTTTCTCACTGAGCTGACCAGAAAAAATTAACTCTCTTTCACACCAGTTAAGTCTACTGACGCAGCATCAATATTGACATCAATATAACCATCTTTGCCTTTTTTAGCGAAGTCGTTACGCTTTTGCTCAAGATCATTCAGATAAGCTTCATCAATTCCGCCAGCCACATATATACCATCAAATACTGAACAATCAAATTCAGTCAAATGCGGTACTTTATGGGTACGAACGGCTTGTTTTAAATCTTCTAAATCTTGGAAAATTAAACGGTCTGCACCAATAATTTCACGAATTTCTTCGACATTACGGTTAGACGCAATTAACTCATCTTTGGCTGGCATATCGATACCATACACATTTGGATATTTCACCATTGGCGCTGCAGAAGCAAAGAATACTTTTTTTGCACCTGCATCACGTGCCATTTGGATGATTTCGTTACAAGTCGTGCCACGAACAATTGAGTCATCCACTAACAGTACATTTTTGCCTTTAAACTCAAGCTCAACAGGGTTCAGTTTTTGGCGCACTGATTTTTTACGCAATTGCTGACCTGGCATAATAAAGGTCCGTCCGATATAGCGGTTTTTCATAAAACCTTCACGGAACTTAATCCCTAAAGTATTTGCCAATTCTAAAGCTGAGGTACGCGATGTATCTGGAATTGGAATCACTACATCAATATCATGCTGCTCGCCCCACTCTTTGGAAATTTTATGCGCCAGTTTTTCACCCATTTTTAAACGGGCTTTATACACAGAAATACCATCAATGGTCGCATCGGGACGGGCAAAGTACACATATTCAAAAATACATGGGCGATATTCAGGTTTAGCGGCACATTGCTGGCTAAATAATTCACCAGCATCATTAATAAAAATCGCTTCACCTGGCGCAATATCACGCTCAACTTTAAAGCCAAGTGCAGTAATTGCCACAGATTCTGATGCAATAATATATTCCATACCCTGTTCAGTTTCACGCGAACCATAAATCAATGGGCGAATACCATTCGGGTCACGGAAGCCAACCAAGCCCTGACCTGTAATCATTGCAACGACACCATAAGCCCCTTTACAGCGCTCATGCACACGGCTGACCACATGGAAAACATCTTCAGATGTCGGGTTTAATTTGCCCCGTTTTTGCAATTCATGTGCAAATACGTTTAATAACACTTCAGAGTCAGAATCGGTGTTCATGTGACGTAAATCTGTTTTAAACAGATCTTCGTGAATTTCTTCGGCATTGGTCAAATTCCCATTGTGTGCCAAAGTAATCCCGTACGGCGAGTTCACATAAAA
>DBIN01000044.1:34716-52520 GCA_002296655.1 Acinetobacter sp. UBA801
CAATACCATAATTACCTTGCAAGGCACGCATGTGACGTGTATGGAATACATCACGCACCATACCATTATCTTTACGCAAGAATAAACGTCCATTGTGGCAAGTTACGATCCCAGCTGCATCCTGTCCACGATGTTGTAACATCGTTAATGCATCAAACAACATTTGGTTAACAGGTGATTTACCAGCTATACCAACAACTCCACACATAGCAACCTCGCAGACCAGCTAGGGATTAATAAAAAGGATTATTCGTTGAGCCATCTGCACTAGAGCGATTTTCTTTTGCGTCAGATGCGATGTCGGAAGATGGCACGGCATCTTTCGACTTGATGTGCTGTAAAGCCTCATTGGCAGCGTCCTTAGACAGTTCGGTTGCCCACGGTGCATATGGCAACAAAGTTTGCACAAATTTAGACTGTTTCCAATAAGGAGAGCTTTCTACCCAAGGACCAACTCCTTGAATAGTAATAAGGACAATGAGTAAGCCTTTCAAGGTACCAAATGCACCGCCTGCCAAACGATTTAATGGGCCAAGCTTCAAGCTCTTTAACACACCATTTAAAACAGCGGTAACAATCCAGGTCAGTACCACAATGACCAAAACAATAAATGCAAAGGCTGCAATTTTTTGTACCACAGGATCGCTACTGAGAGCTGTCATCGAAGGTGCTAGGACAACTGAATATTTTGCCGCTACAATCAGGGCAAAAATCCATCCTACCAAGTTCGCAAAGGCTTTAATAAATCCTTGTCGCAAACCGTTCAACCCTCCAATAAGCAAGAGAATCAGAATAACGATATCAATGGTATTCATAAGTTATAAGGCGTTCACACAATCTTGAACCAGCTCAGGACCCGCATAGATTAAACCACTATACACCTGAACCAAGCTTGCACCTGCATTTTTTTTGGCAACGGCTTGTTCGCCCGACAAAATACCACCTACACCAATTAACGGAATTTCGCCTTTCAGTGCTGCTGAAAATGCTGCCAAACATGCGGTACTTTTCTCAAATACAGGTGCGCCCGATAAACCACCTGCTTCATCGCCATGCGGCAAGTTTTCTACGCCTTCACGCGACAAAGTAGTATTGGTCACAATCAGACCATCAATTTTAAATTGTAATAATTGTTTGGCAATAAACTGAATATCTTCAGGGTCTAAATCTGGCGCAACTTTTAAGACTAGCGGCACATAATGTTGATGTTCTTCTGCCAACTCCAACTGACGCTGTTTGAGAGTTTGCAATAATTCAGTGAGCGCATCACCACTTTGTAAACTACGCAAGTTTTTGGTATTCGGTGATGAAATATTTACAGTAATATAGGAGGCATAGTTGTAGACTTTTTCTAAACAAATCAGATAATCATCTACTGCATTTTCAACTGGCGTATCGGCATTTTTACCAATATTAATTCCCAAAATGCCTTTAAATTTTGCTGCTTTGACGTTTTCAATCAACTGATCGACCCCATCATTATTAAAACCCATACGGTTAATAATGGCTTTGGCCTGTGGAATACGGAATAAACGTGGATGCGGATTGCCCGCTTGAGGACGTGGCGTAATGGTGCCAATTTCAATAAACCCAAAGCCTAAACCAGCTAAGGCATCAATATACGCACCATTTTTGTCTAGACCTGCTGCCAAACCTACTGGATTAGGGAATTCAATTCCCATACAAGTCACAGGTTTCACTACAGTCTTTTGACGCATCAAACCCATTTTATGGCTCGATTTCAATAGTGATAGTGTCAGCTCATGCGCACGCTCTGGTGCTAAAGAAAATAACAACGGGCGGGCTAGAGAATACAACATATCTGCAAAAGTCTACTGCTTTCTAAGTCGCCATATTATAGGCTTAGCCCAGTCAAAACGCTATGCTTGACATGGGTTTATTTTCCGAGTTTCGGACTTTATTTTTAGCCTTTACTGGACTGTCGCAGTTAATTTAATCTGCCCTGCCTCAGAAATTAATTCCATTTTTTCGATACTTAATCCCATTTGCGCCAATTGGGTTAAAAAATTTGCCAACACAGCATAACTAGCATGGCTGACCACCAGTTGCATTTTGTCACCACTTTGCTGCGAAGCGACCGATAAGCCCTGTTGCTGAGCCACACGCTGAATTTTATCAGCTGCACTGAGTTGTGCATCATTAGCAGGTTTCATGGTGACCGCATGACTTTGCATCACCACCACCAAGTCTTTAAGGTCATTCACCCGTTTTTGCTGTTTTTCGGCTGCCGCATGCATATACCACAGAGCAGAACCCACAGCAGCAACAATCACAAAAATTGTGGTAAAGACCACCAAAACACGTTCACGTGTATTTAAACGATCTAAATAATCTTGTATCAGTTCAATACGTCGATCGATCAAAGTGGACATTTTTTCCATGGCTTTCATTATTGTATTTTCACTAATCCTACTGCGCCTGATGCGCTCGGCTGAATATTACCTAGCTCGACCCTAAAACCTTGCTGATTCAATTGTTGAGTGAGTGCTTGCAAGGTTGCTGCCGAGTTGGCACTCAACTCCATGTTCAACGTATTCGCGTCATAACTCACACGATTGGCCACAATTTGATTTTGCATCAACACAGGGCCAACGCGACTAAGCAATTGCAGCGCTTGAGTATCTGGATTTTTGCTCATGCGTACCTGACTTTGAAACTGGCTTTGAATATTTTGTTCGGTAATACGGCTGTTTGCGCCAAACCAATATTGATACTGTTCTATGGCTTGAACCGCTGTTTGATCAGCTACTTGTTTAAGTTTGCTCCAGCGCAGTGCATCATAGCTAAATTGTACAATTAAAATCCCAAGGAGTACTGCAGCACAGGCCTTCCAATAACCTGAAACACCCGTGTTTTGCTTAGCTTTTGGTAGCATATTGAATGGATGCTGTTTGGCTTTCGGCAATACAGGCACAACATAATGAAAACTTTCTAACTGCTCTTGGGTTGCAAATGCTTCAATACTTTGCATCTGCTCTGCACTAAAGTTGGTGATTTTATAATTTCGTTCTGCAGTTTGATAATCTAGATAAACCGCCAAATCATCAACCGAATAACCTAAAAATTCACTTTCACGTACCAGTAAGCGCCCACAAATATTTCCAATCACCGTTTGCCCTGCTTCAGGTTGCGGCAAAATTAAAAAGTCAGGTAACAATGCACTAATTTTAACAGGCAACAAACTGAATACATGCAAATAGGTTTCAATACTATGCTTAGCAATTCCCAACACGGTTATTTGCTCAGGTGACTGAAAATGATGAACCACCTTCATCGCATCGATTGGCAATACGGTATATTCTTCTAATAAATACTTGACGCCATCGGCACCCAATTGTTTATATTGGGCTTTAGGCAAAGTTTGTTGCATGATTTGCACATCACGGCTTGGGAAAAACACCACAGCATCTTTACCTTGAAAAGACTGTAATGCCTGAATCAGAGCATCAAGATTATCTGCCTGTGTCCAATGTTCACCATTTGACCATTGCCAAACCCCATTGGCTTCTGGCATCCATAAATACAGCATTATTATCGTTCTACCGTTGAATTGTATTTAACTTTATACATTTATTTTATGCGTTTGGAATAAAACTTTTGATTTGGGTGGAAAGTCCCGCAGCAATGACTGCCTGTTCATAAATTCGTGCTTCTGCCAATTGATACGGATTAAACGATTCTGATGTTAAAATCTCAGACATATAAGCCACCACATTCATGTGACATACCACTACAATTGACTCATACGGCAATTGTGACAACCATTCTACCGCTACTTTTGCATCATCTTCAGGTTTAATGGCATTGCATACCACCACAGGCACATCTTTAAAATATTTCTGCAAATGTGCCAAAGTTTCTTGTGCACGTAATAAAGGACTGACCACAAATACATCGGGCTGAATAATATTCTTTAAATAGTCCGCTGTTTCTTGTGCTTGTATATGACCACGCTCTGTCAATGGACGCTGATGATCATTACCCATCACTGCAGGAGCGGCTTCACCATGACGAACAAGAGTCAGTTGCATAGAATTTCCTTATAGGATGATACACATTAAGTTGTGTCAATTTAACTCAAATTATGCGCTCAGTATAACCTGATAATATGACAATTCAGTTCACCAAACTGTCATATTCCATGCAAGTTTTTACCTGCTTTGGCGCTGTTGTTATGGACGTAAAACTAAACTTGATGATGTGGCAATACAAATTCTACATCGCTACGATGCCCATTTTTCATTAAAGACAAAGCAATGTTCATGGGCGGCGCCCCTTCAAAAATCACCTCATAAAGTGCACAAGTGATTGGCATATACACATCTAACTCATTCGAGCGCGCCCGCACTTGCACGATGGTATTAATCCCTTCAGCAGTTTGCCCTAATTCTTCTGTGGCTTGTTCCAACGTTTTGCCTTTACCCAATGCAAAACCCACTTGATAGTTACGACTCAATGGACTGCTACAGGTTGCAAACAAGTCACCAACACCCGACAAACCTAAAAAGGTCAATGGATTAGCGCCAAGTTTCACCGCAAAACGGCTCATTTCTGCCAATGCACGGGTTAAAATCATACTCTTAGTATTTTCACCCACGTTATAAGCTGCAGCCATCCCCATTGCGACTGCATAAATATTTTTCAGTGCACCGCCTAATTCCACGCCATTCACATCATCACTGGCAAAAACACGGAATAACGCACTATGCAAAGCTTGCTGCACCGCATAACGCACCAATTCAGAATGACTGGCAATGACTGTACCTGCAGGCTGCCCCGCCACAATTTCTTTGGCAAGGTTCGGGCCAGACAATACGCCATACGGCACTTCAGGTAATTCTTCGCAGATAATATCGCTCATAAAACTAAAAGTTTTGGCTTCAATCCCCTTAGTTAAAGACACCACTGCTTGTGCACTAATAAAAGGCTTAATTTGACGCAACACACCACGGAAAGAATGACTTGGAATAGCCACTAAAATAATGTCACGGTCACGGACAGCAGTTTCTAAATCTGAAACGGCTCTTAAGTCCTGTTCCAACTGAAAATCTGGCAAATAACGTCGATTAATATGCGTTTCATTAATTTCTTTGGCAGTCGCTTCATCACGAATCCAAATCATCGTGTCACAGCCATTACGCACTGCTGTATTGGCCATTGCTGTGCCAAAACTACCACCACCCAATACTGTAATGCGTAACGCTGTTTTTCGATCTACTGCAACAGGTTCAACCAAATCGGCAAAATTTAACTCTGACATTATTGTTATATCCTAAAAAATAGACTTATCCGTTCCAATAACGAACATAAGCTTGCGTATTCAACTCAGCGCGTGCAGGAATGGCTTTGACCGCTGTTCCCACATAAATAATGCCTGAAATTAAATCATCTGCATTTAAGTTTAAAGCTTGTTTAAGCAAGTTCGACTCAACGACTGCTCCACTGCGCCACATACTGGCAAAGCCCTGCGCCTGTAAAGACAATAAAAAGTTTTGTACCGCAGCACCTGTACTTAAAGTCTGCTCAAAACGTGGTACTTTTGGATGATCCTGAAATTGCGTTAAAGCCAACACCAAAAGTGGCGCACGAAACGGATGTTGTTTCACCCGCTCTAACTGAACTGCATCAGTTTCGCCCATATCTGTCAAAGCTTGAGAAAGTAACTCACCAAATGCTTCACGCTGTTCAGCAGTAATTACCACAAAGCGCGTAGGTTTTAAACGATGATGATCTGGCGCGGTTAAAGCTGCCTGAAAAGCCATTTCTAGCTGCACAGCATTTGGTGCAGGTTCAACTAACTGCCCCATAGACTGGCGTTGATGAATATTCTGATGAACGATTTCTATCGCTGTATCCGTCATTAACTTATATAACTATTTCAATAATCTCGGTTAAGATTAGCATAAACTCAAAAAAATGCGCTATTTCCGTATGCTTATTTGCAAGATTCTTATTGGCACTCTGTGTACCTAAACTTTTAAGTTGAACCTGCTCAAAACACCTAAAAAATAATGCTTGGACTCATTTATCTATAGCTTAAGAGTATAAAAATCCATGATGGATTGGGTTTGATGCGTATAAATCAATGACGAATTATCAACACAGCATATACAGTGTCTACATTTAAAAGCAGCCAGATTATGTTCAACTAGATCAAATTGTTATTTTCAATCTGCTCATTTGAATTGAAATATCATCAACAAACGATACGCACAACAGCGTTTTAACCCTGAGGTAGAGATGAAAAAAATAGTCACCTTTTCTAGCCTTGCCGTTTTTGCACTTTTAACAGCATGTGCCACCACACCGAATAATTCACTTGCCATTCAAAAAGAAAACAACCTGTATGAAGTCACAGGTTTAGGTAAAAGTAATATTATTTCTAAAAATAATGCAATTACAGCTGCCAATAAAACCTGTGGTACGCGTGCCGCTCCAGTCTTGGTCGATGAAAAAACATCTTACAACGGTGCACTCAAAGGTGTGGTCGATGAGCAAACGGGACAAATGATTCAGGCAGCAGCAACTGTTTTAGGTACGATTGCGGGACGTAATACGGATATTGCTCGTGATGATGATTATCAAACTGTTTTGACCTTTAGATGTCAGGCAAAGTAAATTATTTCAGCACGACATAAGAGCCAAATACAAAAAGTCGCTCTACCGAGAGCGACTTTTAAACCAAGTGCAGCAAAATTTAAACTAAAATTAGCTTAAAAATTTAATGATTAGCAATAACCATCTAAACGTGTTAACGGCAATTTTTGACCAATCGCCTTTTCAATTTCTGGCAAATAGAACGCATCATCTTCAGACAAGAAGCTGATACTCACACCACGTGTACCTGCACGACCTGTACGACCAATACGGTGTACGTAATCATCGGACTGTTCAGGCAAAGTAAAATTCACTACATGCGACACACCATCGACGTGAATACCACGTCCTGCAACGTCAGTTGCAATCATGATGTTATGTTTACCGTTTTTGAATTGATCCAACATTTTTAAGCGTTTGTCTTGTGCAATCTCACCCGATAGCATCACCACTTTATAGCCATCTCGCTTTAAATGATCATAAAGCTTACGCACCTGATCACGACGATTGGCAAAAATCATGACTTTTTCAATGGGCTCATCACGTAAAATTTCTTCAAGCAATTTATATTTATCAGTTTTGGCAACCATATATACCCGTTGCTCAACATCGGCATTGGTTTTCTTTTCAGGTTCAATTTCCACTGTAACAGGTTCGAATAACCACTGTTGAGCCAAATTCAATACATCATAACTAAAAGTTGCAGAGAACATTAAAGTCTGACGCTGCTCTTTACGCGGTGAATAACGCACAATACGTTTTACCGATGGAATAAAGCCCATATCCAGTAAACGGTCTGCTTCATCAATCACTAAAAATTCAATTTGATCGAGCCAAACTTCTTTTTGTTCTACAAAATCAATTAAGCGCCCTGGTGTCGCAACAATAATATCGACAAAGTTTTTATTGAGTTGTGACTTTTGCTTATCAAAATCTACACCACCCAACAAAGTCACCACATTTAAGTCGGTAAATTTGGTCAGATCTTTTGCGTCACTTTCAATTTGCAAAGCCAATTCACGCGTAGGTGCCAAAACCAAAGCACGCGGTTCACCTCGATAACGCTGCCCTTGAATTGGGTTGTTCAATAAATCATTGATGACACTAATTAAAAAGGCAGCAGTTTTTCCTGTACCTGTTTGCGCACGACCAATAGCATCATGTCCAGCCAAAGTAAATTTTAAAACCTTTTGCTGAATTGGCGTCATTTCCTTGAAACCCAAAGCATCAATAGCTTGTTTCAATTGCGGATGTAAATTTAAGGTTTCAAAACCAGATGACATAAATATATGCTCGAACTTATACAGACAAAAAACTGACCTATTATAAACAGAAATACAAATAAAAAACGCCCCAATCAGAATTGGAGCGTTTTTTTTAGAATAATCGAGTGATTAATCTAGTGGCTGTACTTCTTCAGCTTGGAAGCCTTTTTGGCCTTTTACTACGCTGAATTCAACACGCTGACCGTCACGAAGCGAACGGTGGCCATCACCTTGGATCGCACGGAAGTGAACGAATACATCGTCGCCGCCATTGCGTTGGATAAAGCCAAAGCCTTTAGTGTCGTTGAACCATTTAACTACGCCTTGTTCACGAGCTGTCATAAGTTAATCCTCATTGATTAAAAAGAAGGACCACCCGGTGTTGCAAACAGCAGAGCAAACAAAGTTTAAAAATATTTTTATTTCTAAGCTTGTAATCATTCTGTATAACTATTAACAAAATCCCGGTTACATCCATTTGTAATAGGGCGACAAACAACGACTGTCTATCTAAAATCCTAAATACGCATCGAGCTTAACACGGGTTTATGACAATTAATAGATTTTTTTTAATTTATCTTGTTCAGTTTGAAGCGATTTAAACAAATCTAAAATTTTTTATTTCTGTTAAGTGACTTAGCACAATTTTGTTCTATAAATTTTATTGCAAATATCTCGCAAAATAAGCCAATTCTCTTGCCCTTATGCGCAGTAAGTCGCGCAATGAATAGTCTCTATGCTTCAGATGAAATTTATTTGGGATTTGTAAGTGAATTTGCTAGTATGATCATACTGTTTTTAAGGTGAATTTTTAATTCAATGCTGTGTGATACTGAACAACCTATCATAGTGATTGATGCCATGGGACAACCTTGTCCTATGCCTTTATTGATGCTGAAACGTGCCCTTAAACATTCAGATTCTGCTCGGTTTTTACTGAAGTCATCTGATCCGCACAGCCAGCAAGATGTGGTACGGTATTGTCAGTTACATCAATACAGCTGTGAAGCAAGCCAGATTTCGGCAACAGAGTTTCATTATGTGATTGATGTTGCCAAGCCAAAAGCATCGCAATAAGCACATCTATTTGATTGTTGATTTATTTTAATGACTTAATATTCGCCGCTTATTGCTATAAAGATTTACATATCTACACCAATTTTACTTATTTAAGTAGAATATTGGCATTAAGATAAAGACATCGGTTATTTTACCTACCCAATCCTATAAGGAGATCTCATGAGTGACAGCAGCAATCAGTTGATGCCCCTGTCATTATCTGCACCAGGGGTAAACCTCGGGGCTTATATTAGTACTGTTAACCAAATTCCTATTTTAACGGCTGAACAAGAAAAAGAGTTAGCCGAGCGTTATTATTACGATCAAGATTTAGACGCGGCTAAAATGTTAGTCATGTCGCATTTACGTTTTGTGGTGCATATTGCACGAAGTTACGCGGGCTATGGTTTACCGCAGGGCGATTTAATTCAGGAAGGCAACTTAGGCTTAATGAAAGCCGTGAAACGCTTTGACCCCAATATGGGCGTGCGTTTGGTGTCATTTGCTGTGCACTGGATTAAAGCTGAAATTCACGAATATGTTATTCGTAACTGGCGTATTGTTAAAATTGCCACCACCAAAGCACAGCGTAAATTATTCTTTAATTTACGTAGCCTCAAAAAATCTAGCAAAAAACTGACGCTTGAAGAAGCACAATCTATTGCCAATGACTTAAATGTGACCGTTGAACAAGTCTTGGAAATGGAAGGTCGTTTAACAGCTTATGACGCAGCTTTTGAAGCACAGGGCGATGATGACGATGAAGGGTCAACTTATGTTGCACCTGCATTGTATTTAGAAGATAACCGTTACGACCCTGCACGTTTGGTCGAAAACGAAGACTACGAAGAACAAAGCACTTCTGCCCTGCATGAAGCTATGGAGCAGTTGGATGATCGTTCACGTAATATTTTGCAGCGTCGCTGGTTAGATGATGATAAATCGACCTTGCATGAACTGGCAGCAGAATATAATGTTTCGGCAGAACGTATTCGTCAGCTCGAAAAAAATGCTATGGAAAAAATTAAAGTGGCGATGTCATCAAACTAATCTGACATTCTTCCAAGTGAATACTGGCACATCGAAAAATAAAATTGGGCAAACTGCCCTTTTTTATTGTCTTGGATTCGTACAACTGACATACAGGCAGGTAATTCTCGGATTTTCCCTAGCTTAAAAATGTGCTAAGGTTAAGCGCAAAATTAAATAGGTCAATTTGCGTATGTGGATTGCAATTTCTTCCTTGAATTTAGCGGCTGCGGTGTTACTTGGTGCATTTGGTGCACATGGTTTAAAAGCCCGTGCGACTGAAATTCAATTAGGTTGGTGGCAAACTGCAACAGATTATTTTTTCTATCATGCTCTTGGACTTTTGGCATTAGGGATCTTGGCTAAAGTGATTCCACAACTTCCCATTAAAGCAAGTTTCATTCTAATCCAACTGGGTATTTTATTTTTCTGCGGTTCACTTTATATCATGGCCTTGGACATTGTCCGCGGTTTGGGCATGATTACCCCAATTGGTGGTGCACTCATGATTGTGGGTTGGCTAAGCTTAGCATGGCAAGCCATGAAATATGCCAAATAAAGCCCAATCGTATTTTGTAATTTTGAAGATGGATTCTCGGTCATGCAAATTTATCTGAATGGCGAAGCACAACAGACCACTCATACGACCCTGTTACAACTGATTCAGGCATTAGATTTAGAAGGCAAACGTTTTGCCGTGGAGCAGAACGAAAAAATTATTGCCAAAAGCAAACTTGCCGAAACCCCTATTTGCGATCAAGACCGCATTGAAATTATTCATGCCGTTGGTGGCGGCTAAACTCGGAGCACCCATGCAAGATACTTTTAAAATCGGTTCACGTACCTTTAATTCACGTTTATTGGTGGGTACTGGCAAATATAAAGATTTAACCGAAACTGATTTGGCAATTCAAGCCAGTGGCGCAGAAATTGTCACGGTTGCCATTCGTCGTGTAAACATTGGGCAACATCCAGATCAACCCAACTTACTTTCCGTGATTCCACCAGAAAAATACACCATTTTGCCAAATACTGCAGGCTGTTTTGATGCCAACAGTGCCGTGCGTACCTGCATGCTGGCGCGTGAATTGCTGGATGGTCATAACCTCGTCAAACTGGAAGTTTTAGGCGATGAAAAAACCCTCTATCCCAATATCACCGAGACTTTAAAAGCCGCACGTACGCTAATTGACGATGGTTTTGAAATCATGGTTTATACTTCAGATGATCCGATTGTGGCGCAAGAATTGGAAAGTATGGGCTGCGTGGCGATTATGCCATTAGGTAGCTTGATTGGTTCAGGCTTAGGTATTCTCAACCCACATACCATTTCGATTATTAAAGAAAATGCCAAAGTACCTGTATTGGTAGATGCAGGTGTGGGTACCTCCAGTGATGCTGCGATTGCCATGGAGTTGGGGTGCGATGGTGTACTGATGAATACTGCAATTGCAGCAGCACAAAACCCTGTACTCATGGCATCTGCAATGCGCAAAGCAGTAGAAGCAGGACGCGAAGCTTATTTGGCAGGCCGTATGCCACGTAAGCGTATGGCGAATGCCAGCTCACCAGAAACGGGTTATTTCTTTAAATAATCATAAAAAAGTTGTGCGGTCTTTTTCAAGTTCGTCAGCTCAAATAAAAAGACGTTGAGTATCAACTCAACGTCTTTTTTATTAGCTGATTCTGGCAAAAAAGCTGATTAAGGAATCAAGCCTTCATCACGCATCGCAATTTGTACCGACTGACGTGCAGCAACTTTATTACGGATTTCAACCACATGGCTATATGGGGTTAAATCATGCTCAATATGGTTTGACCAGTTGGTGATGACAAACAAATACGCATCGGCTGGGCCAAAGTTATCATCCACCAAATATTCATGGTCTGATGACGCAATCGCTTGATCAATATAAGTCAACAAACGATCTATTTCTGCATAAGCTTTTTCTTTTGCATCTGCATCTAATGGTCCAGCAAAAAATACCGCATAAGCATCATGTAATTCTGAGTTTAAATAACCCAACCATTCCAAAACTTTAGCACGACCTAAACCCGATGGCGGAATTAAGTCTTGCTTAGGGTCTTGCTGCGCTAAAAATGGCAATATTGCTACGTTTTCCGTCAAAATCAAACCTGGGTTAATTTCTATAGCAGGTACATAGCCTTTAGGGTTAATTTCGTAATAATCGACACCCTTTTCTGTTTTATGGGTTTTTAAATCCACACGTTCAATATCAAAATCGACATTCACTTCATTTAAAATAATATGTGCTGCTAAAGAACATGCGCCTGGTGAATAATAAAGCTTCATATTTGATCCTTGTTATATAACTATCTCTTTTTTAAATCGCTTGTCACAAACTTGCAAGTGATTGAACCTATGAATTGCAAAAAAGCGTAAATGTCTTAAAAAGTCCTTACGCTTTGACTATCCTGCAAAAGACAGGCTTTTTCAAGTCTGTTTTGCCTGCTTTTTTATCTCAAGATGTTTTAACATACAGCCCTTTAAAGTTTCATGAAATTGAGATTGTGATTAGCCTGAAAAAAGAAGAATGGTTTTCCAATATCCGAACAGATGTTTTGGCGGGTTTAGTGGTGGGTTTGGCATTAATTCCTGAATCAATTGCCTTTTCTGCTATTGCAGGCGTCGATCCGCAAGTCGGCTTATATGCCTCATTCTGTATTGCGGTCACGATTGCATTTTTTGGTGGGCGTCCTGCCATGATTTCTGCCGCGACAGGCGCCATGGCATTGTTAATGATTACCCTAGTTAAAGAACATGGTTTGCAATATTTATTGGCAGCAACGGTGCTCACAGGGTTGATTCAGGTTGTGGCAGGCTATTTTAAAGTTGCCAAACTGATGCGTTTTGTTTCGCAGTCGGTAGTTTATGGCTTTGTAAATGCTTTGGCGATTTTAATTTTTGTGGCGCAACTGCCTGAATTATCAAAAATGGATGGCTTAGGTTATTTGTTTGTAGGATTAGGCTTGGCGGTGATCTATCTATTTCCTTACCTCCCTAAAATTGGCAAAAGCATTCCCTCACCTTTGGTCTGCATTATTGTGCTGAGTGTGATTGCTTTAATACTTGGTGCAGATATGCGTACCGTAAGCGACTTAGGACAATTTCCCGATACACTGCCTATTTTTCTAGTGCCTGACATTCCGCTAAATTTTGAAACTTTATCTATTATTTTCCCTTATGCCATGACATTAGCCACAGTCGGTTTGCTTGAAACCATGATGACGACGACGATTGTCAATGAAGCCACAGGCACAGAAGCAGATCGGCATCAGGAATGTCGTGGTCAAGGTTATGCCAATATTGTCAGTGGCTTTATGGGCGGTATGGCAGGCTGTGCCATGATTGGACAATCCATTATCAACGTCAGCTCTGGGGCGCGCACACGTCTATCTACACTTACGGCAGGCGTGTTTTTACTGTGCTTGGTGGTTTTTCTCAAAGATTGGTTGGCATATATTCCTATGGCAGCCTTGGTCGCGATTATGATTATGGTGTCATTCACAACTTTTAACTGGGATTCCATCCGTAACTTCAAAAAGCATCCTAAACAAAGCAATATTGTTATGTTCGCTGTGGTGATTGTGGTGTTGGCTACCCATAACCTTGCTTTGGGTGTCTTTGTTGGGGTACTGCTTTCTGCTTTGTTTTTGGTGAATAAACTGGAAAGTGAAGTTAAAGTTAGCTCATTTTTATTGGGCGAACATACCCGCCAATATGTGATTTCAGGGCAAATTTTCTTTAGCAGTTCTGAAAAGTTTTATCAATTTTTTGATTTTTCAGAAGACATCAGCAATGTCACCATCGACTTAACGCATGCACATATTTGGGATATTACCTCTGTAAATATGCTAAATACCGTGGTGAACAAATTTAAAGCCCAACAAATTAAAGTGCATATTATTGGATTGAATGAAGCCAGTCATACCTTAATTGATCAATACAGCACCAATTCGTAATTGCTGCAAAATATTCAAACACCATTAAAGACCCAAAATGCTGAATCTTAATGATTCAGCATTTTTTATGCTCAAAGGGTGCAGATGGATCGCAATCTTGCGCGGCGCTGCGAAAAACCGCGAAAAAAATTGACTTCAATGGCTCAGGACTTAAAATACCGCATTCGAATTTATTAGATTTGCCAAAATTATGTCGAACGATCAATTAGACCAGCACGTTGTCGAGCTGGACAACCTCAACGAGCATCGTGAAATTGTAACGTTCATGCGCCGTTCTTCACCATTGAATACGTCACAACGTAGCGCCTTGCAACAATACGGCGACTTAATTTTGGAATATCCTGTTGGCGATTTACGTCAGCATTTTGAACACCCTGAACGCCCGCTCACCGTAGAAATTGGTTTTGGGATGGGGCGTTCTTTAGTACTGATGGCGCAAGCCAATCCTGAACGTAACTTTGTCGGGATTGAAGTCCATATTCCAGGGATTGCACAGTGCGTTTATGAAGCAGGTACAGCAGGTTTAAGCAATTTACGTGTATTAGATGCCGATGCAATTCAAGTTCTACGTGAAATGCCAGACAACAGCATTGATACGGTTCAACTCTATTTCCCAGACCCATGGCAGAAAAAACGTCACTTCAAACGCCGTTTCGTTGCCCATGAACGCATGGAATTGGTAGAGCAAAAATTAGTGTTAGGCGGTACGTTCCATGCAGCAACTGACTGGGAGCCGTATGCAGAATGGATGCTGGATGTATTGGACAATCGTTCACGTTTAGAAAACTTGGCGGGGAAAGGCAATAGCTACCCTCGTCCTGAATGGCGTCCACAAACCAAGTTTGAACGTCGTGGAATTGAAGCAGGTCATAAGATTAATGACTTTATCTTCAAGAAAATTAACTAGTTTCTACAATAAAAAATGCTTCCCTTCGGAAGCATTTTTTTCTGGGATGGTTTTATGGCATAAGTCCAAAGATTAAGAAACGACTAAGATTGATGACGTTCTAAAATCTGTTGGCTCATCAGTGTATAAACTTCGGCAAGTGCATGTTGCTGCCCTGCTGCCAATAAGTCTTGATGCATCTTTAAAATATTGCGATCGCCCCGCATAGCAGGTCCTGTTTGCATTTGACGCGGATCATTCTGGGTCGCTTTATGCGCAGTTTCCATCATAAGAGGATACAGCAAACTGAAATCTACTTGCTGGGCATCAACCACTTGCTTCGCCATGTCATAACAATAATTACTAAAATTACAGGCAAATACCGCAGCCAAATGCAAACTCAAACGCTGCTCTGAAGTATAGGCATAGACTTTTTTGCTTAGGCTATTTGCCAAAGTCACTAAAAGCTGCTGATCTTCAGCAAATGCAGCTTCTATGAATAAAGGTGTTTCTGACCAATCAATTTCACGCTCTAAACTAAAGGTTTGTAAGGGATAAAATACCCCTGAACGTGCATGATGCTGTTGCAATACATCTAATTTGGTACTGCCTGAGGTATGCACTATCAACACATGATTTAAGTCATGATAAATTTCCTGAATCACCTGTGCAATCGCCTGATCACTCACTGCGATAATCAGTAAATCTAGGTCTGAATGAAGCTGTTCTACTTCTGCAATCGCTTCTGCGCCAACCTGTGCAGCCAAATGCTGTGCCTTGTCCAGACTACGGCTATAAATTTGCACAATTTGATGCTGTGCGTTTAAAACATGAGCCAAATGATGTGCAACTCGCCCTGCACCAATCAAACCAATTCGCATAATATTTTCAAATAAAAAAAGATGAAATAATCTGCACACAGCATGCCAATAAAAAAAGGACGAAGCAATTCGTCCTAAGATTTTTTTGTTTAATTCTGAATCAATTTAGAATTGACGCAAAGTTAAAATTTGCTCACTGCGTCCAAATGGCCCTTGAGTATCATGCAAGACTGCACTCGTTAAGCCAATACCATCTTCACCATATTGTTGTGTCACTTCTAAACCCAGCCATTCGCCTTGCGGTAAACGGTGTAAATGCATTTGCAAATCCAAATTTGGAAAACCCCAACCCGCATTCGGGTCTAAGCGTGGCACTACGCCATTGGCGGTATCCACCATCCCCAATAAACGCACAAAACTGGATGTACTTTGATTTTCAACCATATCCAATTGGTTTCTTAACCAAACGATGCCCTTACCTGCACGACGATCCGGATGCGCACGGGTTTCAATGCTTTGAATATAGCCGCCCGGCCAACAACGCATACCATCCCAATCGGGTAAATATTCAGGGTTTTCTATTGGTAAATCTTCCAGTCCTGCAATCGCGCGTGTATCTGAGGTTTTCATTTTCCATGCGCGCGCCACAATACAGGTTTTTCCTTCAGCGCACATTTCCGCTTCAATCAGCTCAATGGTTTTACCTGGCCGGATCATACGGGTGGTGATACTAAACTCACCAAAGGTAATCAAGCCAAAAATATCTAAACCGACCCGACCAATACGCATATCATCACGCGGCTTAAATCGCTCAAGTTCTGCACACAAAATACCCGTTGCAGGTGCCATGTGTTGTTCATGCGGATTCCACGCGCCTTGTGCATGAATGTTGCAACGATAGTACGCAGTACAGCCACCATCGGCATGTTGTTCACGTTTAAGTAAAGTGTAATATGCTGACATTTTCTCTTTCCCTTATCTAACTTTTCTTGTGCTGATGTTTTTTCTACAAATAATGCTGACGTAATGATGTGATTGCTAAACTATTTCTGCGCAAAAAAACCATAATAATTCATAAGTTGACAATATGTTTTACACTGACGAAAACCGACTTGAGCCAGCAATGCCGCTTGTGTATCTGCAGTAATTAAATGAAAATCTTCGGCCATTCGTCAAGCATTTTTTCTGCTTGTATTGCAGTTAAACCACAATCCAAAGCCAAATTCTGCATCCAGCGCAATTCTATATTTTCAGTCTGCTGCATCAGATCATAGCTTAATAAAATCGCTGCAGGTTTTAATGTTTGGTAAATATCTTGAAAAAATAAAGGTTTTTCTGCCACTGGTACAAAATGCGCCACCAAAATCGCCAATGCCGCATCATACTGCAAGTTTTCTAGCTGCGCTTGCTGGGTAAATTGATGTGTATCTGCTTGTATAAAATGCACTCGCTCATACCCTGTCACAGACTGAATATTTTTTTCTGCTTGCTGCAGCATATTTAAAGATGGGTCGATGGCAGTAAATTGCCACTGAGGATGTTGCTGCAATAAATACTGCAATTCATAGCCTGTGCCACACCCTACGATTAAAATCCGCGCTGTTTCAGGCAAATGACTGCTTAAAATTGCATTGATGTGTTGATGTACCAATTCATATCCAGGAATGAGTTTCCGAATATGACTGTCATAGCCTGCAACCACAGTTGCACTGTGAAAATCTTTTGCCATATCACATGATTCTTATTTAATTTACGGACATTAAATATCTGAGTCTTTTTCAAAGTCTGCTTAAGCCACAGCCATCGCATCCACCGACAATTCCGAAACCGTTGGCTTGGCACGTTCAGGAACTAAGCCTAATTTTTGGAACGATTGTTTGTCTTTGCCTTCGCCTGCGTTTGGCGTCGTTAAAAGCTTTTCACCTGAGAATAACGAGTTCGCACCTGCCATAAATGCGAGTGCCTGATCTGAATCAGACAATGATTCACGCCCTGCAGATAAACGAATATAACTGTTTGGCATAATAATACGTGTCACTGCAATGGTACGAATCCACTCAATCACATCTAATTTTTCGACTTCAGCCAGTGGTGTGCCTTCAATTGGAACTAACATATTGATTGGCACAGATTCAGGGTGTA
>DBIN01000043.1:0-23974 GCA_002296655.1 Acinetobacter sp. UBA801
TCTAAAAACTTGGTGCGTTCAGCATCATATTCAATCGCATCATCTGTTCCATGCTGACTACCATCCAACTCAATCACCAAACCAAGTTCATGACAGTAAAAATCCACAATATACGGTTTGATCACATGCTGACGTCTAAATTTAAGCTCCATAAAGCGTTTGGCACGAAGTAGTTGCCACAGCAAATTTTCAGCATCCGTAGCAGCATGACGCATAGATTTGGCAAATTGTAATAGTTGTGAATTCATCTTCTGATTCATTATTTTTTTAATTGTAGTTTTTAGACAATATAACAGTTTTTTTGTTTTCCTAAACCACTCAAGTAATTGCAGTTCTTTACTCAAAACCACTATTTTACCCACGCAATATAAGCATAGTATCAAGCATCAAAATAACAAAATAGACAATCTATGGATTGGTTCACCATCTTCATTCACGACACCACATGGACATTTGTTGCAGAATTAATGATTCGTGCTGCACTCATGTTTGGCATGATTATTCTATTTTTACGCCTCACAGGAAAACGCGGAGTACGCCAGCTTTCTATTTTTGAATTGGCCATTATTTTATCGCTCGGTTCTATTGCGGGCGACCCTATGTTCACTGAAGATTTACCCTTGGTACATGCCTTGGTGGTGATGACAGTGGTGATTGGGATGTATCGCCTGACCACATGGCTCATGATGAAATACCAACCCTTTGAAGATTTGATTGAGGGTAAATCGCTGTATATTGTAGAAAATGGCGAACTGGTCTTAGAAAAAATTAAATACGGCAAAATGTCGCATGATGAATTCTTTGCCGAAATGCGCCAACAAGGTGTGGAGCATTTGGGACAAGTACGTGTCGGTTTACTAGAAAGTGATGGTAAATTCAGCATGTTATTTTTTCATGGCGATGCCACACGCTATGGTTTACCCTTATTTCCTAAAGCTTGCCAACCCGCGTATCGCATAGTTCCACACACGTATTATGCCTGCATGTATTGCGGACATGTCCGTTTACTTGAACACGCCAATGAAGTCTGCCCGCGTTGTATTCACCAACAATGGACACAAGCAATCAATACCCCATACCGCAGCTAGAATATGCCGAATTTACCTATAACACATCTCTATGCGACTTAAACTGTCGCAGGATTGTCATAATTTAAAGTTATACTGCCTACGCTGCCGAAGTGAAGCACTCAAAGCGCAAATAATAATTTTTGAAAATACAAAAACGAGATCGGTATTTGCGTCAATGTGGATACCTTTATACTCCAGCGACTCTTTAAGGGTCGCTTTTATTTTTTCCACTCAATGAATTTTTAACCTAGTTCAAGCCTATTATTCTACATTGATGATCTATCTTCTTAGTCAAGTGCTGACAAGTGAGCGCCTTTCGCAAGCTTTACCCATTTCCAGATCGGCACAAGGCATAAAATCGCTATAATACAAATCAACAGTAAGTAATTCGCATAGCCTAAAGCATCGCCCAACATTCCACTCAAAGTATAGAGCACCCCACTCACAGTCGCCATAATCGCAACCTGAAATGTAAAATCAGTCCCTGCATATTGTTTACGGCTGTACTGCATAATCAAGGTTAGCATCACCACAAGTAACATGGCAGAGCACAAATCTTCCGCGGCATTAATGCTATAAATCAGCCAGTGTGCCACATCAACTTGCTGTTCATATAAGCCCGCCAAATAAGCATAGGCCGCTAAACTCAAAATTTTAAGCACAGAAAAAATGATGAGGGCATACGCTCTAGACCACCATTTCAGCATCAACCCTGCGATGCCTGCACCCAACAAAGCGGCCATTGCCCCCAACATGGTCACGTAAATGCCAATTTGAGCAAAGCTTAAGCCTAAATCCACCATTAAAGGCTTTAATAAAGGACCAGCCAAACCATCGGCAATTTTAAAGCTGAGTAACACCCACAGCCATGCGTACAGCACAGGCGTTTCCACAAAATAGCGCAGATATTCACGAATCGCAGCAAGGCGTGCGGGAAATGACATTTTGCTTTGAGCTTGAACAAGCACTTGTTTAGCCGCATGTTGTGGCTCTTTAAACATTAAAATGGGTAAGGTATTTAAAAACACCAATGTCGCTAAAATCAGAAAGATTTTTTGCCAGTCTAGCCAATCCAATGCCCACAGAATTGCACCACCACCCACAATAAAGCCCAGTCGTGAACCAACCACCTGAAAAGTATTGCCCCAATGTTGCTGTTTGGCTTGTAAAATATTGACAGCCAAACCATCGGTGGCAATATCTTGGGTTGCACCGACCAAATTCATACTGAGCAAAGCCACAAAAAACACCCACAAATAGATAGGATGATTTAAAGACTCAATCGGTAAAAAGGACAGCCCGATCAGCACCAAAACACTCAGCCATTGGCACGGCAAAATCCAGCTACGATAATGCCCCAAATATGAATATCCAAAGCGATCCACCAATGGCGCCCAAAATACTTTAATTGACCACGGCAGCATTAACAAACCGAAACCGCCAATGTGTGCCAAAGACACTCCTTGCGCACGTAAAATCACAGGCAAGGCATGGGTCATAAAACCAACAGGCAAGCCCTGCGCCCAATACAGAGAAAATAACAACAAATAGGTTCGGCGCAAATTGGGCATGGTTTCTCAATTTAAATATGGGCAAAAGATCAAAATAGCGCAGTGCTATACTAAAATTTTGAATAATGGATTGTTATTTTTCATCACTTTCACATTCAGATTTTGACTATTTTGCCAATGAATCAGACAAAGCGAAAGTCTAATATCTTGAATAGATTTAGATTCATGCGTCATGATATTGGATCTTTCTTGTTGTTAATCACGCACGTCAGGATGACATCGCATTCATGAAACTCAGCAATCCTTTTGCACGCAGTGCACGGCAATTTCCACAGTTACCCGACCAAGTTCCACAACGTGGAACAGCCAGCAGCCGTGCTTTATTTAAAAATATCTTTTTGGCGCAAGGCTGGCAAATGGTGGGCGAATTTCCTAACTTGCCCAAAGCAGTCGCCATTATTTCTCCGCATACTTCAAATATTGATGCGTGGCATGGTTTTACCGCCCTACTCGGTTTAGGTATTCAAATTACTATTTTTGGTAAGCACACTTTATTTAAAACCCCGCTCAAGCCACTGTTAAACTGGATTGGGGTGATTCCTGTGGTGCGACATTCTCCACAAGGTCATACCCAAGATATTATCGAGATTATACGAAAAAAAGAAAAAATCTGGATTGGCATGGCGCCCGAAGGCACACGTAAACAAGCCGAAAATATCCGCAGTGGCTTTTACCATATTGCCTACGGCGCCAATATCCCAATTGTGATGTTCTCTTTTGATTATGCACACAAAACCATTCATATTTTGGGCGTGTTTCATCCTACGGGCGATTATGCTCAAGATTTAGATGCAATTTATACGCAATATCACGGCAAGTTTTCGGCTAAAAATCCACATTGGTTGGCAAAACCGTTACAAAAGCTTTTGAAAAAGGGCTAGTCAAAGTTTCTATTTTTTGTTCAGATGGGCGCAATATTCTTTGATCTAAATTTAGATTTGATATGCAACTGATTCGTTATTCTTTAGTGGGCGTACTAGCTCTAACTTTGGCTGGCTGCGACAAAACAACAAAAACACCGCCAAGCACCACACCTATCCAAGCACGTGAACCTGTAATTGCACTGGCGCTGGGTGGCGGTGGTGCTAAAGGTTTTGCACATATTGGCGTCATTAAAGTTTTAGAGTCTCACGGGATTAAACCCAAAATTGTCACAGGCACCAGTGCAGGCAGCTTTGTCGGCAGTTTATATGCCAGCGGAAAAAGTCCTTATCAGCTCCAACATATTGCCCTGACCTTTAAAGAATCCGACATTCGTGATTTAACCTTAAACCGTCAGGGTTTTATTGCAGGTCAAAAGTTACAAGACTTCGTCAATCAACACGTGGCGAATAAACCAATTGAAAAATTTCCAATTCGTTTTGCTGCCGTTGCCACACGTTTAGATAATGGACGTAAAGCCGACTTTATTAAAGGTAATGCAGGTCAAGCTGTACGCGCCTCTTGCAGTATTCCGAATGTTTTTGTGCCTGCCACCATTGGCGGAACGCAATATGTTGATGGTGGCTTGGTCAGCCCGATTCCCGTACAAACGGCTAAAGCGATGGGCGCCGATTTAGTCATTGCGGTAGATATTTCTGCGCGTCCTACAGGCAATCAACCTGTCAGCATGTGGGGCTTACTCGATCAAACTTTAAACATTATGGGGCAGCAAAGTATTCATCAGGAATTGGCACAAGCCAATATCGTGATTCAACCGAAAGTTGGACATATTGGCACACTGGATTTAAAAGCCAGTAACCAAACCATTTTAGAAGGTGAAAAAGCCGCCCAATTACAGGTCAAAGCAATTCAGCAAGCCATCACCAACTTTAAAAAATCACCTGCCGCGCTGAAACCTGCACCGCGTCCGAAATTTTAGGATTCAGTGATTTTTTTAATATTCATAAACTTATTGATCTGTTAAAGTGAAGAGAGCGCATCTTTTAAGTCGATGCGTTTCTCTAAGCAACTAGAATCAACCAATCGTAAAAAATACGCGAGTAGATGTATGGAATTCGTTCTTGAACCTTGGCACTGGTTTGTACTAGGCGTTTTGTTAATGCTTTCAGAACTGCTCTTGCCTGCGTTTGCCGCTTTATGGTTTGGCATTGGGGCAATCATGGTCGGTATTTTATACTGGATGTTCCCCATGATGGGCACCACTACCCAATTGGTGATGTGGATTATCTTGTCGGTACTGTGTACCTTGGCGTGGTTTAAATTTATAAAACCCTTATCTACCGATAAAACCAAAGCAGGCTTATCACGCGAAGCCACCATTGGACAAATTGGTATGGTCATTCAAACCAACTTGGAACATGATCAAATTAAAGTCCGTTTCCCCATGCCTGTACTTGGTTCAGACGAATGGAACTGCCGCACCACGAGCCCTGTGCAAGTGGGAGATCGGATTCGCGTGATTGATATTTTGGGAAATGATTTAGTGGTGCAGCCGCATCACAGCGCACATGACAACGAAAAAGTGAGAAATTAAAATGTCTGGTGGATCTATTATTGTTTTAGCGATTTTAGCCTTTGTTGGAATTACGATTTTTAAAGGCGTGCGAATTGTTCCGCAAGGTTATAAATGGATTGTGCAACGTCTGGGTAAATACCACACCACACTTGCACCGGGACTCAACTTCGTCATTCCTTATGTCGATGAAGTGGCCTATAAAGTCACCACCAAAGATATTGTGTTAGATATTCCATCTCAGGAAGTCATTACCCGTGACAACGCAGTTCTGCTTATGAATGCGGTTGCGTACATTAACCTCACGACTCCTGAAAAAGCAGTGTATGGTATTGAAAACTATACTTGGGCAATTCAAAACCTGGTTCAAACCTCATTGCGTTCTATTGTAGGTGAAATGGATTTGGATGATGCCTTGTCTTCACGTGATCACATTAAAGCCAAGCTCAAAGCAGCCATTTCTGATGATATTTCAGACTGGGGGATTACCCTTAAAACTGTTGAAATTCAAGATATTAAACCATCACACACCATGCAAGCAGCGATGGAAGAACAAGCTGCAGCAGAACGTCAGCGTCGTGCTACCGTAACCAAAGCTGATGGTGAAAAACAAGCGGCTATTTTAGAAGCCGATGGTCGTTTGGAAGCTTCACGTCGTGATGCAGAAGCGCAAGTAGTATTGGCAGAATCTTCACAACGTGCCATTGAAATGGTCAGCTCTGCGGTGGGTGATAAAGAAATTCCTGTAGCGTACTTATTGGGTGAGCAATACGTGAAAGCCATGCAAGATATGGCTAAATCTAACAATGCCAAAACTGTGGTCTTACCTGCAGATGTCTTGAATACCATTCGTGGTGTTATGGGGCGTAATAATCCTTAAGCAAATCAGATAAACATCAAGATGATAGGCAGCTTTCAAGCTGCCTATTTTTATGCGTATGCAGAAAAAAATCTGAAATATTTTTTAATGTATGGTTAAATTTCGCGTTTATTGATGAAATCAACACCGCAAATGAGAAGTCTGCACTCACAAAATTGAGTGACTCACGTCTAGCAGCGGTCTGTATTTTAATCGACTGTCCAAAACCCAAATGGATACTCTATGAGCGCACTCAACCCCACCATTATTACTTTCCTGTTTTATATTGTCGCCATGATTGTGATTGGTTTATTGGCTTATCGCGCGACTCGAAATTTCTCGGACTACATTTTAGGTGGTCGTCGTCTTGGCAGTTTTGTTACCGCACTTTCTGCAGGCGCATCCGATATGAGTGGTTGGTTGCTGATGGGCTTGCCCGGCGCCATTTATCTTTCAGGTTTGTCTGAAATTTGGATTGCGATTGGTCTGATTATTGGCGCATGGTTAAACTGGCTTTTGGTGGCAGGTCGTTTACGGGTACACACCGAAGTACAGCACAATGCACTGACTTTGCCTGATTATTTTTCAAATCGTTTTAATGATCAAAGAAAAATCTTAAGGATTGTATCTGCCTGCGTAATTCTAGTTTTCTTTGCAATTTATTGTGCTTCGGGCATGGTCGCTGGGGCGCGCTTATTTGAAAGTATGTTTGATTTGCCTTACAGCACTGCATTGTGGATTAGTGCCATCGCGACCATTAGCTATGTATTTATTGGTGGTTTCTTGGCAGTCAGTTGGACGGACACCATTCAGGCTGGCTTGATGATTTTTGCGCTCTTGCTGACCCCAATCATTACCCTACTCAGCTTTTCTGACCTCAGCCAAGTTACACTTGCTTTAGAAGCAGCTCGCCCGCAAGCGCTGAATTTAGTCGGTGATTTAAGCTGGGTGGCGATCATTTCCCTCATGGCATGGGGCTTAGGCTATTTTGGACAGCCACATATTTTAGTGCGTTTTATGGCGGTTGATTCAGTCAAGTCTATTCCGAATGCACGTCGTATTGGTATGACATGGATGACATTATGTTTAGGCGGTGCGGTGGCTGCAGGCTTTTTTGGTATCGCCTACTTCCAACAACATCCTGAACTGGCAGGTGTGGTCAATGCCAACCCTGAAACAGTATTTATGGAACTGACCAAAATTTTGTTTAATCCGTGGGTAGCAGGTGTAGTACTGGCTGCAATTTTAGCTGCTGTGATGAGTACCCTAAGCTGTCAACTTTTGGTCTGCTCAAGTACTTTAACCGAAGATTTTTACAAATCTTTCCTACGCAAAAACGCTTCACAAAATGAATTGGTCTGGGTCGGACGTGGCATGGTTCTCATGATTGCACTGCTTGCTATTTGGATGGCAGGCAATCCTGAATCGAAAGTCTTGGGATTGGTTTCTTATGCTTGGGCAGGCTTCGGTGCAGCATTTGGCCCGCTGATTATTCTGTCTTTGTTCTGGAAACGCATGACTTTAAATGGTGCATTGGCAGGGATGGTTGTTGGCGCACTAATGGTGATACTTTGGAAAAACCTTTGGGCAGATACAGGTATTTATGAAATTATTCCAGGTTTTGTGTGTTCTTGGACTGCGATTGTGGTGGTGAGTTTATTGGGCAAAGCACCAAGTCATGAAGTGACAGACCGTTTTGAACAGGCCGATCAGCAATATAAAGAATCGCACTAAGCTGTAAATTGATCAGCTTAGATATTTAAAAAACGATAAAAAACCAGTGCCTTGAACTGCACTGGTTTTTTTATGCCTGAAATTAGTTTTGTTGCACTCAAATCAAGTCAATGAATCGGTAGTTTTTTCTTTCTCTGCTGCGGCTTTTTTTCTTGACTTTCGAAACCGTTTGGCCGGCCAAACCATCGTAAAACGTGCACCGCCCAAGTTCGGACTCTGATCGACTTCAACTTTCCCACCAAACCAATAAGCAATGCGGCTCACAATAGATAACCCTAAACCGTAACCACCTGAAGCACGAGTACGGCTGTCATCTAAACGGGCAAAAGCTTCAAATACACGTGCACGGTCTTGTTCAGGAATCCCTGGCCCATCATCTTCCACACAAACATAGGCCATGCCTTGCTCGTTAATGCCGCCACTAATCAAAATTTTATGATCACAGTAACGGACTGCATTGCCCACCAAATTCTGTACCACACGGTGCAGGTAACGGCGTTCAGCTTCCACTTCCAACGTTACAGGTGGTGCAAGCAACTGAATATCTTTTTGAGTTTTCAGCGCTTCGGTTTCCGTTACCACCTGCTCTAGCACTTCAACCAAAACAATTTTTTCAATCTCTAAAGATGGCATGCCCTGTTCAAGCTTGGCATAGGTCATGATCTCATCAATCAAGGTGTTTAAAGCCTCGATATCTTTATCAATCATTTCGACTTGCTGTAAGCGGTATTCATAATCATCTTCTTCTGCCAACATTTCCATACCAAAACGGATACGTGCCACAGGCGTGCGCAGCTCATGCGATACAGCACGCATCAGTTCACGCTGCGCCTCAATCAAACGCTGAATATGGTCGGACATGCTGTTATAACTAGATGCCAAACTTGCCATTTCATCTGTGCCATCTACAGGCAAACGCATGTTTAAATCGCCCGATTTGGTACGGTTTAAGGCATAGTTCACTTGGCGAATCTTACGCTGCATAGGCAAGATCAGACCATAAACCCCTAAACTCAACATAAACATACTGAGCAAGGTAATGCCTGCTGCCAACTGGAATGGCATCCAGTTAAATAACGGTACAGGCCCTAAAACCAAAACTTCTGAGGGGGAGTTTGGCATCGGTGACACAATCGAGATGGTTGTACCACGCACAGTGGCATTATCACGATATAAAATAATGCTGTGATCGAGTCTTAAACGACCAATCTGTTCTGAATCGAGTGGAAGTTCCTGAATATTTTTAATATTGACTGGATAAGAAAAGTGCTGCTGAATTTTGGCCAGATATTCTTTTTCCTGACCCGGGTAATACACCAAATAATCTAAAACAAAAATCGGCAATGCTTTCATTTGCCGTTCTGTGATTTTATCTGCCTTGATATATAAATAATGACTTGGATCATCTTTCATGCCCAAAATAATATAGGCAATCATATTTTCGGCATCATAGCGCACAGCGGCTTTACGTTCTTTAATCCGTCTAAGCTCTGCGCGCGACAAATCTACTTTGTCTGCCTGCACATAATAGATGGGCAATTCCAGCAAATCGGATGCGTCAGAAATCCAGTCTTTCTTTTGCTGTTCGTTTTGCTGTCGTGCAATCCCTTCACTAATAATATAAGCCATACCATCAGTTAAAGACTCACGATATTCTTGCGCACGCTGATAGTTGATGATTTGCACCAATAAGTACGCCAAAATGGCAACTACTGCAACTAAGATCACCAATCCTGCATATATGCGCAAAAATATACTGTGTTTAAGCACAAAACCTGTCCTATGTGACTTATTTTATATTTGAGTCAGTATTATTTGACTCAGTAGACTTCTTGCGTTAGTCAAATTTTAAGCAGTCAAAAGCTATATTTTATAAGGTTTTAGCCAATTCAAAAATTAGATAAAACTATACTTTCGCAAGAGGTCTAGTAAAAATGCGTATTACATGCCGTTGGTTTCTTTAACGAACAAATAACCTTTACTGCGCACAGTTTTAATACGTTTTGGATTCTCAGGATCATCACCAATTTTTGGACGAATACGCGAAATACGCACATCAATTGAACGGTCTTGACCATCATATTCAATGCCCCGCAGACGCTCAAAAATATCTTCACGAGATAAAATACGCCCTGCATTCGAAGCCAATAACCATAATAAGTCATATTCTGCGCTGGTGAAATCAACCAATTCACCATTTAAAGTCACAGAACGGCCGCCGTTATCAATCACTAAATCATCAAATTCAATGCGCTGTGCGACTTCATCTTCAGTCACTTTGTCGGTACGGCGTAATAAAGCACGAATACGCGCCAACAATACGCGCGGCTGCACAGGTTTTGCAACATAGTCATCGGCACCCATTTCCAAACCTAGCACCTGATCCATATCTTCAGTACGCGCAGTCAGCATTAAAATCGGTTGATGATAATGTGGACGAACTTCACGACAAATGGTTAAACCATCGGCGCCTGGTAACATCACATCGAGCACCACAAGATCTGGTTGCTCGGCAATAATACGGCGAATCGCGCGGTTGCCATCTGGTTCTACCCCAACTTCTAAACCATTACGAATTAAGTATTCCTGCGTAAGTCGTGCAAGACGTTCATCATCTTCAACAATTAAAATTTTTGGTAACTTTTCTTCTTGACTCATAGTCTGTCCCTTTATTGGATTCAACCTATCCTTTTAAAATCTGAGAGATAGGTCTTGATATAGTTTGCAATATACACACGTTTACATTGTAAACAAGATACTGTTCACCAAACTGATACATCTGCGTAGTATTTTGTTATATTTTTATTAAGCATTGAATTTATAGTACTTTTCTAATTTTAGTGATTTTTAAATAGGTTTGAAAAATATTAGGTTACAAAATGGTTTTTTTGCACTAGATCAAGCTCTTGCTTGATTTAAAAAAATTATCTCTTAACTTTTCAAGTTATCCACAAGGTTATCTATAAGCAGTTTTTCCGAGCTTTGCTATGCTATGCCCTTGCCTGATAAGGCTTATAGCCCAAAGGACAAAAATCGGTATTTTTGAGATAAATCTTAATTCCAAATCAGTCAAAATTTAAAAGAAAAAGTCAATATTGATCTACCCTCAATTTTCCCGTATCTTGTGTTCAATTCAATTTTAAACCACTAAGTCTTGTGTTTATCCCTCAATCACTGCGGCCTAAATTTTGCCCAGTTTAATGGTCCATAAACATAACAATAGATGACAATGGAGCTATGCTGACATGAGCGTAATCACCTCAACCCCTGGTCAATTACAAGTGATTAAACGCACTGGTGATGTTGCCGCTTTTGATGCTGAAAAAATTGCAGTTGCAATTGGCAAAGCGTTTTTGGCTGTAGAAGGTCAACAAAGCGCCGATTCAAGCCGCATTCATGATCGGATCGAACAACTGACTGAAATGGTGTTGAACACATTCAACCGCCGTTTACCGTCTGGCGGAACCATCCATATTGAAGAAATTCAAGATCAAGTTGAACTTGCGCTTATGCGTACAGGCGAGCAAAAAGTTGCTCGTGCTTATGTCATCTACCGTGAACAACGCTCAGAAGCACGTAAGCAAGCAGGTGAAAATCATCACCCGACGTTACAAGTGACCGACGCAAACGGTCAGCTTAAACCACTAGATTTAAGTGCTTTAAAAGCAACCGTGAATAAAGCGGCAGAAGGTTTAGAAGGCATTGATGTAGATGCCATCATTGATGAAACCGTAAAAAACCTCTACAACGGTGTAAAAGAGTCAGACATCTCAACCACCATGATGATGGCGACCCGTACCCGTATTGAGCAAGAGCCGAACTATACTTATGTGACTGCACGTTTATTGCGTAATGACTTAGTGGCAACAGGTTTAGAGTTTTTAGGTTTGGCAACAGATACACCTGAAGGCGAAGCATTAGAAACTTTCCTGAAAAAAGGTATAGAGCTTGATTTGCTTTCTGCAGACTTACTTGAGTTTGACCTTGACAAACTTGCTGCAGCGATTCAGCCTGAGCGCTCAAACCAATTTACCTATTTAGGTCTGCAAACTTTATTTGACCGTTATTTCATTCACTCAGATGGCGTACGATTTGAACTTCCACAATTATTCTTTATGCGTGTGTCAATGGGTCTGGCGCTTAATGAAGATGACCGTGAAGCACGTGCAATCGAGTTCTATAACTTATTGTCTAGCTTCGACTACATGGCATCTACGCCTACCCTGTTTAATTCAGGTACGCTACGTCCACAGTTATCAAGCTGCTATTTAACGACCATTGATGATGACCTGTATGACATTTATGGCGCTATGCGTGATAACGCAATGCTATCTAAATGGGCAGGCGGTTTAGGTAATGACTGGACGCCAGTGCGTGCCTTGAACTCATACATCAAAGGGACTAACGGTAAGTCACAAGGTGTTGTTCCATTCCTGAAAGTGGCAAACGATACTGCTGTTGCGGTCAATCAAGGTGGTAAGCGTAAAGGTGCAGTCTGTGCATACCTTGAAACTTGGCACTTGGACATCGAAGAGTTCCTAGAGCTACGTAAAAATACTGGTGATGACCGTCGTCGTACGCATGACATGAACACTGCGAACTGGGTTCCTGACCTGTTCATGCAACGTGTATTCGAAGATGCAGAATGGACACTGTTCACACCTTCTGAAACGCCTGATCTACATGACTTAACAGGCGCAGAATTCACTGAGCGTTATGCTTACTACGAAAGCATTGCCAAAGAAACAAACATGTTGCACAAGAAAATCCGTGCAAAAGATTTGTGGCGCAAAATGCTGTCGATGCTGTTTGAAACTGGTCACCCGTGGATCACATTCAAAGACGTATGTAACTTACGTTCACCACAACAACACGTTGGTGTAGTTCACTCTTCTAACTTGTGTACAGAAATCACATTAAATACAAGCAAAGATGAAATTGCGGTATGTAACTTAGGTTCGATCAACCTTGTACAACACGTTCAAGGTGGTGTGTTAGACCGTGAAAAGCTTGCACGTACAGTAAAAACAGCGGTTCGTATGCTCGACAACGTGATCGACATCAACTACTACGCGGTACCACAAGCACGCAATTCAAACTTGAAACATCGTCCTGTAGGTATGGGCATCATGGGCTTCCAAGATGCACTTTATGAAATGAACTTGGCTTATGGTTCAGATGCTGCAGTTGAATTTGCCGATGAATCTATGGAAGTGATTAGCTACTACGCGATTCAAACGTCTAGCGACTTGGCGGTTGAGCGTGGTACTTACGAAACATTTAAAGGTTCATTGTGGGATCAAGGCATCTTACCAATTGACTCTTTAGACATTGTGGCGAAATCGCGTCCAGAACGTATGTTTGAAGTAGACCGTACACAGCGTTTGGATTGGGACAGCTTACGTGCCAAAGTTCAAAAAGACGGTATGCGTAACTCAAACGTGATGGCCATTGCACCGACTGCAACCATTTCAAATATTTGTGGCGTTTCTCAATCTATTGAGCCGACATTCCAGAACTTATATGTGAAGTCGAACTTGTCTGGTGAATTTACAGTAATCAACCCTTACCTCGTTCGTGCATTGAAAGAACGTGATTTGTGGGATTCTGTAATGGTGAATGATCTGAAACACTTTGAAGGTTCAGTACAAAAAATTTCACGTATTCCTGAAGAGTTGAAAGCAATCTTCGCGACTGCGTTTGAAGTTGAGCCGCGTTGGATTGTGGATGCTGCATCACGTCGTCAAAAATGGATTGATCAGGCGCAATCGTTGAACTTGTATATTGCAGGTGCAAACGGTAAGAAACTTGACCTGACTTATAAAATGGCATGGTTACGTGGTCTGAAAACGACTTATTACCTACGTGCATTGGGTGCGACTTCTGCAGAGAAATCGACCATTAACACAGGTGCATTGAACGCAGTAAAACCTGCAACCGTAACTGCAGCTCCTGTGGCAGCCGTTGCACCAGAAGCAGCTGCAGCAGTTGATGAAGATTTTGCTCAAGCAGCGCCAGTGCCAATGGCATGTTCAATTGACAACCCTGATTGTGAGGCATGTCAGTAATCTGACAGGTTTTAAATCCTCCCCGACCCTCCTTTAATAAAGGAGGGAGAAAATCCCCCTTTCCAAAGGGGGCTTAGGGGGATTACGAAATTCAGGCAATAAAAAAGCCCTCTAGCGTCCGTCAAAACTAACTAGAAGGCTTTCAATCTCGAAGTGATACCAAGATGGTCACAACGAGGCTGGCATAAGTAAATGCGTGAACGGATTGTATCATCGATTCGAGAAACGAGCCAGTAAGAGTCATCTTAAATTTGTAATGGAGATTATCTCTATGGCTACGAAAAAAGTTTCTCGTGATGCAGGAACTGGTCGTTTCGTAACTGAAGGCTATGCAAAAAAGCATCCTAAAACTACAGTTACTGAAACAATCAAGCCTAGTAAATCATCTAAAAAATGATTTAAACGTGAATCCTAGTTTCGGCTAGGATTCACAAACTAAAAGTAAAAGGAACCCACCATGCCACACATGACCCACAACTATATGTTAGGACTCGCGGTGTTGCTGGTTTCCTTTGTGGTGTTGTTTTACGCACCGATTGCTTACTTTTGGGTACAAGCGGTGAAACAAAAGCGAAAGCAAAATAAGTCGTGAGCAAGTTGGTCGGAATGTACATTTTTCAGACCAAGATGAGCAAAACTTAATTTTGCTTTCACAAATTAAGCGTATATTAAGACATCTCAGCGTGGCTGGATGTCGATAAAAGATATAAAGCAACGAAGAGAGAATTGATATGTCTATCCTAAGTTGGGACGATTTCGAAGATGATTCGCAAAAACCGGCTGCTCTTGAACACAAGCCTGCGCCCGTCGAGCCGCAAAAAGCGTATGATACGCAGATGGTATCTGATGCAGAGCAACCACAGACGCCTGTGGCAGCTACACAACCCGCTGCAGCCCCTAGAAGTGGAGCAACAGATTCAACCGATCCGTTGGCAAGAGCATCTAACGCTCTAGAACAACTGGATGTTGCTCCAGGTCTTGAAGAGTTGGAAATGGGTGCGTCACGCGTACAGGTTGATGATAAAGCCATGATCAACTGTCGTGCAGACTTAAACCAGCTTGTACCGTTCAAATATGAATGGGCATGGCAAAAATATCTAGATGGTTGCGCAAACCACTGGATGCCGCAAGAAGTCAACATGAACCACGACATCGCGTTGTGGAAGTCTGAAAATGGTTTAACTGAAGATGAGCGTACCATTGTAATGCGTTCACTTGGTTTCTTCTCTACTGCAGACTCATTGGTTGCTAACAACTTGGTATTGGCTATTTATCGCCACATTACCAACCCTGAATGCCGCCAGTACATTTTGCGTCAAGCCTTTGAAGAAGCAATTCATACTCACGCTTACCAGTACTGCATCGAATCTTTAGGTATGGATGAAGGTGAAGTCTTCAATATGTACCGCGAAGTACCATCGGTTGCACGTAAAGCAGCATGGGGCTTGAAGTACACGCAATCTTTAAGCGATCCTACTTTCAAAACAGGTACACCAGAAAACGACCAAATTTTGCTACGCAACTTGATCGCATTCTATTGTGTACTTGAAGGTATTTTCTTCTACTGCGGTTTCAGCCAAATCTTGTCGATGGGTCGTCGTAACAAAATGAACGGTGTTGCAGAGCAATTCCAATACATTTTACGTGATGAATCTATGCACTTGAACTTTGGTATCGACATGATTAACCAAATCAAGATTGAGAACCCACACTTGTGGACTTCAGAATTCCAGCAAGAAGTGATTCAAATGATTCTTGAAGGCACAATGCTTGAAATTGAATATGCGCGTGACACTATGCCACGTGGTGTATTGGGCATGAACGCAGGCATGATGGAAGAATATTTGAAATTCATCTGTAACCGTCGTTTAAGTCAGCTCGGTTTACCTGAACAGTTTGTTGGCGTAAACAACCCGTTCCAATGGATGTCTGAAATGATGGACTTGCGTAAAGAGAAGAACTTCTTTGAAACGCGTGTGACTGATTATCAGACAGGCGGTGCGTTGAGCTGGTAATACCGTGCCGCATAACGCGACACATAAGTTGTCTTAAAAAAAACCGCCATTCATGGCGGTTTTTTTAAAGATACAATCTAGTATTTTATGGCTTTGTTGCACAAATACATAACACTATGATTGTATTATATTTATTAAAGTTTACACAAACATTTAAAAATCACTATCTTGTAAAATTTTCATACAACAAAGCCTTTTTTTACTACTTTTGTTCAGTATGCGGATAGGACAATAATCAATTACCCAAAAAACGAAAAAAACAATAAAAAAGGCACATCATGCGCCTTTTTTATTCAAGTTACTTACATTTAAGCAGGAATACGCAACACTTGCCCTGGAAAAATGTCATCGGCATTTTTCAATAATGGACGGTTAGCTTCAAAGATTTTGTTGTATTGGTTAGCATCCCCATAAAATTCTTTAGAAATTTTAGACAAAGTATCGCCTGATTTTACAGTATAGAACTTACTTGCTGGTTCTGGTGTTGCAACGGTAAGTTGATCATCCACTTGTGCAACGTGGTCAATATTTCCCACAGCAAGAATAATTTTTTCACGATCTGCCTGACTGTTGACCTGTCCACGCACTGTCGCTAAGTCAGTGGTTGCGTTATAGCTGACCGATAAACCTGTAATTGGCAAACCTAAGCTTTTTACATGCCCCAAAAGTTTATTGGCAATTTCTTGTGCAGAAGGTTCTGCTGGTGTGCTTGGTGCAGTTTGTGGCTCTGCAGGTGCTGTATTTTTCTTACCAATCCCTTTTACAAAATCAAAAAGACCCATGAGGTACTCCTATTTTTTCTGCTGTTATAAAGCGTCGCTTATTTACATAAGCACGTGTCAGTTCTGATTCATTTATAACTAAAAAATAAGTCACTTCGGTTGTGATTAGACACGAGCTTGGTAACAAAATTTAAACTAAATCACATATTTAACAAAATGCACCCTCTTCATATTCGATTGTAAAAACGACAGCACATAAAAAAGCCACCTTGCGGTGGCTTTCATTTCAGCAGTGCTGAAATCAACAATTAACCAAGTTTTTTAGTTACGTAGTCAATTGCTGATTGAACTGTTGTGATTTCGTTAGAATCTTCGTCTGGGATTGTGATGTCAAAATCGTTTTCGAAAGACATTACAAGCTCTACTAAGTCTAAAGAGTCAGCACCTAAGTCATCCATAAAAGATGCTTCGTTTTTGATTTCTTCAGCTTTAAGACCAAGTTGTTCTGCAACCGCTTGTTTAATGCGTTGTTCGATATCGCTCACAGGAATTCTCCTCATTGCTTGTGGCGTTTTTAATGCCGTTAGTTTAATTGAATCTATAAAATTTTGAAAGTTTATAGTTGAGCTTAGCTCATGTATAAACCACCATTTACGTGTAACACTGTACCAGTGATGTAACCAGCTTTGTCTGAAGCCAAGAAACTCACTGCATTTGCGATATCTTGTGGATCACCTAAACGGTTTAATGCCACTTGCTCACTCATTTTTTTGCGAATTTCCTCACTTAGCTGATCTGTCATTTCAGTTGCAATAAAGCCCGGAGCAACCGAGTTTACTGTAATTTGACGACTGCCCATTTCTTTAGCAAGGCTTCGGCTGAATGCTTCAATACCGGCTTTTGCTGCAGAATAGTTGGCTTGGCCTGGGTTCGCAAAATGTGCCACCACAGAGCTAATATTAATAATGCGTCCAAAACGTGCTTTGGTCATGCCTTTCAAGACACGTTTAGATAAACGGTAAACGGCCTTTAAGTGAATGTTGAGAATGTCATCCCAATCATCTTCTGACATACGCAGTAACAAATTATCTTTGGTGATGCCCGCATTGTTGACCAATACCAAAACTGAACCATAGCTTTGTTCAATGTCAGAAACTAAGGCATCAATGGCAGCGCCATCACGAACATCTAAAACTTTACCTGCACCGTTTTCTGCAAAACTTGCCGATAATTTTTCTGCACCCGCTTCAGAAGTGGCAGTACCTACCACAAAAAAACCGTCTTGAATAAGTTGCTGAGCGATGGCTGCACCAATCCCTCGGCTTGCACCTGTGACTAATGCAACTTTACGTTCTTGTGTCATGCAATTTTCCCTTCTGCCACCAAAATGGCATTTAGCGCATCTTCCATACGACTTTGCGTGTCGAGTGGGAATGCTTTTTCAATATTCGGTAAACGCTTCGCAAGATTCGCCAATACGTTGCCTGGTCCACATTCCACGATATATTCAATACCCTGATCTTGTAGGTACTGCATGGTTTGTGTCCATTGTACCGATTGATACAATTGTGCAGTGAGTGCCTGACCTAATTGCGCAACATCTGTCGCGATTCCAGCGTTGACATTTTGTATTACAGGAATACGCGGTAGCTCAATGGCAGTTTGTTCCAAAGCTTGTGCAAACTGTTCGGCAGCAGGTTTCATCAATGAACAGTGCGAAGGTACAGATACAGGCAGAGCAATGGCTTTACCACCATTTTCTTTGGCCAATGCCATTACAGCTTCGACTAAAGTTTTATCACCTGCAATGACCACTTGCCCTTGCGCGTTGTAGTTGGCTGCTTCTACCGAGCCGCGACCTTGCACATTGACTTGTTCGCATAGTTCAAGCACTTTGGCATCATCTAGACCCAAAATAGCAGCCATTGCGCCCTGACCTTGTGGTACAGCGTTTTGCATTAACTTACCACGTAAGTTCACCAATTTGACTGCATCGCCCAAGCTCAAGCTGCCTGCAGCAACTAATGCACTGTATTCGCCCAATGAGTGCCCAGCTAAGTATTTTGGTGCAACACCACCCAACTCTAACCACACACGCCATAATGCGATACTTGCAGTGAGTAATACCGGCTGAGTAAATTCTGTTTGGTCTAAACCTTCGCCACTTTGTGCAATGTGCCATAAGTCAAAGCCAATTGCTTCAGAGGCTTCAGCAAATGTTTCGCGCACACCGCTAAACTGTTCTGCAAGCTCAGCCAACATACCGGCTTTTTGTGAGCCTTGACCAGGAAAGACAAATGCAGTTTTAGTGGCTTGAGCTGCTTGATCGAGTCGTTTAGCAGACATAAAAAATCCTTTAATTAAGATGCGCAAATTGTAGTTTTTAGCAGCTACAACCCACACCTTCTCATGTAAGCTCAGTTATGGAGCGAAAATTTAACACTTAATTTTGCTTTTAGTAATTGCCAAATACAACAAAAATCGGGCACAAAAAAAGGGAGCTTACGCTCCCATTTTTTCTACTAAGCTTGACGCTTAATACATCACCAATTATTCAGCATCTGCTGCTTTAGCGAATAATTGACGACCACGGTAGAAACCATCTTTAGTTACGTGGTGACGACGATGAGTTTCACCAGTAGCTTGGTCTACAGTTAATGCATTCTCGGTTAAAGCGTCATGTGAACGGCGCATGTCACGGCGAGAGCGACTTTTACGGTTTTGCTGAACGGCCATGATGGCTCCTTACAAAGATCGAAAAAATGGATCAGAACAAATTGAGTTGTCTTAACTGCAAATTATAACATAATTTTCAGTTAAGTTTACCTTTCAAACTTGCCAAAACATCAAACGGATTATCACGTTTTTCTTCGGCAATGTTCTGAATGGCAGGTTGATGCTTATGCTCGCAAGCGCCATGCTTAGGAGGTAAAGGCAACAACAATAACAATTCATCTTCTATAAGTGACAGTAAGTTAGCCGTCGCAGGCGAATCATAATCGCCTTTGATGGTGGCTTCACTCTCACCTAATACAATGAAATCAGCATCCTCATCCAAGCGCTCTATCAGTGACTCATCATCCACAAGAGCTAGATGAAAATCTGAAACGAGTTCTATCTCTACAGAACCCAAGCAGCGCTGGCATTCCATTGGAACTTTCGTTTCAATATGACCATCTAGCCATACAATGCGATGATACGCATCCATTGATAGCTTACAGTCTATGTTAACCAATTGATCATCAATTGATCCAACAGCTTCAAGGACAATACGAGCAAAGCGAGACAATGGCAGGTTACCTGACCATGTAAAGCCCTGTTCAGCCCATTTAAACGGCTCAATCTGTGCCGGAAAGGTATTTGCTGACATAATTAAGGCGGCAATTCTACAAATTCATCAGTACTCTGTCAAAGATTAAGATACAATTTTGTACTTATTTAGACAGACCAATTTTGGGTAACACAGTCATGCATCTGTTGCAGCCGCAAACAGAAGTGAATTTTTCATCACTTGTGAGCACACTTCCAACCACCAATTCTGACACTTCGCCCTCTCAAGTGCAACTCTCGGACTGGGCAAAACTCACTTCAGAAACGGAACAGGTGGACTGGCTTATCTTACACTTTAATCACTGGTTTTCCCACCTAAATGTGAATTTGGTCAAAGGTGATTTTGAACCTGAGTACTTTCCTGCAACGCCAGACCAACCTGCACGGATTCAATTTGCTCATGGCTTCTTTAATAGTGCACTGCATGAAATTAGCCATTGGTGCATTGCAGGTGAACAAAGGCGCTTATTACCAGACTTAGGTTATTGGTATGCCCCCGATGGTCGTACTCAAGAACAACAGACCTTGTTTGAACAAGTCGAAATTAAGCCACAAGCCATAGAATGGCTATTTGCTCAAGCGTTTGGGCGTAAATTCCGTGTGTCTTTAGATAACCTAACAGGTGAAGGTGGAGATGGCCACACATTTAAAGACAATGTCTTTGCCCAAGTACAGCGTTATTTTAACGGAGAAACAAAATTACCGCGCGATGCAAAACGCTTTATCGAATGTATTTGTTACTGCACCCGAGGTGGCAAAACATTACAAAGTGCAGAGTTTGAACGTAAAAATCTAGATTAAATGCAATAAAGCACAAGACAATGATTGCAAGTGACATCAATCCCCTTTCATAATGAGCCTAACGTCACACATACGCTACTGAGGAATTCGCATGTTGCATTTAAGAGTACATCCTGAAAATCCACAGCCGCGTCTCATCAGCCAAGCGGTTGAACGCATACGCGCAGGCGATGTGGTGGTTTATCCAACCGATGCAGCCTATGCAATTGGTTGCCAGATTGGTAATAAAACCGCGATGGAGCGCATTTCACAAATTCGTGGTTTAGGCGCAAAACATCAATACGCCATTATTTGTGCCGATTTATCGGATATTGCCACCTACGCCAAAGTAGACAATGCCATGTATCGTTTACTAAAAAACAATACCCCGGCGGTCACGACCTTTATTTTACCAGCGACCAGTGAAGTGCCACGCCGCTTAATGCATCCCAATAAAAAAACCATTGGTTTGCGCATTCCAAGCAACCCCATTTGTCGCATGCTACTAAAAGAACTGGGTGAACCTTTACTAACCAGCACCCTCATTTTACCAGGTCAGGAAGACCCTTTAGATGATCCATACGAGATTGATCTACAACTCAACAAACGCATAGATGTACTGATTGATGGTGGCTTAGGCACACTCAGCACCACCAGTATTGTTGATTTATCGGGGGATCATCCAAAAATTGTGCGTCGTGGGGTGGGAGATGTGAGTGCTTTTGAATAAGCACTCCTTTATACACATCGTATTTGTTTTCTTCGTGGCATCATCACCAAAGAAAATACCCCTATTTATTTTTGGCTTTTTTTGACATTTGGTCATAGAACAGATTTATTTCACCCACGATATCCTTTAGACTAGCCGCTATTAATTTTGCGCTATTTCTCTACCGCTTCTCCTATCTAAAGCGGAAATAGCGTTTGCATGCTTTTGAAAATTCGCGTGGCCTAATACTGTAATGAATCAACCCCTCCATAACACGATGGAACTTACCCAACACATTCGTGTGTTAGATGAATGGCAAGAGTCGATTCCAGAGGATTTGTATATTCCTCCTGCAGCATTTGAAATTCTATTAGAGCATTTCGAAGGACCACTCGACTTTTTAATTTACCTGATTCAAAAAAATGGCTTCGATTTACTCCAGTTAGATATCGCCCCAATTGCATCGCAATATCTGTCGTATATGGATGCCATGAAATCACTGAATATTGAACTTACAGCCGACTATATGGTGATGGCTGCACTATTGGCCGATTTGAAATCACGACTATTATTGCCAAAAGCACCAAGCGCCAATGTAATTGAGAAAGACCCGAAACAAGAGCTGATTGATCGCTTAGAAACATATTTGAGAGTCAAGCAAGCAGCGGAACGCCTTGGGCAAATGCCAGTTTTAGAGCGTGACACCTTTGCCACCAATGTTGGTTTAGGACACACTGCTGTTAATAATGTCGGCTATGCAGCCGATCAATTACGTGATGCCTTATTCTGCATTTTTAACCGTCCTGAACCTGTCACGCATCAAATTTTGCAAGAACCTGTTTTACTTGAAGAACGGATTGCATTTATTGAAGCCAAACTCGCCTCGGGTGAAGTACTGAGTTTCGAGACGTTGCTAAAACCAAGTCAGGGGCGAATGGGCTTGGTGGTGACCTTTATGGCGATTTTAGAACTGACCCGCCAGCAAAAATTGTGCATTATCAGTAGCGGTATTGAAGCACCATTGAGCATTCAAGGGGCGCAAGCATGAATCCAGAACCAATGATTTCAAGTTTGTCCGATGGCGAACAACAGCATGAAGTACTGATGCAACTTGAAGCCATTATTTTTGCCAGTGATAGCGCCGTATCTTTGGCGCGCTTAAAAGAAGCCTTTCAGGACAAATATAGCAAAGCGCAATTACGCCATTTTTTACAACAACTTGCCATACTGCAACATGGTCGCTCGATTGAACTGATCGAAACCGCACAAGGTTTTCGTTTTCAGGTACGGGCAAAGTATCGTACAATAATTACACAGGTATGGCCTGAACGTCCGACCAGACTTTCGCCCTCACTACTAGAAATACTGGCGGTGATTGCCTACCACCAGCCTGTGACCCGTGCAGATATTGAACAAATTCGTGGAGTATCAAACAATAGTCAAATTTTACGTACATTATTTGACTGGAACTGGATTAAAGAATCTGGTTTCCGGGAACTCCCAGGAAGACCTGCGTTGTTAGTTACAACGCCCCAATTTTTAAATGCATTTGGCTTGAATTCCTTAAGTCAATTGCCTCCCCTACAGGATGCCAAGGAAGCTTTCATGGCACTCGATGCATCTGTGTCTTGAATAGGTAAACTGTTGATGATCATTTCTAAGGTTGTGCTGTTATGAGTGAAAAGTTGCAAAAGGTACTCGCACGAGTAGGCTTGGGTTCTCGCCGTTATATGGAAGAAGTCATTGCCGCTGGTCGTGTGAGTGTCAACGGCCAAGTTGCCCAAGTGGGTGAACGTATCGAACCAGGTGATGAGCTTCGCATCGATGGTCGTAAAGTTCAGTTCCAAATTGAAGATGAAATTCGTCGTCGTGTTCTGATTTACTATAAACCAGAAGGCGAAATTTGCTCACGCAACGACCCTGAACAACGCCCAACTGTATTTGATAACTTACCTGCAATTGCCAATGATCGTTGGGTAATGGTTGGTCGTCTGGACATTAACTCGACAGGTTTATTGCTATTCACTAACGATGGTGAATTAGCCAACCGTTTAATGCACCCATCGAACGAAATTGAACGTGAATATGCGGTTCGTGTGATGGGTGAAGTAACACCACAACTGAAAAACAACATGCTACGCGGTGTAGTGCTAGATGATGGCCCTGCCAAGTTTGAATCTTTCTCTGAAATTGGCGGTGATGGTATTAACCGCTGGTATCAAGTGGTGGTAAAAGAAGGTCGTAACCGTGAAGTTCGTCGTATTTTTGAATCACAAGGTCTGAAAGTCAGCCGTCTATTGCGTACCCGTTACGGCACGGTAATTTTACCACGTGAATTGCGTACGGGTCGCTGGATGGAATTGGATAAAAATGACATCGATAACCTTGCCAAAGCAGTTGAATTAAAACCACGTCAAGGTACAGGTTTGTACGGCATGGCAAAACGCCGCAATGAACGTATGCAGGAAAAACCTTTGGCAGCACGTCGTGGTGGTTTCTTACGTCAGCAACGTCGTGATACTGATGAAGCTGTGCAAAATACAGGTTTTGCACCTCGTGAACGTCGTCAGGATGGTCACAGTTACGGCAACCGTGAACCACGCCAAGAAGGTAACAGTTACGGCAACCGTGAACCACGCCAAGATGGTAACAGTTACGGCA
>DBIN01000043.1:24029-54880 GCA_002296655.1 Acinetobacter sp. UBA801
GATGGTAACAGTTACGGCAACCGTGAACGTCGCCAAGATGGTAATAGCTACGGCAACCGTGAACGTCAGGATGCTAACAACTACGGCAATCGCGAGCGTCGTGACGAAAATGCACCACGTAAACCGTTTGGCAATAAAAGCTTTAAGAAATTCTAATAGCTGAATATGCCAAATTGATAAAAAAGCCACACATGAATGTGTGGCTTTTAATTGGGCAAATTTAATGGACAAAAAATAATAACCATTAGATATTCGGCAATACAGGAATTTCAATCCACTGTGCTTTTGGAAAGCTTTTTGCCAAATAATTTTTTAAATACTTGGCAGTATCTTGCGAAATTAAAGGGTCTTGTGATTCATCGTTCAAATTATATGCCAATGCATGTAAATTCAGACCACGTGTTTTTAAAGCTTCCAAACTGAGCAAAGTGTGGTTAATACTACCCAAGCGCCCAGAACTCACCAAAATGACAGGGTATTGTTTTTGCTCAATATAGTCGATGGTGAGTAGGTCTGTGGTCAGTGGCACCATGAGCCCGCCCGCACCTTCTAATAATACTGCATCATACTTTGCCGCCAGTTGCGCAGTCGCAGCCTCAATTTTAGCAAAGTCAATTTCACGACCATCAATTTGTGTAGCCAAATGCGGTGAAGCAGGATAACTAAAAATTTCAGGCATAGTGAGCTTGTCATCATCTTCAGGCAACCATTCGCTGCCCATAATTTTACGATGCTGCTCAATATCTTCTGAAACGTCTTGATTGCCCGTTTGAATCAGTTTTTGGGTAATGGTCTGAATACTATGTTCATTCATAGTCTTGGCCAAATAACCTGTGGCATAGGTTTTGCCAATCCCTGTATCAATACCACTCACAAAGTAAACTTGAGCTGTCATGGCATTCTCCGTGCAAGACAATAAATAGGATGATACGTGAGCGTATAACTTTTTTGCTGTGAGCTATGCTGCTGACTAAACTGTTCATAGCCCCGATAAAACTCGGTTAAAGTCGTTTTGTTCCAACGCTGCCCTTGCGCTGTACCCGTGACACCTGTGGCTTTTAAATGCTGCAAAATCTGTTTGGGATGTTCAAAACTTAATGATTCAAGCTGCTCTGAACAGTGTAATACTTCAAAGCCTTGCTGCTTGAGCTGTTGTTGTAACGCATCCATACTCAAATAATGTAAGCCCTGACCTGTTAATTGCTTAATTTCATTCAAGTTTTGAGGGCCAAACGTCGAAAAGCACAAATACCCTTGCGGCTTTAACGCTTGATTCGCCTTACGCAATAATGCTCCAAAATCTTCCACCCATTGCAAAGCCGAGCTTGAACAAATTAAATCCAAAGACTGTGGAAAATCGAGCTGTTCTATATCGCCAATTAAGCCATGAATTTGTGTACTAGTTGACTGGGGATTATGCAGATATGCTTGCAACACTTCGGCATATAAATCATTTAAAGTCAGGTGTTGAATTTGAAATTCACGCAGCAATAAGTCGGTTAAATTTCCCGAACCACAGCCGATTTCCAAGACGTTTTCAAAGCGAAGTTGAGATTGATCTGACAACTTTTGCTGCACAATATATTGCTGCATTTTTGCCATTAACTGCTGACAAATTTGCTGCTGCACCACAGCATGCGTTTTATAACTCTGATGTGCACGGGCAAAACGCTGTGCAACTTGTACTTTATCTATACGCATACGCACACTCAAAGCAAATCCAATAACGGCATTAAATCTACCGTTTCAAATTGCGTATTTAAACAAATCCGCAGTCTGGAACTGCCTTGTCGCACAGTCGGTGGGCGTACAGGCATCACATAAAAACCTGCCGCCTGTAATTGTTGGGCTTTGCTTACAGTTGCACTGGAGTCGCCAATAATCACAGGCACAATTTGCGAAGTAGATGGGCAAACAAAACCTTTGGCCCGAATCCCATGCTGCATATATTGGCTCAAGGCGGCCAAATGCTGACGCTGTGCCTGCATGTTCACAATCTGATTCAGCATAAACTGCGTCCATGCCATGCAAATAGGTGGCTGCGCGGTACTAAAAATTAGCGGACGCATCCGATTAATCAGGTAATCACGGATAATCGGATCACAGATCAAATATCCCCCAATCGAAGCAACGGCTTTGCCAAATGTCCCGACTAGAAAATCAATAGCATCAATCACACCATACTGTTCGGCACAACCTAAACCTTGCTGCCCACGTACGCCAATCGCATGTGCTTCATCGACATATAACATGACTTTGGCAAATTGCTGTTTCAGTGCGACCAACGCGACTAAATCAGTTTCATCACCATCCATACTAAAAATAGATTCAGTCACTACAATAATACGTTCATAATTTTCATCAGCATGATATTGCGTCAGCAATTGCTGCAAATGCGCCAAATCATTATGTCGATAACGCAAATATTTGGCAGATGACAAACGAATGCCATCAATCATGCTGGCATGTACCAGTTTATCGGCCAAAATTAGAGTTTTCGCATCTGCCAATGCAGGTAAAATACCAATATTCATGTGATAGCCGCTATTAAACAACAAGGCAGCTCGCCCATGAAATAATTGCATTAATGTAGCTTCAAGCTGTTCATAGGCAGGGAAATTTCCAGTCAGTAAACGTGATGAAGAGGCACTCATTAAACGCTGCGCATTGGGTGTTTCATCAAAAAACTGTTCACGTAAGCGCAAGTCAGAAGCTAAACCCAAATAATCATTGGAAGATAAATTCAGCATCTGCTGTTGCTGAATTTCAATCGTTTTACCTTGCTGCTGATTACTGCGAAATTGACGAAAATTACCCTGTTGGTGAAGCTGATCAAGCTGTTCTGCATAGTGATCGAGTAAACTCATGCGCTCGCTCCTTGCATCCCTGTCACCACCTCAGCCAATTGCTGTAATAAGGTATTTAGTTCTGCTACTGTAATCACATACGGCGGCATCACATAAACCAATTTACCAAATGGACGCACCCAAATACCGCGTTGCACAAATTCTTGTTGCAGGCTTTGCATATCGACAGCATGTTTAAGTTCCACCACACCAATTGCACCTAAAACCCGCACATCCTGTACCCATGCCAAATTAGCTAATGGCGTTAAATGCTGATCAAGTTGCTGCTGAATGCGTTGAATATTGGCTTGCCAGTCTTGTTCTAATAATAATTGAGTACTTTTTACTGCAACCGCGCAGGCCAGTGGATTTGCCATAAAGGTCGGGCCATGCATAAACACACCTGCCTCACCTTGCGAAATCGTTTCTGCAACATGCTTCGTAGTTAATGTGGCAGACAAGGTCATATAACCGCCTGTCAGCCCTTTGCCGATACACATAATATCGGGTTCGACCTGTGCATGTTCCCATGCAAACAGCTTGCCTGTACGCCCAAAACCTGTGGCAATTTCATCAAAAATTAACAACACATCATATTGCTCACAAAGCAATTTGGCTTGACGTAAATATTCAGGATGATAAAAGCGCATACCGCCTGCACCTTGCACAATCGGCTCAATAATCATGGCGGCAATCTGCTGATGATGCTCGGCCAAACTTTGCGCCAATTCTGCAATATCAGCAGGATTCCACTCTTGATCAAAATCTGTTTGCGGCGCAGATACAAAATAACGACGCGCTAAACTTGAACCAAAAACCTGATGCATCCCTGTGACAGGATCACAAACCGACATGGCATTCCATGTATCGCCATGATAGCCAGAACGGGTGGTAATAAAATTGGTTTTTTCAGTTTTGCCTTGTGCAGTCCAGTATTGCACCGCCATTTTCAGCGCCACTTCAACGGCGACTGAACCTGAATCTGCATAAAAAATTTTATCTAAACTCGGCGGGGTAATTTCAAGTAACAAACGCCCTAACTCAATGGCTGGGCTGTGAGTTAAACCACCGAACATGATATGTGCCATGCTGTTAAGTTGTTCGGTCACAGCACGGTTCAGTTCAGGGTGATTATAACCATGAATCGCGCACCACCACGATGACATGCCGTCAATCAATTGACGACCATCTTCAAGTTCAATGGTGCTACCAAATGCTCGCTTGACTTTGAAAGTTGGCAAAGGCTGAGTCATAGAAGTGTAAGGATGCCAAAGATGTTCACGATCAAAAGCCAAATCCATCTGTTCTGTCATCCCACCATCATCCTTGATCTTGTAAAAAACTTGATGTACTAAATCTTAAACCTGTCTGCCTACAAAATAAATTGCGAGATTTGTCACTTATACTTGAGTTGACGGATTTTTCTGTAAATATTGGCAGATTTTGCTAGTCAGCTCATTGGCATGGAACAATGGCAGACCATGTGAGCCTGGTAAAACATCTACGCTTAAAAACTTTGCAGCTAAATTTTGAAGTTTAAGTGCAACTTTGCAATCAACTAAAACATCCTGCTCGGCAAAAAGATGATACTGCTGACCTGGGTAACTTTTAAGCATCTTCACCAAGTTTAAGTTCTCCAATAAATTTAAGCCCTGTTGAAGCAAAGATTGCGGTTGCGGCTGAACCAAACTTTGTAATTGTAATAAGTCCGTTTTACTGCTGCTGACACCCTGACACACCATAAAACCAAAACGCTTTAGGGTTAGAATGGGGTCTTGTGCAAAAGATTGTTTAAACTGGGCAAACGTCGCTTGTGGCATGGCTGTATCCCAATCTGCTTGTGCAACAAAACACGGATTGGATGTAATGCTGATTAAGGTTTTATATTCTGCATATTGACTGGCAATCGCATCGACCAATAGCGTTGCCAATTGTCCACCCAATGACCAACCTATAATCACATCAAACTGACGTGCAAATTCGACCTGTTGCTGCATGACCTGCGCATCGGCAGCATTAAAAATATTGATGAGCTCAACCCGAAAACCTTGTGCGGTCAAGACTTGCTGTAACGGATTTAAGAGTGCCGTACCACCACCCCAGCCTGTAATCAATAAAATCTGTTGTTGCATGTGGCTTGCTCTCAAGTTAGAAAATCACCTCAGTATAATACTGAATCGACTCAATCAACATCTACCAAGCACCAAGACACATCCTTTAAAAAAACAATTGATATAAAGAAGCCAATCTATAAAAAACGATCTATAAAAAAACCCGATTTATCACAAATCGGGTTTTGGTTTATTTTGCTTTGATCAGATTACATTTGCGATTGAATGTAGTTTTGCAAACCAATCAATTCAATTAAACGTAATTGTTTTTCCAACCAGTAGGTATGATCTTCTTCGGTATCGGTCATTTGTTGACGCAACATATCACGGCTGACATAGTCACCCTTTTCTTCACACAATTTTACGCCTTGCGCCAATTTTTCACGCACTTCATATTCCAGTTTTAAATCGGCTTTTAAGCAAGACACCACATCTTCACCCACGTCGATGTCATCGCGCTGCATATTTGGAATACCTTCAAGGAACAATACACGACGAATTAAAGCATCGGCATGCTGCGCTTCTTCCTGCATTTCATGGTCAATGCGTTCAAAAATTTTGCTTAAACCCCAATCTTCATACATACGGGAATGAATCAAATATTGATCGCGAGCAGCCAGTTCGCCACCAATCAACATATTTAAATAGTCTACGACTTCTGGATTGCCACGCATTTGCTGTACTCCCTTTCTTAATCTAGTCATTATGACTATATTTATGCAAAATTGCAAAAGTTAATTATTGTAAACCTATGATTTTTATAAAATAAAAATGAGAAACATACGCATTTGCAATATAACTTTAAAATTCCCATATATAAAACAACTGTTTGGTAAAACTCAGCTTTAAAAATGACAATACAATGATTTTGCATCAATTTGTAAATATTGAAAGAAGCCGCACTGTGACATTCAGGTATCGTAATAAACACCCAAAAAGCAGATTTTAAAATTCAACTGCTTTATGATAATCACAAGTTCCATCACTTTCCTAAAATAATGACAAATCCAAATACATCTGCACCCATTTTAGTCACAGGCGCAACAGGCTATATTGCCAGTTGGGTCATTAAAAACCTGCTTGAACAAGGACATACTGTACATTCGACGGTACGTGATCTGAATAAAACCCACACTTTTCAACATCTGACGGATATCGCGGCAAAAAGCACAGGAAACTTAGAATTATTCCAAGCCAACTTACTTGAAGAAGGCGCTTTTGATGTTGCCATGCAAGGCTGTGAAATTGTACTGCACATGGCTTCACCTTTCGTGGTCACTAACTATAAAGATGCAATCAAAGACATTATTGAACCTGCCGTGATTGGCACCGAAAATGTGTTAAACAGCGTTAATCGTACTGCTTCGGTAAAGCGTGTGGTAGTGACTTCAAGTATTGCTGCAACCTATGGCGATGCGATTGATATTTTAACGACGACCAATAACTGTTTTGATGAAAGTCACTGGAATACCAGCAGCAGCCCAGAACATCAGCCTTATCCTTATTCAAAAGTGGCGGCAGAACGCAAAGCTTGGGAAATGGCGCAGGCACAAACCCGCTGGGATTTGGTCTGCATCAACCCTGCGTTGGTGCTTGGCCCATCTTTGACCAAAAACACTCAATCGGGTAGCGTGGAAGTGTTATTGCAGTTTGCCAATGGCATGACCTTGGCGGGCGTCCCTGCCATGTGGAATGGGATTGTTGATGTACGTGACGTGGCCGATGCTCACATTCAGGCCGCACTCAACCCAGCGGCTGAAGGGCGCTATATTGTTAGCGGTGGTACACTCAGCTTATTGGAAATGGGTAAAATTTTAGCGCAGCATTTTGGACGTAAATATCCATTCCCACGCAATCAGTTACCTAAATTTGCCTTTAAAGCCTTTGGCCCTCTACTTGGTTTTTCCCGTAAATTTGTGGAACTGAATATGGGCTACCCAATTTATTTTAATGCAGAAAAAAGTCAGCGTGAATTAGGTATGCACTACCGTAATATTGAAACCAGTTTAATCGAACATTTTCAGCAACTCATTGATGATGGTATTGTGAAAAAGCGTTAAACCCTCGACCTCTCTAAATAAAACAAAGGCATTTCATCGTTGAAGTGCCTTTGTACTTATAGTGGATAAAAATGTAGCGTGATGCTTATTCAAGTACACCATATTCTTGCATCAGCTGAATAAACTCAGCTTCATTCATGACTTGTACACCCAACTTTTCGGCTTTTTCTAGCTTTGAGCCTGCCTTCTCACCTGCAACCACACATTTGGTTTTAGCCGAAACACTGCCACTCACCCGTGCGCCCAAGGCCTGCAACAACTGTGTCGCTTCATCGCGTCCCATTTGGCTCAAGGTCCCTGTAATCACCCAGCTTTCGCCATTCAAAGGCTGACGTGTTGGTGCAATTGGAGCATCCCAATGAATGCCTGCCGCCAATAAGCGATCCAATACCTCTAAATTATGCGGTGCTTGGAAAAAGTCCAAAATCCATTCTGCGGTAATATCCCCCACATCTGGAGTTTTCTTTAATGCTTCTAAATCAGCTTCACGCAAAGCCTCTAAAGTCTGAAAAGTATTGGCAAGCATCCGTGCGGTGGTTTCTCCCACACCACGAATTCCCAAGGCATAAATAAATGCTGCCAAATTGGTTTTTTTGCTGTTTTCAATCGAATCAATCAAGTTTTGAACCGACTTTTCACCCATTTTTTCAATGCCGAGCAAGGTATCGCGGTGTTCGTGTAAATGATAAATATCGGCCACATTTTGCAGTAAGTTCAAGTGCAGTAATGACTCCACCCAACGATCACCCAAACCTTCAATATTCATGGCTTTACGCGACACAAAATGACGAATCGCTTCAATACGCTGTGCAGCACAATACAAACCGCCTGAACAACGCGCCAATGCCTCACCCTCAGGCATCACCACAGGTGAGTCACACACAGGGCATTTTTCAGGTAAATGCACTTCTTGCGCATCAGCAACGCGAAATTCCGTCCAAACTTTTTCAACTTTGGGAATGACATCACCACTACGGTAAACACTGACGGTGTCGCCTATACGTACATCCAAACGGTGAATTTCACCAATATTATGTAAAGTGACATTGGATACGGTCACACCACCTACGGCAACAGGGTTTAAACGCGCCACAGGCGTCAGCGTACCCGTACGCCCTACTTGCCAGTCAATATTCTCAATGGTGGTTAAAGCTGTAACTGCAGGGAATTTATAGGCAGTCGCCCAGCGCGGCTCACGACTTAAAAAACCCAATTGCTGCTGCTGTTTCAAATCATTGACCTTAACCACCATGCCATCAATTTCAACGCTTAAATTCGGACGCTCAAGGTTAATTTGCTCATAAGCCGCCTGAACCTCTTGAATGTGCTTACAGACAAAATGACGTTCACCAATTTCAAACCCAAACTGCTCCAACCATGCCAAACTGTCGGACATGGTACTTTGTCCATGAGGTGGCACACATTGCGCAATGCCATAAGCATAGAATGCCAAAGGACGTGATGCCGCAATATTCGGATCTAACTGACGCAAACTTCCTGCTGCTGCATTACGTGGATTGGCAAAGGCTTTTTCACCTTTAGCTGTATTTGCCGCATTGAGTTTCTCAAAACCAAGTTTTGGCATCACCACTTCACCGCGCACTTCCAAAAATTCAGGAATGGCCGTTTCTGACGCACTCAAGACTTTAGGTAAATTGCGGATGGTTTTGACGTTGTGGGTAATGTCTTCCCCTGTTTCCCCATCACCACGGGTCACACCACGCACTAAAACACCGTGCTCATACCAAAGTGAAATCGCCAGACCATCAAATTTAAGTTCGACATCGTATTCAATCTTTTGATTAGGTAAACGCTCTTCGACACGTCTTGCAAAAGCAAATAATTCTTCCTGATTAAATACATTGCCTAAAGACAACATGGGTACGGCATGCCTAACCGTAGTGAACTTCGCCAAAGGCGTGCCACCGACTTTATTGGTCGGTGTATCTGGTTGTACTAAATCTGGATGCTGTTGCTCTAGCGCTTTTAGTTGATGGAAAAGCTGATCATATTCACTGTCTGCAATTGTCGGTTGATCCATCACATAATAGGCATGATTGTGCTTGGCAAGCAGTTGAATCAATTGACGCATTTGCGCCACGACAGTTAAATCTACAGACATATTTTCCACCATAAAAAAGGGCGGTCTTGTTCCGCCCTTCAATTTTTCTATGTAGCGCATGCTACAGCTTGTATTGCTGCACACATTATAAAAATGCGGCTGTAAAGTTGCAATTTATCTTGCTGCACTCAGTTCAATTACACAGCGCTTGTAGACAACTTGTACCAAGCGCGATATCACAATTTTAAGCATGACTTGCCTGACCAGCACGATAATCGATTGCCTGATGCCGCCAGTGCTCACGTAATTGTGGGGTAAATTCTAAATGATTTTGGTCATACACCGTTCCATCAATTTCACGTGCAATCAGTCCTGAAATGCTGACCATGGTGTCAAAGGCATTTTGCACATCGCTGTGTGGCAAAGCGAGGAAAAAAGCTAAACCTTTGACTTGTTCGGTAGATAAAGTTTCTAAATCAAAACCATCTGCGCCTTCATCATTAATTTGCAAAACTGAAAATAATAATTTTGTGCCATCTTCGTTATAACGATGGAAGCATGACATTTCACCAAAACGCAAACCGTATTTGATCAAAACTTTTAAGGCTTTATCGCCCGAAAGTATGCGACGTTCAGGAAAGACATTCAGCGCGATAAAAGATTCAGCTGTTGCCAAGGCACTTTCTTCATCCATGATTTTTTGTTCATGTAAGTGTGAATCTAAAATGCTGCTTTCTTCATTAAAGTCAGAAATTTTAGCAGTTTCAATGTGTTGATTCAGGCTGTATTCAGTCGAAGCTTTGTTTTGCTCAGCAGTCTGTGCATTCGGTTCAGTTTCTGCAATCACTTGCTGAATTTCATCCGATAATGAATATTCTGGAGTTTCCGCTGACGGGCTTGATGTGTCTTGTGCGACTTCAGACTGCAATGCTTTTGTAGATGATTCAAGCTCAGAAGTTTCTATACCTGCCTGCAAACTCGGTTCAGCTTTGTCGGTTTCGGCACTTGAAGAAGCTACAATATCATCTGTTAAAGCCTGTGGTTCAGACTTGATAGGCGTCTCTGGTGCAACTTCATCTGCTGTTAAAGTCGGCTCCACACGTGGTGGCTTAGCGTCGCTTTGCAATTGGTCACGTACATGGCGTGGAATAATCGGTTGTTGACAATCTTCATTGAACTGCAATTCAGAATCCAAAGACGGTGCTGAGTCTGTAGGTTTTTTTAGAATCATTTTCAAACCAAACGCCATGATCACAATAGCGATGACAATTCCAACGATTGTGGTGATTTCCATATTATGCCTCCGCGACTAGGCCGTATTCTGCGGCTTCTTCTAAATTTACGGTTACTAATTTTGAGGTTCCCGGTTCAGGCATGGTAACACCTAAGAGGTCGGTTGCCATCGTCATAGCAAGTTTATTATGTGTAATGTAAATGAATTGCACTTGTTCAGAAAGTTCTTTTACTAAATTACAAAAGCGTCCAACGTTGGCATCATCCAGCGGCGCATCAACTTCATCGAGTACGCAAAATGGCGCTGGGTTTAAACGGAAGATTGCAAAAACCAAAGCCAAAGCTGTCAGGGCTTTTTCGCCCCCTGAAAGTAAGGCCAAAGAACTGTTGCGCTTACCTGGTGGACGCGCCATCAATTTGACCCCAGATTGCCAGTCATCTTCCAAGCTCAGACTGGCTTCACCGCCATTAAAGACTTTAGGAAACAGCTCCTGCAATTCGGTATTGACCTGATCAAAGGTGTTCATAAACAGTTTACGGGTTTCCTGATCAATACTTTTCATTGCCGCCTGCAACTGTGAAACAGTATTTTGCAAGTCTTCAATTTGATGGCTTAATTCTGCAAAACGAGCGGTGACCTCTTCATATTCTTCCGAAGCTGCCAAATTGACCGCCCCCAATTTATCAAACTGTTGCTGTGCTTTCGCCAGTTTTTGTTGATGCGCGGCAACATCAATCTGCAAACCTGTGATGATCTCGCTGTTTAAATCTTTTAATTGTTCAGAATAATGCTGATAGTCCGACTTTGCCGACTGCCATGCCAAGCGTTTTTCTTCAAGTTTGGCACGTAATTGTTCGTCTTGCTGCTGTTGCTGCTGCCGCTGTTCGGTCAGTTGCTGCTGCTTAGATTGCACTCTGTTCAATTCCACTTGCCATTCCTGCCAAGATTTTTGCAGCTTTTCAGTCTGTTGCTGCTGCTCTGAAAACTGAGTTTCCAAAGCAGGCAATTCCAACTGAACAGGATCGACAAACTTTTTGGCTTGTTCCATTTGCGCCACAATTTGTTGATATTGTGCTTTTAAGAAAGTGGCATCTTTTTCTAACAGCTCAATTTGCTGCTGAGATTGTACCGCCTGACGACGTAACAGCTCCACTTCTTGTTGTTGCTGCTGAAATTGCTGCTGTGAAGTATCGAGTTGTTCATTCAGCTGCTCGACCTGAAATTGCAAGGTTTTATACTGCGGCAAAGCTTGCTCAAGTTTAAAAGCCAAAGCATGCAAATCAATTTCTAGATCATCTTTTTGCATGGCATCTTCTTCGAGCTGCTCATCTAATTGTGCCAATTGATGCTGTAATTGCTGTTGCTGCACCGCAAAAGCCTGTGCCGCACTTTCAGCTTTCGCCATTTGTACATCTAGCGTTTGCAGAGCTTGCTGCTGCTGTTTGAGTTGTTGCTGTTGTTGCTGCAATTGCTGCTGCAACTGTTGTACTTGTTGCTGCAATTCAGGCAGTTGCTGTTCTGCTTGCTCATATTGTGGCAGTTGCTGCGCCAACGTCTGTTCAATTTCATCCAAGCGAATCCGATGACTTAATGCCCCTTGCCCAGCCTGTGCGGCTTCATCATAAAACAGCCCGATTACCCAATCTGGTCCGACATGATAACCATCTAAACTGAGGATAGACTGCCCTGCCTGCAGTTGCGTTTGCAAAGCCAAAGCCTGCGATAAACTTTCTGTAATTGCGACACTTTGCCACAAACTACTTTGCGGTGACGCAATCCAGTCACTGAGGGACTCACACCCCGAAAGCTGTATTTTTGATGTTTTCGAGTCTACCCCTACATGGACTTTTAACTGACGTGCGCAGCTGTCCTGAAATTCTGTATCTGCCTCTACCACCTGCGCAGATAACCATTTAGCCAAGAACTTTTCAATTAAATTGGCATGTGGTTTCGCCACATCTGCAAGTTGTAATACTTGCATCAACTGCACTACATTGGCTTGGGCTTTTGGACTTTGCTTAATGAGCAATTGATTGAGGTTTTTCTGTTCTGACTGCAAAATCTGAATCTCAGATTTTAAGGTCGCACACTGTGCTTTGTGCTCATTATAGTTGGTCTGCAAGGTGGCGAGTTGCTGAGTACTGTCTTGAATATTCTGTTGTAGTGTCAGTATTTCAGCCTGCAAGCGCGTCTTTTCGTCCTGTAGTTGTTGCATTCCCTCTTGCTGATCTTGCGGCTGAATTTGTGCAAACTGCTGTGTCAAGATTTGTTTTTGCTGCTCAATACGGCTGATGTTTTTCGCCAGTTGCTCACTTTGAGCCTGCATGTGCACATACTTTTGTTGTTGCTGTTCTACTTGTGCTTTGACTTGCGCATATTGTGCAGTTTGAGTGTGTTGCTGCGCTTTTAAATCTTGAAATTGCTGGCTCTGCTGCTGCGCCAAATGATCTTGCTGCTGTAGATTTTCCTGTTGGTTTTCTTGCTGATCAACCAGACTCTCTAGCTGCAATTCAATCAGTTGTAAACGCTCTTTGGTTTGTGCTTTTTGTTGTTCAAGCTGCGATAAAGTCGCGGTATTTTGCTGAAACAAACTTTGTTTTTGTTCCAAAGTCATTTTCAGTTCAGCCAGTTTCTTTTCTGCCTGTTGCCACTCTTGCTGTAGCGGTGTCGATTGCTGAATCAAACGCTGAAACAACTCACTGGTTGCAGTTAAGTCATGTTCCAAAGTGGTCAGCTCAGCGCGCACCAATTTAAAGCTTTCCCCCAACTCATTCATACTCAGAGTGTATTCTTGCTGTAAACGCGCGCTTTGTTCACACTGAAAAGACAACACTTCGACTTTAACGGTGCGAATTTCGCTCTCAAGTGCTTTGTATTGAATTGCTGTTTCTGACTGACGTTTTAAGGTTTTCAGCTGCGATTTTAGTTCCGAAGCAATATCTTCCAAACGCGCCAAATTCTGCGTGGTGTGATCCAAATGCAGCATGGTTTCACGACGACGTGCCTGATAACGTGACACGCCTGCCGCTTCTTCAATAAACACCCGCATTTCTTCAGGTTTTGCATCGACCAAACGGTTGATCATACCCTGTTCAATAATTGCATAAGAACGTGGGCCTAAACCTGTACCCAGAAAAATATCGGTGATGTCACGACGACGACACTTGGTTCCATTTAAAAAATATTCAGACTTACCATCACGGTTCACCTGCCGACGTACAGACAGTTCATTATAGGCATTATAAGCACCGCCCAATTTACCATAGGTATTGTCAAAACGCAGTTCAACACTAGCTACACCAACAGGTTTGCGTTTGGCTGTTCCTGTAAAAATCACGTCCTGCATACTGCCGCCACGCAATTGGCGCGCGCTAGATTCGCCCATCACCCAACGAATGGCATCAATCACATTGGATTTACCACAACCATTCGGCCCCACCACAGCGGTACGGTTGGCCTTAAAATGTAAGGTCGTACTGTCGGCAAAAGATTTGAAGCCAGAAAGTTTTAAACTGCTTAAACGCATAATGTCCCAATTAACGGCGTGAACGTCTTGCCCATGCAAGCTCGATCTGTTTCATACGGGTCAGAGATTCCAACACCAAGTTGCGCAAGTGTCGGCAAAAATCTTCCATAAATAAAGTGGCTTGTTGTGATTTTCTGCTTAAAATTGCATCACTCACCAGTTTAAATAATTCAAAAGATTCTTGTAACTCCCGACGTGAAGTATTTAAGGTCAAAAAGTAACTGCGTCTTAATGATGGCAATAACTCTTGATAGAACTTCATTAAGTATAAATTTCCCACCATATCAGGCTGCTGCGCCAGATATTGAAAAATTAGATCATAAAATTTTTCGGTATTTCCCAAACGGCATTGCTCTGCCAGTTGCAGCAAAAGTTGTTGTAAGGCTTCGGCTTCGTGTATGCGCCACGTATCAGCTATACGCTGCACAATATAGCCTAATAACAAACTGCTGCTGTCAAACAAAGCACGGACTTGCTGTGCCGACATTTCCGACACAATTGCACCACGACGTGGAAAAATTTCTATCAGATGAGTACGTTGCAATAACAATAAGGCTTCACGTACCGAACCACGACTCACGTCTAGTTCTTTGGCGATGCGCAATTCCTGAATACGCTCACCTTCAACCAAATCACCGCTAATAATCTGTTCTGCGATGTGTCGGGCAATTTGTTCCGATAAACTTTCTGATTCTTGTTGTTGCATACTGTTCCTATCTTGTTTTTATAAGATGCAGTGATGAAAATTCGGAGTCACACTCATTTAGGTCATTTCAGGTCATCCCTTGACTGCAAGCATCGCTCCGATACAAGCATCTTTCTTTTTACTGCGAAACAGATCACAACGCCATGACATTGTCCGACAATTTCATGGCGCTAGAGCCAATTTTACACGACTTAAAACAAAACACGGCTTTAAACAAAGAAAGTAGCGACTCAACTTAGAAAAATACCCGCATGCCCTGATATACAAAATAACACCCAACGGTGGTGAGCAAGCAGGCAAAACATTTTTGTAACATCGCTGGCGATAACAAATGCGCCACTTTTGCACCGAGTTTGGCGGTAATAAAGCTCGTCACACTAATGCCAATAAACGCATATATGTGGATATAACCAATAGTATTAGGTACTGCAACTTCGGCTTGCTGACCAAACCACATAAAGCCTAATGCACCCGCCACTGCAATTGGCAAACCGCAAGCCGCTGAGGTTGCTACCGCTTTTTGCATGACCACGCCGTAACGGTTTAAGTACGGCACTGTTAAACTGCCACCGCCAATCCCAAAAATTGCAGAGGCAATGCCAATCCCACCACCCGCCATGACTTGCTTGGCGGTTGAAGGCAAATGATGTGAAGGATCAACCGCGATATTTGCGCCTCTAAACATCTTAAAAGCCACCCACAGCGCAAAACCACCAATCAACAACTGTAAGCCTTGCCCCGAAAGGAAATCGGCAATACCCGCACCAACAAATGCACCTACAATTAAACCAGGTGCAAGATTACAAAATACAGACCACATCACCGCACCTTTTTTATGATGTGCCGTGACTGAGCTGATCGAAGTTACAATAATGGTTGCCAATGATGTTCCCACTGCCATGTGCATTAACACCGATGGGTCATAATTAAGTTGAGTGAACACAATGTATAAAATTGGCACAATAATTAAGCCACCACCGACACCAAACAGCCCTGCTGCAAATCCAGCAATTGCACCAATCAATAAATATATGATTAACTCCATAAATATATTCCACTATTTGTAAATTCGTATGGATGTAGAAACCCGAGAACTGCAACAACAACTCACAGAAGCAGGACAGCTTCCAGAAGTACTCATTCTGAAGCCGATTACCACTTCCACCAATGATGATGTACGGGAAATTGCACAAAAAGGTGTGCAGAGTGTCTTGGTGTGTAGTACTAGACAAACGCATGGTCGAGGACAACGTCAACGGCAATGGGTATCACCCGAAGGGAACATCTATTTAAGCACATTGCTAAATTTACGAACACCTGTAAATGGGCGTTTGGCTTTAGAAATTGCGTTAAATATCTTGCAAATGCCGAGTCTACTGGCGCTGAATCTACAAGTAAAATGGCCAAATGACTTATACAGCCCACAAGGCAAATGGGGCGGCATCTTAATTGAGCCAATTTCTGCACAGCAAGTCATTGTTGGGGTTGGGCTTAATCTTGCTCCTGTCAACTCACCCGTTATTGATCAAAAAACCACATCCCTGACTGAACTAGGTTTGGTATCTCTTGACCGTGTTCGCCTGATTGCAGAGCTTTATCTTGCCATTCAACAAGCCTGCGACTGGTTTAATCACGATTGTTATAATTTGGCCTCCCGCTTCAATCATCATGCCGCATTTATGCGACAAACAGTTGAGTTTGAACATTTTAAAGGCAGCTGTCAGGGTACTTTTTTAGGCATTCAGGATGATGGCGCGGTGCAAATTGAAACGGCACAAGGACTTGAAATTTTTTATCAGGGACGTTTACGCCCTGTCGATCTTGCCGAGTCATGTTTATGAAAAATTTATGGCTAGATATTGGCAATACGCGCCTGAAATACTGGGTTACAGAACAAGACCGCATCATCGAACATGAAGCAGAATTGCATTTACAATCTCCTGCCGATTTGTTGCTGGGTTTGATTCAACACTTTAAAAGTCTGAATGTGCATAAAGTTGGCGTGTCGTCAGTACAAGATCAAAAGAATAATCAACGCATTCAATTGATTTTAAAAACCCTGAATGTGCCTGTGATTTATGCCAAAGTACATGCAGATTATGCAGGTTTGCATTGTGAATATGATATTCAACAACTGGGGATAGACCGCTGGCTACAAGTGCTTGCTGTGGCAAATGATCCACAAGAAAATTATTGTGTCATTAGTTGTGGTACCGCACTCACTATTGATTTAGCGGATGGACTGACGCATTTTGGCGGTTATATTTTACCCAATTTATATTTGCAACGTGATGCACTGATTCAAAATACTAAAGGCATTAAAATTCCCGATGCTGCTTTTGATGAGCTCACACCAGGACGCAGCACCATTGATGCCGTCCATCATGGTATTTTACTCGGCTTGCTAAGCACCATCGAGCATGTGATTCGACAGTCACCACGCAAACTGATTTTAACAGGTGGCGATGCCCCGTTGTTTGCCAAATTCTTGCAGCAATATCAACCGCAGGTTGAGCAAGATTTATTGCTCAAAGGTCTGCAGCGTTATATTCAATATGCAACACATGAAGTGCAATAATGCTAAACATTGCTCGCATCTGTGCTGATCAGTCTTGCTGTGTAGCTGTAATCTACGAATAAAGAACAACAAAAAAGCAGGCACATTTTTATACACCTGCTTTTTTAACACTTAACTTCTAAGGTGTTTTTAAAACAATTATTTCTTAGTTGGGTCGTTACTACCAAACAATGGCCCCATACCGCCACCACTGAATTGCTTTTGTAAACCACCCAATGAACGCATCATTTTTGCCATGCCCGATGGATTGGCAAATTTTTTCATCATTTTTGCCATTTGTGCATGTTGCTTGATCAGCTTATTCACTTCTGACACATCCATACCACAACCCGCAGCAATACGTTTTTTACGGCTTGGATTCATCAGGTCTGGGTTACGACGCTCTTTGATGGTCATCGACTGGATAATCGCTTCCATCTTTTTCACTTGCTTTTCAGGATTGGCTTGGGCAATCGCATCTTGAATACCTGAATTGCTCATGCCAGGCAACTTGTCCAAGAAGCCCATCATGCCGCCCATTTTGTTCATTTGCTCAAACTGCATCAGCATATCTTCAAAGTTGAAGCTACCGCCTTTTTGCAGTTTTTTCGCCATTTTTTCGGCTTTTTCTTTGTCGATTTTACGTTCAACTTCTTCGACCAAAGACAGCACGTCACCCATGCCCAAAATACGTTGTGCAACACGTTCAGGGTGGAATGGCTCTAGGGCATCGAGTTTTTCACCCATCCCCAAGAATTTAATTGGTTTACCTGTAATCGCACGAACTGAAAGTGCAGCACCACCACGCGCATCACCATCAGTTTTAGTCAGGATTACACCCGTTAATGGCAAAGCATCATTAAAGGCTTTAGCGGTATTTGCCGCATCCTGCCCCGTCATGGCATCAACCACGAACAAAGTTTCAGTCGGTTTAATCGCTGAGTGTAATGCTTTAATTTCGTCCATCATGTCATCATCGACATGCAGACGACCTGCGGTATCGACAATCAAAACATCAGCAAACTGAATTTTTGCCTGCTCGATAGCACGATTGGCAATATCGACAGGGTTTTCATTGGCATTTGAGTCAAAGAAAATCGCACCCACTTCACCAGCAACTGTTTGTAACTGTTTAATCGCTGCAGGACGGTAAACGTCGGCAGACACCATCGCCACTTTTTTCTTTTGACGTTCTTGTAAAAAACGTGCCAATTTTGCAGCTGTGGTGGTTTTACCCGCACCCTGCAAACCTGCCAACAACACCACAACTGGTGGCTTGGCAGCAAGGTCAAGGCTTTCATTGGCCTCGCCCATCATTTTTGTGAGTTCGTCATAGACAATTTTGACGAACGCCTGACCAGGCGATAACTGAGTCATGACTTCCTGACCCAATGCCTCTTCCTTAACTTTCGCGATGAATTCACGAGTTACAGGTAACGCCACATCGGCTTCAAGAAGTGCCATACGTACTTCACGTAACGTATCTTTAATATTGTCTTCGGTTAGCTGCCCTGAGCCAGTAACATTTCTTAAACTCTGCGTGAGTCGTTCTGTTAAGGTATCAAACATTGCAAATTCCGCTTAAAATAGCCATTAGCAAAAAAATGTTTCTTTAAAATAGAAAATTTATGCACAAGATGCTATAGGATACTGTAGTTCGCATCGAATTTATATAAATGAATATTCATCATCCTGAAAAAGGTTTGACATGATCAGTCTCCCCTTGGTTTATACGATTTTAGCATTAATCGCTTATACCAGCTCTTTTTGGTATTTATTTTCTCATTTAATGTCTAAACGTGCGCCAAATCACTGGTTTATTCGTTCTCTGCTCAGTTTGGGCTTATTACTGCATGCGGCCGTGTTGTATAACGATATGTGGACGCCGATGGGTGTCAATTACAACGTGTTTAACCTGATGTCATTTACTTCAGGTTTAATGTTGTTATTGAGCTTGCTGTTTAGCAGTTACCGCCCTGTTATTGCTTTAAATTTGATTGGTATTCCTGTAGCCGCAGTGGGTTTAATTACAGGCTTTTCATTCAGCCAGCATAATTTATTTATTAACCAAAACTCGATTGGTTTAGATATTCATATTATTTTATCGCTATCTGCCTATGCCGTATTGTTGATGGCAACTATTCATGCCGTGTTAATGTGGTTTCAAAACCGCGAACTCAAAAACAAACAAAAGCGTCGAGTTTGGGTAAATTTGCTGCCGTCTTTGCAAGATATGGAATCTTTGCTATTTGACATGTTGATTGCAGGCTTTGCTTTACTCACAGTCGCATTAGGCTTTGGTTTCTTTACGATAGAACATTTCTTTGCACAGCATTTAGCGCATAAAACTGCCTTTAGTATTATTTCTTGGTTTGTCTATGGTGCATTACTACTTGGACGCTACAAGTTTGGCTGGCGTGGACAAAAAGCGATTCGCTTTACCATTATTGGTTTCTTTTTATTGGCACTCGGTTTTATTGGTTCTAAATTTGTGTTGGAAATGATTTTAGGCAAGTGAGATATTTTTTGTTTGACTTATTCAACGTGTTGGATGATCAATTATTGAAGAGCCTAACCAAGAGGAATGAGCTTTTTAAATGAAGCCAATCATCTAAATGATTTCTAACGATGTAAGTACTTCATTGAAATATCTAGCCAATGATGCACATCAAATGCATGGACTAAATAAAACTTGAGATACAGATCACTGTGTTAAATAAATACATTGAATATTAAAACCTTAGCTACAACCACTTCAATTCAAAACCCTTTTTCTAGACATCCTCCATAAAAAAACGTATAACTCCACTTTTGTTTGAACTGGCAGCATCTTGTGAAACTGATTCTTGCACCCATGGAAGGCTTAACCGACCCCATCATGCGTGATGTACTCACGTCTGTCGGTAGTTTTGATTGGTGTGTGACAGAGTTTATTCGAGTCACAGACAGCATTCTGCCAGATCATATCTACCACACCTTTTGCCCAGAATTACTCACCAACGGCAAAACTGCTGCAGGTACACCTGTGCATGTTCAATTTTTAGGAAATAATCCTGAAATGTTAGCAGCCAATGCAGCCAAAGCTGCGGCGATGGGCGCTCCTGCCATTGATATGAACTTTGGCTGCCCTGCCAAAACGGTCAATCGGCATCGAGGCGGTTCAGTCTTACTCGATGAACCCGAAGTGGTATATGAACTGGTTAAAGCGGTGCGTGATGCCGTTCCTGCTCATATTCCAGTTTCTGCCAAAATGCGTTTAGGTTATATGGATCGGAACTTCATGCTAGAAAATGCGCACGCCATTGAAGATGCAGGCGCAGCATGGGTCACAGTACACGCACGTACCAAAGCCGATGGCTATACACCTCCTGCATTTTGGGATCAACTGCGCCCGATTCGTGAAGCATTGAAAATAAATGTGATTGCCAACGGCGAAATTTGGAACAATGCAGACGCGAAACAGTGTCGCTTAGAGTCTGGCTGTGAAGATTTGATGATTGGACGTGGTGCCGTGACCACACCCGATTTGACTCAGTGTATTCGTCAAAATTCAGACCTGCCTTTACTGAGTTGGCAAGATTTGCTGCAACTGCAAATTCGCTTTATTCGCGGCCCTGCCAAAACAGAAATTGGCATGCTAGGACGTTATAAACAATGGCTTGGCATGATGTCGAAGCATTACCCCGAAGCCAAAACTTTATGGGATGAAATCAAACGTCTGAAAAAACTGGATGAAATCATTGAAAAATTAGTCGCGCACACGACTTAAACAGTGAATCCATCAAGCTCAAATTTTATCTAAAAATTTCAGCTTTTATTGGTGAGTGTCATCTATTCAACCTTGCTGACAAAGCTTGGCATTTCCCATGCACTACCTGCAAAACCTTTACATTGTCCTGCATCAAACTGATAGCTTTTGACAAAGTGCTGACCAATCCACGCCCATTCAGTTTGACTGAAACAATCACCAATTCCACGTCCTTTTTGATAGGAAAAAATCTGTCCGTTGCTAAATTCTGAAGCAGAATCGGTTACAAATTGCTGTATCTTTTGCAATTTTTTATCCATGACCCAATAAGCCACACCCCAATTATAAGCCCCTCGCCAACAATTTGCCTCAACCAACACCCTATCCTGATTTAAAGGATAAGTATGAATTTGCTGTTCTGCTTGTTCAGGTTCAAACAGCATATAACAATTTTCACGATCTACAGTTTTTTGTAAAATTGGATATAACTTTTCTGCACTGGCTGCAGTAAGCATCTGGGGTTTGGCAATTCGGTATTGAGGCTGCATGCGAATATTGATTTTAGGCATCGCTTGCGCTTTTAAAACCTGCGTAGATGCCTTATTGCCTTTTGCCAATATTGCGGAATCTGTACCCACACGTTTTTGAAATTCGTCCATTTTTAACAATACCGCACTTAAGCCTGCATCAGACAATTGCCAGCGTTGCTTAGCTTGTCTTAATTCAATAACGGTATGCTGATGCGCCTGCGACAACAGCTTTTGCACACTGGTAGCAGACAAGTTTGCAATATTTTCATTAAAGCGTAACTGTTGCAAAGCACGACCATTTAAAAATAGTGTTGCTTGAGGAACATCATTTTGAATTTGTAATTGACCTTGTATGGCCTGATTTTGACCTGCTTTACGCGTTAGCAATACGCTAATCGGTTGCTCAAAATTGTCATCAGTTTGGTAACCCGCAGCACGGCAGGTGCCTGTATTATCACAAGCCAACTCCCAGTCTTGATGCTGAAAATATAAGCCTTCAATCGGTGTAGTTTTAGATGTCGCTGTTGTACTTGCTACTGGTGCTGCAATCAACAAAGGGCTAAACAATGCTCCACCAAGTAACAAACCCGCACTCAAACCACCTGATAATTTTTTCATCTTATTTTTCCTGCTAACTATTTTTTTCACCACATGACATTCAACAAACCGGGGGAAAGTTCGAGGAATCAATACCTCGTACCCCATCAATATTCACCTAATCCACCTACTCGCGCACATCTAAACGGATTGCAACAATTTTCCAGCGCCAGTTGCGTGGCTGTAACTCAAATTCGGTAAGTCCCGCATATTGGGTAGGTACTTTAACCACAAAACGGTTCCAACGATGAAAACCACTGCGAATATCTGGACTCGGTTTAAAAGCCTCGGCAAGTTCAACTTGTTGTGCATGCGCACGTGGCAAAATACTAAATCCTGTTTTCCGATGCTGCACAGTCCATTGCTCTGTAGAGGCTTGCGGCAATTGTGAGGATAAATCTGGTAAAGAAATGGATTCCTGCCAAGCTTTGCCCTGCATCAATAAAGCAATACTTTCTGGTGTCAGCAAAACGTCTAGCATTTTATCGCTCAGCTGATCAGTCAATAGCTGCCCCAAAACATTTGGTGCTGAAGAGGATGCCTCAAAACCCATTAACTGCTGTAAACGCTGCTGCACTCGTGGTTTTAAACTGGCTTTAACTTGCGGATAATCTATATAGCTTGAAAGTTGATCTGCCTGATGTTGCTCCACAGCCTGATTGATTTGATACAGGCTCCAATATGGCCCTGCGCACCATACCGCCACCACCGCTATAAGTACCAAAAATATCCGCATCGCCAGTTTTTTCATTAATCTTCTTCTCTACCCAAAAATGCTCAAAGTACTTCACCCAATACAATCAATTGGGGAACTATCCACCACCCCCCTCAAATAAAAAAGCATGCCGCAGCATGCTTTTTATACAAGGCTTAAAATTAAGGATAACCTTTAGGTTAAGCACTTACTGTTAAATCTTTAATAGTACTGCTACTGCCATTGGTTTTAACCGATTCAATGCCTTTTTCACGTGATTGCTCAGTTGTATAGAGCTGGCTTGTACCAATCACCTGATGATTGGCGGCTTTTAAATTAAAATACGGCTTATCATTTTTAGAAGTCAGACGGTCATAACGACCATCTTCCTGACTGTTTTTTTGTACCGAAGCGATACCATTTAAAGCCGAAGCTTTAGCTTTATAGTACTCACTGGTTAAAATTATTTCGCCATTCCCCGCTTTAAGTACAAAACGATATTGTGCATTGCTTGCTTGTGAAACTTCGAACCATCCTGACATAGTGTCCCCCAACTGTTTTTGTGAGTGGTGTTGTTAAGTAATGACTACGTTAAACCTGATTAAAACTTGTTCTTTTCATCTAAAATATAAAGGACTTAGGCAAAATAAAAAAGTATTTTTGTACAAACATTAAAAGTGATGCTGTGTCATTTTTATTGTCACATATCAAAAAACTTAATGATCTTTTTCTTTGTACCCTGCATAAAAAAAGCGCAGGCGACTTCTACAAAGTTGCCTGCGCTTGGTATTTCTAATACAGATTATGCTTTTTTCACATACTCAGATTTTAATTTCATTGCGCCCATACCATCAATTTTACAATCAATGTCGTGACCATCGGCAGCGTCTGGAATTAAACGAATATTTTTCACTTTGGTCCCCACTTTTACAGCAGCAGATGAACCTTTAATTTTAAGGTCTTTAATCACAGTTACCGTGTCGCCATCTGCTAACACATTACAATTTGCATCTTTGATTACAGCAGCCGCTTCTTCAGCTACATCACCTTCTTTCCACTCGTGTGAGCATTCTGGGCAAATGAGCAAGTCACCATCTTCATAAGTATATTCTGACTGGCATTTTGGGCAATTTGGCAAAGACATAAAAAACCTCAAAAACTTTATTATAACATTTTTTACTGATTATTCATAAACTTAAAAACCTTATAAAGCATAAGGATAATAGTTGAATAATACGATGGATTTTTACTCTAACGATGTTAAAGATTGCTCTAAAACATGCTTTAACACCACCACATGATTATGCTGTTCATCTTTTGCAGCAGTAATTAAGGTCACTTTTTGCTGCTGTGCCAGTTTAAGCAGTTCCTGTAAGGTCGCTTCTTGCTGAGTCAGTTCAAGCAGATAACGCTGTTGAAATTCATCCCAGTTTTGTTCAGGGTTTTGGTGATACCACTTGCGTAATTCAGTTGAGGGGGTAATTTCTTTAGGCCAACAATCAATCTGAGCACGCGCTTTAGTCACACCACGTGGCCACAAACGATCGACTAAAACCCGTGTACCATCTGTAGGTACAGCATCTAGATAGGCTCGCTTAATTGCAATATCCATATTGCCTCTTTCTGTTCTACAAGAACGCTGCAAGGCTTGATACTAAAAACCAATCCTTATGTGTCATGCAGAATTAAAAAAGCATGTGATCAACACATGCTTTCGGGAAATCAAATTTATTCTTCGTCTTCGTACCCATCTTCATCATCGTAGACGTAGGCCATACAGCCCCAACCGTCATATTCACCGCCATGCTCTTCGGCAATTTTAGTGAACCATTGTTCTAAATCTACAATGTCTGAATACTCTGGTTCCATATACACATAAATGGTGATAATCCATTCAACAGCATCAGATTCTTCATCTTGAAATAATGAAATTTTTTGCTCTTCTGCCAACAAATACAGCGCACATTTTTCGGCTTGTTCTTGTGTGGTAAAAGCAATGGAGTACTCAATTTCATGTGGCTCTGTCAGGTCATCCCCATCTTCATGCATTTGCCAAAGTACATTACCATTATCATCATCTGGGAATTGCTCATAGTCACGTGTCATGCGAATATCCTTGTTATCTTTTTAGCCAATATATATCTGGCAAGTGACAAAATAGTGAATTCAACATAGCACAATTTTGCCGTACTTGATCAAGTTTTCTGTATTTTGCGCTGACTTTAGTCGGACAGCCCTACAGAGTCTGCATCTTATAGATGCAGCTTATCCTTAAACATTCGCTGCCAGTTTTACTTGCTGTGTGGTGTCAGTGCCCTGTTGCTTAAGGCCAATCACTAAAGATGCAAATTTTAACTCTTCAAGGCGAAGTGCCAAGTAAGATTCTAAAATTTTGCTATGTCCAAAAGATGCCGCATAGTGATTAAGCAAGGTGAAATCATCCTGCAACGCTTGTAGAGATTCCCCTAAATTATGTTGGTTCAACTGGGCTAAATATAAGTCTGCTCTGCTGTTTAATGCATGACTAAGCAATGTTACTGCAGAAAGACGACGCTGCTCATCTACAAATGCACAATAGGCCATTTCATTATTTTGAATCGCTTGCATAATTTTTTGACGCACCTGTAATAAATGCTGTGCTGCATCAGACTGGCTATAGTCTTCAATTAAATGATCGAGTAACTGCTGTGCTGGCAATTGAAACGCAGGGGTATTTTCTTCAATTTTGTGATAAAGCGCGGCAGTCACCTGCTCTAACTTTTGACGTTCTTCTGCTAAATGATAAAAAGCACCCAATTGTTCTTGAGCTGCTTTTAGGGTTTTAGCTTTGGCTTTTTGTTCGTGTTCGACTAAAAAATTACTGACTTTTTCAATTTTTTGTTTGCATTGATCACGCATGTTTTCTGCTTCAGACTTGACCATTTCTACAAACATTTCAACTTGTTGGCGACGTTCCAACACATATTGTTCAACATCTAAAATATCTTGATAATGCTGCAAACTTTCCACACGGTTTTTCAAACTCCCTACTTCTACCCGAAGCAGCGTGAGCTGATGTTCTAACTCGTTACTTTCCAGCTCATCAGTTGCCAAATTGGAGCGAGTGCGGTCTAAATTGTTTTGTAAAGATTTAATGCTAGCAGACAACTCACCGCGACGCTGGATTTGCCAAAAAACAATCACCACAAGAACTACAATTATTGCGCCCAATATATACAACATAACTTTGCCTCCCACCCCATCGGCCTGCCCCGTTCAAGTGATGCGTTTTTCACGCAAAAATCACTTCAACCTCAAGTTGCAGCCCCAAACACTCAACACAAAAATTTTAAAATAACCAATCAACCTCCTTTTTGTGCAAGGAAAATGAAAATCTACGGTTATAGCGTTAAATTAACTAGTTCTTGGGATGATGGCTATCCCAAATTTTGAGTATTTTCACAATAATTTGAAAAAAATGTGACTGTTAGAAAGAAGTGATTAAAAAGGAAGCTGTGCCCGAATTTCTACAGCTTCATGACTCAACGGCTGAGTAAACGCCAAATAGCTGGCATGCAACGCCATTCGTTTTAAAGGACTTTGTTGCGGCTGAGGATGATATAACTTATCGCCTGTGATTGGGTGACCAATATATTGCATGTGTACCCGCAACTGATGCGAACGCCCTGTAATTGGCGTCAGCAATACACGCGTAATATCTTCAATCGCACAATATTCCAAAGCTTGATACAACGTTTGCGCAGGCTTGCCTAAATCGAAATGCACAATTTGCCGTGGACGGTTTTCCCAGTCAGTAATTAAAGGCACATCAACACTGCCCTCACCTTCAAGTTTGCCTTGAATTAACGCAATATAGTTTTTTTCTACCGTTCGTGCCTGAAACATTTTGCTCAATGCGACTTCTGCATCACGGTGCTTGGCAAACATTAAAATACCTGATGTAGCCATATCTAAACGATGGGCAATTTTTGCATTAGAATGCTGCGCCAAAACTCTTAAATAAGCACTGTCCTGATGTTCAGGCAAACGCCCAGGCACAGACAATAAACCTGCAGGCTTATCAATCACCAGTAAATCGTCATCTTCATAGACAATTACTAACGGATCTTGTGGAGGGGCGTAAATAAAGTTGTCGTTTAAAGCCATGAACTACAGCACGCAAAGTGGTGCGGGCAAAATATCAAGCACAGCCCGAGCTGTCAATTCAGTCGGGCAAAGTGCTTGTTTTGCTTAAGCAATTAATGAAGTCAATTTCCTGACTTAGTGATTTGCTACATCAGTCTGCCAAATAATATTCTACGGTAGACACCACACGAACTTTTTTTAAATAGGGTGTATTGCTGTCACGATCTTCAATACTAAATACGCCCTGATTGGCTGATTTAATTTTGCCTAAACGGCTGTCAGAATCTGCGGCAAATTTTTCTGCAACACTACGGGCATTTTGTGTGGCTTGCTCAATCATGGCAGGTTTAATGTCATTGAGTTGCGTATATAAATATTCGGTGCGTTGCCCATAATCTTCACCACCAAAGGCTATTCCATTTTTACCTAAATCGACCAAGCGGCTTTGTGCGCTGCGCACTGTATCAATATTTTTGGTATAGACCGTAATGGTTTGATGTGCGGTATAACGTAAAGCAACATTGCCATCACCACCATATTGCTGGGCGTATTTATCGGTAATTACAGGTGCAGCAATGGTAATTTCTTCAGGACTGAAACCTTCATTTTTTAAAAAATTTTGAATTTGAGAGGTTTGGCTTTGCATGGTGTCATATAACGCTGCCAAGTCTTGACTAGCAGCACTAAAACGAATTGGCCACACCGCCACATTGGCTTTTACTTCACGTTCAGACAAACCTTTGACTGAAACCACACGCTCATACTGTTTAATTTTAAGTGCGCTGTTGCCCAAAATCCAACCCGCGAGCACCATCCCCAAACAAATTAGACCGCCTAAAATTAGTGCAGGTTTAAAATAATTCATGTTTGCCAACTCCTTAAATTGCGGGCTTTTCGCCTCTATTTTGATGACCGTGTGTTTTTAATGTACTGTTTCAAACCGTTGTTTCTATGCTTTTCGATGCTTGTTTATAGAGTTTGAAATTAAGGTCGCATCATATACAGCGCGATAAGTGGCGCGATATTCAATAGCAATACCCCAATTTTATAGACTGCCATGCCACCATAATGAATGGCAGCAAAACTTGCATCTGACAGTTCGAACCATCTGCCATGTAACTGTCGAAGCCAGTCATGTGCGAAAATCACCACCACAAACCACAGCATTAAAATGGCATAATTAATCAGTGCGCAGGTCAGTAATAAACGACACCAAAAATCGTAATCAACACTCATATCCCACCTAATTAGATGTGGATGATCATTGCAAATTAACAGATTTAAACGAACAACTTGATGGGAGTTTTGTAGCAGAAATACGGAATAATATTCATTTAAACTTTTATTTAATTTCGATTTTATTTTCTTGATCTTGTTTTATTTTTTATATTTTCAACAATATTCTTTAGGGTGTTAGGGAAAACAACTGTGGTTTACTTCAACTATCATGCTGGATAAGTCATAATCTTATAGCCTATAAACTTTTGGTTTATAGCGTCCTAAGCCGAATCGAGACCTTTTGGGTAAGTACTACACGCACGTTGTACGCAACTGGTAGCAATCTACTCTTTTCGATCCCCATCACACCCTTGAGATATATAGTAGTGATTTGGGGTTGGAATTGTTTCCCCGAAATGATTTTATTTTGATTTATTTTTAAAATTTTTATCACTTTTTAAGTCATATTTTAGAAAATTTCCCAAATCTACATTTTTTTCGCACTCAAATCATCAAATAATGTTTAAATATTGAATTTATTACCACACTTATTTTTAAAATATTTTTTAAACTGAGCAAAAATCTATGTTGAGGATTCAACACCTTTGTTTTGTCCTCGAATCCAACGAATTGCCCAAATTAAGGTCAGCAGTACCACAAATACTACCAATACAGGCACAATGAAGGACAACACTGAAAGTACGACAGCCCCAATCCACTCTCCTGTAGAAATCACAGGATTTGCAATACCGCCTGTCGTTGCGGTAGATACACCACGTACCGCCACCGTACTCATTTGCACAACACCCGCTGTACCGCCACCGACAATAATGGCCGAAGCCCAACTGACAAATTGTGACATTTCACCACTGCTTACAGCGATTGTGGTGAGTGTGCCTGCAATCATGGCAGCAGGTGTGGCAACGGTGTCGAGCATATTATCGACCCACGGCACATAATATGCGGCTATTTCACTGATTGTTGCCACGGTCAAAGCCAGACAAACAGCAGGCATTGCCAACCATTCAAAACCTTTTAAGGGTTCAAACCAACCCATGAGCGCGGCGACACTCATGACCAGCAAAGGCACGAAAACCCGAAAACCACTGGCAGCACTTAGCCCAATGCCGACACATAAACCCAGTATTGTTTCCATGTTGTACCTCATTACCTTGGGTTTTCTATGGCTAAAATAGCAAAAAGCCCCATCGGGTGATAGGGCTTTAGATTAAAACAGGATCTGCTGTTTTATGTCGTGTAGCTTAGGCAACCTTGTTGTTATATTGGGTGCCATGGCATTTGGTACACGGTGGTAGACGGTCTGTACCAATTTCTAAGTAAACGCGATGCCCGCATTGGACACAAAAATAGAAGCCTGTTCCTGGTTTATCACCTGCAGTTACCATCTTTGTTCTCCGTGTGGTTTAGAAATGGTCAATCCAGTATATCTATTCTGTGATGATTGTCTACTGTCCATTTTGACAGATGATGAGGGCAGTTGGGCAAAGGATGATTTTTATAAAAAATCTAACTCACTTACAAAGGATTAGATACCCAGTTTTCGACTTTTAATCCATCGACACGAGTAAATTCTTTTTCGTTATTGGTGACCATAACCCAATGATTTGCACGTGCATGTGCTGCTAACCATAAGTCATTTGCGCCAATAATCTGTCCCTTTGATGAAAGATCTTGGCGTATTTGCGCATAGTGATCAGCGACATATTCATCTAACTCAACCACTTGAATCATTGACGTTAATTCATCTATCACTTTAAGGGCTTTTTCTTTTTGCTGACTTTTCTCTGCACCAAAACGCAACTCCCCCAAAGTAATTACTGAAATTAAAATATTTCGATGTGGGAGATGTTTTTCAAAATGCTGACGGACAATTTCAGGTTGATGTTTGATGATGTAGATACAAATATTTGTATCCAATAAATATTGTGTCTGCATTAGAACTCTTCTCGTTCCTGTAGTGGTTCATCCACTCTTTCTTCTGCATAAAAGTCATTCGGCATTTGCGCTAATACTTTAAATAACCGATCTACGGTGACTGGTTTTTCACGCAGAATCACTTCATCGCCACGACGGAAAATTTCGACTTCTGTACCTTCAAAGCGAAATTCTTTGGGTAAGCGAACAGCTTGACTTCGACCAGTCATAAAAACTTTTGCGGTAGTCATAAGGCTACTCCATCAGTTTTGATATATATCTTATGATAGGTATTTTTTGAGTGTTTTTCAAGCGAATTAAATTTAATGAATTTGAGGCACTTCAATAACATTCACAGTAAATAAATTCAAAATATCATCTCTATCCATGAAAATAATTTGGCTTCTGCGATTTGCATCTAATTTATTACCTAACCAGTTTCTTGCTGCTTTTGTGATTTCACCGCCTGCAATGATATAAGCATGATCTACCAATACTCTTTTATTTGTTTCAGAATCGAAAATTTCATGCCCCAACATCATCGTTGTTTGGTTATAAATTTCAGCAATATTGTGGTTGCTAGCTTTGGAAACACCTGAAGAATCTAGTTTTCCTTTCTTTACCTGAATTCCAAAATAAATTATATGTTGTGTAGGCAGTGTATATTTCATCCAAATATCTTTTCCATATTCCAATGCTTGGCAGAGTAAAACTTGAAGTGCGACATAAACCACCTAATTAATTTAAAGGGTTTATGGAGTATATAAAATTGTCATACCATCATCTTAACTTTGAAGATCGTACTGCATTAATGCTTGAGTCAAGAAAAGAAGGCTTTTCAGCCAGAAAATTTGCTGAACTCATTAAAAGACATCCTAGTACGATCTATCGTGAGCTTAAAA
>DBIN01000046.1 GCA_002296655.1 Acinetobacter sp. UBA801
AAGTGGTACAGAAACAATTCGAGGCATGTGTGAACATCTGTTAACTAAAAAAACTTTTTTTGCATGATTAGTTATTTTTGTCAACTTATGAATAGGTGTAAACACAGCACGATTTAGCTTGGAATGAGAAAATTAAGATCAGTGCAGGAAATTTTTATACATTTATAAATTATTTGTTTATTTATTCATCGTTTTAGAGTTTTATATTTGATGATGCTTGCTAGAATTCGCACTCTTTACTTGGGGTATGTGGTTGTGTTTGAGAAGTTAGCTGAGCGAAGCTTAAATTTAATGGGTTGGGAAGTCGACAATCATTGTCCGTTGGAATTAGACCAATACGTGATGATTGCTGCACCACATACCAGTAATTGGGATGCATTATATGCACGCTTAGGGCTTAAAGCTTTAGGTGTTAATGTTCGGCTGACCATTAAAGACAGCTATATGAAATTACCTTTTGGGCCATTTGTCCGTGCGATGGGCGGTATTGGTATTGACCGCCGTCCGAAAGCATCAGGTGAAGCAAGACCAAGCATGGTTCAGCTCATGACGGACTTATTTAAAACCCATCCTAAATTAGTGATGTTAGTGACGCCTGAAGCCACTCGTGCGCGTCAAGAGCAATGGAAAACTGGTTTTTATCATGTTGCGTTAAATGCAGGTGTTCCAATTGCTTTGGCGTATATGGACTATGAAAAAAAGAAAACAGGTGTGGGAAAAATTGTGTATCCAACTGGTGATTTTGAAAAAGATATGGCTGAAATCATGGCATTTTATGCACACGTTCAAGCAAAATTTCCCGAAAGCTTTAGTGTCGATACACGTTACTATTCAGAGTAATCAGAATAAGTATGCGATTTTAGGGTAATAATCTATGAAAACCAAAAGACAGGGGATTAGCCCTGTCTTGCTTTAAAACGCGGATTGGATTTGCAAATTATGAATAATTTGCCACGACGTTTCACAATTTGGCAATCAGCACGTGATTGAGCACTTTTTAAAGATGAACGAACGTTCATAAAGATAAAAACTATTGATTGCAATGTTATAATATTACATTTTTAATTAACACTTGAAAAGAGCCAAAGCTAAAAAGTTACAGCGTATCTTTTAAGAAGAAAATTTAAACAACAGTCTTTTGATACAAGCCCACACGAACGGTGCCTGCCTTGCTCTCTTTAATTTTTTGCCAAGTTTGCGGTAATTTTAATAGGTTTAAATCACGATCTGCTTCAACATAAATCAAACCTTGCGCTGCAATGAGTGGATCAGCCAACGCTGCCAATTCTTCCCATAAATCTAAAATGTAGGGTGGGTCTAAAAATACCAAATCAAACTGATCTTTCAGTGTTGCCAAGGCATGCTGTGCGGTAGAAATTTTTAATTGTGCTGTGCTTTTATTGACACGTAATAATTCTAAATTTTGCTGTAAAAACTGCGCTTGTGTACGGTTTGGCTCAATCATGACCACGTGTGCCGCACCGCGGGACAGGGCTTCAAAAGCTAATGCGCCCGAACCTGAACAGAGGTCTAACACTTTGGCGTTTTGCACATCCCACATTAACCAGTTAAATAAGGTTTCGCGGACTCGGTCAGGCGTAGGGCGTAATCCCTCAATTGAAGCAAAAGCCAACTGGCGACGTTTCCATTCTCCACCAATAATGCGTAGTTGATTTTTCATGACTTAGTCGCTCTCAATTGGTCTGGCTGGAACAATTGCTGCGGGCGCAGCTGCAGGTGAATGGGTTGTCGTTGAACTTGGAGCTGTTTGTGCATGATTTAGGTTTGGCGTAGGGTTGTGGGGCGCAATATTTGGATTATTGGAGCTATTGGTATTTGGAGCAGTAGAAGACGGGACTTCACCACTTGGTAACTCACTTGGTTTTAAGCCTGCAGTCATTAAGCCACCACTCACTTGAGCCGCAGATGGACGAATTGGCTTTTTATTTTTATTGAGTAACCAATAATCTAAAATTGGACGCGCCAAGGCTGTTGCGGCAGAACCACCACGACCATTTTCAAGAATAATTGCAATGGCAATTTCAGGGTTTTCAGCAGGTGCAAAGCCGACAAACAAGCCGTGGTCAAGCTGACGATCTGTTAGCAATGCTTCATTATAGCGTTTGCCCTGTGCAATACTTTTAACCTGTGCTGTACCCGTTTTACCTGCAATCGAATATTGTAATCCGCCTTTAATCCCTTTACCTGTACCAGATTGAATAACATCAACCATGGCATCGCGCATTTTAATCCAGTCTTCTTCTGTGCCGTTAAAATCAATTTTACCGTTGGTGCCATTGTGAACTTTAAATGGTTTCGCGCCACGACTTTCACGTAACACGTGCGGTGTAACTTTAAAGCCTTTGTTAGCGGTGATGGCGGTAGCCATTGCTAATTGTAATGGGGTAGAAGTAAAGGCACCTTGTCCAATGCTGACTGAAATTGTTTCACCTTTCATCCACTTGGCTTTACGAGTACGCATTTTCCAATCAGGGTTTGGATACAAGCCTGTGCTTTCACTTGGTAGGTCTACACCAGTTTTTTCACTAAAGCCAAACTGACGCATCCATTCGTTCATTTTTTCAATGCCCATACGATAGGACAGTACATAGAAGTATGTATCGCAGGACACGACTTGGGCTTTATGCATATCGACAATGCCATGCCCAGATTTTTTATGGTCACGGAAACGGTGGCTGTCACCCGGTAAAGTAAAATAGCCATAATCTTGAATGGCAGTTTTCCAGTCGACATAACCATAGTGAATACCACCAAGGCCAAACATGGGCTTAATGGTCGAACCAGGTGGATAAACCCCTTGTACTGCACGGTTATACAGTGGCTGATCTAAATTATCACGCAGGGCAGAGTAGTCAGTATGACTGATGCCTGTGACAAATAAATTGGGGTTAAAACTTGGGCTAGAGACCAAGGCCAGAATTTCACCTGTGCGTGGGTCAAGTGCCACAATAGCACCACGACGTTCAGCCAGTTGTTCAGAGGCAACCACCTGTAAGCCATAATCTAAAGATAAATACAGATCATTACCACGCACAGGGTCTTTGCGTCCTAAATTACGAAGTACATTCCCGTGTGCATCGGCTTCTACAGATTCATTGCCCGGAACCCCATGCAGCAAATGCTCATAAGATTTTTCTACCCCAATTTTGCCAATCAGGTTGGTGCCTGCATAAGCATCCTTATCAATTTCTTTCAGTTCTTTATCGTTAATACGTCCTACATAACCAATGACATGCGCAAATAATTCACCATGTGGGTAATAACGGGTCATCTGAGTTTCAATATTGACCCCAGGGAACTGAAATTTGACTTCACTAAAACGCGCAATATCTGATTCATTTAAATTTAGCTTGATCGATACACGTTCGGTTTTACGTGAAGTTTTAATCCGACTTTTAAAGCGTTCAATATCTTCTTCAGTCAGTTGTAAAACAGGTGTCAGTCGCGCAATGGTATCGTCAATATCTTCAACATCTGCACGGCTTAAGGTGGCAGAAAACACAGGGTAGTTATCTGCCAATAACACACCATTGCGGTCATAAATATAACCACGTGCAGGCGCGAGTGGTTGTAATCGAATACGGTTTTTATCTGATGCAGTTGAAAATTCATCGTAGCCACTAATTTGTAAATAAGCATAACGTGCCACCAAAAGCAGCAAGAAAAAAACCACAACACCCACCGAAAAAAAGATGCGATTGCGAAAAATACGCTTCTCTTGCTGAGCATTTTTTAACGGGTAGTGTTGTTTCATAGGTGAATAAACTTACGTGCAGTCTGGGAGAAAAAGGATTGAGGCTATTCTAGCGCATCTCTTGGTCATTTTGCGCAGCCTTGTTTGACTGAATTGACCGTTTCTAAATAAATACCCACTGCAATCTTAAATTTTGACTTTAGCGACATGAAAATTGTAAATTGCTGTATATAAGAATCCTGACAATTCTGCTAGAGTCAAAACATAAGAACAGGACTGTTTTTAAAATTAAAACAAATGGACACTGGTGACAATAATGACAAAAGTCTATTCTTTCGTGGCATTACTTGCCTTTTCAAGTTTTAGCTTTGCTGGAAACACTACATTTTTACCAGAAGCTAAAATTGGCCCAGACAGCGCAAAAACTTGGAATGTCGGGGCGGGAATAACCCAAAAATTACTGCATCTGAATGGTGAATGGGTCAACCCTTATGGTGTTGCTTATCTCAAAGCGGGTGCTTTTTTAAATGGTGACCATGAAGTCGGTGGGCAAATGGGTTTTCGTTACCCATATCACCTCACGGGCAAAGATAAAAATGGTTATTATATTGGTGCTTACGCAGGACATCTAGAATCTAAGTGGGTGGATGGTGAAGAAAAAGCGCGTTTAGGTGCAGGAATTGATTTGGCTTATGTATTGCTCAGCCCTGAACGTATCAGTAGCTTTAGTGTTGGTATTGGTGCAGGTGAAAAATTGGAAGATCGACAAGGGCGAGTGATTGAGGAAACTGAGCCTAGAATACAATTTTCCTATACGCTCAGTATGGGTTTGTAGTCAGAATAGAGACTTTTAACTACTTTAGAATCTTCTAATTAGAACTAAATATGGAAAAAATGCATGCTTGAGTACGTCAATCAGTTGTGGCAAACTTTTTTGAATCGTCCAGATTTTTGGGCCGTGCTCAGTATTATTCCTGTGACTGCTTTTGTGACCTGGGCGCATGTATGGATGGCGCTAAAAATGGTGTTCTATCCAATCAGCTTTTGGGGTTTTCACCTTGGGCCTATCCCTGTGGGATGGCAGGGGATTGTGCCGCGTAAAGCAGGGCGTATTTCAGGCATCATTACCGATAACACCTTGTCAAAACTGGGCTCGTTGCGTGAGTTTCTTAACGCCATGGACCCAGAAGACATGGCGCGTATTATTGGTGAGCAAGTGGGTTTTGAACTTGAACACTTAATTGATGAGGTCATGTTAGACCGTAATGCAGTGCTTTGGGAAAACCTACCCTATTCGATTAAACGCCGTATTTACGCACAGGCGCATAAACAATTGCCAGGTGTGCTGCGTGAATTGGTGACTGAACTAACCTTGAATGTTGAATCCTTAGTGGATATGCGTGAAATGGTGGTTAGCCAAATGGAAGGTGACCGTCGCTTAATGGTGCGTATGTTCCTCAAAGTCGGTCAAAAAGAAATTAATTTTATTTGGCATATCAGTGCATTAATTGGGATGTTCTTTGGTATTTTCCAGATGATTGTTTGGTTTCTAGTGCCATGGCACTGGACGGTCCCATTTTGGGCGGCAATTTGGGGCTTTTTGACCAACTGGATTGCCATTTGGATGGTATTCAACCCAGTCGAACCGCATTACGTGAAATATCCGCAGTTCTTTAAATTGACTGAAAATCGTAAATTTCCATGGATTAAGCCAGTGATTCCACGCATTGGGACTTATAATATTCAGGGTGCGTTCATGAAACGCCAAGAAGAAGTCTCGGATGTGTTTGCAAAGGTAGTCACAGAAGATCTGATTACGTTAAAATCCATTATGACTGAAATGATGTATGGCAGTAAAAAAGACAAAACCCGCCGTATTGTCAAACGCCACATTAATCAAATTATGGAAACACCATTGGTTCGTACCTCTTTACAGTTGTCTTTGGGGCCAAAAGAGTATGCCAAACTCAAGACTGACTTGATTGATCGTTCGATTGAAATTACGATGGTGCCTGTATGCGACCCTGCCTTTAATGCGAGCCGTGCACAGAAAATTTTTCAAATGTTCAGAGATCGTATTCGTGAACTGACGCCAAAAGAATTTCAGAATCTCTTGCGTCCTGCGTTTCAGGAAGATGAGTGGATTTTAATTGTCTTGGGTGGCGTAACTGGTTTTATTGCTGGTGTAATACATTTGTTTGTCGCTTTCTTATAAGAGGATGCTGGCTGCGTAGAGGGCGATGGTGCTGATATGCAACGAGTGTCAAATACATTGTTAAAATGAGGATGTTTTTTATGCGCATTATCTTACTCGGACCACCTGGAGCAGGTAAAGGTACACAAGCTCAGTTGATCTGTAAGCGCTACAATATCCCACAAATTTCAACCGGTGATATGCTCCGTGCTGCAATTCGTGAAGGTACTGAATTAGGTCTACAAGCTAAAAGCGTCATGGATGGTGGCGGTTTGGTATCTGATGAACTTATCATTGGCTTAGTGAAAGAGCGTATTGCGCAGCCAGATTGCGTGAATGGTTGTATTTTTGATGGTTTCCCTCGCACTATTCCACAAGCTGAAGCTTTGGAAAGCGAAGGCATTAATATCGACCACGTAATTGAAATTGATGTTGCTGACGAAGAAATCGTACAGCGATTGTCAGGTCGTCGTCAGCACCCTGCGTCTGGTCGTATTTATCACCTTGTTTACAATCCTCCAAAAGTGGAAGGTAAAGATGATGAAACTGGAGAAGATTTGGTTCAACGTCCAGATGACCAAGAAGAAACTATCCGTAAGCGTTTAAAAGCGTATCACTCAGAAACTGAGCAATTGGTTGGCTTCTATCAGAGTCGTGCTGCTTCTGGCGAAAATGCACCAAGCTACAACAAATTGAATGGTCTTCGTCCAATTGAAGAAGTTCAAGCAGATTTGTTTGCTATTTTAGACCAAGCAAAATAAGTCTAGGTTTTAGACCAAGCCTGTTTATAAGAAAATAAAATCGTTTAAACAGACTGCTTGTTTTGACTTTAAAAGAGTCCTGATTCATATTAGGGCTCTTTTTATTTGTTTCAGTTTGGGAGAGTGCTTTGCAACATGCTGCTGTGATCATCATGTTATTGGCAAGTATTGCCGTTTTAGGCTTTCTTGTTTTTGTGAGCTATAAGTTGTTGCGCAACACACAAGCTCAGAATTCGGCTGAAAAAAAATCAGGCAAGCACTATCAATTGCATCCGAAACTTAAACAACAGCAAGAGCAACAACGTCAGTCTGAAGATTCTCAGGATAAATAAATCATCTCTACATAATCTTGTGTATAGATTGCATAGTTATCCACACTACTTTAGATGATCCGGATTGCGTTGATGATCTATCTTGTCTTCAATAAGTTTAGATCACTTTGGAAACTCTACCGAAGTACTTACTTAGATACAGAGTTGTGATGAATTTCATGCAGCTTAATATGGCGGTGTGCACCAAATTCAAAGCGATCTGGCCAGTTACACACATCAGACACCACGCATTCCCCACATTTAGGTTTACGCGCAATACAGCAATAACGACCATGCAAAATCAGCCAGTGATGCGAGTCAATTAAAAATTCTTTAGGAATGACTTTAATTAAACGCTGTTCTACTTCTAAAACATTTTTACCCACAGCCAAACCTGTGCGGTTACCTAAGCGGAAAATATGCGTGTCTACCGCCATAGTGGGCTGTCCAAATGCGGTATTTAGCACCACATTGGCAGTTTTACGTCCCACGCCAGGCAGGGCTTCTAAATCGGCACGATTATCAGGCACAATACTGCCATGTTTTTCGATGAGAATTTTGCAGGTTTTAATCACATTTTCTGCTTTAGAATTATACAGTCCGATGGTTTTAATATATTCCTTTAAGCCTTCTACACCTAAGGCATAAATCGCTTCGGGAGTATTAGCAACAGGAAACAATTTGTCAGTGGCTTTATTGACGCTGACATCGGTAGATTGTGCAGATAAGGTCACCGCAATCAGTAATTCAAAAGGGTTGGAAAAATTAAGTTCGGTTGTTGGATTTGGGCGTTGTTCACGCAAGCGTTCAAAAAAAGTCTGAATTTGTTTTTTGGTCATATTTTTAGACGAATTTTCTTTAGGCTTTGTGCTTTTAGTGGCCGTTTTTTTAACCGCTTTATTGGTCAGATGTGCATTTATTTCGGGCATGTTCATGCTCCTAATTCACCTAACTGTTGTTGTAAATCGACAAGCAACAGCCGTTTTTTCTCATCTTCACGCACACTGAGTTGTTTTTCGAGTTTTTTAATTTGCGTGCGTAATTTTGCCAGTTCGATGGTGGTTTGTGCGTCGGTAGTGGAAATCTGTTCATTTGTTTGCACTGGCAACTCAATCACAGGAACAGCAGCATCGGTTTGTGCTGAGAATTGTGCAAACAGCTCAGTATCAATTTCTGCACGTACCACAGGGCCTTTACGGTGCAGGCGACGTTGTTCTTCACGTTGAATGTGGGCGTAATAACGCTGGCGTAAATCATTCTGTTCTGCCACACGCGCGCTTTCAGTAAGCAAAGGTTGTGTATCTTCCACCAAGTCAATGCAATCGACAGGACAAGGTGGAATACACAATTCACAGCCTGTACATAAATCAGTCAAAATGCTGTGCATGAGTTTGCCTGAGCCTAAAATAGCATCGACAGGGCAGGCATTAATACATTTGGTACAGCCAATGCACTCATCTTCACGAATGAGTGCTTTCATACGCTGTGGGCGTCCATCGGCCTGCACAGGCCAAACACTGGCTTCTGCGGTCAATAAAGGCCGTTGGAGTAAGTTTGCCAGTGCATCTGCAACAGGTTGTCCACCAGGTACACATTTATTGGCCGCTTCGCCTTCTGCAATCGCTTTGGCATAGGGTAAACAGCCATCACGGTGACCACATAAGCCACATTGAGTTTGAGGAAGGAGCGCATCAATATTTTGAATCAGAGCAATTTGCGAATTCATGGACAAACCAATGCTACTTTAACAGCAGCAGAAAAACGGAAGATAAAACGAGGTCAAAATTCTAGGTCGATGATTTTAGCACGATTTTTGCTTTTAGGCTTGTGCGCAAATTAAGAACAACAATTGCAATTTTTTTGTGCAAAAATGCTCAAAACTATGAATTAATTTGTTACATAAACTTATGGGCTTAACACGCTAAAAAATAAGTTAAATTTATGAAAATAAATATGTTTTAAATTTTTTTTAAAAAAACTATTGTAGATTGTTAACAAAAGATATTTAATATTTTGCGCCAAAATATATCATTGATTGAAATTTTGACCAATTTTGATCCATTTTCTGCTGAGGATTAAGCGTTGAAATACAACAGCCTTAACGAGTTCCTAAATTACGTTAAAACACGTGATGCACATCAACCAGAGTTTCTACAAGCTGTAGAAGAAGTCATGACCAGCCTTTGGCCGTTTATTGAAAAGAACCCTCAATATGCAGCACATGGTTTGCTTGAGCGTTTGGTTGAGCCTGAGCGTGCAATTCAATTCCGCGTTTCTTGGGTTGATGACCAAGGTCAAACCCATGTAAACCGTGCATTCCGTGTACAGTACAACTCAGCAATTGGTCCATTTAAAGGTGGCATGCGTTTCCACCCATCAGTGAACCTTTCTATTTTAAAATTCTTAGGTTTTGAACAAACCTTTAAAAATGCTTTGACTACATTGCCGATGGGTGGTGGTAAAGGTGGTTCAGACTTCGACCCTAAAGGTAAGTCTGAAGGCGAAATTATGCGTTTCTGCCAAGCTTTAATGATCGAGTTATATCGTCATTTAGGTTCTAACACTGATATTCCTGCGGGTGATATTGGTGTAGGCGGCCGTGAAGTAGGTTACATGGCAGGCATGATGAAAAAACTTAGCAATGACACTTCATGTGTATTCACAGGAAAGGGCTTGTCTTTCGGTGGTTCTTTGGCGCGTCCAGAAGCTACAGGTTACGGTACTGTGTATTTCGCTGAGGAAATGCTCAAGACTCGTGGCGATTCCTTCAAAGATAAAGTTGTTGCGATTTCTGGTTCAGGCAACGTTGCACAATTCGCTGCAGATAAAGCAATGTACTTGGGTGCGAAAGTGGTTTCACTTTCTGACTCCAATGGTACTGTGTACGTGAAAGAAGGTTTCACACCAGAATTACTTGCTGAAGTGATGGAACTTAAAAACGTAAAACGTGGTCGTATTTCTGAATTTGCGTCTAAACACGGTTTCGAATATCTTGAAGGTCAACGTCCTTGGGGTATTAAGTGTGACATCGCATTGCCATGTGCAACTCAAAATGAGTTAACTGGTGATGATGCTGCTATTTTACTCGCAAATGGCGTGATCTGTGTAGCTGAAGGTGCAAACATGCCTTCTACTTTGGATGCTGTAGAGAAATTCGTTGAAGCGAAAATCTTGTATGCACCAGGTAAAGCTTCAAATGCAGGTGGCGTAGCAACTTCTGGTCTTGAAATGTCTCAAAACGCGATTCGTTTAGGTTGGACGTTTGAAGAAGTGGATGAGCGTTTACATGCAATTATGAAAGAAATTCACCGCAACTGCGTGAAATATGGTACTCAAGAAGATGGTACTGTAAACTATGTAGATGGTGCGAATATTGCTGGTTTTGTAAAAGTTGCCGATGCCATGTTAGCGCAAGGTGTATTCTAAGCTTTGGCTTAAATAGACTTTCAAAAAACCGATGCACATGCATCGGTTTTTTTATGGTTTTTAGTTAGCAAAGTGCTTAATCAAAACGATAAATATCCATACCGAGTGAACCCATGCTAAAACTACTATGCACAATGTTAAATCGATCGCCTGTACCCATTGCAAAAAACAACGGTGCAAAGTGTTCTAACGTTGGATGGTTACGTGCCACATGCGGCAATTGTTGCCAATCTAGCACAGCATCATAATTCCGATGACTTAAATGCTGCACCACACGATTACGGAAACTAGATGCCCATTCAGGCACAGCTGCATGGGGTATATTCCATGACAATTCACGTAAGTTATGGGTAATGCTGCCTGAACCAATCAGTAAAATTTGCTGTTCACGGAGTGGCGCTAAGCTTTGCCCAATTTGATAAATCTGTTCGGCGCTCATATTCATGGGCAAAGAAATGGTAATCACTGGAATATTGGCATCGGGATACATGTGTAGTAAAGGCATCCATACACCATGATCATGCGGACGTGTGCTGTTGGCATGTGCAGCAAAGCCAGCATCAGTCAAACGTTGCAAAATATCTTCTGCCAGTTCAGGCAAACCAGGTGCAGGGTAGCGTAAAGCATACAAAGCTTCAGGAAAACCACGAAAGTCATGCCATGTTTCAGGACGAATGCCTGTATTGACTTCTAATGCATTACTTTCCCAATGCGCAGACATCACCAGAATGGCTTGCGGTGTTGGCAAATTTTCACTTAAACGGCTAAGCGCGGGCCCGACCTGTTCAGGATTGAGTGCCAACATGGGCGAACCATGTGAGATAAATAAACCAGGTAATGTCTGTAAGTTCATGCTTAGATCCCTAAAGCCTGCTGTTCTACAGCATCGCAAAAAAGTGTGTGCAGCGAAATGTACTTTTGTTCAACGCTATGTTGCAGCTTTGCAACGTTGCTTAAATTGGTGATATTGCTATGACTTTACGTGTAAATTGAGTCTTCTTATTTAACCGGCACGGTGATAAGGATGGTTATGGTTGATACTCATGGCACGGTAAAGCTGTTCGATCAGCATCACGCGAACCAAAGGGTGTGGCAAAGTGAGTTTGGATAAGGACCAATGCCATGCTGCTGCTTTACGTACTTCTTCAGAATGACCATCTGGTCCACCAATCGCTAGGACGACATCATTGCCTTCTAGCATCCAGCCTTTCATCGTTTCAGCAAGTTTTTCGGTGCTGAACTCTTTGCCGCCCACTTCTAAGGCAATTAACACCTCATTGGTTTTCATGGCATTTAAAATGCTGTCACCTTCAATTTGGCGGTATTTTAGAATATCGGCTTCAGAATCATTTTTGCCACGTTTCGCCATCGGCAGTTCGACAATTTGCGTCTGTACAAAAGGCTGAATCCGTTTGAAATAATCTTCAAAACCAGTCAGCACCCAAGTCGGCATTTTTTGTCCAATGGTCAGAATGCGAATTTTCATAGACGAGTTCATGTAGCGAGCAATTAGAATCTCACATTATAACCATGATTCAATACAAGCGCTGTGTAACGACACAATTTGCAATTGAATTTGCCAACAGGCTGTTGCTTTAATACTCAACAATCTTATTGGTCTTTTTGTATTGGAATTATCAGCATGCGCACGTTTCAAAGTCAGCAGTTATATGTATGGATATTGGGCGCGAGTATGGGATTGATGAGCACTGCTACATTTTCTGCTCCAGCGGAGCAATCGGCAGAACCAAACAATTTACAAGTCTATATGCAGCAAGTGATTGGGCAGCAGGGGTTAGGTAATTCCGAACAGTATCGTCATTATAAGAATGTGAGTGAACTGAATCGGGTTTCGGCATGGATTCGGGAACAGATGCGGGTATTTGGAATACCGTGTCAGTTTCAGAATTATGTGGTCAATCAGCAAAGCTACCGTAATGTGGTGTGTAAACTGAATGTCGGTTCTGCGAAAAAAACGATTTTTGGTGCGCATTACGATGTATATGGACAGCAGCAGGGCGCAAATGACAACGCTTCTGGCGTGGCGGGTGTAATCGAAACAGCACGAATTTTGGCGCAGGAAAAGAATAAACTTAGTCAAAATGTCGAATTTGTATTTTATACCTTGGCAGAACCACCATTTTTTAAAACCGAGTCAATGGGCAGTTTTGTACATGCCAAATCTGTGCAGGCTGAAAAAGAAAAAATTAGTGCGGTGTATGTGCTCGATATGATTGGTTATTACGACAGCAATTTGGTGCAAAATTACCCAATCGGTATAAAGTGGATTTACCCTAGTCATGGCAATTTTATTGCGGCGTTGAGCAATATTCAGTCACGTGAAGTGAGTGCAGCCTATTGCAATGCGATGCAGCGTTTGAACCAGTTGCAATGTGAACGCGTGGTGGCACCGACTTTCGTCAAGGGGATGGATTTTTCAGATCATTTAAATTATTGGAAATATGATATTCCAGCTATTTTAATTACCGATACAGGTAGTTATCGCAGTGCACTTCGTCATACTACAAGTGATACTTTAAAAACGGTAAATTTTGAAAAAATGGCGCATGTTGTAAATGGCTTTGTTATACAGCTTTTATCACCTTGATGGATGATCGTAGTGCATAAAAAACGCAGCCCTGAATTGAACTAGGACTGCGATTAAAAGGTCATCCATCTGGAGATATAGATGACCAGACCATTAAGCACGCTTCATTCAAAAGCGTCTGATCAATTTATCGGTCTAAATAGACCAAACAAGAAACATAGAGCGCGATGTATCTTAAATTTTTATATGTGGACGGTTTGCCTATTTTTCAAGGAAATTGAATTAAAAAATAAGATCTGTTTAAAAAAATAATTCAACTATTTTAAACCCAGAATCTAAATACAACAAAAGAGCACCTAGGTGCTCTTTTGAGTAGTTGTTATGCAAAGTAAAGTCACTGGCTTAATGACGTGCGGCTTTGCTTGCTGCTACTGGCTTCACAATGGGTGCCTTGGTTAAAGGCTTAGGCATACTGGTCAGTGCCAAAGGCAAGATTTCATCAATGCTTTTCACAGCCTTGATTTCCAAGCCTTCTTTGACATTTTCTGGAATTTCAGATAAGTCACGCACGTTTTCTTGTGGAATAAATACCAGTTTAATACCACCACGATGTGCCGCAAGAAGTTTCTCTTTCAAGCCACCAATGCGCATTGCACGACCACGTAAACTGGTTTCACCAGTCATGGCAATATCAGGACGAATTGGAATACCTGTAAACGCAGACACCAATGCCGTGGTCAATGCCAAACCTGCAGATGGACCATCTTTAGGTGTTGCACCTTCTGGCAAATGTACATGCACATCGGTTTCGCCAAATACAGTAGCTTCAATACCTAAGCTATCAGCACGGGTACGCACAACTGTCATCGCGGCTTTGATCGACTCTTGCATCACGTCACCCAATGAACCTGTGGTGATGAAATTACCTTTGCCTTTCATAGTTGCTACTTCAATGGTGAGTAATTCACCACCCACTGAAGTCCAAGCCAAGCCATTTACGCGACCCACTTCGGCTTCTTCTTCTGCCATACCATAGTCAAATTTGTGTGGACCAAGGTAATCAGGCAAGTTTTGTGAAGTCACATCTACCTGTAGGTTTTTGGCTTTTTTGCTGACTGCTTCTTTCACCACTTTACGGGCAATTTTTGACACTTCACGTTCCAGACTACGCACACCTGCTTCACGCGTATAGCGCTGAACAATGTCACGAATCGCTTCTTCATGAACCGTCAATTCTTTAGCACGCAAGCCGTTATTTTTGATGGCTTTAGGTACAAGATAGCGTTCTGCAATATTCACTTTTTCATCTTCGGTATAACCCGGTAGACGAATCACTTCCATACGATCTAGTAGAGCTTCTGGAATATTCATGCTGTTAGCAGTACAAATGAACATCACTTCAGATAAGTCTAAGTCTAGATCTAAATAGTGATCGTTAAACTTGTTATTTTGTGATGGATCAAGTACTTCTAACAAAGCAGAGGCAGGGTCACCACGGTAATCTTGTGCCATTTTGTCAATTTCATCGAGCAAGAATAGCGGGTTTTTAACCCCCACTTTGGTCAATGACTGCACAATTTTACCTGGCATCGCACCAATATAGGTACGACGGTGACCGCGAATTTCCGCTTCATCACGTACGCCGCCTAGTGCCATACGCACGAACTCACGTCCAGTGGCTTTGGCAACCGACTCACCTAGTGAGGTTTTACCTACTCCTGGAGGACCAACCAAGCACAGAATTGGACCTTTGAGTTTTTTCACGCGCGACTGCACAGCAAGGTATTCCACAATACGGTCTTTAACTTCATCTAAACCGTAATGGTCGGCATCTAAAATTTCTTGTGCTTTGGCCAAGTTAATACTGACTTTACTGGCTTTGTTCCATGGCGTATCTAAAATAACTTCCAGATAGTTACGTACAACAGCTGCTTCGCTAGATGCAGGTTGCATCGCTTTAAGTTTACGGAACTCAGCTTCTGCTTTTTTACGTACATGCTCAGGCAAGTCTGCTTCGGCCAGACGTTTTTCAATTTCAGCGACATCATCTTCCGCACCGCCGTTCATATCGGACAGTTCGCGTTGAATGACTTTCATCTTCTCATTTAAGAAGTATTCACGCTGATTTTTTTCCATCTGACGTTTAACTGAGTCATGCAAAGTTTGCTCAATCTGCTGTTCTTCAGACTGTTGCAATAAATAAGTCATTAACTCGGTTAAGTGAGCTTCAAACTCGTCGTGCTCAAGGAATTTTTGTTTAACATCAATATTCAATGGCACGCGGGTTGCAACAAAGAACAACAACTGCAATAAATCTTCAATTTTATTGGCAGCAGCAATCAGTTCACGTGCATTGCGTAATTTTGCTTCTGCATATTGCGCAAATAAGGCACGTAATTCTTGCAAGCGTGTTGCTTGGGTATTTTCATCCATCGCAACAGTCATTGAGCTTAAGCTGTGTTCAGCAGTCAAATACGCGTCTTCATCAATAATTTTTTCGAGTTTGGCGCGGTATAAGCCTTCAATCAGCACTTTGATACAGTTTTCATCATTTTCGTGATTCACAACTTGCACAATCTTCGCGACAGTACCGTATTGATACAAATTGTCGTGATCAATTTCTTCTGTAAGCGAATCTTTTTGCGCAACTACAAATACTAGATTGTCACTGTTACGAGCCACATCAACTGCATTGATCGATTTTTCACGACCTACAAATAGCGCGATTTGCATGTGTGGATACACCACGACATCACGTAACGCTAAAAGCGGTAATACACTTGGAACCTGAGGCTCTAAGGTTTCTTGATTCATAATAATTTCAGACATGGGCACTCCTAATGAGTGACAACGGTGTTGCCATGTTTTTAATAGTGATGGGTATTTTTAAAAATACAAGGGGAGGTCAACATAAATTGTTTGAAAATTAGCTAAATATTTGATTTTAAATTGACCTATTCAGTCAAAATGATCAATTTAGCGTTTCAATTTGCGTTTAAATTGTAAAAAATACTGTGGTGTCAGTAAGGCATCTACAGGTTGATCCCAATTTTTACGTGGCAAGCGTGCATGAATCAGTTGAAAATTATGTGCAATACCTAAGCGATAGGGACGCTGCGGAGCAAATGCCAACGTACGGTCATAATAACCACCGCCCATTCCAATACGGGTGCCGTGTGTATCGCAGGCCAATAAGGGCATCAATACCATATCTAAATGCGAGATGTGTTTCCCGCGACTTGTTCTTGGTTCTTGCATCCCTAGACGATGATGGGCAAAACGCTGCTTACGATATTGTTGTAGGCTGATTTGTACCCACACCAAGCGTTGATTCATATTGCAAATCATTGGTAAATACACTTGTTTGCCTTGTACGAAGCAATATTCAATGATGCGCTGTGTATGAATTTCACCAAACGCATCTAAATACAGCCCCACTTTTTTTGCGTACTGAAATTTTGGCAGCCGTAGTAGGCGCTGCAAAACAGCTTGCTGCGCTTGTTGCTGTTGGGTACGCGTGACTGCTCTGCGTTGTTGGCGAAGCTGTTTACGCAAGGTTTTAAGTTCCAACAACTGCATCTAGGCACATCCTTATATTCCTGAGTTTAAACGCTTGAATGGGTATGGAATTACTGTCATTGCATCGACAAAACAAGCTTTTATCATGCTTGGCATTTTAACAGGATGTAATGTTATATTTCTGTTTATCTGAACCTGACCTGCTATTGGATAGTCTGGCTTAAACCTAGATGTAAAATTACAAAACAAATATGCTATTGCGCAATGAATGCCACGCCAACAATCTTCAAGGTCGTATCGAGATGAATTGGGACGATTTCAGTTAATAACAACGATCCTATAAAAACATAAGCCAAACAAAACCAATACTTTCATTTTGCTGTTTAGACAGAACAAGAACATGAATATTGCAACAAAGTGTTTAAACATCTGTTTCAAGGCGTGCTGGCTTTAACCAGTTGTGTCAGCACACAAGGCGATGCAGATTCGACTTATATACAGCAGCCACCGAATATTCAACAAGTCTTTTTTGTCGGCAATAACTGAGATGGTACAGTGACTGTGATTCGCCTTTCGCAAGGCTTTGGAAAAGTGGTCGTGGTCAATATGATTCCTGACCACAAAGAGCGCTTATTAGAAATACATTTAAATCTAATAAAATTAATTGCTTATGCTTAAATTCATCAAACTGCAGGCAAGGGTAATGATCAGTGGCTGGATGGTATGTATTCCAACCAAGATGGACAATCCATTTTAGATTCACGTCAAAGTTTTGCTGATGGGGTATCCATTAAAATTAAAACAGGCAAAATGAATTGCTGTACGCAGTCGAAGGTTTCCATGCAGAACATGGCGGTTTCAGTAGATGGACAACGTGTTGCTGTGTCGCCATCGTCAGGCAATGTGGTGCATATCTTTGATATTCATACAGGCAAAGAATTGGGTCGTTTTGCAACAGGGTATCAGCCGCATGAAAATATTTACTTTGCAGGTGGAAGGAAAATCTTAAACGCTGCGATGGGTAACGTAGAAACCACGATGGATGCGCAGGGGCAAGACTTCACAAAAGGTAAGCCCTTTATTACCATAGCCGATGCCAACAAATTATAAAGTTCTGAAAAAATGATTTCCGACTCGCGTTAGATGTATTTGGACGTAAAGATTTATCAAGGGTTCAATTCATCCTGCTAGAAATCACTCTTATTTCATTGTATTGGACTAAAGTTGTATAAGGCTGTGCAGAACAAATTTGGTTTTTCCTTCCTTTTAAAAACTACAGAAAAAACAAAGTTTAAATTGTTCTTTAGCGTATTTTTTTATGCTGCAAACAAAAAACACCTTTACTTGAACTGGTATGACCATTCAAATAAATAATCAGACCAATATTGACTTTTTCTTGTGTAAAACTATCATTTATTGAAAATATTGAGGGAATTTTGATTTTATCTCAATATTGGTCAGACCAAAATTAGAATTTTTACCTCTATGCTTAGACCTATGTTTACGTTTGAGTGAGCATTTCAAGGAGATGACAATGCTTCAAAATTGGCAACAGATTTATGACCCTATGGGCAATATTTGGCTTTCAAGTATTGTCGCATTAATTCCAATTGTATTTTTCTTTTTAGCTTTAGCTGTATTTCGTATGAAAGGCAGTGTCGCTGGAACAATCACGGTTGTTTTGGCATTACTTGTTTCTTTATTTGCTTATGGTATGCCTGCACCAATGGCTTTTGCTTCTTTGGGTTATGGTTTCCTATACGGTTTATGGCCAATCGCTTGGATTATTATTGGCGCATTGTTCCTTTATAAAATCTCTGTAAAAACAGGTCAGTTCGATGTTATTCGTTCTTCGATTTTGTCTATTACAGAAGATCAGCGTTTACAAATGCTTCTTGTAGGTTTCGCATTTGGTACTTTCTTAGAAGGTGCGGCAGGTTTTGGTGCACCTGTTGCTATTACAGCTGCTTTACTTGTTGGTTTAGGCTTTAAGCCTTTATATGCAGCAGGTTTATGCTTAATTGTAAATACAGCTCCAGTTGCTTTTGGTGCAATGGGTATTCCAATTATTGTTGCAGGTCAGGTTTCTGGCGTAGATACAATGGAAATTAGCCAGATGGTAGGTCGTCAGTTGCCATTTATGGTGCCAATTGTATTGATCTGGATTATGGCCATTATGGATGGTTGGCGCGGTGTTAAAGAAACTTGGCCAGCAATTTTTGTGGCGAGCTTTTCGTTCTCAATGGCACAGTACTTAACATCTAACTTTGTTGGACCTGAGTTACCAGATATTACTGCTGCAATTGCATCTTTAGTAAGTTTGACTATTTTATTGAAATATTGGAAACCAAAACATATTTTCCGTTTCCAAGATGAAGATGTAAAAGTAGATGAAACGATTGTTGCAGAAGCACGTAAAAAATACACATTAGGTCAAATTGCTAAAGCATGGTCACCATTTGCTGTATTAACTGCAATGGTAACAATTTGGAGCATTAAGCCGTTTAAAGACTTATTTGCAAAAGATGGTCCTTTGAGCGATTTAGTATTTTCAATTAAGGTGCCGTATTTGCATCAAATGATTGAAAAAATGCCACCCGTTGTGCCTGAAATTACAGATTACGATGCGATCTATAAATTTGATTGGTTATCTGCAACAGGTACAGCAATTATGATTGCTGCAATTATCACCATCATTTACTTAAAAATGAAACCAAAAGAAGCTGTAAAAGCATTTACAGAAACAGTTGGTGAGTTAAAAACGCCAATTTATTCAATTGGTATGGTGTTGTCATTTGCTTTTATTGCGAACTACTCAGGTATGTCTGCAACGCTTGCATTAGCACTTGCACATACAGGTCATGCATTCACATTCTTCTCACCATTTTTAGGATGGATTGGCGTGTTCTTAACAGGTTCAGACACATCTGCAAATGCATTGTTTGCTGCTCTTCAAGCAACAACAGCGCAACAAATTGGTGTACCTGAGGTGTTATTGGTAGCTGCAAATACCAGTGGTGGTGTGACAGGTAAAATGATTTCACCACAATCTATTGCAATTGCGTGTGCGGCTGTAGGTCTTGTGGGTAAAGAATCCGACTTGTTCCGTTTTACTGTTAAACACAGTATCACGTTCACCGTAATGATCGGTATTATTATTACTCTACAAGCTTATGTGTTCCCATGGATGATTCCATAACCACATGCACAAGAGGATAGCCGCATGAAAGTTTCCGACAAAGTTGTTCAAGACCTGCGCACACTGGTTGAAAAAAATCAGATGCAAGTCGGAGACCGATTGCCTGCCGAAAGAAAGTTGTGTGAACAACTCGGGGTTTCCCGTTCCTCTTTGCGTGAGGCTATTCAGCAATTGACCAGTCAGGGCATGCTGGTCAGCAAAGTTGGAGCGGGTACTTTTTTGCAACAGCTGCCAACCAATTGGTCGCAATATCAAATTGTGCAGCCTTTAAGTAACCTGATTGATGAAGATCCTGCTTATCGTTTTGATGTGCAGGAAGCACGAATGGTGCTTGAAGGTGGTACGGCATGGTATGCCGCACAGCGGGCAACCGCTGAGGATTTGAAAAAAATCCGTGCTTGTTATGAGCAAATCGTCCATTTTCAAATTTTGGGTGATGACGATCAGGCGGCAATTGCCGATGCCAAGTTTCATTTGGCAATTGCCGAGGCATCGCACAATTTGGTGCTTATTCAAATGATGCGCGGCTTATTTGATTTGTTGCAATACAACGTGGTTTTGGGTCGACGTAAAGTTTATACCGAAGCCCACCGTTTCGATCAGTTGCATGATCAGCATTTTCAAGTGATGGATGCAATTGAACGTCAGGATCCAGAAGCTGCCCGTGCGGCAGTGTGTGGACATATTGAATTTGTAGTTCAACAAGTACGCATGATAGACGAGGAAGATGCGCGTCGTCAGCGTGCGAGTCGATTAAACAGGATAGCGCCATGATTATTTCTTCTGCGAATGATTACCGCGAAGCAGCTAAACGCCGTTTACCGCCATTTTTATTTCACTATATAGATGGAGGTGCGTATGCGGAACAGACGCTAAAAAGAAATGTAGAAGACCTTTCACAAATTGCCTTGCGCCAACGTGTTTTGAATGACATGTCGGCTTTGAGTTTAGAAACCACCTTATTTAATGAAACCTTGTCAATGCCTGTGGCGTTGGCACCTGTGGGTTTAACGGGCATGTATGCACGCCGTGGTGAAGTACAGGCTGCAGTTGCGGCTGACAAAAAAGGCATTCCGTTTACCTTGTCTACCGTGTCGGTGTGCCCTATTGAAGAAGTGGTGCCTGCCATTTCACGCCCAATGTGGTTTCAGTTATATGTATTACGTGACCGTGGTTTTATGCGCAATGCTTTGGAGCGTGCCAAAGCAGCAGGCTGTTCAACCTTAGTCTTTACGGTAGATATGCCTGTGCCTGGTGCACGTTATCGTGATGCACATTCGGGCATGAGCGGGCCAAATGCTGCTATGCGTCGCTATATGCAAGCGGTGATGCATCCTAACTGGGCATGGGATGTGGGGTTACTGGGTCGTCCGCATGACTTGGGCAATATCTCTAAATACTTAGGCAAACCAACAGGACTTGAAGATTATATTGGTTGGTTAGGCAATAACTTTGACCCATCTATTTCATGGAAAGACTTGGAGTGGATTCGTGAATTCTGGGATGGCCCAATGGTCATTAAAGGCATTTTAGACCCAGAAGATGCTAAGGATGCTGTTCGTTTTGGGGCTGACGGAATTGTGGTGTCCAACCACGGTGGCCGTCAGTTAGATGGTGTGCTCTCAACTGCACGTGCTTTACCACCAATTGCTGATGCAGTGAAAGGGGATCTAAAAATTTTAGTGGATTCAGGTATTCGTAATGGCCTAGATGTGGTGCGCATGTTGGCGATGGGAGCGGATACTTGTATGCTCGGACGAGCCTTTATTTATGCGCTAGGCGCTGCAGGCGGGGCGGGTGTGAGTAATTTACTCGAATTGATTGATAAAGAAATGCGCGTCGCAATGACCTTAACGGGGGCTAAAAATATTCAAGCGATTAACTCAGATTGCTTGGTACAACTTGAGCGTGAACTGAAAGGCTAAATAGCTACAGGAGTGATGAATCCATTAACCGATGCGTTTGGATGAATCGCTCAATTGTATTTTTCACCTTGTTTTCAGGATTTGTACACTATGCCACAGACAATTTCTTCAATAACACAATTTGATGCTGCCGCAACCCTTAAAAACCTAGTTGATATTGTAGGCAAAGCGCATGTATTGACCCATGAATCGGATACTCGTTTATATCGTCAAGGGCGGCGTTTTGGCGAAGGACAGGTTTTTGCAGTGGTTACGCCAGGTTCTTTATTGCAGCAGTGGCAAGTGTTACAAGTGGCTGTGGCAGCAGATTGCATTATTATTATGCAAGCCGCCAATACTGGACTCACGGGTGGTTCTACTCCTTTTGGTGATGACTATGATCGTCCTGTGATTTTGATTAACACCCAACGTTTAAAAGGTATTCAGCTCATCAACGATGCCAAGCAAGTGATTTGCTTGCCTGGTGCAACACTAGATGCTTTGGAACAACATTTGGCGCCGCATCAACGTGAGCCACATTCAGTCATTGGTTCATCTTGTATTGGTGCTTCGGTGTTGGGCGGGGTATGTAATAATTCAGGTGGTGCATTGGTCAGACGTGGCCCTGCCTATACTGAGTTGGCCTTATATGCACAAGTCAATGAACTGGGCGAGTTGCAACTTATCAATCATTTGGGGGTGAATTTAGGGAACTCGCCAGAAGAAATTTTAACCAAACTTGAGCAACAACAATATCGCCCTGAAGATATTGAATATTCGGAACATTGCTGTGCTTCAGATCAGCGTTATGTGCATGATGTTGCCCAAGTCGATGCCGATACTCCTGCACGTTTTAATGCCGATCCAAGCCGTTTGTTTGAAGCTTCAGGTTCTGCAGGTAAAGTCTGTGTGTTTGCGGTGCGTTTGGATACGTTTGAGAAAATTCCGAGTCAGGTGTTTTATATCGGCAGCAATCAACAGGATGATTTAACCGCGATTCGCCGTTTTTTATTGCGTGATTTGCCGCGTGTACCGATTGCAGGCGAGTATATTCATCGAGATGCCTATGACATTGGCGCAGAATACGGCAAAGACAGCTTTTTGTTTATTGAGAAATTTGGCACCAGTAAAGTACCTGCCGCTTTTGCCATGAAAGACAAAGTTGATGGTTTTCTGACCCGTTGGGGCATGCGCGGGCTGTCCGATAAAGTTTTGCAAATGTTCACGAAGCTGTTGCCTAATCATTTACCTGAACGTATGAATCAATTTCGTGATTTGTATGAGCATCATTTAATTTTGCGGATTGAGCAGCAAGATGTTGCAGTAGTGCAGCAGTTTTTACTGGATTATTTTATCAAGCGCAACTCAGGCAGTTTTTTCCTGTGTAGTGAAGATGAAGGACGTAAGGCTTTTTTGCATCGCTTTGCTGTGGCAGGTGCTGCAATCCGTTATCGTGATACACATCGTAATGAAGTCGAAGACATTGTCGCTTTAGATATTGCGTTAAGACGTAATGATCAGCAATGGGTAGAAACCTTGCCTGCAGAGTTGGAGCAGGCGATTATACACAAGTTGTATTATGGTCATTTTTTATGTCATGTCTTTCATCAGGACTATATTATTAAAAAAGGTCTAGATCCGTTGGCAATGGAACATCAAATGTGGTCATTGCTTGATGCACGTGGGGCAGAGTATCCTGCAGAGCATAATGTTGGGCATTTATATGTGGCGAAGCCTGCCCTGAAGCAGCACTATAAAAAATTGGATCCGACCAATTGTTTTAATGTGGGTATTGGACATAGCTCTAAATTAAAAGCTTGGCGTTAAATAAGGATGAAAACTGAGCAGTGAAACTGATGCTAAGGAAAGATGGATATGTTTAAGTTAGACAGCAGACTGCTACAGATTTTTTATTATGTGTATAAATTAAAAAATGTGTCTGCTGCAGCAGATGCTCTAGGTATGAGCCAACCTGCGGTAAGTAACTGCTTAAATAAAATTCGTCAGCATTTTAATGATCCCTTATTTTTAAGGGTGGGCAATGAAATGTTGCCAACAGAGTTGGCGAAACAGATTTTTTCACCGATTAGTGAAATTCTTAATAAAATTGAAACGGTTAATAACTTTAAAGTCGATTTTGATCCGACCCATTCCGATCAATTATTTACCTTGGCAATGACCGATGTTTCGCATTTGGTTCTATTGCCAAAGCTGACAAAGTTTTTAAAAAAATATGCACCTTCGGTACGGATTAAAATTCGTCCTATTACCCGTGAAACCAGTTATCAAATGGCAAATGGTGAAATTGATTTTGCGATTGGATTTTTACCTGAATTAGAACAGGGTTTTTATCAGCAGCAATTATTTTTACAATATTATGTGGTGATTAGTCGTAAAGATCATCCACGTATTTGTGAAAAAAGTTTAGATGTTGAAGCTTATATTCGTGAATCGCATGTCGATGTGGATACCAGTATAGGTCACTACCATATTGAAAATGAATTAAGCAATCGCGGTTTAAGACGTAATATTTTAATGAGTATTCCAAGTTATTTGGGCGTTGGTTTAATTGTGCAAGAAACCGATATGATTGCGACAGTACCTTATTATTTAAGTGAGGTATTGTTGGCACGTGGGAATTTACAAGTAGTAAGTGCGCCGTTGAATTTCCCAACTTATCCTGTACGACAGTATTGGCATACGTCTTGTCATCACCAAACCTGTCATCAGTGGTTAAGAAAAGTGATTTTTGATTTGTTTAGCCAGCATCCTTAATTAATGGTGTTTAAATTTTTTTAAAGTTGTTTTTAAATCATCATTCACTAATTCCCCCATTTTTAAATGAAAAGACTAGGTTAAGCGAATGAGTGTTTTTTATTTGTAATGCAATAAAATTGAATTTCTGACCAAGATTTAGATTACAGCTAAGTTGACAAAAATAACTAATCATGCGAAAAAAGTTTTTTTAGTTAACAGATGTTCACACATGCCTCGAATTGTTTCTGTACCACTTAGTTTAGAACAGCGAGAACGACTCATTTTTCTGGC
>DBIN01000015.1 GCA_002296655.1 Acinetobacter sp. UBA801
ATATTAAAGGGATGAATGAAAGATTATTAGCTAATGGTAAAACCAAAATGATGGCGATTGGAGCTGCAATGAGAAAGTTGGTTCATCTTTGTTATGGTGTACTCAAACACCAACAGCCTTATCAAGCAGATTATTGAGCATGAATTTTCGATAATTTGCTTGACGTTTCAGACGGTATCTCTTGCGAAAGTATAGTTTTATCTAATTTTTGAATTGGCTAAAACCTTATAAAATATAGCTTTTGACTGCTTAAAATTTGACTAACGCAAGAAGTCTAATATTAACAATTTCCCTAAGAAAATAGTAATTTGATTAAAATTAAACAAATCTCTCTGTTTTTGCTTAAACTGTGAGCGTTTGTAAATTAAAATACTTGACGATGCAGAGCTAAGTTTAGATAATGCGCACACAGTTTACGGCTATGTAGCTCAGTTGGTTAGAGCACCGCACTCATAATGCGGGGGTCACAGGTTCAAGTCCCGTCATAGCCACCATTTTTATAGACCAAGCTCTCAGCTTGGTCTTTTTTTATGCCAAAATTTTAAGTTGCTTTTAGTGCAGCATTGGTTTTATAGCTGGTATAAAAAAACCAAGCCACAGCTTGGTTTTTTTATATATCTCGTTAAGCTATGCTTTTAGCTTTAAATTCCTGCTTTCCAACCATTGACTAGTGGATAGCGACGTTCACGACCAAAAGCACGCGAGCTAATACGTGGGCCTAATGCACCTTGGCGACGCTTGTATTCGTTGCGATCAACCAATTGAATGACTTTCTCGACCATTGCACGTTCAAAGCCTTTGCCAATGATGTCTTCTTGGCTTTGATCTTCCTCAATATACGCATACAAAATCGCATCGAGTACTTCGTATGGTGGTAAAGAATCTTGGTCTTTTTGGTCAGGACGCAATTCGGCTGAAGGTGGACGAGTAATCACACGTTCAGGAATCACAGGGGTATCAGCGATGCTGTTACGGTATTTTGCCAGTTCAAATACAATGGTTTTGTACACATCTTTCAGTACCGCATAACCACCGACCATATCGCCATAAAGCGTGCAATAGCCAACTGCTAGCTCAGATTTGTTACCTGTAGAAAGCACGAGGTTGCCAAACTTATTCGACAGACCCATTAAGATTGTGCCGCGTGCGCGGGCTTGTAAATTTTCTTCTGTGGCATCGCTAGGGCTGTTACCAAAGAAAGGATACAGCGTTTGCATAAAGCTATTTACGATTGGGTGAATTTCAGCGATACCAAAAGTCACGCCTAAGGTTTTGGCTTGCTCTGCAGCATCTTCAACGCTAATTTGCGCGGTGTAGGTGTACGGCATCATCACTGCTTGTACCTTGTCTGCACCAATTGCATCAACCGCAATAGCAAGGGTGAGTGCTGAATCAATTCCACCTGACAAGCCTAGAATCACACCTGGAAAGCCAGAGCGTTGCACGTAGTCACGGGTTGCGAGTACCAAACCTTGATAGATTTCTGCAAGGGTGTCTAAAGCAGGGCTAATTTCGGCAGTTTTAAAGTGCTTCTGTGCAGCGTCATATTCTGCGTAGAACAAACCTTCTTGGTAGGTTGGGGCTTGTAGCGCAACATTACCTGCTTGGTTAATCACAAAGCTCGTACCATCGAAGATTAAATCATCTTGACCGCCAACTTGGTTTACATATACCAGATTGAGATGTAATTGCTTAGCTAGCTCGGTCATGGTCTGTATACGATGCTGCGGTTTACCCACTTCATAAGGCGAAGCGTTCAAGACCAATGCAGTTTCTACATTCAACTGTGCCAATTGCTGTACAGTTGGCAAAGACCATAAATCCTCACAAATTAAAACGCCAAACTTGTGACCAAGGTATTCAAATACTAAGTGTTGATGACCTTCGTCAAAATAACGCTTCTCATCAAATACGGCATAATTCGGTAAATTTTGTTTGTTATAAATACCAAGAATATTACCATCTTTCATGACGGCTGCCGAGTTAAAGCGCTGACCATCTTCAGTTTCATTGACAAAGCCGAAAACTAAAACAATATCTTTAATTTCACGTAATTGTTCAAATGCTTGTTTCGTGCGTTGACTCAAGCTTGGGCGCAGTAATAAATCTTCAGCAGGGTAGCCCAAAATTGAAAGTTCAGGAAAAATAATCAGATCTGCGTGTTGTTTTTTCGCTTCATTTGCCTGTTCAAGCATTTTTTGCGCATTTGCATCGAGATTGCCAATGTGTGGAGAGAACTGTGCAAGGGCAATTTTAAAAGATTTCATTTAAATTAAGTCCTATTCCTATAGGTGTAGAATACACGTAAGTGGCTGATGATTATTGTTATAAAAATTTCAGCGTAGTGTATTGTGGATTAAACGACTGCCGAAAGGCACAAATAAAAACCATTTATTATCTAACAGATAAAGATCTTATTTTGCAGTGCAAAAATGGAGACTTTTGCTATTTTATCTTAATTTAGAATAGATGCTAGCATCGAATACACTTTATTGTCTTGTCTGCAAGAATATCATTGAAATGTGACAGAATTTTTATGCTATTTATTTGAAAAGCATTATATTTTTAGGTTGTATGATGCATGTGTTTTTCGTGAAATAAGCATGTACCAAGATGAGTGAGCTAAGTCGAGCGGTGCGGGCTGTTTAAAATAATATTGTCTATTTTATTAAGAAAAATATCTTTGGCAATTTCACCTTGTTGCTCAATGTTGTAAGCAAAAAAAGGTTTCGCTTCAATTAAGCGATAATGATATGGATTGTAACGCTTAAAACTCAAAAAATACGCGGTTTGCAATACCGCACCACGCAGTAAGACATTGATGTGATGTTGATGCTGTAAAATGTGCGCCATCTCATGAATAAAGATCGCTTGATAGCCACGGTGTGCTTGGCTGTAGTCGGCTAGATAATGCCGATTACGCACATGAATATAGCCACAGGGGGCCATAAAAATGTGCTGTGGCTGCCAAGGCAAATAAGGATGGTTCATGACTTTGACTTGGCTGTAGTCAATCAGATTGCCAAACACAGATTGGCACAACTGTATTTCCATTGCAGTTAGGCTTCGACATCTAAACTGATCTAGTTTGAGCAGTCGCATCAATAAGCTGAGAATGAATAAATGCAGTTGTAGCATAGAAATGAGTCGTAAGTGGCAGACATCAAAAATATAGCCTAAATCTGCAATGATCTAAATTTTATTTTACGTTTTGGTTGTGGTTTAGGACAAACCAAACAGAAATGAGTTTGGTGAGCTAAATAAAAGCAATAAAAAAACCACCCGAAGGTGGTTTTTTTGTCGTGGCGTTTTACACGCTACAACGCAGACCGAATTAACGGTTGATGTCGCGTTGAGTGTGGCCAGTGTAAAGCTGACGAGGACGACCGATTTTGTAAGGACCGCTGTGCATTTCTAACCAGTGGCTGATCCAACCAACTGTACGTGCAAGTGCGAAAATTACAGTAAACATTTCTGTTGGGATACCAATCGCTTTAAGGATGATACCTGAGTAGAAGTCTACGTTAGGGTATAAGTTACGCTTGATGAAGTATTCATCAGATAACGCAATACGCTCAAGTTCCATTGCAAGAGCGAGTTGTGGATCGTTGATACCTAAGTCGTTAAGTACTTCGTCACAAGTTTGCTTCATTACAGTCGCACGTGGGTCATGGTTTTTATAAACGCGGTGACCAAAGCCCATAAGTTTAACTTCTTTAGTCTTCACTTTTTCCATGAACTCAGCAACGTGTTCTACAGAGCCGATTTCATCAAGCATCTTAAGAACAGCTTCGTTCGCACCACCGTGAGCAGGACCCCAAAGTGCAGAAATACCTGCAGAGATACATGCGTATGGGTTAGCGCCAGTAGAACCAGCTAAACGTACAGTTGAAGTAGACGCGTTTTGTTCGTGGTCAGCGTGAAGCGTGAAAATACGATCCATTGCGCGAGCGTGAACAGGGTTTACTTTGTAATCACGGTCTGCTGGAGTAGCAAACATCATGTACAAGAAGTTTTCTGCGTAGCTTAAGTCGTTACGTGGGTAAACAAATGGTTGACCAACAGTGTACTTGTAGCTCCAAGCCGCTAAAGTAGGAATCTTCGCGATTAAACGAATCGCTGTGATTTCACGGTGGTTAACATCTTCGATGTCTAAGTTGTTGTGATAGAACGCAGATAACGCACCAACAACACCTACCATGATTGCCATAGGGTGAGCATCACGACGGAAACCGTTATAGAAACGCTTAACTTGGTCGTGAACCATAGTGTGGTTGCGAACTTTTGCGTCAAAATCAGCTTTTTGTTCAGCTGTTGGAAGCTCGCCATTTAATAATAAATAGCAAGTTTCTAAGTAGTCAGCTTTAGTTGCCAATTGGTCAATTGGGTAACCGCGGTGTAAAAGAATACCTTTGTTACCATCAATAAATGTGATTTTAGACTCGCAAGACGCTGTTGCCATAAAACCAGGATCAAAAGTAAAGTGACCTGCCGCCAACACATCCTTAACGTCAATTACATCTGGGCCTAATGTGCCGCTGTAAATTGGTAATTCAATTTCTTTTCCATCAAGCTGTAATACGGCTTTTTTGCCAGTTGCTTCAGACATTCAATAGATCTCCTGTCCTGGTGAATGTTGATCTGACTCGAAGTATCAATCTTTTAATGCGCAAGTCAGACGGATTAAAAATTTGCTCTAAGATTAGAGAGTACTGAAATTTTGTCAATTATACTTATGGATTAAGTAGACGACTGTTTGCAGAAAAAGCCGAAAAAATTCCAGTAAAAAAATCAATAAAATCACAGCACAGCCGCAGTATCATAAGTCAAAATTTGTTGGATGTGCAGAAAAAAATCATCAATACGGATTAATTGTAAGCAATTTTAAATACTGGTTTTGATGGGCTATTTCTTTGGCAGGATTCTGTCTGATACTTAAATCTATCTAATTCTCATAACTTACACGTTTTTATATACACGGTAGGGTGGTCAGATTGGTTGGAGTGAGCAGTGAGTCTGGTATTTAAATTCGATATTGATTGATCAAAAAATGACTGATTGAACTTCAGAAAATAGCCATGATCCATCATATTTTGAGTGGGAAATGATGAATTCTTTGTGAATAAAGCGCGGTTATTTATCCATACAGATACAAAAAATACTGGATAAGTCATTCATTCGCATGATGATTGTTATTTTAAATATTTATTTATCTAAAGTGTGTCAAGTAAATATAAATTGAATAAATAGATTGATGTCTGTGTCGTCATCAACGTTTGATTTACGATCAGGCGCAGCATAATCAAACAAAGTGATGGAGCTGTCTGGGCTTAAGTGTCTCACACTCTAGTTTTAAATTACGGCAAGAAGTGGAGTACATACATATATAGTGCTGCTATTTATATATAAGTATGTGAAAACTTAAAAACACCAGAAAAATAAAGTACAAATTTATCTTTAGTCTAAATATTCTAAAGCTGTTTATTGCGCTGCTAGGAATTTTTATTTTAATAATTGATTTAAAAAACATGGGTTTATGTTTGCTTGTGTGGTTATTGATGGCGAGTGGTTTGCTTTTATAATTGTTAATGATTCTTATTTAAAGGATTTTTAGCCAAAAAGCCGAGTAGAGTTGTTTGTATTTTAACAGTTGACGTTTTATAATTCAGTGTCGTTTTAAGGTTAGGCATGAATTTGCCTGACAATGCCAGCTTTCCTTCGAATTTATTCCAACAAACTCCGGATGGAGTTTTTACTTACAGGATGCCCGCTGTGAAAAGCAACAGACCTGTCAATTTGTCCATGGGTCAAGTTTTAGAAGTAAACTTAAAATCGCCCGTGGCTATTGCATCAATTCTACACCGTCTTTCTGGTGTCATCGTATTTTTACTCGTACCGGTACTTTTATGGTTGTTAGACAAGTCTTTGTCTTCACCTGAAGGTTTTGCTCAAGTTCAAGAAATTTTTAACGGTTTCTTTGTGCGCTTTATCGTATGGGTATTTGTAGCCGGCTTAATCTATCACTTCATTGCTGGTGTTAAGCACTTACTTGCTGACCTTGGTTTTGCAGAAGAACTGCAAAGTGGTCGCATTGCAGCTACTATTTCATTGATCTTGTCTGCTATCGGTATAGTTGCAGCATTTGTATGGATTGTAATCTAATGAAAAGTGCTACAGGTTTAACGGGTTCAGGTTCTCGCGATTGGTTTATCCAACGTATTAGTGCTGTTGTTCTTGCTGTTTATACCGTTGTGGTATTTGGTTGGATTCTTCTTAACGGTGGATTCAACTTTGAACAGTGGTACGGCTTTATGATGACATTACCAATGAAGATTATGTCTTTATTGGCAGTCTTATCTCTTGTTGCACATGCTTGGATCGGTATGTGGCAAGTATTCACTGACTATGTGACTACTCGTCAAATGGGTCCTTCAGCTTCAGGTTTACGCCTAGTGCTGACTTCAGCAGTGATTATTGCTGTTTTTGCATACGCAATCTGGGCAATCCAGATTTTCTGGGCGAATTGATAGGAAGATATCATGGGCGCGATTAACCCTAAAGAAGATTATACAAATATTCCACACCAATTCTTTGACGCAGTCATTGTTGGTGGTGGTGGTTCAGGTATGCGTGCATCTTACCAACTTGCTCAAGCAGGTTTGAAAGTTGCGGTATTGACTAAAGTATTCCCTACACGTTCACACACTGTTGCAGCGCAGGGTGGTATTGGTGCATCTCTTGGTAACATGCAAGAAGATAACTGGCACTACCACTTTTACGACACGGTAAAAGGTTCTGACTGGTTGGGCGACCAAGACGCGATTGAATTCATGACGCGTGAAGCGCCACAAGTGGTTTATGAATTAGAACACTTGGGTATGCCATTTGACCGTAACGCAGACGGTACAATTTACCAACGTCCATTCGGTGGTCACTCTGCAAACTACGGTGAAAAAGCAGTTCCACGTGCATGTGCTGCAGCTGACCGTACAGGTCACGCACTTCTTCACACGCTTTATCAAAGCAACGTGAAAATGGGCACTCAATTCTTCGTAGAATGGATCGCTCTTGATTTGATCCGTAACGAAGCTGGCGATGTACTAGGTGTGACTGCAATTGACCAAGAAACAGGTAAAATCGCAGTATTCCAAGCGAAAGCGACATTGTTTGCTACAGGTGGTGCAGGTCGTGTGTACCGTGCATCTACAAACGCATATATCAACACTGGTGACGGTCTTGGTATGGCTGCGCGTGCAGGTATTCCATTACAAGATATGGAATTCTGGCAGTTCCACCCAACAGGTGTTGCGGGCGCGGGCGTATTGTTAACGGAAGGCTGTCGTGGTGAGGGTGGTATCCTTCGTAACGATTCAGGCGAACCGTTCATGGAGCGTTATGCACCAACTTTGAAAGACTTGGCGCCACGTGACTTCGTATCACGTTCTATGGACCAAGAAATTAAAGAAGGTCGTGGTTGTGGTCCAAACAAAGACTACATCTTGCTTGATATGACGCACTTAGGTGCAGACACAATCATGAAGCGTCTTCCATCTGTATTTGAGATTGGTAAGAAATTCGCGAACGTTGATTGTACTAAAGAGCCAATTCCTGTTGTACCTACAATCCATTACCAAATGGGTGGTATTCCAACCAATATTCATGGTCAAGTGGTTGTTCCAGAAAGCCGTGAAACTCAAGAGTTGGTTGCGAACTACAACGCAGAAACTGATACATATACAACCAACGCGGGTGACCGTGACTTTGCTAAACCAGTAAAAGGTTTCTATGCAATTGGTGAGTGTTCATGTGTATCTGTACACGGTGCTAACCGTTTAGGTACAAACTCATTGCTTGACTTGGTTGTATTTGGTAAAGCTGCGGGTCAACACATCATTGAGTATGTGACTAAGCAACACGATGGTGAGTACGAACCACTTCCAACAACTGTACTTGAAAACACTGTGAACCGTATTCGTAAACTTGACGAATCGACTTCAGGTGAAAACGCTCAAGAAGTTGCTGATGCAATTCGTAACATCGTTCAAGACCACGCAGGTGTATTCCGTACTTCAGCATTGCTTGATGAAGGTGTGAAACAAATTCTTGCGCTTGAACCACGTGTTCGTAACATTCATTTGAAAGATAAATCTAAAGTGTTCAACACTGCACGTGTAGAAGCATTAGAAGTTGAAAACTTGTATGAAGTTGCTAAAGCGACACTGATCTCAGCTGCTGCCCGTAAAGAATGTCGTGGTGCGCATACTGTTGTAGACTTTGAGTTACCACCAGATCACCCAACTTATTCTTATGGTCGTCGTGATGATGAGTGGATGAAGCATACTTTATGGTTCTCTACAGATAACCGTCTTGAGTACAAACCAGTACGTTACAAGCCGCTTACTGTAGCTGCTATTCCACCTAAACCACGTACATTCTAATTAGGAGAAGTAAGATGAGTAGAGGTACTCGTACATTTAATATCTACCGCTACGATCCTGATAAGGATAAAGCACCGTACATGCAAACTTTTAAACTTGAATTGACTGATAAGCATCGTATGTTGCTTGATGCACTTCTTGAGTTGAAAGTACAAGATGAATCTTTGACTTTCCGTCGTTCATGTCGGGAAGGTATTTGTGGTTCTGATGGTGTAAACATCAATGGTAAAAACGGTTTAGCATGTCTTTGGAACCTAAACGATTTACCAGAAGTGATTACTATTCGCCCACTTCCAGGTCTTCCTGTAATTAAAGACTTAGTTGTTGATATGAATCAGTTCTATGATCAGTACAATAAGATTCATCCGTTCTTGATCAACAACCAACCTGCACCGCCAAAAGAGCGTTTACAATCTCAAGAAGATCGTGAACATCTTGATGGTTTGTATGAATGTATTCTTTGTGCATGTTGTTCTACATCTTGCCCATCATTCTGGTGGAACCCGGACAAGTTTTTGGGTCCTTCAGCATTGTTGAATGCATACCGTTTCATTATCGATTCGCGTGATACTGCAACTCAAGAGCGTTTGGCTCGTCTTGACGACCCATTCTCTTTGTTCCGTTGTAAAGGTATCATGAACTGTGTATCTGTATGCCCTAAAGGCTTGAACCCAACTAAAGCAATCGGTCATATCCGTAATATGCTTTTAGATATGGCTGGCTAATAGACTGCGTGATCTCAGTTGAGAAAAGCACACCTAAGGGTGTGCTTTTTTTGTGCTACAATTACTGTAAAAGTCGTGTGATACGTAACTTGTTTTTGATGGGTGCGAAAATGAAAAATATTGCATACAAAATTGTGGTTAAAAAATGAGTATTCGATATTTTTAAGTATAGCTGTTGGATAAATAGACAAAAACGGCATTTAGCCGACTAAAGTTGCACACAATTGTAATCCAGTGCTGCTATTTTGTTGTAATGCATGGGTAAATGCCAAGATTAGCTGCAATATTTATTTATAGATGTTATCATATAACGTGTAAGTGAGAGGGCAGATTGAGAGATGTGCTCTCTTTTCTTTTATCTAAAATAGTGGTGTTGGACTTTGGTCTAAATTGCATCTGTTTTTTAAATAAAGCACCATATGTTAGATGAAAATAGAATCAATGTATTTCGCCAATTTATAGGAGGTATGTGTCAAAAAAATCAATTGCATTTCTGAGATCATGTTACGATTAATAAATGAATACATTTGAAAAATGTTGAATTTTTGTACATTTTATCAACATTTTAAGTGCAAATGATGTGTTATTAAATCAGGACTATCGCAGAAAAGTCGTATTAGAAAAGCTAAGACTGAGCACTTATTTTTTCTAAAACGATTTTGCAAAAAATTGCTCGGCTTAGGTCGAGTATATATGTGAGTGATGATGCCAGTGAGGGCGTTATGATTCATAAATGACATTGGGTTTTCCTAATGTAGTGATAACGCCTCATGACTTATGTCGATTGGGGACTAATGTCATGTTACCAATTTGACATTATCAATCATGGGTTTGCTTAAAAAGCATCCTGGAAAATGTTTTTGCAATAGGAAATGGGTCCACAAATGCAAGAAGTTGCTGACGCACTGCGTCTTGACACTGAACTTTCCGCTGATAGTGCAGCGTATATTGAAGAACTTTACGAGCATTATTTAACGTCACCGGAATCAGTCGGTGCTGATTGGCGCGAATATTTCGATAAATTCCCGAAGGGTGATCAACCACACAGTAATGTACGTGAGCAATTCCTTTTATTAGGTCGTAATTCTAATCGCGTTCAAGCCATTGTTCAGAGTTCAGTGAGTTCTGAACATGAACAACGTCAAATTGGCGTGTTGCAACTGATTGCTGCTTACCGTAACCGTGGTCACCAAAAAGCAAAATTAGATCCACTAGGTTTGGCAAAACGTGAAGACGTGCCTGATCTTGACCTTGCTGCGCATGGCTTAACTAAGTCCGATTTAGATACTGTTTTCCGTACAGGTAATTTAGAAATTGGTAAATCTGAAGCCACATTGGGCGAAATGGTTGATGCCATGGAGGCGATCTACTGCGGTTCAATTGGTTCAGAATACATGCACATTGTTGATACCAAAGAAAAACGCTGGATTCAACAACGCTTAGAACGTGCGCGTGGTAAGTTTGCATTTACTGCAGATCAAAAGAAACACGTTCTTGAGCGCTTAACAGCAGCTGAAGGTCTAGAAAAATTTTTAGGCAATAAATACGTTGGTGCAAAACGATTTGGTGTAGAGGGCGGTGAATCATTTATCCCGATGGTCAATGAAATCATTCAACGTGCGGGTACTGTTGGATGTAAAGAAGTCGTGATTGGGATGCCACACCGTGGTCGTTTGAACCTACTTGTGAACATCATGGGTAAAAACCCAGCAGACTTGTTTGGTGAGTTCGAAGGTAAGAGCTTGCACAAAAAAGGTTCTGGGGACGTAAAATATCACCAAGGTTTCTCATCGAACGTGATGACTCCGGGTGGTGAAGTACACTTGGCACTTGCGTTTAACCCATCGCACTTAGAAATTGTTGGACCTGTGGTTGAGGGTTCTGTACGTGCACGTCAAGTACGTCGTAAAGACATTGGTGGTGATGATGTATTGCCATTAATCGTACACGGTGATGCAGCATTTGCAGGTCAAGGTGTTAACCAAGAAACCTTCCAAATGTCACAAACTCGCGGTTATACCGTAGGTGGTACAGTTCACATTGTGATTAACAACCAAGTTGGTTTCACAACATCTGACCCACGTGACGCACGTTCTACTGAATACTGTACTGACATTGCAAAAATGATTCAGGCGCCAATTTTCCATGTGAATGGCGATGATCCTGAAGCGGTGATTTTTGTATCTCAATTGGCACACGATTTCCGTCATACATTCCGTAAAGACGTTGTAATTGATTTGTTCTGCTACCGTCGTCGTGGTCACAACGAAGCGGATGAGCCTGCAGCAACTCAGCCAATGATGTATCAAGTGATCAACAAAAAGCCTACTACACGTACTTTGTATGCTGACCAATTGGTGCAAGAAGGTGTGTTGGATCGCGCAGCAGCAGATCAAATGATCGAAGATTACCGTACAGATTTAGAAGCGGGTAATCACGTTGCGAATGCATTGGTGCTTGAGCCAAATACCAAAATGTTTGTAGATTGGTCGCCATACTTGGGTCACGACTATACAGACGATTGGGATACAACTTTCCCAATCGAGCGTTTGAAAGAACTTGGTCAAACCATGCGTAAACTTCCAGAAGGTTTCGTGCTGCAGCGCCAAGTTGCTAAAGTGATTGATGATCGCTTGAAAATGCAAACAGGTGAAATGCCACTAAACTGGGGTGCAGCTGAAACTTTGGCATACGCAACTTTGTTGGATGAGGGTTACCTTGTGCGTTTGACTGGTGAAGACGTTGGTCGTGGTACTTTCTCACACCGTCATGCAAAACTGCATAACCAAGTCGATGGTAAAACTTATATTCCACTTTGCCACATTAAAGAGAACCAACCACGCGTTGCAATCTATGACTCTTTATTGTCTGAAATGGCAGTATTGGCATTTGAATATGGTTATGCGACAACGCTTCCAAAGAGCTTGATTATTTGGGAAGCACAATTTGGTGACTTCGCAAACTGTGCTCAAGTGGTAATCGACCAGTTCATTTCATCTGGCGAAACCAAGTGGGAGCGTGTGTGTGGTTTAACAATGCTTCTTCCTCACGGTTATGAAGGTCAAGGTCCTGAGCATTCATCTGCACGTTTAGAGCGTTTCTTACAGCTTTGTGCGGAAGAGAACATGCAAGTGATGACACCAACAACACCTGCACAGATTTTCCACGCTTTACGTCGTCAGGCAATTCGTCCAATCCGTAAGCCAATGATCATCATGTCGCCGAAGTCTTTACTTCGTCACAAGTTAGCCGTGTCTAACCTTGATGAGCTTGCAACTGGTACATTCCAGACTGTGATTGATGAAATTGACAACATCAACAAAGCAGACGTGACTCGTTTGGTATTGTGTGGTGGTAAAGTGTATTACGACTTGCTTGAAAAGCGTCGTGAATTAGAATTGAACAATACTGCAATTGTTCGTATTGAACAGTTGTATCCATACCCAGAACAACGTCTTGCAGAAGTTCTTGCTTCTTATCCAAACGTAAAAGAGCTTGTTTGGACTCAAGAAGAACCGAAGAACCAAGGTGCTTGGTTATTCATCGCGCCACGCTTATATGATGACGTAATGAAAACTGGTAAACAGATTCGCATTAGTTATGCGGGTCGTGAAGCATCTGCAGCACCAGCGTGTGGTTCACCATATTTGCATGCAAAACAACAAGCTCAGCTCATTAATGACGCGCTTGCGATCGTAGCTGAATAACAGGAGATTCGAAATAATGGCAACCGAAATTAAAGCACCGGTATTTCCAGAGTCAGTTGCAGACGGTACGATTGCAACTTGGCACAAACAGCCAGGTGAAGCAGTTTCACGTGATGAAGTGATCTGTGATATTGAAACCGATAAAGTTGTTTTGGAAGTAGTCGCTCCTGCGGATGGCACCATCGCTGCAATTATTAAAAATGAAGGCGATACTGTTCTTTCAGACGAAGTAATTGCTCAATTTGAAGCTGGTGCTGTATCTGGCGCTACTCAAACTCAAGCTGTTCAGTCTGAAGGTCAAGTAGAGCAAGCTGCAGCGAAAACTGAAGCGGGCGCTGCGCCAGTTATTGAGCGTGCACAACCTGTTGCTGACCAAGCACCGGCAGTACGTAAAGCATTGACTGAAACAGGTATCAATGCTGCAGACGTATCTGGTACAGGTCGTGGTGGTCGTATCACTAAAGAAGATGTTGCAAATCATCAAGCTAAACCTGCTGCTGCAGCTGCGCCATTAAGCGTTGCGGTAGGCGAGCGTATCGAGAAACGTGTTCCTATGACGCGTTTACGTAAGCGCGTGGCAGAGCGTTTACTTGCAGCGACTCAAGAAACTGCAATGTTGACAACATTCAATGAAGTGAACATGAAGCCAATCATGGAAATGCGTGCACAATACAAAGACGCATTTGAAAAACGTCATGGTGCACGTTTAGGCTTTATGTCTTTCTTCGTGAAAGCTGCAACTGAAGCATTGAAACGCTACCCAGCAGTAAACGCTTCTATTGATGGCGAAGACATCGTGTATCACGGTTACTACGATATCGGTGTTGCAGTTTCTTCTGACCGTGGTTTAGTGGTTCCTGTATTACGTGATACAGACCGCATGAACTATGCTGAAGTAGAAAATGGTATTCGTGACTATGCTTACAAAGCACGTGACGGTAAGCTTGGTATTGAAGATATGACTGGCGGTACATTCACCATTACTAACGGTGGTACTTTCGGTTCATTGTTATCTACACCAATTCTAAACACGCCACAAACTGCAATCTTGGGCATGCACAAAATCCAAGAGCGTCCTATGGCGGTAAATGGTCAAGTTGAAATCTTGCCAATGATGTACTTAGCGCTTTCTTATGACCACCGTTTAATTGATGGTAAAGAAGCTGTAGGTTTCCTTGTAACAATCAAAGAATTGTTAGAAGAGCCAGCTAAACTCATCCTTGACCTTTAATTCTAAAGAATAAATCAGTGGGCTCGGAGCGATCCTCTAAGCCCATTTTTGGAGATAAAAATGTCTCAACAATTTGATCTTGTTGTTATTGGCGGTGGCCCAGGTGGTTATGAAGCGGCAATTCGTGCGGCTCAACTTGGCTTTAAAGTTGCGTGTATCGAAAAACGTATTCACAAAGGTAAACCATCTTTGGGTGGTACATGCTTAAACGTGGGTTGTATCCCATCTAAAGCATTACTAGATTCTTCACATCGTTATGAAGATACTGTTAAGCATTTAGATGACCACGGTATTACAACGGGTGAAGTTGCTTTCGATTTGTCTAAAATGCTAGCGCGTAAAGACAAAGTCGTTGAGCAATTGACTGGTGGTGTTGCGCAATTACTTAAAGGTAATGGCATCGAATGGTTACAAGGTACTGGTAAACTACTTGCTGGTAAAAAAGTTGAATTCGTTTCTCATGAAGGCGAAACTCAGGTTTTAGAGCCTAAATATGTGATTCTTGCGACTGGTTCGGTTCCTGTAAGTATTCCTGTTGCTCCTGTAGATCAAGACATTATTGTTGATTCTACTGGTGCATTAGAATTCCCTGAAGTGCCTAAGCGTTTAGGTGTGATTGGTGCAGGCGTAATTGGTCTTGAACTTGGTTCAGTATGGCGTCGTTTAGGTGCAGAAGTTGTTGTATTTGAAGCAATGGATGCATTCTTACCAATGGCTGACAAAGCTTTGGCGAAAGACTACCAAAAACTCTTGACTAAGCAAGGCATGGATATCCGTATTGGTGCGAAAGTTTCAGGTACTGATGTTAATGGTCGTGAAGTGACTGTTAAATATACCCAAGGCGGTGAAGACAAAGAACAAACTTTCGATAAATTGATCGTTTGTGTAGGTCGTCGTGCTTATGCTGAAGGTTTATTGGCAGATGATTGCGGTATTAAACTGACTGAACGTGGCTTAGTTGAAGTAAACGATTGGTGTGCAACTTCTGTTGAAGGTGTATATGCAATTGGTGACTTGGTACGTGGTCCAATGCTTGCACACAAAGCAATGGAAGAAGGCGTAATGGCTGTTGAGCGTATTCACGGTCATGCTGCACAAGTTAACTACGACACAATCATTTCAGTAATCTACACACACCCTGAAGCGGCGTGGGTTGGTTTAACTGAAGAGCAAGCCAAAGAAAAAGGCCACGAAGTGAAAACTGGTCAATTCGGTTTCGCGGTAAATGGTCGTGCTTTAGCTGCAGGCGAAGGTGCTGGTTTTGTGAAGTTTGTTGCAGATGCAAAAACAGATCGTTTATTGGGTATGCACGTGATTGGACCTGCTGCGTCTGATATCGTTCACCAAGGTATGATTGCACTTGAGTTTGTATCTTCAGTTGAAGATTTACAATTAATGACATTTGGTCACCCAACCTTCTCTGAAGTGGTGCATGAAGCCGCTTTAGCTGTAGATGGGCGTGCGATTCACGCGATTCAGCGTAAACGTAAATAACACTAAAAAGAGCGGCTTAGGCCGCTCTTTTTACATTTGATGGTTGTATTTATGGGAATAATCATCTAAAAGTAAAGAGCATAGGAAAAACACCACACAAGGAAAGCAATATTAAAACTTCGGTTTGATATTGATGGTGATAACTGAATAAAAGAAGTAGTAAAAGGTTAGTCAATGAATCTACATGAGTATCAAGCAAAAGCGCTATTAAAAAAATATGGTATGCCAGTGCAAGAAGGCATTTTGGCCACTACAGCCGTAGAAGCCGTGCAAGCTTTCGAGCAACTCGGCGGTAAATTTGCGGTGATGAAAGCTCAGGTACATGCAGGTGGTCGCGGTAAAGCGGGCGGCGTGAAGGTCGTAAAATCTGCACAAGAAGCAGCAGATTATGCTAACCAAATTCTTGGAACACGCTTGGTCACCTATCAAACCGATGCCTATGGTCAGCCTGTAAACAGTATTTTAGTGGCTGAAGATGTTTATCCTGTAGAGCGTGAACTGTATTTGGGTGCAGTGGTGGATCGTTCTAGCCGTCGCGTCACTTTTATGGCATCTACCGAAGGTGGTGTGGATATTGAGAAAGTGGCGGAAGAAACCCCAGAAAAAATTATTAAAGTAGAAGTTGATCCTTTAGTGGGTTTGTTGCCATTTCAGGCACGTGAAGTGGCCTTTGCATTAAAACTTAAAGATAGTCAAATCACGCAGTTTGTGAAGATTATGACAGCGGCTTATCAGGCATTTATCGATAATGATTTTGCCTTATTTGAAATTAATCCATTGTCTGTACGTGAAAATGGCGACATTTTATGTGTGGATGCCAAAGTCGGTATTGATTCTAATGCGCTGTATCGTTTGCCTGAAGTCTTGGCACTGCGCGATAAAACACAAGAAAATGAACGTGAATTGCGTGCATCCGAATTTGACCTGAACTATGTTGCTTTAGAAGGCAATATCGGTTGTATGGTGAATGGCGCAGGTCTAGCAATGGCGACTATGGATATTATTAAACTCTATGGCGGTCAGCCTGCAAACTTCTTAGATGTAGGTGGTGGTGCAACCAAAGAACGCGTGATTGAAGCCTTTAAAATTATTTTGGCAGATCACTCGGTTAAAGGCGTACTGATTAATATTTTTGGTGGAATTGTACGTTGTGACATGATTGCGGAAGCAATTATTGCAGCGGTTCAGGAAGTAAATGTGACGGTACCTGTGGTGGTTCGCCTAGAAGGGAACAACTCAGAACTCGGTGCAAAATTACTAGATGAATCAGGCTTAAAACTTATTTCTGCTAATGGCTTATCTGATGCCGCAGAAAAAATTGTTGCTGCAGTGAAAGCTTAAGGAGAATCAGGATGAGCGTATTAATTAATAAAAACACCAAAGTATTGGTACAAGGTTTCACTGGTAAAAATGGTACTTTTCACTCAGCACAAGCACTTGATTATGGAACCAAAGTGGTGGGTGGGGTAACGCCAGGAAAAGGTGGTCAAACTCACTTGGAATTACCCGTATTTAATACCATGAAAGAAGCAGTACGTGAAACAGGTGCAGATGCATCGGTGATTTATGTACCTGCACCGTTTGTTTTAGATTCGATTGTAGAAGCAGTTGATTCTGGCGTGGGTTTGATTGTGGTGATTACAGAAGGTGTACCCACCATCGACATGCTTAAAGCTAAGCGTTATTTAGAAACCAATGGCAATGGTACACGTTTGGTGGGTCCAAACTGCCCAGGTGTGATTACACCAGGTGAATGCAAAATTGGCATCATGCCAGGGCATATTCATCAACCAGGACGAATTGGCATTATTTCACGCTCAGGTACTTTGACCTATGAAGCTGTGGCACAAACCACCAAGTTGGGCTTAGGACAATCGACTTGTATCGGGATTGGTGGCGACCCAATTCCAGGTATGAACCAAATTGATGCTTTAAAATTATTCCAAGACGACCCAGACACCGATGCGATTATTATGATTGGTGAAATTGGTGGTACGGCAGAAGAAGAAGCGGCGGAATATATACAGTCGAATGTCAATAAACCTGTGGTGGGATATATTGCTGGAGTGACAGCACCTAAAGGTAAGCGTATGGGACATGCGGGTGCAATTATTTCAGGCGGTAAAGGCACTGCGGAAGAAAAATTTGCAGCTTTTGAACGTGCTGGAATTGCTTATACGCGTAGCCCTGCAGAATTGGGTTCTACTATGTGGCAAGTATTAAAAGATCAAGGTTTGCTTAAATAAGTCAAATCTTGAAGAGCTTGATTTTATTCAGCACTCAATCCCCAATATTGGGGATTTTTTATGCTGAAAAATTAGCCAGAATTGAGAGATAAAGTATATAATATGTGTTGATTCGGTATAAATTATGTAAGTGTCTTGCATTTTGTCCAAAGTGTTGCTATCAAAGATAGGCATAATATTGCGAAATATTTCACATTAATTACATTTTATGTGCGGAGTAGCGCGTGTTAACAAGAAGAAAGAAATTTTCAATCTATTATGTGTCTGCATTATCTTGCATGTCACTGTTTCCAACGGTTTATGCACAAGAGAGTGTGGATCAACTGCGTGAACAAAGCGTTGTTGCAATACGTTCAGGGCAAATTGATGCTGGCTTTCAGCAACTTGAGTCCTTGCTGCAGCAATATCCACAAAATCAAAAGCTTTTAGCAGATTATATTGTGATAGCTTATAGTCACAATAAAATTGGTCTGCATCAGTTGCCATATTTGAACGCTATTCAGGCAGCGCAATTTCCTGAATATGGACAAGTCAGCGCGATTAAAACTTTGCGTGATTTAAAACAATATCCCGCTGCTTTAGCATTGGTGCAACAATTTCAACAGGTGAAACCTGCTGACTCTTGGCAAGTTTGGCGTGCAGTATTGCATGTTGAATCAGGTCAAATTGAACAAGCACGTCAAGATGTAAAAAGCATCCATGCAGCGACGCTAAGTGCAGATTATTTAGCACAATTGTCTTATGTTTATAGACTATTAGAAATGCCTGTAGAGGCGCTAAAAGCTGCTGAGGCATCTTTAGCACAGCAGGTGACAGGCAATGCGCAGGAACAATATGTATTGGCTCTATTGTTGAATGCAGATCAGGCACGTGCTGAAGCCTATATGCAAACCCATCATTTAGATCAGCCAAACTTGATTTTTGCGGCAAAATTACAAGACTTTTCACAAAGAATTCTCGATGCGGTGCAATTTTATAAATCTGCCAGTTATCGGAATGAAGGTGAGTATGCTTTTCGGCTTTTAGATTCAGTTCTAGCCGACATGCAAGCTTATATCCCTCAGTTGACAGATCAGCCCGATTTGCAACGTCGCTTTTATTATGAATATCTCTATGCTTTAAACCAGCGTAATCGTGCAAAAGATGTGATTGCAACTTTGCCTCAGGTCGATGTGCAACCGCTAGATATGCCTGCTTATGTACGTCATGCCATTGCCGATGCATATTTGAAACTGCAACAACCTGCTAAGGCTGAACCGCTGTATTTGAGTTTGTTTAAAGAAAAGAATTATGTCGATTATTCGGTATACGCAGGTTTGTATTATGCCTATATCGAGCAGGAAAAATTTAAACAGGCCAATCAGCTGATTCAAGAGATGGATAAAACGCTGCCGACCTTTAGTTATAGTGATGCCAAAGGTGTAGAGCGAACCACACATTCAGATCGCTTGGAATATTTGAGTTTGAAAGGTTTGAATTATGCCTATCGAAATCAACATGCCAAGGCCGAGCAGTATTTTCAAAATTTGGTTGAACACGCACCGAGCAATGTCGCTTTCCAAAATAATTTAGCACTCATTCAACGTTGGCGTGAAAAACCTTTAGATGCCGAACATACGGTATCTCAATGGAACGGCATGACGCCAATTAGCCAAACCACGCAAATCAATCAGATGCAAAATGCACAGACTTTGGGTGATATTGAGCGTTGGCGTGCTATCAATCAGTATTTATATCAAACTGTACCTGATGATACTGCGGTGCAACGTAGCCGCAAAGAGTTGAATGATCGGGAACATTTTTCGATTCAGCATTCAAGTACTTGGTCGGAAAGTAAGTCTGATCAACAACTTTTAAATCAGCTTAAAGGCAGCAATGAACAGAATCATTGGACGCGTCTTAATAGTCCGTGGATGAATGATCATTATCGTCTGTTTGCCGATCATACTTACCGCTGGTCAAAATACCAAGAAGGGAAAATAGATGATCAGCGGGTCGGTTTAGGTTTAGAGTGGAACAAGCAACGTAAAGCAGCCAGTATTTTGTTGTCCAATAGCGTAGACGATAGCCGTTTTGGCGTTGAGCTGGACTGGACGCATGCCTTAAATGATCATTGGCAATATCGTCTTAATTTTAATACGCAGGCAGATATTCCCCTGCAAGCCATTCGGGATAGTTACGAGGGTGAGTCTTATTTGGTTGGTTTGAACTGGCAACAAAATGAGTCACGTAAAGCGGGCTTGCAATACCAATTGACTGATATTGATGATGGCAATACACGCCATGAAACGTCGGCATTTTTTAGCCAGCGAATTTATTCAGCTCCGCATCATTTAACCACAGCAACCATTGCAGGTTATTATGGTCAAAACGATAACATTGCAACCAATTATTTTAACCCTGAACACAGCCACAGCCTTGAATTACGCTTAGCGCACGATTGGATGACATGGCGTAATTATGAGCATCATTTGAATCAGCATTTTGAAGCGACTGTCGGTACCTATCAACAAAAAGGTTATTCAAATGATCCGATTTATAACTTTTTTTATGGACATGAATGGCAACTTTCCAGAACTTGGAAGTTGAATTATGGAGTGGGGTGGGGAGTACATCCTTACGATGGTAAGGATGAAGAAAAAACCTATGCAGTTTTAGGTTTTGAGGGACGCTTCTAATGAAAAAACAAATCAGTATTTTAAGTGCAATGTGTCTGGCATTGCTCAGTGGTGGCGCAGCTTCGGCATTTGCTAATAGTGCAACACAGGCAGAGCCTAATGCAATTGACACAACTTCAACTAATATAGACAACCCACAAGCTTATTCGTTTGTCACCCTGACTTTTCACGATGTTCGTGATGATGTCAAAAAAAGAGGTGATCGTGATGTATATGCAATAAGCACCAAAAACTTTGCCCAATTTTTAGCGTGGATTAAGACAAATGGCTGGCAGCCCATTCGTTTAGAAGATGTGTGGCAGGCGCGTCAGTTTAAAAAACCTTTGCCTGAAAAAGCCGTATTAATTACGGTAGATGATGGTGCACTCAGCAGCTATACCAAAATTTTTCCATTGCTCAAGCTGTACCAAGTGCCTGCGGTTTTTGCCATTCCAACCAGCTGGATTAACGGTAATACCCAAGCTGCCTATGAAGCTTATGGTTCTGGAAACTTAATGAACTGGGATCAGATGCGTGAAATTCAGCGCTCTGGTTTGGTCGAGTTTGTATCGCACAGTGATAACTTGCACTCTGGTATTTTGTCGAATCCGCAACAAAATAAGCAGCCTGCGGCAATTACGCGTTTGTATGATGAAAAAACCAAAAGCTATGAAAGTGACGCAGCATATAAACAACGCATTTTGGCAGATTTAAAACGCTCTAAACAGGTATTGGAAAAAGAGTTAGGTGTAGAAAGCAGAGCAATTTTCTGGCCTTACGGTGCAGCAAGTAACGAAACAGAAGATATTGCAATAGAAGCAGGATTTCCAATGTCATTCAGTTTGGGTAGTGTTTTGACCCTCGCTGATGCGGAAAAGACCTATCAACGTGCTTTGATTATGGATAACCCAACGCCAGAAGTGATTCATGAAGGCATGCGTGAATTTTTAACTTATACCCGTGCACCGTATAAGCAACGCAAAAGTATTTTACGCTATAACTTAGCCGATATGGCTGCTGCAAGTTATGACCAAGCTGACCAAAAACTGGGGCAGCTTTTAAATCAGGTCAATGCACTTAAAACCAATACCTTGTTATTAAAAGTGGTGGCAGACAGCAATGCCGATGGCAAAGTGGATGTTGCGTATTTTCCAAACCGCCAACTGAAAATGCAGCAGGATTTGCTCAACCGTACAGTGTGGCAAGCACGCACACGGGTTGGTCATCGCGTATATGCCGAGTTACCACTCAGTTTGCAAACCCAACAAGGCTATAGCTTGGCAGATTTCACTACAGATTTGGTGAAAAATAATAGCTCAATTGGAGGTTTAATGTTGGATACAGGCTCTAGTCTGAATTGTGCTTTGGCGCAAGAGAAATGGACAGCAGAATGTCAAACAGCTGTGCAGCAGATTATTGACATTAAAAACCAGACCAAAAAAGCGTCAAAATATTATGCCGATATCAGTAACAATTATCAAACAGCTTTAAAAGTAGATGGCAACGAAACCTCATTTAAAGGTTTAAAACAAGTGATTCAGCTGATTCCAGATCATGCCGATTTTATCTATATCAGCATTGATCCCGTTCAATCTGCATCGCACTTTTCAGACCTTAAACATGCAATTGCACATTTGAATGAGCAAGAAAGACAGCATTTGATGGTGACTTTTGAGGTGAATCCTCAAGCGACTGCGCATCAATGGCAGCATTATCAAGATGCTTATGCAGTACTTAGACAACTGTCTATACAGAAATTAGGGATAGAAAACTATCATGTGAATATGGGAGAGCAGGTTCATCAACACCTTTATACATCACTCAGTTTAAACGAAAGCCCTTTGGAATATCGCGACCCATTCCAGACCAAAATAGCACATTGATATGATGATGAACTTTGCAAAACTTGATCTGAGCGACTTATATTTTGGTTTTGCATTTTTCTATCCACTGTTTATGGCGTGGTTATGGATTGCAGGCGGAATCTGGTTTTATTTTAAGCGCGAATATCGTCAAAATGATTTGCCTGAACCGAGCGAAGAGGGCTGTAGTATTATCATCCCTTGTTTTAATGAGGAAGAACAAGTCCATGCGACCATTCGATATGCCATGCAGACGCAATATCCACTGTTTGAAGTGATTGCAGTCAATGATGGCAGTAGCGATAAAACAGCCGAAATTTTAGATGAACTGGCAGCACAATATCCAAAACTTCGTGTAGTCCATTTGGCTGAAAATCAGGGCAAAGCCTATGCCTTGCGGGCAGGGACCATGATCAGTCAATATGAATTTTTGGTATGTATTGATGGTGATGCCTTACTGCACCCGCATGCAGTATTCTGGATGATGCATCAATTGACCAGTTATCCGCGTGTAGGGGCTGTGACAGGAAATCCACGCATTATTAACCGTTCTAGCATTTTAGGTAAGCTACAAGTTGGAGAGTTTTCATCCATTATTGGGCTGATTAAACGTGCTCAACGTACCTATGGACGTATTTTTTGCGTATCGGGCGCTATCGCAGGCTTTCGTAAAACTGCATTAGACCGCATTGGGTATTGGCGCGATGACATGATTACCGAAGATATTGATGTATCTTGGCGTTTGCAGTTCGATCACTGGGATTTGCAGTACGTGCCGAAAGCTTTGTGTTACATCTATATGCCTGAAACCTTTAAAGGTCTGTGGAAGCAGCGTCTGCGCTGGTCGCAAGGTGGGGTAGAGGTTCTGTTTGCCTATGTGCGCAAGATGTTCAAATGGCGTTTGCGCCGTATGTGGCCCATTGCGATTGAAGCCATGATCAGTATTATATGGGCTTATGTGATTTTTGGAATTTTCTTACTGTATCTGTATGGGTTATTTTTTCCTGTACCAACAGAATGGTATATCCAAACCATTATGCCGCAGTGGTATGGCGTGATCTTAGGGGTAACTTGTTTAATCCAGTTCCTCGTGAGTTTAGCGATTGACCACCAATATGATAAAAGCCGTACTTTAAGAACCTACTTTTGGGTGATTTGGTATCCGCTATTCTTCTGGATTTTAATGATGCTGACCTCGGTGGTATCTTTACCTAAAACCATCTTCAAAAAGCAAAAACGCGCACGTTGGGTTAGTCCAGACCGTGGTTTTAGAGGAGAGGATGAACATGCCTAAATATGAAATGATTCAAGATGAATCTCAGCTTGAAATTCCTCAATATATTGATGAGCCAAAATATGTGCGCAATAAAAGTGCGGGCTATGGTCTTTTCTTTTTAGGATGGCTGGTTTGGATTTGGCTGTTCTTGCCGCTGCTTACATTGCTGCTGTGGTGGTATGAAGGTTATAGCATCTATCACCACTTAATTATTGGCAATGGTCCAGATGGCCCGATCAGTTTGTTGCACATGGCTTTAGCCATCGATATTTTTATTCTGTGCTTGTTGGTGTGGGCAAGCTATAACTGGATTCGCTTTCGCAATAAAGAGCGTCGTCATGCACCGATTCCTGTGACTGCGGTACACCTGGCGCAAAGTTTTGATTTGCAGGTGGCAGATATTGAAACTTTAAAACAGGCTAAAAATGTGACTTTGCATTATGACGAAGACGGTGTTCTGCAACAGTACGCCATCAACCAAACTTTGCCCGCTGTGTCAGTCGCTACTGGGCTGAATCAGGTTCAGAATCAAGCTGAAAACTAAGTTGCATGGGTTTGACTTGTGGATGTTGTGCAACAAAGTCATCAGGATAATAACCAATATGTTTCACACCATGCTGCTCTAAAAGTTGGATGGTGTGCTGCAACTCTTGGGTCGAAATTTTCTGCTGGTTGCGCCAATTGACCGTTTGTAATTCAAAAATAGTACGATCTAAATTGGGGTCGTATTTTTTTGCATGCTGAATTAAATCTAAATAAAATTTTTTATGATCTTTGGATTGCTCCATATAAGGCATAGCCATGATGGCATTGTAGTCATAATAACGATAGGTACTTGGCATAGACTGTGCAAACCATTGTTCGCTTTGGGGTTGCGTGACCACGGGTGCATACATGTTTCGCGCCACCAATACATTGGGCTGGTATTGCTTGAGTACTTGAGTAATACCTGCCGCCAATTGATCTAAATAAGCGGTTTTATATTTGGCTAAGCGTGCCTGTTTGGGATGTCTGAGGTCTTTAAAAATACGATGTGAAAACCCCCATTGCTGATAATATTTACGTGCCAAAGCTGAAGAATCCTCATAATCTGACAAGGTCACATCATCATGGTACAACACACCATCGACAGGATTGTGTTGAATGAAATCACGGTAAATATCCACAATAATTTCTAGGTTTTTCTGTTCAAAAGGTGAGAGGCGAATATAGCCTTTTTGTTCGTCTTGACGATGTTGCACATAATTGAATTGCTGATTTTTCGGCAATTCCCACGCCAAAACGGGCAACCATGCATAAACATGCTGCACCTGTGTATTTTGACGAATTTGCTGAAGTAACTGTGGAAATAAGTTGTCACGTACTGGCACATAACGGTTTTCGAAATATACTTGATCTGCAGAGCCGTTGGCATCTGGGTCGGCAAATGCCTGTAAAAAAATCGTATTCGGTCGAATGTTTTGAATGCGTTGAATCAAGGCTTGAATATTACGTTGTTGCTGGGCTTTGTCTGTATCGAAAACATAATCTAAATCAATATGCATAATCCGCATTTGCGCAATAGGCTTATTGTGCTTTGTTTTTTGTTGAGTCTGTTGCGTGGTGGGTTGTTCCAAGTTTTTTATAACGTTTTCAATAGGATGTTGAGCAATCACAGGCAAACTTTGAGCATGTACAGCCATAGGCAGGGTTAGGATGAATAGTCCAATTTGACATACTCGGTTCAAGGCTTGGCTAATTTTTTTTGGAAATACAAACATAAGACTTTCATCAGCACCACACAATAGATTTACTCTAATCACAATAGCGGATAGTTCAAGTAGTTTTTTGCATATCGGGAAAGGATTTTGTATTGTTGAACAAGCTGTATAAACAGCTGATTCCAATAAAAAAATACGCAATGATTGGGGTGATCATTGCGTATGAAAAACGAATCTGCTTTCACAGCTTCGATAACGGAGAAATGTTATGAAATTAGGATCGCTCCTAAAGCATGTAAGTATACTAAACTGAGAATGAATACTATTCCGCAGTATTCAGGTTACGTGATGTTAAATCACGTAAGTAATAAGTGTTTTTTGTGAATCGCGTCATCTTATCTTGATTTTTCAACCAAATTTAAAGTCTCTTATTCATGTGAATAAGAGACTTTAAAATATTTATATCTACAAAATACTTAGAAGCGGAACACACCTAAGCCAGCTTTTACTTCATCTAAAGTTTGCTGAGTAATGTTGCGGCATTTGTCTGTACCTGTTTTCAAAATATCCATAATGTAATCAGGGTCTTTGGCAAGTTCGATACGACGCTCACGGATCGGGCCAATCAATTCTTTTAAAATGCCTTCCAAACGCTTTTTCACCGTACCATCGCCCAAACCACCACGACGATAATGCGCTTTTAGTTCTTCAAGTTCTTCTTTGTTGGTATCGAAGGCGTCTAAATAAGTAAATACCACGTTGCCTTCAACCTGACCCGGGTCTTCAATGCGCAGGTGATTTGGGTCGGTGTACATTGCATTGACGGCTTTTTTTATGTCTTTGTCTGTGGCATCTAAAACAATGGTATTGCCCAGTGATTTTGACATTTTGGCTTTACCATCAAAACCAGGTAAACGTCCTACATTTGACAACAACGCCTGACATTCAGGCAACAAGTCATGACCAATTTGACGGTTCACACGACGCACGATTTCATTGGTCTGCTCAATCATTGGAATTTGGTCTTCACCCACAGGGACAACCGTTGCTTTAAATGCAGTAATGTCAGCCGCTTGTGCCACAGGGTAACACAAAAAACCTGCGGGAATATCACGCTCAAAACCACGCATCTGAATTTCAGATTTAATGGTTGGATTTCGCTCCAAACGCGCCACAGTCACGAAGTTTAAATACAACATGGTGAGTTCGTTTAACGCAGGCAGGCAAGACTGCACGCAAATGGTGGTTTTTGTTGGATCAATGCCCACCGCTAAATAATCTGTTGCTACCTCAATAATATTACGACGCACTTTTTCAAAGTTATCGGCATTGTCAGTTAAGGCTTGAGCATCGGCAAGTAACAGATGTTGATGATGTGAGTCTTGTAAACCTACACGTGAACGTAAAGAACCTACAAAGTGACCTAAATGTAATTGTCCAGTTGGACGATCGCCTGTCAAAATCACAGGACGATTATCTTGATTACTCATTTTTTATTCCAAGTCGTATCTACGACATCTATGTACCGATGAATTGCTACATTGTAAGGCATAATATTTTTCAATGTCACTTCCTTAAGTGGATTGAATAGCATTTGCTGTAAAAAATCTTTTGCTATAAAAAATTAATGAAGTAAATACAGAATCTATGTACATTCAGTTTTAAAATAACTTGAAAATTGCATAAGGATAACAACGCAATGGCGAGCAGCTTATTACTTTTATTAGATGACATTGCAACTGTTTTAGATGATGTGGCGGTTATGAGCAAAATGGCTGCCAAAAAAACTGCAGGGGTTTTGGGTGATGATTTGGCACTGAATGCACAGCAAGTCAGTGGGGTGCGTGCAGAACGTGAGTTGCCTGTGGTATGGCGTGTGGCCAAAGGTTCATTCATCAATAAACTGATTTTAGTACCATTGGCATTATTAATTAGTGTAGTTGCACCGTGGTTAATCAATCCTTTATTGGTGATTGGTGGGTTGTTCTTAAGCTATGAAGGTGTGGAAAAAATCATGCACACCTTACAGCACAAAAAAGCCCAAACGTCTAAAGAAGCACAATTAGAATTAATTCAAACCGAGCAAGACCTTGCGACTTATGAAACTGAAAAAATTAAAGGTGCAGTGCGTACTGACTTTATTTTATCGGCGGAAATTGTAGTGATTTCATTGGGTACAGTAGCAGCCGCAAGTTTCTTAACCAAAGTCACCGTATTGAGTGTGATTGCCGTTGCCATGACAGTTGGGGTCTATGGGTTTGTAGCTTTAATTGTCAAAATTGATGACATTGGTTTATACCTCACAGAACAAGCTGCCAATTTTAAACAACGTATTGGGCGTGGTTTACTGGCATTTGCTCCAATTTTAATGAAGACATTATCTGTGGTGGGTACTGCAGCGATGTTCTTGGTTGGTGGCGGAATTATCAATCATGCGATTCCTTTTGTGCACCATTTCACAGAAGATACGGTAGAGTATGTACAAGACATCCCAACCATGGGGAGTATTGTAGGTTCAGTCACGCCAATGTTGATTAACCTTGTCGTGGGTATTTTGGCAGGCATTTTGGTGGTGATTGTGGTCACAATCGTTCAAAAAGTGTGGTCAAAGTCTAAATAGGCTTAATCTGTTATCAGGGTTTAAGAGAAGGATAAGAATAATGCGTTGGAAAGGTCGTCGAGTTAGCACAAATGTAGAAGACCGCCGTGGTGGAGGTGGAGCAAAAGCGGGTGGTATTAGTATTTTGGGCTTAGTGGTGGCCTTTGTTGCGTGGAAGTTTTTTGGGGTAGATCCTCAATCGGCTTATCAAGCGACCAAGCAAGTCACCTCGCATGCACAAAGTGCTGAAACCAAAGGTTTAGACAATCCAAGCCCCGAACAACAAGAGGCAATTGAGTTTGTGGGCACTGTTTTGGCTGATACGGAAGACACGTGGTCACAAGTGTTTCAGCAGCAGTTAAATAACCAGTATGTGCCGCCTAAACTAGTGTTATTTACAGGTGTAGTTAATTCTGGCTGTGGTACGGCACAATCGGCGATGGGGCCGTTTTATTGTCCTGCCGATCAAAAAGTATATATTGATACTTCATTTTTCCAAGCCATGCGTCAGCAAATGGGCATCGGGGGTGAGCAAAATCAGACTGAATTAAGCCGAAATGATCAGGCAGGCGATTTTGCCCAAGCCTATGTGGTAGCGCATGAAGTTGGGCATCATATTCAGACTATTTTAGGGATTTCAGAGCAAGTGCATAAAGCACGTCAGCAAGTCAGTGAAGTGCAAGGTAACCAGCTTTCGGTGCGTCAGGAGTTGCAAGCGGACTGTTTATCGGGGGTGTGGGCGCATCATAATCATCAACGTACTCAATTCCTGGAACAAGGCGATATTGAAGAAGCGATGGACGCTGCACATAAAATTGGGGATGATTACTTGCAAAAACGTTCACGTGGACAAGTCGTACCTGATAGCTTCACGCATGGTACTAGTGCGCAGCGCGTACAATGGTTCCAAACAGGCTTAAAGTCAGGCTTGATTAACGATTGTGACACCTTCAATGCCGCAATATAAGTGACTTAAACTTGTATGATTATGATAAAAGGAGTGATTGATTCACTCCTTTTTCTTTTTACTAATTGCAGAAAATCAGGCTGTTTATGAAGTCAAATATACCTATTACAAAACCCAGCGATGAATTAGCACAATAGATTTTAGCCGTGGTGTGTCTAATTCCTAAAGGGCATGTAGCGACTTATGGACAAGTGGCGGCATTGGCAGGTTTACCCAAACATGCGCGATTAGTGGGGTATGTCTTAAAGCATTTGTCGGCAGGTCATCAAGTCCCGTGGCATAGAGTGATTAATGCACAAGGCAAAATTAGACTAAGTAAGTTGAATACTCAGGGAGAGAATATACAAGTATTAAAGCTAATGGCTGAAGAAATAGTTGTGCTTGAAGGTAAAGTAAATTTAAAACAATACCAATGGCGACCTTGAGTCGTTGAAAAAACAAGAGGGAAGAAAGCAAAGCTTAAGCAGACTAAATATTATGTTGTAAGCAAAGTGGTTTAAGAAATTGTTGAAATGAAAAACAGTATAGTTTTAAGTGCATGAAGATGTGAAAAAGAAAGAAAAAGCGAAAAGTTCCCCATTTCCGAAGAAATGAGGAACAAAAAACTTATTGGCGTACCACAAGTACAGGTGTTGTGCCTTCGCTTAAAATGCTTTGAGCAACGCTACCTAAGAATAATTTTTTCAAGCCAGTACGACCATGAGAACCGATCACGATCAGGTCAGCATTTAAGTCTTTTGCAGCGTTGGTAATTTCGCGTGCAATTACTTGACCTTCAAGTAGTTTAGTTTCAGCTTCAACACCTTGTTCAGTGAATTTTTGCTTTGCTTCTTCTAAAGTTTTTACAATAGAAGCGCGCGCGCGTTCAATCAAGTCATTGGTTTGGTTTGCAGTGATGTATTCTGCAGCAATATACGGGTCAAGTGTAAGTACTTGTACCACAGTAATTTTACTACCAAATGCTTTTGCAAGTTCAGCAGCTTTTGCAACAGCAGCAAAAGAAGTTTCAGAACCGTCCACTGGTACGAGGATGTTTTGGTAAGCCATGAGTGTTTCTCCTTATTGTAATTTCAATACTTTAATAAAATATTCGCTCTGAGTCCTGTCTTATCTTACGCTGAATTTATAGAGAATAAAACCCAGTAATTTCATAAAGATAATTGAGTGCTGTAAGTCCTTATTTCACCTTAATTTAGCATGAAATTATGACGCTGTGCTTGAAATTCAACTAAAGTTTTAGTCCTTATTGTTGTGCTGATTTTTAAAAAATTCCACCAGTTTTTTAACGTCATCTGTCTGCAATTGTTCTCGTATTTGTAGCAGATATTTTTCATCTAAATCATACAGTTTTAGTGCCAGAATGTCGGAAATTTCAGCTGCATTAAAACGGTGTTTAATCACTTTAGCAGGTACGCCCGCCACAATGGCATAAGGCGGTACATCTTGCGTAACCACTGCACCTGTAGCCACAATTGCACCTTCGCCCAATTCAACGCCTTGCATAATCATGGCACGACTACCAATCCAGCAACCATCGCCAATTTTAGTATCACCTGCGGCAACAAAGCTGCGAGTATCAAACGGAAAAGCCGCAATCCAGTCACTGCGATGCAATTGATTGCCGCCCATCATAATCACACATTCCGCACCAAAGCAGACAAAATTACCAATATAGAGCTGATCAATTGGTTTTTCTGCTGTGGCGGGTTTGTCGTGCAAATAACGTACTACACAACGCTCAAAGCCTTGATCCCAATAAGCTGAATAATACGAGTAATTGCCTTTAATATGGATATTCGGATTTTTTACAGTTTTGGAGATAAACTCAAATTCGCACCAGTGTTTGACAGGGGAATTAATCAGCGCTTCAGACATGGTTTTTTCGTATGGGAAGGTGAGGGAATTATAACGAATGTTGCTTAGTACTGCTAAAAAGTGCGAAAGTTTTTGCGTTGTAGGGATGTTCTGATTATCTAAACCAATGCCACAAATACATAAAAACATTTTTAACACTATTGGGAAAGATGAAACCCCAAATGCCAAAAAGGAGTGATGCGGCCAATACGATACTGACGGGACTGGTTTGTGTATTGATGAAGAGTCCCCAGACAGGAATTAAAATCAGTCCTAACACTGCCCCAGAAAGCGCATAAACAAATGTATGAATGATGCGATTTTCCATCTTATTTTCCTAAATTTTTGGTAAGCGTCCGCTGAATCCCATACCAATTTTTAATTCAATTTAGGTTTCCAGCAGTGTGGCAGTAACTCTTCAATCTGGGTCACTTTATGTGTCGGTAACCTTTTCAGCACATCACTTAAATAGGCATACGGATCCAGCCCATTCAGCTTTGCTGACTGGATTAACGTCATGATGTTTGCCGCTCGCTGACCACTGCGCAGCGAACCTGCAAACAGCCAGTTCTTGCGCCCCAACGCCCAGGGACGCATCTGATTCTCGACCCAATTATTGCAAATAG
>DBIN01000030.1 GCA_002296655.1 Acinetobacter sp. UBA801
ATTATTTAGACCAATCATCAAAGACTTCATTGATGACTTTATTCTCGATAAAAATCATCTGCTACCACAGAGAATCTATTAATGATAGTGCGTAAGTCCTAAGTTATTTGGATGAATCATGACAACAACAAAAGCCAAACACAAAAAAAGCACTCCGTAGAGTGCTTATGATAATGAGAATGCTTTGGAGGAATTAAGCGTCAATATCTGCATTTAATGCATTTTCTTCAATAAAAGCACGACGTGGTTCTACATCATCGCCCATTAAACAAGAGAACATGCGGTCTGCTTCAATGGCATCATCAATGGTGACTTGCAACATATTGCGGTTTTCTGGGTCCATGGTGGTTTCCCAAAGTTGTTCCGCATTCATTTCACCTAAACCTTTATAGCGCTGAATCATCATGCCACGACGCGAGTCCTGTAAAATGTGTTGCCACACTTGATGGAAATTGTTGACCGAAATTTTACGTTCACCTTTTTCCAAGTATGCACCTTCTTCAAGCAGCGTAAACCAGCTTTTTGAATTTTTCAGCAAACGTGCATATTCAGCTGAACCCAGCAAACCTGTATCTAGTAAATAAGTATGTGGCAAGTTGTGCACATATACCGTGATTCGTGGCCAATACGTTGCCGATTTTTGACCATCTGCATCTTCTTTTTCAAACTGTTCTATACTTAATTCAGGACGCAAACTTGGCTGTAATTGCTCAATGGTTTGACGTAATTGCTCTCCCCATTGTTGTACATACGCCTGATCTGCTGCTTGATCAATTTTAAAGGCATCCAACTCCAATAAACCATCCAACAGACTTGCAGGATAACGTAGCGTTAAACGGCTCAAACTCTTTTGTGAAGTTTGATAATCTGCAATGACTTTAGCTAGAGCCTCGCCACGAATTGCAGGTGCATCAGCACTCACATGTAACTCAAGTTCATCAATCGCATTAGAAATTAGATAGGTTTCTAAAGCATCGTTATCTTTTATGTACTGTTCCTGCTTGCCTTTTTTCAGCTTATACAATGGTGGCTGTGCGATATAAATATGACCGCGCTCGACCAATTCTGGCATTTGACGGAAGAAGAAGGTTAAGAGCAAGGTACGAATGTGTGAACCATCTACGTCGGCATCGGTCATGATGATGATTTTGTGATAACGCAGTTTGTCTGGGTTATATTCTTCACGACCAATACCACAACCCAAAGCGGTAATTAAAGTACCCACTTCTGCCGATGAAATCATCTTGTCAAAACGGGCACGTTCCACATTCAGGATTTTACCTTTTAGTGGCAAAATTGCCTGCATCTTACGGTTACGACCCTGTTTAGCCGAACCACCTGCAGAGTCACCCTCGACTAAATATAATTCAGATAATGCTGGGTCTTTTTCCTGACAGTCGGCCAACTTACCTGGCAAACCTGCAATATCCAAAGCACTCTTACGGCGCGTCATTTCGCGGGCTTTGCGCGCTGCATCACGGGCACGTGCTGCATCAATAATTTTACCTGCGATAGATTTTGCTGCTTGTGGATTTTCCAACAAATATTCAGAGAAAGATTTATTCATGGCCTGCTCAACGGCAGGCTTCACTTCACTCGACACCAGTTTTTCTTTGGTTTGTGATGAGAATTTTGGATCTGGCACTTTGACCGACACAATTGCGGTTAAACCTTCACGTGCATCATCACCCGACACTACAACTTTTTCTTTTTTTAGAATATTTTCACTTTCCATGTAGTTATTTAAACCACGGGTCAGCGCAGCACGGAAACCTGCCAAGTGCGTTCCACCATCTTTTTGTGGAATGTTATTGGTAAAGCAACGTACGTTTTCCTGATAGGAATCATTCCATTGCAAGGCAACTTCTACGGTAATTCCGTTTTCAGCCTGCGAGGTGAAATGGAAAATCTCATTCAGATGGGTTTTGCCTGCATTGATATATTTCACAAATTCAGACAAACCACCTTCATAGTCAAAAATGTGTTCTAAATTGACACGTTCATCACGCAGTACAATACGCACGCCCGCGTTTAAGAAAGACAGTTCACGCAAACGGCGTGCCAAAATATCCACATTAAAAATGGTTTGGCTAAAGGTTTCAGCACTTGGCCAAAACCGCACAGTCGTACCTGATTGATTAGTTTCACCGACCACTTTCAGAGGATATTGCGGATCACCATGACGGTATTCCTGTTCATAAATTTGACCCGAACGTTTAATCGTTAATTCAAGTTTACTCGATAAAGCGTTGACCACTGACACACCAACGCCGTGCAAACCGCCCGAGACTTTATAACTGTTGTCATCAAATTTACCGCCTGCGTGCAAAATGGTCAGAATGACCTCTGCCGCAGAGACACCTTCTTCAGGGTGAATATCAGTTGGAATACCACGACCATTGTCAGATACACTGACAGATTCATCTTCATGGATAGTCACCAAAATTTCATCACAATGACCTGCCAAAGCTTCATCAATAGCATTATCGACTACCTCGAACACCATGTGATGCAAACCTGTACCATCATCTGTATCACCGATATACATGCCTGGGCGTTTACGAACTGCATCTAGGCCACGCAATACTTTGATACTAGAGGAATCATAAGCCTTTTCATTGGTTTGTTCTGTAGTAGAGACAGATTGATCTTCTGAACTCATGGTTTCTCCCTAGTGAAAAATAGGTCTATCCAAAGATAAAAAATTATTGCTCAACAGCCTGCACCGTTCCGTGATCGACCTGAAACAAACGATAAGGAATCGACAACGCTTGTAAGTGTTGTTGCACGGATTGATGATCTAAAGTGGTAATAAAAACTTGACTACCCAATTGGCTTAATCGTTCAATTAAACGTTGTTGTGCGCTTAAATCTAATTCTGCTGTCAGATCATCTAATAATACCACAGTTTCCTTATTAGACGCATGCAGCATTGCAATCTGTGACAGTTTTAATGCCATAATCAATAGCTTTTTCTGCCCACGTGACAACACCACATCAGCATCGCCCATTGGGGTTTTTAAACGCAAATCGGCACGGTGTGGCCCATATTCTGTATAGCGACGTTCCACATCTTTTTGATGGTAATTACACAGATCATTCAACAAGCCTGTTTCGGTATGAAAGCCTGCGCTGTATTCCAAACTGATGTTTAAATCAGGCAATAAACACTGTAAATCTTGCGCAAAAAATTGCTGCCATTGTTCCACTGTTCCCAAACGCTGCCGATGCAAAATCTCACCATAATCACTGAGCATTTTGTTCCACGGTTCTAAGTCTGACAGAGTTAAATGTCGCTGTGATTTAAGCAGACTATTACGCTGTTTTAAGGCACGTGAATAATATTGCCAAGCGTGATAAAACTCTGGTTCCACGTGGAACATCAACCAGTCCAGCAGTTGTCGCCGTGGTTTTGCACCATGGTCAATAATATCTGTACTGAGTGGATCAATATATTGTAAAGGTAGAATTTTAGCCAACTGTCCTTGGGTCGCAACAGGGTCGCCATTGACCTTAATCAACTGCTCACCCGATGCCATTTTTTGCATACCAATTTTTTCAGTCAATGACTGGGCAAATACAATCGCATCTTGGCTGCTGTTCTGAATGTAATTTTTAGGAATATGGGTGCGAAAAGAACGCCCTGTTGCCAACAAATGAATGGCTTCTAAAATCGAGGTTTTACCCGAACCATTTTGTCCATAAAAGACGTTAAACGGCTGCAACTCATGAAGTGCAACCGCTTTTAAGTTCCGAACACGCTCGATATGTAAACGCGTAATATGCATGATTCAGCTAGATTTAATCTTGAAATAAATCGCTCACTTAAACACGCATAGGCATCACAACATAGGTTTGATCTAGATGTGCTGGATCTTGTACCAATACCGATTGATTGGCTTCGGTCATTGTCATTGATACATCATCGCCATCTAATGCCCCTAAGACGTCCAATAAATATTGTGCGTTAAATGACATTTCTAACGGTGAATCGGCATATTGAATCGCTAAATCTTCAATTGCTTCATCTTGTTCTGGGTTATTGGCACGTAATTGCAGGGTGTCCGTACTAAAATTCAGGAATACGCCACGCAATTTTTCATTACTTAAAATCGCCACACGTTGTAAAGATTGTTTAAATACATCATGTGCGATTAGCACGTTTTTATCGCCACCACGCGGAATCACACGGCGATAATCGGGGAACTTACCATCAATTAATTTAGTGGTAAAACGCACAGTTATCTCCGCTTGTTCTTTGTCACGACTTGGCGTACGAATGGTCACGTTTAATAGTTCACGGCCAATTAACAATGCCAATTGCTCGTCTTCAATACTCAGCAAACGCTGCAATTCAGCCACTGCTTTACGTGGCACTATGGCTTGAATTAATTGAGTAGTTGTCGAAGAAGCTGCTGTTTCACATAAAGCCAAACGGTGACCGTCTGTGGTCACAGCACGCAATTGATTTTCATCGATTTCTAGCAAAGTACCCGTTAAATAAAAGCGTACATCCTGCACCGCCATAGCAAACGCAGTTTTTTCAAACAAACGCTTCAGCTCGCGCTCCGTGACCGTCACTTGCGTGCCTTGGGCATTTTCTGTAGCCAATAATGGATAATCTTCTGCTGGCAAAGTGCCCAGTACAAAGCGGCTATTGCCTGATTTTAAAATACAGCGCTGATCTTCAGTAATTTGTAAATCAATCAAAGCTGCGCTTGGCAAAGATTTACAAATATCCATCAGTTTACGTGCAGGTACCGTGGTTTCCCCTGCTTGTAAACATGCCCCTTCGGTCAGATTCGTGCTGGCAACCAACTCCACTTCCAAGTCCGAACCAGTAATGATTAAGGCTTGCTCGGTCACTTGAACTTTGACATTGGATAAAATATTTAAGGTATGGCGACGTTCAACCGCTCCTACGACATGTGACAGAACATTCAGTAAGCTTTCTTTCGCGATTTTTAAACGCACGGTACATTCCTCTAACAACTGAAGATTGGAGTATAAAATAGTTTTTTTAGCAGTGTACTATGCGGCAAAAGCTGCCGCATGGCAAGAACAGAATTTGAGCAAATTCATTCAACTTTGCAACAATCGTTGCAGGTTTTTATAGTCTTCGTTAAAGATCGGATCTTCTTCACGCAGGCTTTGTACTTTTTCGCAGGCATGCATTACGGTACTGTGATCGCGCCCGCCAAATGCCATACCTATTTCAGGGAAACTGTCGCCTGTAAGTTCACGTGCCAAGCCCATCGCCAACTGACGTGGACGCGCATAAATACGGGTACGTTTTGGCCCCACCAATTCTTTGAGTGGAATACGGAAATATTCACTCACCACCCGCTGAATATTTTCGGTACTGATGGTACGAGCGCGAATTGCCAAGACATCTTTTAAAGATTCACGCACCACATCTAGATCAATTGGTGTGCCTTTAAAACGGGAAATTGCCACCACTTTATTGAGTGCGCCTTCGAGTTCACGCACATTGGCCACAACTTGCTGGGCAATAAATAAAGCACAGTTGCGTGGTAAATCCACGGCGCTGCTTTCAGCTTTCTTTAATAAAATTTCAATTCGGGTTTCAATATCTGGCGGTTCTACTCCAACTGATAAACCCCAAGAAAAACGTGACACCAAACGTGCATCCAATTCGGTTAATTCTTTTGGATAACGGTCTGAAGTCAAAATAATTTGTTTAGATTCGTCCAATAAAGCGTTAAAGGTGTAAAAAAACTCGACCAAACTGGCTTCTTTACCCGCCAATAAATGAATGTCATCCACCAATAACAAATCTAAAGAGCGGCAGTTTTTCTTAAATTCCTCAACCTTGCCCTGCTGCAAAGAGCTGACAAAATCCTGCACAAAACTTTCTGCAGTCATGTACATGACCCGCGCATTCGGTTTGGCTTGTAATAAAGCATTGCCCACCGCTTGCATCAAGTGAGTTTTACCCAAACCTGTTGGGCCATACAAAAATAATGGGTTGTGCTGTGAAGCTCCCAATTGAGTTAATACCTTGCGACAGGTTTCTGCAGCCATTTGATTCGATCGACCTTCCACAAATAAGGAAAAGGTAAATAACGGATTGAGTTGGCGTTTACGGCTTTTGGCAGAACTTTCTTCTTTTTCACGTTTAGGCTTGGCCACAGGCACAGGGCTAGATTCCAATGCAGCAGTGGTGGTCGCAGGTTGCTCACTGGCCGATAAAATCGCACCTGGGCGCGAATCGACTAAAATCTCGACCTTACGCACGCGTCCCTCAGACAACTGCTCTGCCAAAATGGTAATCAATTCCAGATGATGCTCTTGAATGTAACGCGTCCAATAAGGATTAGGCGCATAAAGTTTTAATGTATCTTCAACTTCTTCTGCCACCAATGGGCGAATCCACATTGTAAAGACATTTCCAGAGAGCTCTTGTCGCAAGCGATTTAAGCAGTCCGTCCAAAGCATGTGAAACCCCTATCTAATCCATTTATAAATTTAAAGCATCTCTCGACCGCCTGAGCGGGTCGCCATTCTAACCAAGTTATCCACATCTGTCATGACAAAATCAGCAAAATCGCTCAAAAAAGGAATCATTAAACCTGAATTTAAATTTAAATGCGGTGTGGATAAGTTTATCCGCAAGGTGTGGATAAAATATAGCACAAAGTTATCCACAAAGTATTAAAATCATAAAAACATGGATATCCACAATCCAAAATTTTGTTTTATAACGTAAAAAATAGGTTTTCAACAGAAAAACGCTTCCCTAATAATAATAAATTTAAATTTATAAATTTGAATTTATTTATAAGAGCCGCTGCAACTGTGGATAATTCAATCAGAGTTAAATTTAAATTCAAAACTCAGAATTCTAAAATTAAACAGCATAGCTTGTGGATAATTGTGTGAATAATATTGTTAATAACTTATTAGTCAAGTATAAACAACCATTTATCTTGTGTATGCTTTGTTTTGTTCAATCAATCAGTACGTTGAGCTCAAGCCTGCTGAGAGAGAAAAATTTAGGCTTATTTTGCAAGAAACCGTGTTTTTCATTGACAGCTCAAGCAATGAGCACTAAAATCGCGGACCTTTATAGAAAGATCATTTTTGGAGTTTCGATATGAAACGTACATTTCAACCATCTGAATTAAAGCGTAAGCGCGTTCATGGTTTCCGTGCTCGTATGGCTACTAAAGCTGGTCGTCAAGTATTGGCTCGCCGTCGTGCAAAAGGTCGTCACAGCTTAACTGTTTAATACAGTCACGCTGAATCGACTCTTGGGTGTTATGACAACACTTTATGGCTTCAGCACAGAGTTGAGATTACGCTGTGCTGCCGATTATAAAGGTGTGTTTGATGGTGCGCTTTTTAAAGTGCATCAACCCCATTTCTTATTTCTTGCAAAACATTCCGAACTGCCGAATAGCCGTTTGGGGCTTGTCGTTGCAAAAAAGAAAGTGCGTCGTGCACACGAACGAAATCGAGTAAAACGACTTGCTCGCGAAAGTTTTCGCTTACACCAACAGCAATTAAATGACTTAGATATTGTGGTCATGCCCAAAGTTGGGATAGATACGGTATCTAATGCGGAATTGCATCAGCAATTACAATTTGCTTGGCAAAAGTTGCAACGTCTTGCCAAAAAGCATTCAAAAATAGCTCCCTCCCCACAAAAGTAGAGATGGCCAATGGTACGTTTACTGCATTGGTTGATACGTTTCTATCAGATCGCGATTAGTCCTTTATTGGGACCACGCTGTCGCTATATTCCAACATGTTCTCAATATTCTTTGGAAGCAGTGCATACGCATGGTGCTGTACGTGGTGTGTGGCTGGCTACAAAACGTATTTGTCGTTGTCATCCGTGGGGTGGTTCGGGCTATGATCCAGTCCCGCCAAAAGTCATTCGTTTTATTTCATTTCAGCAAATAGATTCTCAAACGCATCACATTCATGTACCCTTTCGTGATCGTTTATTGAACCAAAATCACTCTAACCACTTGGGGTAATAGATATGCAACAATGGGCCAGGTTTGCAATTCTCGGGGCCATGTTTGTCGTCGCATATTTGCTCATTTTGGCGTGGCAAAAAGATTATGGAAATGCTGAAACAGCACCGCAGCAAAAAACTGCCGTTGTTTCGCATGAAGTATCTGCAGATTTGCCGAATGGCCAAACGGCTACAGCAGCTTCTGATGTACCGCAAGCAAATATTCCTGCACAGCAAACAACCGATGCCACAGCACCTGTAAGTCAGCAGCTTATTTCAGTACAAACTGACCTTTATCATCTTTGGATCAATCCGAAAGGTGGTGATATTGTTCGTGTTGAATTACTCAATCATGACAAAAATAAAGACAGTGACGAACCTTTCGTCATGCTGGAAAGCGATGCTAAGCGCACCTATGTCGCGCAATCTGGGTTGATCGGGCTGAATGGTCCAGACAGTAGCCGTAATGGCCGCCCAAGCTATGAAATTGAAAAATCGACTTATAGCTTAGCCGATGCCAAAGAAAGCAAAAATAAAGCGGGTGAAACAGTTAAAACTTTAACTGTCCCAATGGTATATAAAACTGCCGATGGTGTAGAAATCATCAAAACCTTTAGTTTTACTGAAGGTGAATATCCTGTGCTGGTGAATCACAAGGTGATTAACCGCAGCAGCCAAAACTGGCAAGGTCAGATGTTTGGTCAGCTAAAACGGGATAATTCAGACGATCCTGGTAAGTCAGATCAAGGTATTTTTACCTTGGGGACTTTCCTTGGCGGCGCATGGGGAACACCTGAAGAACACTACAACAAGTTGAAATTTGAAAATTTTAATGATGAAAAATTGAATGTTGAAGCGACTGGCGGTTGGGTGGCAATAGTTCAGCATTACTTTGTGAGTGCTTGGGTTCCGGGTCAGTTAAAATTGACACAGGCTGATGGTCAACCGTATGCAGCAAAGTTGGAATCACGTAAATCTAGCGATGAAATGAACATTATTGGCTTTACCTCGCCAACCATTAATGTGCCTGCAGGTACGGTGGCAGAAGTTGATGCGACCTTCTACTCTGGTCCAAAAATTCAGTCTGAATTGAAAGATTTGGCTACAGGTTTGAACCAAACTGTGGATTATGGCTGGTTATGGCCAATTGCAAAATTATTGTTTATTGGTTTGCAATTTTTCCATGGCTTAGTGGGCAACTGGGGTTGGTCAATCATCTTATTAACCATTCTTGTCAAACTGATTCTTTGGCCGTTATCGTCTAAGAGTTATCGTTCTATGGCGAAAATGCGTGTGATTGCACCAGAAATGCAGCGCATGAAAGAGGAATTTGGCGAAGACCGGATGCGTTTCTCGCAAGAAATGATGGCACTTTATAAACGTGAACAAGTAAATCCACTGTCTGGTTGTTTGCCATTGTTATTACAAATGCCAATTTTCCTTGCCTTGTACTGGGTATTGATGGAATCGGTAGAGTTACGCCATGCACCGTGGTTAGGTTGGATTCAAGACTTATCGGCAATGGACCCTTGGTTTATCTTACCATTGTTGATGGGTGTGACCATGTATGTTCAACAAATGTTGAACCCACAGCCAACAGATCCAATGCAGGCAAAAATCTTCCGCATTATGCCTGTGGTATTTACCGTGTTCTTATTGTTCTTCCCTGCAGGTTTAGTCCTGTACTGGATTGTCAACAACTTGATTACGATTTTGCAGCAAAGCTTGATCAACAAAAGTGTTGAAAAAGACCGCGCTAAACGAGAAGAAACAACTCCAGCCAATTAAGTATGGCTGAGCTGCTGAATAAATCCGCTTAAGATGGTAATCTTAGGCGGATTTTTCTTTGCATGTATTTTGAAAGTTTTAGGTGAATTTTATGTATAACCGCAGCACCATTGCCGCAATCGCGACTCCACCTGGCCGTGGTGGTGTGGGGGTGATTCGCTTGTCGGGGCCAAAAGCCTATGCGATTGCCGCAGCCTTGACTCAAAAAGACTTGCCCAAAGCGCGTTATGCAGGTTTTCGTCATTTTTTCGATGCAGCCGATGAAGTTATGGATGAAGGTTTGGTGATTTGTTTCCCAAATCCTCATTCATTTACTGGCGAAGATGTAGTGGAACTACAAGGGCATGGTGGACCAGTGATTCAAAATGCCTTATTGGCACGTTTACTGGAACTCGGCGCAACGGCTGCCAAAGCGGGTGAATTCTCGATGCGCGCCTTTGAAAATGGCAAGTTAGATTTGGCGCAGGCCGAAGCCATTGCCGATTTAATTGATGCCACCTCACAAGCCGCTGCGCGTTCTGCAGTGCGCTCCCTTCAAGGGGCTTTTTCCACCAAAGTGAATACCGTGTTGGAACAGTTAATTCACATACGTTTGCATGTTGAAGCTGCCATTGATTTTCCTGAAGAAGAAATTGACTTTTTGGCTGATGGGAAAATCCTCAAATTACTAGATGAAGTGGCTGCTTCTGTGACTGCTGTGCAACAGTCTGCGCGTCAGGGACAATTGTTGCGTGAAGGTTTACAGGTGGTGATTGCAGGCAAACCCAATGCGGGTAAATCCTCCCTACTCAATGCCTTGGCTGGCATTGAACGTGCGATTGTGACCGATATTGCGGGCACTACACGTGACGTATTGCATGAAAAAATTACCTTGAATGGCTTACCAATTACCCTGACTGATACTGCAGGTTTACGTGAAACAGGTGATATTGTGGAGCAGGAAGGGATTCGCCGTGCGATGAAAGAAATTGAACAGGCAGATTTATTGTTATTGGTCTATGACTTGAGTCAAAACGAAGATCCGTTGCAATTGGCACAGCATTATTTTGCTCATCATATTGAACCGAAGCGCTTAATGTTAATTGGCAACAAATGTGATTTAACTGGTGTACAAGCTGCAATCTCAGATTTTAATGGTTTTAGACATATTACTGTGTCGGCCAAGCAAGAAACAGGTGTTCAATCGCTCATAGAGGCGATTACAGCGCATGCAGGCTTTCAGCCCGAAGAAGATACCTTTATTGCACGTACTCGTCATTTAGATGCAATGAAGCGCACGCAGCAGTATTTGGCTGAGGCACGTGAGCAATTGGTGGTCTATCATGCGGGGGAATTGGTGGCCGAGTCATTACGTCTTGCGCAAAATGCTTTGGGTGAGATCACTGGCGATTTCTCTGCAGATGATTTGTTGGGTAAGATTTTTGGATCGTTTTGTATCGGAAAATGATTTTAGCGATTACTTCCTGATTTGATATAAAAAAGCATTAAGTTTTAGTGGCTTAGTGCTTTTTTTATTTTTCTGGTATTTAATATAAATTTTTATAAAAAAGCACTTTGCAAATTTTCTAGTATCCTTTTAGTCACAAGCGTTGGTTCAAATCCCATCAGTCTTTTTAAACCACAGCATTTAAAGCTATGATGAGAAAATAATCAAAAATTGGCGCTCAATTCAATCCTAAATGCACGAGATGAAATCTCTGATGGAGGTTTTTGGATGTTTGAACTGGCTTTTTTACGTGAAATACTCATTTCTTCGGTTCATTTTCTGCAATTGTCACTCGAAACTATTTCTGTGATTTGCGTGGTGATTGGTCAGCTTAAAACTTTATGGGTGCTGGTTTAATTAAAATCAGGGCGTACTGCACGTTATTGTTTTGGGGATTGGCTTGCGACGGCGCTTGAATTTCAGTTAGCTACAGATATTTTAGCCACTACGGTAGATCCAGATTTAGATAGCCTGATTAAATTGGCGATTATTGCCGTCATTCGAACTTTTTGAATTATTTTTTGACCAAAGAGTTAGAGCATCAAGCCATCAATGAAAAATAATGGCTGCTGAGTTTGAGATCAAAACAGAAGACATAGTTCAATTTCTTTACAAGGTTTGAATAAACTCAGCTGATTCAAACCTTGTCCTGATTTTAACTTTTAGTTTAGGTAAAAACTCATCCTAAAACAGGTTTGTTCTGCAACTGGCGATACCAAATAATGATGTAGCCACATAGTAAGCAGATGGCTGCACAAAAGCTAAGCACGGCAGTGGTTAACCCAAAATGATCGGCCAAATAACCCACTGCAATAATTGGCAGAATTGTGCCTAAATAGCCCACAAATAAATAGGTTGACATCACTGCCGCACGATTCTGTAGATTGGTCATGGCATGAATTAAGCCAAAAGCGCCAATCAATGCCAAACCATGTCCTATTCCTAGCAGTACATCACTGACAAAAAATAGAAAACTCCAATGTAAATACATGCATGCACCGAGTACCAATAAACTGAATAACAGCAAATACAGCCCATAATTTAGGCATTTTTGTGCAGGAATAGCTTTGGAAAAATACTGCACCAATGCTGAAATCAGCAAAATACTGGTGATAGCCAAACCACTGACTAAAGGCCCGTGCCACGGAATAATCACTTGCACAAAAGATGGAGAGAGCGAAGCAAATAAACTAAATGCAGCAAAGACACAGAATGCGGTTAAACCCGTAATATAAAATTCTGCATGAAAGCGTGGTTCTGGGCGTTCTAATTTTGGGGCAATCGAGAAGGTTTGTGGCGTAAATTCAGGTGGTGCTAAACGTAATAATCCAATAAAACACAGTACTGCACCCAAAATGACTGGAATATATGGACTAAACAAAGGCGCTGCTGAAAATTGTGCCACACCACCACCGAGCAAAGGACCTAAGCCAAATCCGACTGCGGTAATGACTGAACTGAGCTGTGGTGCATGCGCTTTATGTGATTGGGGGATACTCCACATTAAGCCAATTAACGCCGATGTGGTCATCAGACCTGAAGCAATCCCAATCACAAAACGCCCCGAAGCAAGCTAAAGCGCATTAGTGGCAAACATTGACAGAATTAGTCCGAGGGTGATGATGACTAAACCCAGTTCTAGGGTTTTTAAGAAGCCAATACTGTTGCTGGTACGCCCTAAAAAAAGCAAGGTGGCCAAACAACCGAGCATATACGCCACAAAAATGAAGGTGATATGGCTGGGTAAAAGCTGCCACAGTTCCTGATAAATTGGATATAGCGGGCTTACAAGTGCCGTGCCCATGGTGCCAATAATCAGGGCGAGGCTGATCATCACAAAAGGATGCCAAGATTGAGATTGAGTCATAAAAAACTCGATTGATGGCTAAACTGTTGAGTTTAGTCTCATATAGTGAGAAATATCACTCAGTGTAAAGATAAGCCTTGAATCTGGTCAAGCCTATTTGTGTTTAAGCATAGCGTTTTAGCAGTTTCATAAACTCTTCCAGTTCATGTTCATCAATCGCGCATTGATCACCAATCACATGATGACGCAAATGCGATTCGATTAACTCATTCATCAAACCATTGACCGCACCTTTAATAGCTGCGACTTGTTGTAAAACTTCAATACAGCCATGTTCAGGATTGTGAAGTGCTTGTTGCACTGCCCCAATTTGCCCTTGTAGACGTTTGACGCGATTTAAAATTTTCTTATCTGCATGTAAATGACCCAACACATCACCTCAATTTCTATATACTCTATGGGAGTATATTTAACAATGATTTCCCATTATGCGTCAGCAACACTCTCATCGTATTCATCCACATCAATTCGATCAAGGCAATCCGCTGGCGCAGAAAAAAATATTATATGCGGCTTTGCTGACGGCTGTCATGATGTTCTTGGAAATCTTGGGTGGTTGGATTTTTCACTCCATGGCTTTGCTGGCGGATGGCTGGCACATGAGTTCACACATGCTAGCGTTAGGCTTGGCTTATTTAGCCTATCGGGCAGCACGTCATTATGCAGCCGATACGCGGTTTAGTTTTGGTACATGGAAAATTGAAATTTTAGCTGGCTATAGCAGTGCCATTTTATTGTTGGTGGTGGCTGCATTTATGGCAATTCACTCTATCGAGCGTTTATTTTTTCCTGTCGATATTCAGTATAACCAAGCTATTCCAATTGCAATTTTAGGGTTATTGATCAATTTGATTTGTGCATGGTTATTACATGAAGATGATCACCATCACCATCACCATCACCATCATGAGCATACGCATGATAGCCATGACCTGAATCAGAAAGCTGCCTTTATGCATGTGGTGGCAGATGCGGTGACTTCAATTTTTGCAATTATTGCTTTAATTGCGGGTAAATATTGGGGTTGGGATTTTCTAGATGCACTGTTAGGTATTGTTGGTTCAATTTTAGTGGCGCGTTGGGCAATAGGTTTGATGCAGGAAACAGGAAAAATATTGCTGGATGCAGAAATGGATCATCCTGTGGTGGATGAAATTCGTGAAGTGATTGCAGAGTTACCAGTCAGTGTGATGATTACAGACTTGCATGTTTGGAAAGTTGGACTGGGTAAATTTTCCTGTATTTTGGCATTGGAAACCGCACACGATTTAGACGCAGATCAAGTCCGCACTGCCCTCGCCATTCATGAAGAAATTGTCCATATTTCAGTAGAAATTAATCTACTATCAGGCTTGAAGGTTCCACGTGAAACCTAAAGCGTTGCATAGCAAAAACGAGTTGTAGCAATTGCGTAATTCTGGCTTAAAAATACTGAATTCTGTGCAGCTTTCAGCTTAGAATCAGGCTAAATTTAATTTATTTAGATGAAACACATGATTAAACAATTGAGTTTAGCTGCCTTAATAGGATTATGCAGCGCCGTGAGCATGGCCGATGTTGCAACGGTTAGCAAAAATGTCAAACAACAGCATCCGCAACTGAAATTAGACAATATTCAAGCCACAGAAATGAAAGGTATTTACAGTGCCTCTATGGATGGTCAAGTGGTGTATTTGAATGAAGATGCGCAACATATTTTGGCGGGTTCCATGATTCGTTTAAAGGATCAGCATAACCTGACCAAAGATTTATTGATCCAACAAAATAGTGTCGATTGGAAAAAGCTACCGCTACAAGATGCAATCAAAAATGTGCGAGGTACGGGAAAACGTCAGATTGCGATCTTTTCTGACCCAAATTGCCCATATTGTAAACAGCTTGAGGCTGAACTGAAAAAGCTGGACAACATTACAATCTATACCTTTATTTTGCCATTAAAAGCGCAATCTGTCGCACCGTCTAAACAGGTGTACTGTGAGAAAAACCCTGCACTTGCTTGGGAAAACCTGATCACAAAAGCACAATTGCCTACAAGTCAAACCAGTTGTGCTAACCCTGTAGAACGCAACATGGCTTTAGCACATCGTTTAGGCGTAAACGGTACGCCAGCGATTATTTTCTCGAATGGCTTTAAAGTCATGGGAGCTTATCCTGCAGCACAAATTGAACAGATTTTTAAAGAATTCGGTCTTTAAGAACGGCTATTTTGATCTGATATTGGCACCTACAGTTATAACGTGTATCTCAGAACAAACCTAAAACTTGTGATTGCAAACTAGATATAAAAAACCGCCTTAATTTTTAGGCGGTTTTTTATATGAGAATAGACAGTGTTTGATAGAAAAATAACAGTCGTTAACACATTATTTAAGCACGTGATTTTTTCATAAAAGTATTATAAATAAACAGAATAATCACCGCACCAATGATGGAAGCAATAAAACCTGCGGCAGAACCATCACCATACAATCCCATCATGCGCCCTGCATATGTTGCTAATAAAGATCCTGCAATCCCGAGTAAGGTGGTGACAATAAACCCTGCTTTGTCATCTCCAGGATGAATCGCACGAGCGATTAAACCTGCAATAAAACCCACTACAATTGCGACAATTAATGACCACATGAGCAGCTCCTTGTTATCTTTGTTTATGTTTTACATCATGTTTCAGACTTATATTTGCTGAAAAATTCCAAGGAAAATAGTCGAATAATGCTACAGCATGTTGTGTTTTTGTCCTGTTAGATAGATGAAGTGCAAATTTTAGCCATAAAAAAGTGATCTAAAACGATCACTTTTTAAAGCGAGGCGTGTTTGTTTTATAAGCCAATTTCGCCAATAAACGGAATATGACGATATTTTTGGTCATAATCTAAGCCATAACCGACAATAAACTTATCTTCAATTTCAAAGCCCATAAATTTAACTTCAAGTTCAATTTCACGGCGTGATGGCTTGCTAATTAAGGTACATAGCTCAATTGAATTTGGCTCGCGGGTTTGCAAAATTTCCATCACTTTATTTAAGGTGTTGCCCGAGTCGATAATATCTTCAACTACCAAGACATCTTTACCGCGAATTTCACCATCTAAATCTTTTAAAATTTTCACATCACGTGATGATACAGTGCCCCCGCCGTAGCTAGATACAGTCATAAAATCTAGTTCATGCGGCTTGTGAATGGTGCGGCATAAATCTGCCATGAACAACACAGAGCCACGTAATAAGCCAATTAAAACCAACTCTTTGTCGCTATTGGCATAGTGAGCATTAATTTTTTGACCAAGTTCCTGAACTTTTGTTTGGATTTCTTCTACAGAAATCAAAACCTGCATTTCAACTGTCATGGGTAGATACCTAAAAAGCAAAAATAAAAAAGGTGTTGACCTGCAACACCCCAAAATATGCTCTAATTTTAATATATCTTGCGCGATGTTGCACGTGCTTGCATGGTTAAAATAGCATCATTTTTGTGCTGAATGAGAATCTGAGCGTAACAACATGGCACAACCGAGTATCAGCATTGCCCATCCTATAGCTTTCATATACGAGGGTTGCGCAGGTTTAGCCACCTGCTGCTGAGTTTTGATTGGGTTGGTAGTAGGCGCGTTGTCCATAAATATAGGTCGCATGAATATTGCGGTCATCTGCTAAAGTAATGAGGGCAAATAATGCATCTTCAAGATGTTTGGCACGTTGTTGTCGTAAGCGTTGTAAAGCTGTGGCATTTAAATCAAGCACCACAAAATCGGCTTCTTTGCCTAACTTAAAATTACCTAGCTTATCGTCTAAGTCTAAAGCTTTGGCAGCGCCTAATGTGGCGTGATACAGCGCTTCAAAGGCTGAGAGTTTTGCGCTTTGCAGTTGTTGCACTTTATAGGCTTCATTGAGGATATGCAGTACATTAAACGAGGTGCCTGCGCCAATATCTGTACCTAAACCGACCTTCACCTGTCGCTCCCAAGTTTTATGTAGTGGGAATAAACCGCTGCCTAAAAATAAATTGGAGCTTGGGCAAAATGCAATTGCAGAATCGGTATGATGCAGACATTGCCATTCATGTTCTTCTAAATGCACACAATGCGCAAAAACCGAACGTGAACCTGTTAAACCATAGTGATGATAAACATCTAAATATCCATTTTGCTCTGGAAATAATTGTTTCACCCATGCAATTTCATTGTGATTTTCACTTAAATGGGTATGCACATAAACATCTGGATATTCGGCTTTAAGCTGCCCTGCCCGTGCCAATTGTTCAGGACTGGAGGTCGGTGCAAAACGTGGGGTAATGGCATAAAGGTTACGTCCTTTGCCATGCCATTTTTCAATTAAGGCTTTAGAGTCTGCGTAAGCGCTTTTTGCAGTGTCGCATAAGGCTTCAGGTGCATGTCGGTCCATCATCACCTTACCTGCAATCAAACGCATTTGTTGCTGTTGTGCAGCTTCAAATAAAGCATCTACCGATTCAGGATGCACCGTACAGAACACCAACGCTGTCGTGGTACCATTTTTGAGTAATTCCTGCACAAAAAATTCAGCAATCTGATTTGCATAGGCTTGATCTGAAAATTGTAGTTCGGTCGGAAAAGTATAAGTATTTAGCCATTCCAATAATTGTTCGCCATAGGCGCCTATCATTTCGGTCTGTGGAAAATGAATATGGGTGTCGATGAAGCCAGGCACTATGAGATGATCAGGATAATGATGGAACTCTGTGTTGGCGTTTAGCTGTGCCTGCCCTTCTTGCCATGAACCCAACCACTGAATTTTGCCTTGTTCACAAATTAACAAGCCATCGTCTATATAGCGGACGTGTTCTGAAATTTGATCGGCTTGGCTGACGCAGTTTTTGAAATCAAGAAAGCAACCACGAATTGCGGTGCGTTGTACAGGAGATGGCATAAACAACCTACATTTTTCATTTTTTCAAGAGATTGTACATTAAATGTAGCTTGCAGCAGTACGATAAAATTTATCGTACGGTCAATTAAAACTTAGCGTAATGAATACAAAAAGCCTTCTCGAAAGAAGGCTTGCAACGATGATGGGGAATGTTAAATTTTATAATGTGGTTTCATGGTGTTTACGACTATGTCGAATTGATAACCACGCAGTGATTGTCAGTACAAGTACAATAAAGCCGAGTGAAATCCAGATAGGCATGTGGAACACATCTAACATCAGCATTTTAAAACCAATAAATAGCAGAATTAAACCCAGTCCATACGGCAAATAATGCATTTTAGTAGCTGCGCCTGAGAGCAAGAAAAACATGGCACGTAAGCCTAAAATAGCCATAAGATTTGCGGTGAGTACAATAAACGGATCGGTAGTCACCGCAAAAATTGCAGGGATGGAATCCACGGCAAAAATAACGTCAGATGCTTCGACCAAAATTAAAACTAAAAATAATGGCGTTGCCCAAAGTACGCCATTTTGGCGAACAAAGAATTTGTCTTGTTGTAGTGTTGGGGTGATCCGCATGTGTTTGCGTAACCATTTCAATAATGCCATATCTTCAATATTGCTGGCTTCTTGTTCTGGGCCTTTTAAGAATTTAAAGCCTGTATAAACCAAAAATGCGCCAAAAATATACAAAATCCAAGAGAATTCTTGTATGAACCAAGCCCCAATAAAAATAAAAATGGTTCTGAGAATAATTGCGCCCAGTACGCCGTAGAGTAAAATTTTACGCTGTAAGCCCGGTGGAATGGCGAATGCGGCGAAGATCATCATCCACACGAATACATTATCGATCGCCAGTGATTTTTCCAGTAAATAACCCGCAAAGTATTCCATGACTTTGGTATTGGCGACTTCTAGCCCAACGCTGTGTTTCAGATACAGCCATAAACCGCCACCAAATAAAGCTGCCACACTGACCCAGGCGATACTCCAATACGCAGCGGTTTTGACTTTGACCGATTCGCCTGCTTTTTGTTTAAAGCCTAAGAGGTCGATAGCGAGCATGACTGCAACAATTGCAAAAAAGACCAGGTATAGCCATAAATTGCCGATAGATTCCATATAATCTCCACATCCGACAATTGGCCATAAAAAAAACTTGACCCGTTGTCAGATGATTTCAAAACATCTGTAACAACATGATCAAGGTCTTGCCTACATAGAGCGGACTTGTGTCAACAAGTCTGTGCGCTATGCTCAGCGTCCGACTTTTTGCAAAGTGTAATGACGAAACGCTGACACGTTAAAGTTATATTTTAACGCTTGGAGGAGGCTACTCCCCTTGTTCAACATAATTTGGGATTAGGACTCTGCCTAAATCTGCGCAAAGCATTACATAATTTTAAGTGTTGTGCAATTGATTCTGCATGGTAAATCATTTTAATTTGTACAAATTCAGCACAATACTTCGTAAAGATTGTGGCAAATTGAAAAAATAGATTAAATTTGATAGGTGGACTTATGCAAATTCAACATCAAGAAACCCAACGTGGTGGCGAGTTTTTTATTGAGCGAGATGGTCGGCATATTGCTGAAATTACTTATCAATATCAAGATGATCACACTATTTTAGCAGATCATACTTGGGTCGATTTGACATTACGTGGCCAAGGGGTTGCCTGTCAACTATTAGATATTTTGGTCGCCTTTGCACGTGAAAAGCAGCTAAAAATTGTGCCTGTTTGCTCTTATGTTGAGACGGTTTTTGAAACGGATACACAATATGCCGATGTCGTGGCTTAAAAACATTATTTTTTAATCAGTATTGTTGAGCTGACCTGTTTTTCTACATACATTTTTTTTAAGTAGATCAAAAGGTAAGGTATGACATACATCCCAATCAGCATGCTGAATAAGAAAAATTTCATCATCACCCAATCATTCAGTGCAATACATAAACCACTGATAAGCGCAATACAAAACCAGTGGAAAAAAATAAGCTCACCCACTGCTTTAAACTTAGCCCTAATACAAATGAGGAAATTAGTATATTTATTTCTTCATTCAGACCTAGACGGTGAAAGCCAATCAGCATACACAAATAAGCGATTAATAAAAATGATGTGGTAAGCACATCTTTGAGCATGACTTTCTCCAAAAACTAAAACAAAACCGCACTTTAAATTGAATGTATGTTAAAAGATGCTACACCTACACCATAGTGGTAAAAGTAGGGTTGAATTGTCAGCCATAAATTACAATTGATTAAAAAATAATCAAAACCACAAAATAATGAGTGATTATTTGAGTCTTTTATCTTAATTTTGTGACCAGTTTACATTTAATGAGTGTGATATGTTAATCAGGTTGTGTTATGCGAGTACCCGAATAGAACATCAAAATGATTTGCTCCAAGACTTCAGTGATATTTTGACAACAGCTCGCCAATTTAATGCTGCACAACACATTTATGGGGTACTTTATTATGCTGAAGGTCATTTTTTTCAGTGTTTAGAAGGTGAACAACAGCAGGTCGAGAAATTATTTGAGCGTATTCAACAAGACCCGCGCCATCGTGATGTATTTCGCTTCCCTGACCAAATACTTGAGCATATCCTTTTTTCAGAATGGTCTATGAAATATGTGCATAAACATAGTCAAATTTCGAGTTTATTTAAAAAGCTCGGCTTTGATGTTTTTCTACCACATCGTTTGGACGAAAAGACGGTGCAGCAATTTTTAGCATTACTTTTGGATTTAGAACAAACCATCTTGCCTGAAAAATCTCAACGGGGTTATAAAAATAGAGGTTATTCAAACTTTTTCTAAATTTAGTTTGTAGAGCACCATTGGTATTTGACCGCTTTATACTGGAATCCGTTTAAATATAAAAAAGCCGATCTATAGTATGAAGATTAGCTTTTTTATCATGCAATAAAGCCAAGATTATTCGTAATTAACCGTCACTTTCAGGGCTTTTTCATCTGAAGGATGCTTAAACACATCATAGGCTTTTCAAATTCTGAAAATTAAAATGGTGTGTTGCTAATTTTTCTAAAGGCGATTTACCTGAACAGCAGTTTTTAAAAGCATGTCTGTCGTATATTGGCATTCACCAAACCCGTGGTGATGGTCAGTTTTTTAATCCAGTGTTTGTTTAACCCAAAATTCATCGACTTATTTGTATTGGTTTTATAATGATTTGACCATATTTCTTAGTAATGGTGATGAAAGACATCCAGCAGCCAACCTGTTGCAATTGTCATGCTCGCAGGATGTTATTCTTCTAAGGTAACAGGACAAGATGACAAGTTCATTAGCAAAATCGTTGCTTTTCAAAAATAATATATAAATTTATAATATATAAAAAAGGCCGTATTTTTTCAAAAACGGCCTTTAAATGACATTGATGGTTTAAGCGCTGTGTTGCAATGCCTGCATCAGTTTTTGGTGCAAGCCACCAAACCCACCATTGGACATGATCACGACTGCATCGCCCTCACCTGCTTGGCTGACGATGGTTTGAATGATCTCATCCAAAGTATTGGCCACCATAGCATGATTGTCTGCCGCGGCAACCACGGGTTGTAAATCCCAGTCTAAGCCTTCAGGTTGATACCAGATCACGGCATCGGCCAAACGAGCCGAATAGGCTAAGCCATCTTTATGACTGCCCATGCGCATGGTGTTGGAACGTGGTTCGATAATTGCCCACAATTTACGTTCACCTAAACGTTTGCGTGCACCTTCGAGAGTCGTTTCAATGGCAGTTGGGTGGTGGGCAAAGTCATCGTACACTTCAATGCCGCGCGGTGTGCCGAGTAATTCCATACGGCGCTTGACCCCACCAAAATTGGATAGCGCAATACATGCCGTTTCAATTGAAACACCGACATGCTCGGCTGCGGCAATGGTAGCTAAAGCATTGGCAACACTGTGCTGCCCTGTCATATTCCAGCGCACTTCGCCTTTGACTACACCATTTTGTAGGACGTTAAAGTGTGAACCATCTGCTGTAAGTTGTTCTGCATACAGTTCTGCATTTGGCTGTGCATCGAGCGAAGTACGCAGCACAGGCGTCCAGCAACCCATCTCCAGCACTTCATCAATATTGTTTTCTGTAATTGGGGCAATAATGCGGCCTTCACTTGGAATGGTTCGCACCAAATGATGGAATTGTTTCTGAATTGCAGCCAAATCATCAAAAATATCGGCATGGTCAAATTCAAGGTTATTTAAAATGGCCGTTTTAGGATGGTAGTGCACGAACTTAGAGCGTTTATCAAAAAATGCGGAGTCGTACTCATCTGCTTCTACACAGAAGTATTTGCCAGCACCTAAACGTGCACTTTCGCTAAAGCCCAACGGAACGCCGCCAATTAAAAAGCCAGGTTCTAAGCCTGCCTGATCTAACACCCACGCCAGCATGGTGGTGGTGGTGGTTTTACCGTGCGTGCCTGCAACGCCCAGTACATGCTTACCTTGCAAGACATGATCGGCCAGAAACTGTGGGCCAGAAATATACGGCAAACCTGCATTGAGCATGTATTCAATCGCATCAATCCCGCGTTTCATGGCATTGCCGACAATCACCAAGTCAGGATGCGGTTGTAAATGGCTGCGGTCATAGCCTTGCATTAAAGTAATGCCTGCATTTTCTAGTTGGGTCGACATCGGTGGATATACGTTTTGGTCTGAACCTGTGACGGTATGTCCTAAATCACGGGCTAAAAGTGCCAAAGAGCCCATAAATGTGCCACAAATACCCAAAATATGCAGATGCATTCCGCCTTACTCCACTGCTTTTATAGACACATCACTTATCTGTTGTGCTGTTGTCGTGATTAATTTGATTTGAAGCAACGATAGCAAGGGTTTTGGCGAAAAGATAGTGATTCTTGTATCTAAACAGCATGATTTTTAAAGTGAGATCTAAGCAGATGTATGACGATGGCAGTGCTTAAAATTCAGTAGAAGATAAAAAATTTGTCTACGTGTATTTTTAAGGTCGAATCCCCGTAAAATAAACTGAAATTTTTAGATAGTACGGCACAATGTCTTCGGCACTTTTACTTTTGGTGATTGCAAACTGTTTTATGACCTTGGCTTGGTATGGTCATCTCAAGTTTTTACCGCACGATGCACCGCTGTGGCAGGCCATTTTATTCAGTTGGGTGATTGCCCTATTTGAATATAGCTTGATGATTCCAGCCACCCGTTTGTTGGCACAGCATGGCTGGGCGGTAGGTCAAATGAAAATTACCCAAGAAGTTGTGACTTTATTGGTGTTTGTACCATTTATGATTTTTCTGTTTAAGCAACCATTTAAACTGGATTATTTATGGGCAGCCTTATGTTTATGTGGTTGCGTGTATTTTGTATTTCGTACACCTTAAAGATGAGTTTTGGTTCGCTTGAATAGCTTTAGGTTCCCCTATTTTGTTTGACTGTTTTTTAATTCTCTAAAATAACCCGATAAAAATAATCAAAAAAGTCGCTTGAGTAGCCCTGTTTAATTTTAACAAGTCGAAAAATCAGTCTATAATGTGGTGTTCTTATTCAAGCTTGGCTTTCTCGCCTGAATTTCTCTTTCCTTAGTTTCGTTTCTGGAATATTTGTAATGAACGCGGCCGCTGCACAAGACGCTCCTCTCGTTGGAATTATCATGGGTTCTCAATCGGATTGGGCAACTCTCGAACACACTGCCAATATGCTAAAGCAGCTTGGTGTCCCATTTGAAGCGGAAGTCGTTTCTGCACACCGTACCCCAGATCGCTTATTTGAATATGCTGAACAAGCGCGTGATCGAGGCATTCAGGTGATTATTGCAGGCGCAGGTGGTGCCGCACACTTACCAGGGATGTGTGCAGCCAAAACTGATTTACCTGTTTTGGGTGTGCCAGTGAAATCTTCAATTTTAAATGGTGTCGATTCATTACTTTCGATTGTACAAATGCCTGCAGGTATTGCAGTAGGTACTTTGGCCATTGGTCCTGCGGGAGCAACCAATGCGGCAATTATGGCGGCCCAAATTTTAGGTTTAACCCGTCCAGAGATTGCACAAAATGTTGCCAATTTCCGTGCCGCACAAACTGAAAAAGTTTCCAGCAACAATATTCCAGGTCAGGCTTAAGCGGGACAATTACTATGGATAAGACCATCGGTATTTTTGGTGGCGGACAATTGGGTCGCATGATGGCGCAGGCGGCCTTACCTTTAAATATTCAATGTACTTTTTTTGAAGCTAGTCAAGATTGTCCTGCGGCAGCCTTAGGTCAGGTTTTTGCTAGCAAAAGCGAAAATAGCCTACAAGACTTTATACACAGTGCCGATGTATTCAGCCTTGAGTTTGAAAATACACCGTTGGCAGATGTTGATGTATTGATTAAGCAGAAAGACTTGCATCCACCACGTCAGGCTTTGGCAATTGCTCAAAACCGCTTGCTGGAAAAAGGCTTATTTGATGAATTGGCGATTCCTGTTGCGCCGTATAGAGCGGTCAACTCGCTAGAAAGTTTACAGGCTGCTGTCGCTGAACTTGGTCTGCCAATTGTATTAAAAACCGCAACGGGCGGCTATGATGGCAAAGGTCAGTTTGTATTGCGCAGTGCCGATCAGATTGAACAAGCGTGGGTGGAACTTGGCCCTGCAGGCAGTTTGATTGCAGAAAGTTTTGTAACTTTTTCACGTGAAGTATCTATTATTGCGGTACGTGGTCAAAATGGTGAAGTTAAAACTTGGCCCTTGGCAGAAAACCATCATCACAACGGTATTTTATCGCACTCGATTGTGCCTGCACCAAACAGCGCAGACTTACAGCCTGTGGCGCAAGACTACATCACTCGCCTACTCAATCACTTGAATTATGTTGGTGTGTTGACGCTAGAACTGTTTGTGACCGAACAAGGTTTGTATGCCAATGAAATGGCACCTCGCGTGCATAACTCAGGTCATTGGTCTATTGAAGGTGCCGTGTGTTCGCAATTTGAAAATCATATTCGTGCCGTAGCAGGTTTACCTTTGGGTTCAACTGAAGTGGTACGTCCAACGGTGATGGTCAATATTATTGGTCAACATCCAAAAACTGAAGATGTGTTGGCATTGAATGGCGCACATTTGCATTTGTACAATAAAACTGAGCGTGAAGGTCGTAAAATTGGGCATATTACTTTAATGCCGAATGATGCTGCTGAATTGACAGATTTATGCCGCCAATTGGCAAAAATTTTGCCAAATCCTTTGGCACTCAGTGAAGATATGCGCATCTAAGCTTATACATAATCGAAAAATCATAAAAAAGCGTTCAATATTGAGCGCTTTTTTATCTCTTAGATTCTCAAATGAAGTGCAACAAATTTTAAATCTTACTATATCAATACTTTCTACCGTTTATCAGTAGCCAATTGACCCTGTAATTCTGGCTTGATTAAGATAGATTTGTTCTAAGCAACAAAAATAACTGTATCCAACAGTGGTTCTCAATAAAAATACAAACAAGTTTGTTAGGCCAAGACAGTAGTAATGAATTCAAAACTTTAAATTCAAATGGCGGTTTTTAAATTTAAAGCTATGGTGTAACTTTGAATTTAAATATGGCAAATGAATTTAAAAATGGGTAAATAGTTTTGAATTTAAATAAAAATATTGGTTGTTGTAGTCTTTAAATTTAAAAAACTGCTTTTAAATTCAAATCAATAGACTTCTTGCGTTAGTCAAATTTTAAGCAGTCAAAAGCTATATTTATAAGGTTTTAGCCAATTCAAAAATTAGATAAAACTATACTTTCGCAAGAGGTCTAATTACTTCGGGAAATGCAATATATATCTAGTTTTGTGGATAACTTTTCTCATCTTAATTTGAATTCAAACTTTAAATTTATAAACCTATCGTTTGACTGCAATTTGAATTTAAAAATAAAAAATATGTCACTTGTGGATAAGTGTTTTGAATTTAAAAAAGCAGAAATGAATTTAAAACTGAAAAATGAATTTAAAGTTACAGATTTTCATCTGATCTCTATGGCTGAAGGTGTTATGGTAAAGCCAAGATTTAAATTCAAAACACATCAAAGGGTATTATGCATCGTTTCGCTATGATTTTTGCGACTGCTGCAATGGCAGCTACTCAGGTTCAGGCAGAACTGATTATCAATGGAAAATCTGTCACCGTAACACCAGCGGTCAGTACATCTGCAAATTTTCAACCACAAAACCATTTTCAAAGTTGTTTGGCCAATTTACGCAGCCAAGCCATTGACAAAGGGGTGAGTGGTAGCAGTTATGATCGCTATACTCAAAATCTCAGTCCAGATTATTCCGTCATTGAGCGTTTAAATTACCAACCTGAATTTTCTACGCCAATCTGGGATTATCTTTCAGGCTTAGTGGATGATGAGCGTGTGCAGGCGGGGCAGCAGAAATTGGCACAGCACCGAGATGTGCTTAATCGTGTTGCTGCAGCCTATGGCGTACCTGCAGAAACCGTAGTGGCGGTTTGGGGTGTAGAAAGTAACTTTGGTGCGATTTCAGGATCATATCCATTATTACAAGCGCTAGGTACCTTGAGCTGTGAAGGACGCCGTCAAAGTTATTTCCGTGGTGAGTTTTTTACCACCATGCGTTTATTACAACGTGGCGATGTCACTGAATCACAATTAAAAGGCTCATGGGCAGGAGCGTTTGGGCATACCCAGTTTATGCCATCGACCTATGATGAATTGGCGGTCGATTTTGATGGTGATGGTCGCCGTGACTTGGTGTCTAGTATTCCAGATGCTTTGGCTTCCACCGCTAACTTCTTAAAACGTCGCGGCTGGCAAACAGGACAGCCGTGGGGCTTTGAAGTCAAGGTACCTGCGGGTATGTCTTTGAGTGGTGAAGGGCGACGCAATAAAAAATCTCTCAGCAGTTGGGTCAATCGTGGCTTGACCCGTGCAGATGGTTCGGCATTGATTCAGGGCAATTTATCGGATAGTAGTCAGGCAGGCTTGATGGCGCCTGCGGGTGCGAATGGCCCTGTATTCTTAGTGTTTAGAAACTTCGATGCCATTTATAGCTATAACGCAGCAGAAAGTTATGCCTTAGCGATTGCGCATTTATCAGATCGTTTAATGGGGCAGTCTGCATTTCACACCGCTTGGCCAACCGATGACGCAGGTACATCTCGTGCAGAACGTCGTGAAATTCAACGCTTTTTGTTAAGTCGTGGTTATGACATTGGTGAAGTGGATGGCTTAATTGGCGACAAAACCCGTCAAGCGATTCGTCAAGAACAGATTCGACTCGGCTTAGCTGCAACAGGTCGGGCAGGGCAGCAAATTTTAACAGCATTCCGTAGTGAAGCGGCCAAACAAATGATGCAATAAGTGGTTGCGATTGCATAAAAAGGTCTGCGAATACGCAGACCTTTTTAATTTCTGTTTTAAAACAGGTGTTTAAGGTTCAATTTTCACCGCTTCAAGTAAATCAAAAATCACAGTTGTGACATCTTGGCTTAATTCTTTGTTATTAAAAATTTCATAAGCTGAAATGGTGATGTCGGTATCACTTGGCAGCAAACGCTGTTCTTCTTCAATCAGGTGTTCAATTGGTAATAAGGTCTGTCTAACCTCAAGATGCAAAATATCTTTGTATTCAATATTTTCATCTTCAAGTTCAATTACTTGCTCATTCAAATACGGCAATAAAATAGAGTGGAGACAAGGTTGAAGCTCAACAATATCAAAAATTTCGATATCACGGCTTTGTTCAATCGTGCTGATGTGGTCATTTACTTCAATCAGGATATGGTAGTAACTCACATGAATCTCCACAGATCGTTCAGGGTTATACAGAGCCTTCACAATAACATGAAATGAGTAAATTTGCTGCCTTTGCGCGTGTAAGGGATATGCAACTATCGTACAGGGTGAGGGGAGTTTTGTGTTTTAGTCACTTCAGTTTGTCAAATTGCTTAATGCCGTGCATGGAGTAAATCGAGATCCGCAGGGCGCAGTTGGAAATTCTGTAACTGTTGATCTTTTAGCATTGGATACATTAAGGCATAAGGGTCATTATGGTGTGCTAAACCCAAAGCATGCCCGAATTCATGCGCCAAAGTTAAGCGTAAATCATCTTTAGATTGAAACTCATAAATCCGAATAGCCTGACCATCAAAGCTACCTTTATCAAATAAACGTGGCTGAAAACGTGCATTAAATTGCTGGATGGATACATCAATGTCTTGATTGAGTTGATTGAGCGCATCGACTTGTTGGTTGAGCTGGTGAATGTGTTGATTAAATTGCGCTATTTCGTGTTCTAAACTCCACAGGTGTTGCTGGATTTCTTGTTTTTTGGCTGCAAAAACTTCCCGTTGCGAGGGATGCAGCCCACCACTTTGGTTAATCTGCTGTACTTGTTGATTGTATTGTTCAAGTTGTTGTTCAAATAGCAATTTTTTTGCATCTAGTTGTTGATTTTTATCTTCAATTTCTTGTTTGAGTGCTTGAATGTTTTGGTTTTGATTGTTCCAGTGTTGTTGGCGTTGTTGAATGGCTGTAAGTTGTTGCTGACGTTGATTGGATTCATCTTGACGTTGATCATAAATTAAGTGAATGGTGAGCTTGGCATTTGGATCATATACAAAATAATCCTGTCCCGTCCCTTGTGTCCAGATTTGGGTAGCTTCCTGACTCAGTTGTAGTACATCGGCATGGCTTAAGCCAAAACGCGGATCGACTTCTCCAATACGATAACGTAAGCGATTGTCTAAAGGGTGTTGCAAACGATCCAGTGCAGTATTGTGCCGTGTATGCGGATGCTGAATATTTTGATAAATCATCAAGATAGAAAATAGTATGATTGCACCCAACAGAAACAAACGCATTGCTAGCGACATCCTCTTTTGGATTAACTGTAGCTGAAAATAGGGCAGTAACTCAATCAATTTGCGGTTGGCGCATTATTTTATCTGCTGTATTTGGTTGAGTTTGCAATTGTATGTTCTCTTTAATTTAAATCTTAAAGTGAGTGTAACGAGCACTGAAAAGAAAAACCGCGCTGCAATTGCTTGCAGCGCGGTTTCTGATGTGCGTTAAAGCGACAAATTATTTTTTGTCATCTTTGACTTCGGTGAATTCAGCATCTACAACGCCATCATCGGCTTTTTGCTGACCTGCGTCACCGCCAAAGGCATTCGGATCAAAACCTTGTGCACCGCCTTGACCTTGTGCAGCTTCATACGCACGTTGCGTAATTGGCATGATGATGTTTTGCAATGCTTCAGTTTTCGCTTTGATTGCATCTACATCATTTTCTTTGGTTGTCGCTTCAAGCTCAGTGACTGCAGTTTCAATCGCAGTTTTCTCATCAGCAGTCACTTGTTCACCAAGATCTTTGACTGCTTTTTGAGCAGAAGAAACTAAAGCATCCGCTTCGTTACGTGCTTTTGCAAGTTCTTCAAACTTACGGTCTTCTTCAGCATTCGCTTCAGCATCTTTAATCATCGCTTCAATTTCAGCATCACTCAAACCAGAGTTTGCTTTAATTTGAATTGATTGTTCTTTGCCTGTGCTCTTGTCTTTTGCAGATACTTTCAAGATACCGTCAGCGTTAATGTCGAACGAAACTTCAATTTGTGGCACACCGCGTGGCGCAGGCGGGATGTCACCTAATTGGAAGTTACCCAACAATTTGTTTTGTTGAGCCATTTTACGCTCACCTTGGTAAACTGAAATGTCTACCGCAGGTTGGTTGTCTGCCGCAGTTGAGAACACTTGAGATTTCTTCGCAGGAATCGTGGTGTTTTTCTCAATGATTGGCGTCAACACACCGCCCATGGTTTCAATACCAAGCGTTAATGGCGTTACGTCTAAAAGCAATACGTCAGTTTTGTCACCAGACAATACCGCACCCTGAATTGCTGCACCAATTGCTACAGCTTCGTCTGGGTTTACGTCTTTACGTGGCTCTTTACCAAAGAATTCTTGTACTTTTTGTTGTACAAGTGGCATACGTGATTGACCACCTACCAAAATTACGTCAGAGATGTCAGAAGTCGAAAGTCCCGCATCTTGTAGGGCAACTTTACATGGCTCAATGGTACGAGCGACTAAATCAGCAACCAAACCTTCAAGCTTCGCGCGAGTCACGTTCATTACCAAGTGTTTCGGACCTGTTGCGTCTGCAGTGATATATGGCAAGTTGATTTCGGTCGAATTTGAAGATGAAAGCTCAATTTTTGCTTTCTCAGCCGCTTCTTTCAGACGTTGTAATGCCAATGGATCTTGTTTCAAGTTGAAGTTTTGCTCTTTTTTGAACTCTTCAACTAAGTATTCGATCAAGGCATTGTCAAAGTCTTCACCACCAAGGAAGGTGTCACCATTGGTTGATAACACTTCAATTTGTTGGTCGCCATCAAGGTCTGCGATTTCAATGATGGATACGTCAAAAGTACCACCACCTAAGTCGTAAACTGCAACTTTACGGTCGCCTTCTTTTTTGTCCATACCGAACGCAAGTGCCGCAGCAGTTGGTTCGTTAATGATACGTTTAACGTCTAAGCCAGCGATTTTACCCGCATCTTTGGTTGCTTGACGCTGTGCATCGTTAAAGTAAGCAGGAACAGTAATAACTGCTTCTGTTACTGTTTCACCTAAATAATCTTCTGCAGTTTTTTTCATCTTTTTCAAGATTTCAGCAGAGATTTGTTGAGGAGCTAATTTTTTATCGTTTACTTCAACCCAAGCATCACCATTGTCAGCTTTGATGATTTTGTAAGGCACAAGACCGATATCTTTTTGTACCGCTTGGTCTTCATAACGACGACCGATTAAACGCTTAATCGCGAATAATGTATTTTTCGGGTTAGTTACAGCCTGACGCTTTGCAGATTGACCTACAAGAATTTCACCATCTTTATAAGCAATAATAGATGGCGTTGTACGTGCACCTTCTGCGTTTTCAATTACTTTAACTTTGTCGCCTTCAAGTACCGCTACACATGAGTTAGTTGTACCTAAGTCAATTCCAATAATTTTAGCCATTTGGATGTTTCCTCAAAAATTCTTTTGTAATGTTTTCACTTGTTATTCGATATGAGAGCCAATCAAAATTTTTCAAGTTGTTTAGATGAAATTTTTTTTCAACTCTCAATTTTATATGGCTTAAGCGCCAACCATCACCATTGCAGGGCGGAGTAAGCGACCATGTATGGTGTAGCCTTTTTGTAATACGTTGCCAATTTCGTTGGCTTTTGCATTTGGATCAATCCCTACGGCTTGATGCAGGTCTGCATTGAAACCATTGGCTGTATCAATCACCACTACACCAAACTTTTCTAAAGTGGTCAGTAGTGATTTCAATGTGAGTTCCACACCTTCAGACAAGGCCGTTTTTTCATCACCATTGGCGGCAATGGCACGTTCAAGGTTGTCTACTGAATCTAACAATTCTTTCGCAAACTTTTCTAAAGCAAACTTTTTAGCGGTATCTGCTTCGCGTTCTAAACGCTCTTTGGTTTTTTCAGCTTCGTAAACTGCATTGGCAGTACGTGCTTTTTCCAATTTTAGATTTTCTTCAAGTTTGCTCAGTTGTTCTTGTAAAGACTCAACGGAAACTTCTGCTTGCTCAGTATCTTGCGCTGTTTGTTGTTCCGTTTGCGCTTGCTCAAGGTCTTGAGTTTGTTCGTTCTGCTCAGTTGCCATTGATTTACTCCGTTTAAATGGGTTTTTAAACATGTACAGTCCTTTGGCGTCAGTGCTAATGCAAACTGCGTTATTGCTGAACTGCCATGGTTCGAGAAGTTCGTAATTAGTTAAGAAATCGGGGCAGGGTAGATAAAATTCAAGCGTCTTTGCAGATTAATTTTAATTTGCTTTTTACTTTAACTAAAAATAACAATTTTGCTGCACTTTAATGTTGCAAGTGAAGGCTAGTTTAAAGCAAAAAGATGCGGCATTTTGGTGCTAAAAAATGAATTTAAAGCCTAAAAAGCATTTGATTTATATGGGAATTGACCTGTAGCTCAGGATTTTTATTTTAGCTTTCATTGAATAGCCGTGCTAAGGACGTGTTAAGTAAGAGCTAAACAAATTATTTTAGAGTTATTTTTTTACAATAATTTATACGCTGCTTATTCTTTGTGCATAGATGCTATATTGCTGTAGTTTCTAGTGTATTGTTAAAAGTGTTTTCTGGCTTATCCAAGCTCTAGATAAGCCTTTTTTTACTTCATTTGTTTAGCATAGCTGCAAGACTTAATCACGATCCCGTCTTTGTTCACGGTCTTTACGATTTTCCTGCCAGCGTTTACGTGCTTCCTCACGTTTTTTACGTTCAGCTTCAACTTGCTGTTTACGTTTTTGTTCAAGCTGCTTGCGCTGTTGTTCCGAAAGTCGTTTACGTTGCTCAGCTAAACGCTGGCTTTCTTGCTCGTGTTTTTGCCGTTGCAATTGCTTTTGTCGGTTTTGTTCCCATTCACGACGCTCAATTTCGCGCTTGCGACGTTCTAATTCTACCCGTTGTTGGCGCTGTTGATATTCCCAACGCTGACGATCATAGTCATAACGTCGATCATCATAATCATGGCGACGTTCATAACGAGGATCATAGCGACCATCGTAGTAACCATCTTCAGGAAATGCGACACAGCCTACGGCTAAAAAAGCAGTAGCGCATGAGAGTAATATCAGTTTTTTAGCCATGTTCCACCTCCTGAGCCAATCTATAAATTTGCAAGAAACATGCATAATGGTCAGCTAAACTGTCAATGACAGCGTCATAAAAGCAGGGTAGCGTATAGGTAATTTGAATGTGTATAACGATTGAAGCACTTGTATAACAAAATGGTCACTTTACTGTTGATCATGAAGAAATTATGAAGCATTAGGTAAATCATGCAGATATATAAAAAGGAATAGGCATGCAAATTTTGAATTCTTCTCTCAAAAATAAATTGCACAAAAGACAAGGTGCTGCTGCACGTGCATTAAATAAGTTACCAAGTCGAGTGCATCATACTTTGGCTCACGCCTTGGGTTATCCATATCATTATCCAGACCTTGATCCATTTATTAAATGCATGATGGCAGCACAATTAAAGCAAGGGAAAATAGGTTTTATTGGTGCTGACCCTGTGCAGTCCAGACAAGCATTTGATCGACAAATGCAATCAATTCTGAGTACTCCAACTGCGGTCAAAAGGGTTGAAGAAATCCGTTTAAACTTGGCCAGTGGCAATATCGCAGCGCGTTATTATCATCCTGCACCCCATAAAAAATTGCCTTTAATCGTGTTTTATCATGGTGGTGGATTTGTGGTGGGTGGTTTAGACAGCCATGATGAATTCTGCCGTTTGATGGCAGTGCACGCCAATGCGCAAGTATTGAGTGTAGCGTATCCTCTCGCGCCTGAAGCCAGCCCACAGCAGATTATTCAAGTCTGTGAAGATGCTTTGGCATGGGCGTATCAACATCGTCGCGAAATGAAAATTTTAAAAAATCGTATAGCGGTGGCAGGCGATAGCGCAGGCGGCAATATTGCCGCGGTGGTTGCTCAGCGTAGTGCTCATTCAGCTTATGCACCTGACGCACAATTTTTAATTTATCCAGCCTTAGATTTTAAGAGCCGACATCCTTCATTTTTTGCTTATAAAGATGGTTTAGTATTGACGGGACAAGATATTGATTTTGTCACCCAACACTATGTCGCACAGCATCAGGTCGCTTTGGATGATCCAATCATTTCACCAACTTATGGCAAATTGAAAAAACTGCCACCTACCTTTGTGGTCACAGCAGGGCATGATGTGTTGCATGATGAAGCTGAAATTTATGCACATAAATTACGTCAGAATGCTGTCACGGTAAAATATGTAGAATATTTAGATCAAACTCATGGTTTTATTAGCATGACCTTTGTGTCGCGACGCGCTAAAAAAATCAGCATTGAAATGTGCAAAAACTTTAGAAAATTCTGGGATCGACCACGTAGCTAAATCTTGGATTGTCTGTTTTAAGCTGTTTCACGTGGAACAATGAAACTAGAGCAGCGATTTTTGCTTCGGTAAAAGTCAGCTCCAATTCAGGTATGTAAAAAACCGTTGATGAAGCGTGCCTGATTAAATCAGGAAAGAAACCTGGATTCTATTGCTAGGACGCGTGTTTGAACGGGATTAATATGCCGCGAAAAGAAGAATTAAATTGATAGGATTTCCTTTGCCATATTTGCTAAATTGTTATTAAAAGTGCAGTAGGGATGTAACGAGTATTCATCTGAAAGCTACGTTGCGGAAAGCATTTTTAAGTTGAATGGCGAATTGCAAGGTTGAGTGTTGTATTTTGCAACTCATCTGCCGATCTTGATATCCCAATCAAAGCTTGCAGTTCTTTCGGAATGCCCCAAAGCTGCAGTCTGTGTTACACAGAAGACTCAGATGGAACGAATATTTTTAGCAATGGTAGATAAACGACGCTACGTAAATAAAGGATGATCTAAAATCAGCAGCTCATCATCAGTACCAATAGGGTTAGCGTGTAACGTCCCTACATGACTTGAATAGGACGACCTAAAAAAAGAAGGTGCTAAGCCAAAAATAATGCCTGTTGTAAAAATTCTGGATTGAGCCAACAATCTAAAATATAGGCTTCACCTTGCAGTTGCCAAGGTGTGGGACACAGTCGGATCTGATCTGAATTATTTTTATACATAAGTTTTCCAGCATGATAAAAAATAACCACTGATTTATTCACATAATCTAATTAATATAGAGCAATGCAAATACAACACTGATGGATTGGTCAGCAAATGTTAAAACAAAGTATGTTCACCATGTCGGCAATGCTTATCAGCTTCAATACCATGGCAGCCAACACCGTGGTAGAAATGACAACCAGTATGGGCAACATTGAAATCGAGTTGTTTAATGACAAAGCCCCAATTTCTGCAAAGAAATTTGAAAACTATGCTAAGTCAAACTTCTATAATGGTACGATTTTCCATCGTGTCATTCCGGGCTTTATGGTGCAAGGCGGTGGTATAGATGCCAATATGCAAGAAAAGCCAACCAAAGCGACCATTCGTAATGAATCAAGTAATGGTTTGAAAAATACCCGTGGTACCTTAGCGATGGCACGTATGAATCATCCTGATTCTGCTAGCAGCCAATTTTTTATTAATGTGGTAGATAACAATTTCTTAAATCGAAGTCCACGTAACGCAGGCTATGCGGTATTTGGACAAGTCATCAAAGGGATGGATGTTGTCGATAAGATTGTGAAAGTACCCACTGGAAACTATGGTATGCACCAGAATGTACCGAAACAAGCGGTAAAAATACTCAGTGTGAAAGTGAAAGAGGCTGCTCCAACAAAATAAGCGAATTTAGATTACAAAAATATGAAAAACATATTTTTAATTTAAAATTATAGGGTTACTATGAGTTTTGTGTGTTTTTGAACCAAAATGGTGCGTAAAAATCCAACACTCGTGAAAACAAGTAGTTAAAAGCACTTGCACGTGTAGGAAATTGCCCTATAATGCACCCATCCCGACGCGAAACAGCCTACGAACTTAGCTCACAGGGTTAAGTTGCAGAGAAAGTTTTGCGTTATATTTTCACTGACGAAGTGAAAATAAGATCATTAAGAGATTATGAAGAACAACTTGTGTGGATTTTTACTGGTTGATTGATCGAAATTATTTTCATTGATTGATTGGTTTAAATTACTCGAAGTTTATTTGAGCGAAATTTAAGTCAGAAAATTGATGAGCCAGATTTGGTCACTTCGAATAAAGTGACAAAATGATTTTAACTGAAGAGTTTGATCATGGCTCAGATTGAACGCTGGCGGCAGGCTTAACACATGCAAGTCGAGCGGGCGATGTTGCTTCGGTAACTGAGCTAGCGG
>DBIN01000014.1:0-35232 GCA_002296655.1 Acinetobacter sp. UBA801
ATTAAAGGGATGAATGAAAGATTATTAGCTAATGGTAAAACCAAAATGATGGCGATTGGAGCTGCAATGAGAAAGTTGGTTCATCTTTGTTATGGTGTACTCAAACACCAACAGCCTTATCAAGCAGATTATTGAGCATGAATTTTCGATAATTTGCTTGACGTTTCAGACGGTATCTCTTGCGAAAGTATAGTTTTATCTAATTTTTGAATTGGCTAAAACCTTATAAAATATAGCTTTTGACTGCTTAAAATTTGACTAACGCAAGAAGTCTAATTTTTATTGATTTTATATGATTTAAAAATAGAAAATTCTGAGTGAATTAATCAATTTAAAATAAATTTGTTTAATTTTTAAATCAATATAAGATGTATTTTAAATAGATATTTTAATTTAATTTTAAATAAAATTGAGTAATATAGTCGGGAAATAATAAATTAAACTTTATTAATTAACTCGGGTTTAAAAAACAAGTAAAATGGTCTATTTAAAATAAATTTATATAATAATTAATGACTTATAAAATAATCAAAATATTGTGTTTAATATGTGTTGCATATTAATGGTGGTCGTGTTTAATATTAATTAAGCGTTAAGATTTTTTATTTTAAAGGTGGTTTTGAAATGTTAAAGCAAGTTGCTCTAATTGCATTAATGGGAATGTCTGCTTCTGCTATGGCTGGTCAATGGCAAGTTAAAGTTGGTGGTTCTGTGATTTCTCCAACACAAGATACAACAGTGGCTCCAGGTGTTGTTGCTGAAGCAGATCATGAATATGCATTTACACCATCTGTAGAATATTTCTTTAATGACAATATCTCTGCAGAATTATTGTTGGCTACGCCAATTAGTCATGATGTGTTAGTGAATGGTGATTCCGCTATTAAGATTAAGCATTTACCGCCAACGTTAACTGCTAAATACCACTTTAAAAATTCAACCCGTTTCACACCATACATTGGTGTGGGTGGTACCGCATTTGTTGCTTGGGATGAAGAAGGTTTGGCTAAAGACGTAAAAGAAGACTTTGGTTTTGCAGGTCAAATCGGTTTTAACTTCCAGCCAGCCGATGCAAAAAACTGGGGGGTATTCTTTGATGCACGTTATGCACAATTAAGTCCAGAAGTAACACTTATTAATAATACTAAGTTTGATTTAGACATCGACCCAATGGTGTACACCATCGGTTATAGCTACAAATTTTAATCATAAAAGTAGCTTTTTATAATAATAAAAATCAGCGCAACCCCATATTTATGATGGGGTTTTTTTTATTGCAAAAAATAACAAATGTACCGAATGAAAAAATTGAGAGCATATGCCATGTTCATTTACAGTCTGAAAGATAAAGTAAAGAACGATAAATAAGGAATTAATTCATGTTGATCAAATACGGTTGGTTTGTGTGTCTTGGTTTAATGCTAAGTGTTGCGGGGCATGCGGCAAGTTTTTCTTGTGAGAAAGCCAAAACACAAACCGAATATGCCATTTGTGAACATCGTGCGGTCAATGATGCCGATGTGAAAATGGCAACCACCTATCGTATAGTCAGTCGTTTGGTCGCCATGGGGACGCGTTCACAAATTCGTGATGAACAATTTCGCTGGTTAGAGTTGCGTGATCGTTGTGGCAGTTCACTATCGTGTTTAACTCAGGTGTATGATCTACGTCAGCAAAAATTGGATGAGCACCTGAATCGTCTCTATCAACGCGCACCTTTTTAAATTTTTCTAGATTTAGGCTTGAAAAATCAGCACATCACTCCAATTCATTAACACATCCAACAATAACCATGTTTATGAATTTTAAGGAGTGATGAATGAGCGAGCAAAGCCAAAAACACAGTTTCCAAGCCGAAGTGGCGCAGTTATTACATTTGGTGACCCATTCTCTTTATTCCAACCCTGAAATCTTCTTGCGTGAACTGATTTCTAACGCATCAGATGCCTGCGACAAATTACGTTTTGAGGGTATCAACCATCCTGAATATTATGAAAATGATCCTGATTTACGTGTACGTATTCGTCTAGATCAAGAAAATAAAACTTTAACTATTTCAGATAACGGCATTGGTCTAAGCCAACAGGAAGCGATTGAGCATTTAGGTACGATTGCCAAATCGGGCACCAAAGACTTTATGTCTAAATTAACCGGCGATCAAAAAGCTGATGCACAATTGATTGGTCAATTTGGTGTTGGTTTTTATTCAGGTTTTATCGTGGCGGATAAAATTACCGTAGAATCACGCCGTGCGGGATTGGCTGCAGATGAAGCCGTGCGTTGGAGCAGTGCAGGTACAGGTGAATTTGATGTTGAGCAAATTCATAAGGCAGAGCGTGGTACTGATATTATTTTGCATTTGCGTGATGATGCACTGGATTATTTAGAAAGCTACAAAGTTAAGCAGATTATCAATAAATACTCTGATCACATCAGTTTGCCAATTCAAATGCAGAAAGAAGTATGGCAGCAAGAAGAAGCCGCTGAAGGTGAAACACCGAAAGCAGGTCAGTATGTGAAAACTGATGAATGGGAAACGATTAATTCGGCCAGTGCTTTGTGGACGCGCAATAAAAACGAAATTAGCGAAGAACAGTACATCGAGTTTTATAAAAACCTCAGTCACGATTTTGACGCACCATTGGCATGGGCGCATAACCGCGTTGAAGGCAGTACTGAATACACCCAGTTGTTGTATGTTCCAAGTAAAGCACCGCACAACATTTTTACCCGTGAAGCCAAAGCGGGGATTAAATTGTACGTGAAGCGCGTATTTATTATGGATGAGGCAGACAATCTGATTCCTAATTATCTGCGCTTTGTGCAAGGTGTGGTGGATAGTGCCGATTTGCCGTTGAACGTGAGCCGTGAGTTATTGCAAGAAAGCCGTGATGTAAAAACCATCCGCGAAGGCAATACCCGTCGTGTGTTGACCATGTTGGATAATCTGGCCAAGTCTGAAGATGAAAAAGACCAAGAAAAATTTAAGCAATTCTATCAAGAATTTGGTTCAGTCTTAAAAGAAGGCTTAGGCGAAGACTTTGGCAACCGTGAGCGTATCCTGAAATTATTACGCTATGCCACTTCATGCAATGATGACATCAGTACCTCATTGGCGGACTATAAAGCGCGAATGAAAGAAGGTCAGAAAGCGATTTACTACGTTACTGCAGACAACCTGAACGCAGCAAAGCATTCTCCACAGTTGGAGCTATTTAAGAAAAAAGGCATTGAAGTGTTGTTGATGGCAGAACGCGTAGACGAGTGGGCCATGAACTTTGTGCATGAGTTTGATGGCACGCCAATGCAAAACGTGTCTAAAGGTGCAGTCGATTTAGGCGACCTACAAGATGCCGAAGAGAAAAAAGCCTTAGACGCCGCCGCAGAACAATTTAAACCTGTGATCGAGCAATTGTCTGCATCTTTAAGTGGTAAAACCAAAGAAGTACGTGTAACGACACGTTTAGTCGATTCACCTGCCTGCTTAGTGACAGGTGAAGGTGAGCTGTCGCCACAATTGATTCGTATGTTGAAGGATGCAGGGCAAGCTGTACCTGATATGAAGCCAATTTTGGAAATCAATCCAGAGCATCCATTGGTGAAAAAATTACAGGACTCCAATCAATTTGATGATTTAGCGCATGTGATTTTTGATCAGGCTGTAATTGCTGAAGGTGGTTTGCCTGAAGACCCGGCGGAATATGTGAAACGGATTAATAGCTTGCTGTTAAAGTAAGTCTGTTTTTACATGAGTGTGATTGAGGATGCGTTGTGCAAATAATGCATCTTCATTTTGCAAAATCATCTTGTAAAAAACCAAGTCTTGCTAACAAGACTTGGTTTTTTAATTTGAATTAATTCTAGATAGTACTTGCTTAGAAAATAGCTTCTAAACGCACTAAAGCACCGAGATAATGACTCCGATCCGCGCGATCATCATTTAAATAATTGACATCGCCCTGAATAAAGAACCATTCACGTAAAAATGGTTGACGCCAAGAGACAAATGGTCCCCAACGATTTAAACGTAAGTCATCATCGTGATAATAACCACCTGTATAAATGCCGTAGTTAAAACGGTTACCTGCAAAGAATTGATGTTGTCTAAAAGTGTAGTTGTCCCAAACCAAATCATCATCTTGCTCTTCGGCATAGGTCAAGCTAAATTGATTTGACAAGAACGCTTGATTGGGGCGGGCGTGTGTTAGCTCCAAGTTGGTTCTGAGATAATTTTCACTGTCGATGCCATAACGGTAAATTTGTTCGGCATGAAAAGAGAAATCATTTTCCAAAGCCCAGTCTTTAGAGGCTTTTAAACGCAAATATATATCATCGCCAGAACGCACCCCTAAATCGACATCTGTTTCAAAAGGTAGACGATCGGCAAAGTTTGACCAGCGTAATGCCAAAGAACTGTTGTCTTCACGGCTACGTTTACTGTCTAAGGTTTTGTCTGCAGCATTGGCTGGGTTTTCGTTGGTAATGGCGACGTTATTTTGTAATTCGTTATCGAGCGAGTCATCACCAAAGACCACACTGAGTTTATTTTCAAGCGTAGGCAGTTTGATTTTGCCACGAATACGAGGTTTGACTTCATATTCATTATGCTTGTCCCAACTGCTATCTATCAAAACCCGCAAAGTGGCTGAGGCAGGCTGTTCAGGGCTCGGTTCACCAAACCAGTTATCTAACTTATGTGCTGTTTTATCGGCCCAATTGCGAATATTTTTTTGTCGTTGATCGAACCAGGTTAAATGTTCCGTTTCTGCGGTGGGAGGTACAATGAGTTCATTGGATTGTTCGGGTAACATCGTTGGTGTGGCATCAATCCAACGTGGAATCGTGTAATAAAAGCCGTTTTTATCTACTGCACTTGGCGGAGCGACAGGCAATTCATACGGTGGCAGTGGAGTATGAGCTTGATCCACTGCTTGAGTTGATTCTTGTGCAAAAGTGGTGCCTGCGACCCCACTTAAGAGACAGCTTAATATAAAAGGCGATGTGTGCTTTATTCTTGACATTATTTACTGATCTTTAAGCCATTTTTGCTAGTGTTGAAAATCTATAAGATAAAAGCAAGACTTGGCTACAAAATCATAATATAAACGGCAGTTTTTAGGCAGAAACCTCTTTTTCTTGATACATTTGAAGTGCTTGGCACAATTGTAATGCCTCAATCGGTTGTTGTAATTGAGAAATGACTTTTTGAATCAATTGCCAACTCATACCTTGTTGTCGATCTAATAAAATATGTGGTACAGCTTGTTCAGCACGGGACAGTTGTAAACGCTTTTGACCATGAATCACACGAATTTTTTGTCGTTCTTTCAGTAAAATCAAAGGAGTATGACTCTGCGCTTCACTTTCTTCAAACTGAATAAATTTGGTTGTTTGAATCTGTTGTTTCGGAATAAAAGGAAAATAGTGCTCTTGTTGCCACACGATTTGAGCATCAACACTATAGCATTGAAAAAGCTGGCCAAAATCAAATAAATGTTCTTGTAATTTTTCCCAAGAAATTTCACGTATTGCTGCAATTTCATGTTCAAACTGTTGGCAAAAGTTTTGAGTCAAACGAATCGCCTGCATTTGATCTAATGCGCCAAGCAGCACCACATATTTAATAAAGTGTCCTTGTGTATTGGTTTGTTCAGCTAAATATACTGTACGCGCCAACAGCTGTTGCTGGTCTACTTCAGGATCAGACAAATCCACCAACACATCGGCATATTGCGTGATTTCTGGTGCTTCAGGCATAAAGACTCGGTACAACTGTACTGACTCATTTTGGCTAAGATTGAGCGCAGAAATTGGGCAGCTATATTGGTTTAACAATAGATTATAAGCTGGGGGGATGCTTGATTTTGGTGTGACGGCCGTTAGTGGTTGGACCGTATCTATTGTTGTCACGTCAGGCGGAGTTGTGTTTAGCGTTGTACAGGAAATGATCGTTTGATCTGTGATTGATTCAATTGTAAGTTCATGTTCAGCCACGTCTAAAACTTGAGTATCAGACGAGGTAGCTTCTTCTGTGGCGATGTGCTGTGTAATGAGCTCAAATTGAATTGGTGGAGCTACAGCTTTATTTTCTTCTGGGTCTGCAGTGGCAAAGACTGGCTGAGTTTGCGCAGCTGGTATCGTTGCCGTTTGAGCTGCTTCTAGCACTGCAGCTTGCTTCAGTTCTGCATCGGTTTGAAGGCAGTGATATTGTTGCTGCTGTTGCAACATCCAGCGGTAGACCTGCTCTAAATCTTGAAATTCGCTGAGTAGAGCAGTGCGGTCTGCAGCAGGAATTAACCAAATTTGCCAACCTGCTCTCGGTTGATACAAAATCGCCCAACCTGTTTCAGGCTGTTGATACAGTGCTGTTTCAAGTGCTTCCGGTTGTGTAAATACGCCACGAAAAGATTGTGCATATAAACTTTGTTCTGCAAAAGTTGCCGCAGTTTGAATTGGATTTTGTGAGGCTTTAAATGTGAGCAACTGTTTTTGAAAAATCGGTTCATCGCACAGCATAAAGATTTCTTTAATGCGCGCTTTAGCTTTAGCTGTTTCATAAAGACTGAGTCTTTGATGCGTTAGGGCATCGATTAAGTCGTGTAATTCTTTAATCAACAGAGATTTTTCGAGTGTATTCATTCATGCATGCTTAAGTATGTTGTTGTGCTTTTTCCAAATAATCTGCCAAGACAATATTCAGCGCCAATTCAATCAATTTATATTCTGCTGATTGTGGTTGAGGATAGCGTTTGGCAAGCTCCACCAGATGATTCACATCAACAGATTGGGGTGGAATTTTTCTTTGTATAAGTGCTTGAAGTTGTTGCATAGGCATCTGCTATAGCAATGAAAACAAATCACTTTAATTATATGGATTTAATTAAAAAATACATGCTAAAAATTGTCAGCTTCTGTGCTTTTTTAGACATTATTGACAAAAAATGAGCTTTTTATATGGAAAATAATCAAAAAAAATTAAATTACAGTACCAAAAAAGTACTGACAGTGGGCGGGATGCAGCTTTTAGATGCTGCTTGGAGGATTTGAAGCAAATTTAGCACTAGAAAAACAAACAGCAGCATGATTTAGACTGCTGTTTGGGGAGAGAAATGGGAGAGATTAATTAAGTGGATAAAACGTGAAACTTAAGCTGCTTTTTGCGAAGTTGGTTCGTTTACAACAGCTTCAGATGCAGCCGATTCTGTATTCAATTTTTGAGTTGGAAAATCAGGTACATGCACAATTTGAGCAGATACATTTGCAGCAATTGCTAGAAGTGAAACCATCAAAACAGATTTAAACATATTCATGAGAATGTCCATCCAAAGTATTGATGTCTAGGCAGAAGACTAGACATCGTAGGGAGATTAAACGATAAAAAATTCACATGAATCATAACAAAGTATAAAATCTACAAAATGATTATTTCGGCAACCATCTTAAAAATAACAATATAAAACAATAGATTAGAGTTTTAACTCTAGTTTTTTTACAGGTATAAATGGTTGAGATGTCTGCAAAATTGAAATTTTGACAAGATTTCGTGCTGATGATTAATGACAATTTTTGACAGTGTGAAATCGTGTAATGTTTTAGCGGCGATTGGTTAAACAACCTAAAAGTGCGGTTTTTTTAATCTAAGATGGGGTTCCAATAACGATAAAGGACAGTGAGAAAATCATGGCAATTGCAAAAGTCGTTGAAGTTAATTCAAGTAGTTCAAAAAGTTTTGAAGACGCGATTCAAACTGGAATCGCCAAAGTGACAGAAACGGTTAAAAATGTCCAAGGGGCTTGGATTAACGAACAAAAAGTGGTGATTAAAGACAATAAAATCACTGAATATCGGGTCAATTTAAAAATCAGCTTCTTGGTTGAATAAAACCTCGCTGCACTTAAAAGTAAAAAAAATCCCGTTACGGGATTTTTTTTGTGCTTCTAATCTATTTGGAAGAGCGTTATTCAACCTTGCCTATATTTTTAAGATTAAGCTTTGGGTTCAGGCACATCGCATTGATCAGTATCGCAGCTTGCTGCATGTTCAACTTCTAGCTCGCTTGCGGTTTCAAGGGCTTTTTTCAGGACTTGCACAAAGACTTCACGTGGCTGTGCACCTGCTAAAGCAATACGCTGATCAAACACAAAGAACGGCACGCCAGTAACGTTTAATTGTTCACGTGCGACTTCTTGGTCAAATTTTACAAAGTCGGCATATTCGTCAGAATCTAGAACATCATCCACTTCTACAGGATTCAGCCCGATACGTGATGCAACATCTTCGAGTGTTTCACGTTCGCCAATTGCTAAACCTTGAGTCATATAGCTATAGAAAAAAGCTTCTTTGGCTTCGCTGCCCAAACCTTTGCTTTGTGCCAAATGCACCAAGCGATGGGCATTAAAGGTGTTGCCAGAGTTGGCATTTTCCCATTGAAAGTCAATACCTTCAGCTTTTGCCATTTCGGCAATATTACGCTGCATTTCTTCTACTTCGGCAAGGCTGCGCCCATATTTTTGTGCTAAACGCTCTGAATTAGACACTTCCTGACGCTGTGGTGCTTCTGGGTCAAGTTCAAAGCTGTGCCAATGCACTTCTAATTCCACACCTGCTTCTTCTGCAGCAGCTTCCAAACGTTTTTTGCCGATATAGCAAAACGGACAAACAATATCTGACCAAATATCAACGCGCATGAACAATCTCAAATTCTGTTTTTTACTAAGATGGGGATGTTACATAAAATTTAAAGCATAAAGCGATGCTAAACTTATTTTTGAGCATCTTGTTAAATACAAGTGGGTATATTCCAATAGCTTAGTAATAAAATAAGTATGAAATCTATACAAATGTGATGAGCTTCACGGTAATATAAAACAAATATTAAAAATAAGAGGGCACTCATGCGACGGATAGTGCTAATCATTGGATGTGTAACGGTTATTATTTTTGGGTGGATGTTTTATCAATATAACAGTCAGCAAAAACAAGTTGCGCAATTGCACGCTTATCAAAATGTGATTCATGAAAAAGCTGAACAGATTTTTGTACAGGCACAGGATTGGTCTAAACCGATTCAGATTAACGTGCAAGATTCACGCTTAGCGGGTGATTATCAGGTCATGGCCAGTTTTGTGTTGAGTCACATGGTACAAAGTGCCGAAGCGCGTAATAGTTATTTGCGTGAATTAAAAGCCTTGAATTGGGATCAGTTTTTAAATCCTCAACGACTTGCCGCAGATAAAAAACAAGACTATGCCGATACCGAAGCCATGTTGGTACAAGTGCGTGCCATGGTAGAGTTGTATCAGGAGCATTTAGAACAGCATGAAGCGATGGCTCTAGAGCAAATTGATAATCTTGAAATTAATCATAATTTGCGCCGTCATTTAGCAGAATCTTTATTAGAAAGCCGCCATAATGATCAAGGTTACACATTATTTGAATTAGAAAAGAAAAATTTGGGTAAGGCGTATGTGTTGTTTGCAATTTTAAAAAACAACAAGTGGGAGCTCAAAAACAATACCTTTATGTTTTATGAAGATGCGGCCTTGAAAGAATTCAATACCGTATATCAAGAGATGGTGCAACTCAATACGCAAATGCAAGAGATCAGTCAGCAGCATCAGCGCGCACTGGAAAGCAAGTTGTAAGGTCTGGCAAATCCTTACATCAAATTGTCAAAAGAATGTCATCTGTCGTTCAAATGTCTTGCCTAAACTGTAGCTGTTGATTTAATTGCTCAACTAGGCAGGTCCGATATGAACAGCATTCAAATCTTTGATGATATTCAACAACTGTATTTGCAATTTCTAGAAAATAAAAACTACCCGAAACTCGAAAATTTAAACAATTGGGGCAAGAACCGTTACTTCTTTAATCAGTACTTTCGTTTGGTTGAAGATTGGCATCAGACTGAACAAATTGTGATTGAATTTAATCAGCAATATTACTGCTTGGATACCGGCAGCGCCCCAGATTTTATGGACAAAGAACGCTATATGACGTGGTTGATGGGGGAGTTGTTGGTTTAAGCCGTGCAAGTAAATCACATTTAATCAGCCACTTGGTCTGCGCATATCAATTTAAAATGCAAAAGAATAAAATTTAAAAATTAGAACAGCTCAAAACAACAAAATAAAAAATCCCCGCATGATGCGAGGATTTTTTTATTGCGAAGAATTTTTACACACGCTCAATAATTGTCGCGATACCTTGACCAAGACCGATACACATGGTCGCAAGACCAATTTGAGTATCTTGTTGTTCCATCACGTTCAACAATGTAGTGGTGATACGCGCACCTGAACAACCCAATGGGTGACCGAGTGCAATTGCACCACCGTTCAAGTTCACACGATCTTGCTGATCATAAATGCCTAAGCCTTTGAGAACAGACAGACCTTGTGCAGCAAACGCTTCGTTTAATTCAAAGGTTTGAATGTCTGCAATTGACAAGCCAGCACGTTTAAGCGCTTTTTGAGTTGCAGGTACTGGACCATAACCCATGATCGCTGCATCACAGCCTGCAACCGCCATAGAGCGAATCACCGCACGTGGTTTTAAACCCAATGCTTGTGCACGTTCAGCAGACATGAGCAACATCGCAGAAGCACCATCAGACAATGCTGAAGATGTTGCCGCAGTGACTGTACCGCCTTTCGGGTCAAATACAGGACGTAAAGCTTGGAACGATTCAAGATTAGCATCTGGACGAATCACTTCGTCGATGTCGCACAGCTGTTTAAAGCCATTTGCATCATGACCTTCAATGCCAATGATTTCGTTTTTAAAACGACCTTCTTGCGTTGCAGCCCATGCACGACGGTGTGATTCCACACCAAAAGCATCTTGCTCTTCACGAGAGATACCGTTCATGCGACCCAACATTTCAGCAGTTAAGCCCATCATGTTTGATGCTTTAGCATAGTGCTTCGATGCAGCAGGGTTGATGTCGATACCGTGCATCATGCCTACGTGGCCCATGTGCTCTACACCACCAATGATGAAAATATCACCTTGATTGGTTGCAATTTGTGCCGCAGCCGTGTGGATTGCTTGCATTGAAGAACCACACAGACGGTTCACAGTTTGCCCCGCTACTGTTTTTGGAAGATCAGCCAATAATGCAATATTACGACCAATGTTCATGCCTTGTTCTAGGGTTTGATTCACACAGCCCCAGATGACATCTTCAACTTCGTTGACATCAAACTGGTTACGAGCAACTAAAGCACGAACCAATTCAGCCGATAGACTGTCAGCACGTACATTGCGGAACATACCGTTTTTGGTTTTACCCATTGCAGAACGTACGCCATCAACGATGACAACGTCACGTGGATTTAAAGTAGCCATTCACGTTGCTCCTTAACCGTAGAATTTTTTGTTGTTAGCAGCCATGTCACGCAACATTTGTGGCGCTTCATAAGCTTTTCCTAAATGTGCATATTTGTCGCAAAGCGCAACGTATTCAGCAACACCTGTTTGGTCGATGTAACGGCATGGACCACCACGGAATGGAGGGAAGCCTACACCCATAATCATCGCCATATCTGCTTCAGATGGTGTTGCCACAATGTTGTCTTCTAAGCAACGAACAGTTTCGTTACAGAAAGCAAGCATCATACGGTCAATGATTTCTTGCGCATCAAACTCGCGTTTTTCAGCAGTTGCAACAGATGCCACAAGCTCGTATGCAGTTGGATCAACCACTTTGGCTTTTTTGCCTTTACGATCCAATTCATATTTGTAGAAACCGACGTCATTCTTTTGACCAAGACGTTTGTTTTCGTACATGACTTGGATTGAGCCTTTATAGTCTGGCTTCATGCGGTCTGGGAAACCTTCTGCCATGACTTCTGCACCGTGAACACCCGTGTCGATACCAACAACGTCGATTAGGTAAGCAGGACCCATAGGCCAGCCGAATTTTTCCATGACTTTGTCGACTTGTTGGAAGTCAGCACCGTCTTTCAATAGAAGGTCAAATGCACCAAAGTAAGGGAACAATACGCGGTTCACCAGGAAGCCCGGGCAGTCATTAACCACGATTGGGGTTTTACCCATTTTCTGAGCAAGCACCACAGTGGTCGCAATTGCTTCAGGTGAAGTTTTTTCACCACGAATCACTTCTACCAATGGCATCATGTGCACTGGGTTAAAGAAGTGCATGCCGACAAAGTTTTCTGGACGTTGTAGGTTTTCTGCCAAACGTGTAATCGAAATGGTGGATGTATTTGACGCGATAATGGTGTTTTCACGTACTGATTTTTCAGTTTCAGCCAACACAATGCCTTTGACTTTCGGATTTTCAGTCACGGCTTCAATCACGATATCGACTTCTTTAAACTCGTCGTAGCTTAAAGTTGGGCGGATGCGTGCCAAAGTTTCACCCATTTTTGCAGGGGTTAACTTTTTGCGTTCAACTTGTTTGGTCAATAAGCCATTGGCTTCTTTCATACCCAAAGCAAGTTGCGGATTACCAATGTCTTTCATGATGATTGGTGTGCCTTTGCTTGCCGCTTGGTAAGCAATACCACCACCCATGATACCTGCGCCTAGAACAGCCGCTTGGTTGACAGGGTGTGCACCTTTTTCATATTTCTTAGAAGTTTTCTTCACCACTTGGTCGTTGATGAATAAACCAATCAACGCACCTGCTTGTGGTGTTACAGCCGCTTTGGCAAAGCCTTCAGCTTCAGCTTTAAGCGCTTCGTTACGTGGCAAGCTTGCACCTGCTTGTAAAGAATCAAGCATCAATTTTGGCGCAGGGTATTGTGCAGGGTTTGCTTTTGCTAGTACCGCACCTTTTGCTGTGTTGAACGCCATCATTTGTTCAAGTGGGTTCAATTTAACAGGGTCTAATTTTTCCTGACGTTTTGCTTTCCAGTCCAAACGACCTGCAATGGCTTGTTTAACCAAGTCCAGCGCAGCATCTTGCAATTTGTCTGCAGCAACTACGGCATCTACAGCGCCGTCTTTGAGTGCAGCATCAGGACGTTTAGGGTTGGCCATTGCCATCCATTCAACCGCATTGTCGATACCAATAACGCGGCTTAAACGTACCGTACCACCAAAGCCTGGGAAAATACCCAGTTTAATTTCTGGTAAGCCCACTTGTGCTTGGTCAGACATCACACGGTAGTCACATACCAAACACATTTCAAAGCCACCGCCCAATGCCATACCATTGATTGCAGCAACTTTAGGAATGTCTAAATCTTCAAAAGCATTAAAGATGTTGTGAACAGGCAACGCCCAATCCACAATGGCTTGTTCGCCTTGAGCGAAGTTTGCGCCAAATTCGGTGATGTCTGCACCCACGATAAAGGTTGATTTCGCAGAAGTGACGATTAAACCTTTCACTTCATTGTTTGCTTTAACAGCCTCAATCGCAGCTTTAAAGTCTTCAATCGTTGCACGGTTAAATTTGTTGACCGACTCACCTTGTAAGTCAAAGCGGAATTCTGCAATTCCGTCCGAAAGCATTTGGACGGTAATGGCATTGCCAGCGTGGATCATGCCTGATCTCCTTTATTTTGGAGGACTTCTAAGTTGATGTTATGAAGCGTGTGCGATAGTTCTGCACACATATATGCCTCGGTAATCTTACGATAACTATATCTAAAAAAAATATAGCAAGTTGTATCAAGCCGTGACGCAAGGGTCATGATTTTTCTCACAGCGTGGAATTGCTTTTTGACCCGATTTTAAAATTCTTTTTTTAAAACAAGATGAAAGTGATTGTTTTCTATTTTATTTTTAGTCGTGTTGTAATACTTTTACGACGTGGAAAAGCTTGAAAAGTAGAGCCTTCAGTGGGTTATTTTTGGCAGAAAAGTCAATCCTTTGTTTGGCTGGTGGCGTTTTAAAGCGTGAAGCAGGGTGGGTATGGAGAGCGACTTGCAATGCTGTGTTCTATTTTCTGCGATGACCTCATGCGCTGAAATTGAGTAGAATATGCGACTTTTTAAATTTCTGCTGTTTTCAGTAGTTGGTTTGTTCTATGTTGAAGTGGATTATTTTGGCGATTTTTATCGCTTCAGCGTTGTATATTCAACAGCGCGGCAAGGTGCGTCATAGTTTTTATCGTCAGTTTTTTGACCATTCTACCATTCTCGCACCGATTAACTATTTAATGTACTTATTTTCTAAAGTGCCGAATCAACCTTATATCGACACCCAGTATTTTCAAGATTTAAAGGTTTTGGATGACAATTGGGAAATGATTCGTGATGAAGCGAAAGCTTTATATGAACAGGGCGGTATTAAAGCTTCAAGTAGCTACGATGATTTGGGGTTTAACTCTTTTTTCAAAACAGGCTGGAAGCGTTTTTATTTAAAATGGTATGACTCCGCACATCCATCTGCCGCAGAATTATGCCCAAAAACCACAGCATTATTAAAAACTTTACCTAGTATTAAGGCGGCGATGTTTACTGAACTAGCGCCCGACAGTCGCTTGGTGCGCCACCGTGACCCGTACGCAGGTTCATTGCGTTACCACTTGGGATTAATGACACCCAATGATGACCGTTGTTTTATTGATGTCGATGGTGAGCGCTATTCATGGCGTGATGGTGAAAGTGTGGTGTTCGATGAAACCTATATTCACTATGCCGAAAATGGCACTGATCAAAACCGTATTATTTTCTTTGCAGATGTCGAGCGCCCGTTAAAATCACGGTTAATGCAAAAGTTTAATCACTGGTTTGGTAAAAATGTCATGACTGCAGCCAGTTCTCCGAATGAAGCAGGCGATCAGACAGGTGGTTTAAACAAAGTCTTTGGCTATGTTTACCAAGTGCGTTTAAAAGCTAAAGCCTTAAAGGCCAGAAATAGCCGTCTGTATTACTTCCTAAAATGGTTTTTGATGTTAGGTATTTTCTTCTTGATTTTTATACGTCCTTATCTGTTTTAAATCATCACAACGCCTTTCGGGGCGTTTTTTTATGGCATTTTTCCATAATTTCAGTTTCAGGCTTCAATTTCACGCTGCTTTTATATATAGAATGAAGCAACTTAGGGGAAAATTTATGCAAACGTTTCATTCTAAAAAAGATTGGTGGGTTTTGGCTTTTGTGATTTGTATGTCAGGCTTATTAATTCAATTATTGCTGACCATGTATGCCAAAGGCACGATGCCTACATTTCCAGTACATACAGGGGTATATATCATCACAATTTTTATGTTGTGGTGGCCTATTTTTAATACTCGCTATCAGGTCAATGCAGAACGCTTGCAGATCCGCTGTATGTTTTTAAAATGGGATATTCCGCGCGACAGTATTCAGAAAATATCTAAAACCAATAATTCGGTCGCGTCACCTGCTTTGTCGCTGAAGCGTTTAAAAATTGATTATCTTCAAGCGGGGCAGCCAAAATTTGTATTGGTTTCACCTAAAGATCATGCCAAATTTAGTCAGGCCTTGGGAATGGAAATTACCGACTAAGCTCGAGACTTTTAAAGTGAAAGAACACAATATTGAGGATGGGCAGCATCACATCCTTAAGATTCACGCATCATATGTCGCGAGCTTATTCTATTGTTAGGTTTAATTGATCTGCACTGCAATCTAAACATTTCGGATTTTTCAGGATGACTTAAAAAATACAAGGCTAAAATGGACTCAAGTTCGGTACGGATATTGCGCCTCAAATGCCGCGCGCCGTACCAAATATCATACCCCTCATAAAAATAGGCTTTAACTGCTGCAGTGAATTGAACTTGGCGCTTTTGATGCTGCGCGGTGGTTTATTTTCCAATTCAATTTCGACCAATTGCGGCAGCGCATCAACAGATACCGCTTGATAAGGCAAACTACGGTCAATCCGATTTAAAAATTCAGGGTCAAATTTAGGTTGCATGATTTTTTCAATGCTTTGTTGCGTCGGCATACGTTTTCAGTACAGTTGTTGTATTTTTTGAGGCAATAGATTGAGTTTATCCAAATATTGTTGTACGGCCTGAACGGCCACATTGCTGGTCATAAAAATCACGCAATTGCGAAAGTCGATAGTTTTGGTGCTTGGGCGGGTGTGTGAGCCTACAATCGCAGTTTCATCAAATAAACTATGACCCTCTATAGAGCCGACATAGCCAGGGGCGCACCTGTGAGTGCAGTCAGAAAATGTTTCTGCGCCAAGCTGTTCATATCAATGCATCAGAAGGCATCAGGGCGACCATAAATGGCTTAGGCAATCAGGCACACCTTCGGTATTGCCAACATCTATCGGGCCAAGCATTAAAGTCACTAAAAATGATCGCTCTGTGCTGGAAAAATCGGCCTTGACCACATCCGCATTTTTTTGATTTCATTCAGCGCTGCATCTTGTCCCATAATCCGTTGACCTAACAATTGCATGACTTGTGCAGGTGCAAAATGAAAGCTTGGTTTGCCAATCAAACCGTCTTTAGCGGATACATGCTGATGTGTACAAAATCGGCTGGGACGTTCGGGTTGTATGGTCTGTATGCCGTGTGGTGCGGTCGTCATCCTGCACTTTCCTTCTGCTGACAAGATGCCTGAGCATAGCAAATCTTGTGTTGCAGACTGACCGTTTTTACACTGAACTAATCGTTTTAGTGGATAGATCATGCGATATGCCACAGGATAAAGCTTGAAAAAATCAGACAAAGCAGCACATCATGTAAAGAATGCAGCAACAATAGGATGACTCGTGAACCCAAACGCAGGTGAGCATATCGAGAAAATTTTGGCAAATATGACCCAATTGCCAGGGGTTTACCGAATGTTGGGTAAAGACGGGGAATTGTTATATGTCGGCAAAGCCAAAAATTTAAAAAACCGTGTGTCGAGTTATTTTGTCAAAACCATAGAGCATCCTAAAACGCAGGCTTTAGTGGCGCGTATTTGTGATATTGAAACCTTGGTGGTGCGTTCTGAAACCGAAGCTTTATTGCTCGAACAAAACCTGATTAAGCTGCATCGCCCACCGTACAATATTATGTTGCGCGATGATAAGTCCTATGTTTATATTTTTGTTTCGGCAGATCGGCCTTATCCGCGCATTGCCAGTGGGCGCGGAAAAGGCAAGCATCAGGTAGGTAAGTTTTTTGGGCCTTATCCGAGTGCGTACAATGCCCGCGATACTTTGGTGGTCTTACAAAAGCTGTTTAATGTGCGGCAGTGTGAAAACAGTTATTTTGCCCAGCGGCAGCGCCCGTGTTTGCAATATCAGATCAAACGCTGTTCGGCGCCGTGTGTAGGATTGATTTCACCCGAAGAATATAAAGAAGATGTCAATAATTCGATTCGCTTTTTACAGGGCGATAGTAAAGATCTGAATCAGCAATTGATTGCCAAAATGGAAGCTGCAGCCGAAGCGTTGGAATTTGAAAAAGCAGTCTTTTACCGTGACCGTATGGCTTTGTTGCGTGAGGTACAGGCACAGCAAGCCATTTATAAAGTCAAAGGTGAAGCCGATATTCTCGCGATTGCTTATCAGGCAGGTGTGACCTGTGTGCAAATTATGCACGTGCGCAATGGCAAAATGCTGGGGGGTAAGAGTTATTTTCCAGATATGTTGGGCGGTGATTTGGGGCAAATGCTGGCCGATTTTATTGCCAACTTTTACTTTCAGGTGGCCGATGAAATTCCAGCGGAACTGATTGTCAATGTGGAAGTGGCAGATTGCAAAGAGTTGGAACAAGCCTTACAGCAACACTTCGGAAAAAAAATTCAGATCAAACATAAAGTGCGTGAAACTCGTGCCGAGTGGCAAGAATTGGCACAAATGAATGTGCAGCATGCTATTAAAGGTAAACTCGCTAATCACTTTGAATTAAATGAGCGTTTTCATCAGTTAGAACAAGTGGTTGGACGCCCGATTGATCGAATTGAATGTTTTGATATTTCGCACACCATGGGCGAAGACACTGTGGCATCTTGCGTGGTGTTTGATAGTGGCGGTATTCGCAAACGTGATTATCGACAATTTTCAATTCAGGATATTCAGGCAGGAGATGACTATGCTGCCATACGTCAAGCACTGACGCGTCGTTATAAAAAAGCCATGTTGCCGGATTTATTGCTCATTGATGGCGGCAAAGGGCAGTTGAATATGGCGATGGAGGTGATGCAGGAATTAGGATTGGATGCCTTTATGATTGGGGTGTCCAAAGGCGAAGGACGTAAACCTGGGTTAGAAACCTTGCACTTTACCGATGGCAGCAAAATTCAGTTGCCTGAAGATCATAAGGCGCTGCATTTGATTCAGCAGGTACGCGATGAAGCACACCGTTTTGCAATTACCAAGCACCGTGCCAAACGCGATAAAAAACGCGGTACATCGATACTTGAAGTGATTCCGGGCTTGGGGCCAAAACGTCGTCGTGATTTACTCACTCATTTTGGAGGCATACAAGGCGTACTGAAAGCTTCAGAAAAAGAGCTGACTTTGGTGCCTGGACTGGGTGAAGTGATGGCGCGTACGATTTATAAAGTGCTGCATGAATGATGATTTAATTCGACATTGATAAAAAGCAGTATTTCTCGCAAAGGTAAATAGCAAAAAAGTGCATTGACTCTACCGTCATTGAATATTCACATCAGATAAAAACCCTGTAATATCAACCACAACATTGTTTAAGGAAAAGCTATGTCGTTGCTACAGACCTATCAAGCCATTGCCGAGCAAGAATGGATCGATATTCCACAGGGTTGGTTACAGGGACGCACCATTTATGGTGGGTTGGTGGCAGGCTTGATGATGCAAAAAGCTCAGCATTGCATTGCCGATCCTGAAAAGCGCTTGCTCAGTAGCAGCGTGACTTTTGTTGGACCTGTACAACAAGATCGGGCACGGCTTACAGCTGAAATTCTTCGGCAGGGTAAATCAGTCACTAGCATTGAGGTGCGTTTGTGGCAGGATGATGCAGTACAAAGCATTTTGATTGCCAGTTTTGGCGTAGCACGTGAATCTAGCATCGTGGTGCACCAAGAACGCGCTGCGCCCAACTTTCCACCTGCAACGGAATTGCCTGTTACAGAGCATCATCCTTTAGCACCTGAATGTTTTCAGCAAATGGATTTGGTATGGGCAGAAGGGCAGTATCCATTCAGTGCCAGCCATAAACCTGATTTTGCAGGCTGGATGCGTTTTAACCCCAAAAAGCATGCGAATCGTGCGATGACGATTGCCGATTTGATGGTGGCTTTTGATATGTGGCCACCTGGAGTATTGCCGATGTTCAGTCAGCTTGCACCTGCCAGTTCTCTTACGTGGCATGTGACCTATGTCAATCCTTTGCAAAATCAGTTACATGATTGGATGAAATATAAGGTATTTACGGATCATGCTAGTGATGGTTATGCCACCGAATACGCACACTTATGGGATAATCAGGATCGGCTGATTGCGATTGCCCGACAGACCATCACCGTGTTTGCCTAGTGACACCTACTGACATTTCGTATAAAGTGAAGTCTATTCACGATGACAAATCCTCAAAAAACTTGTGAATATGCAGCGTAAAGAGGGGAAACATTGGCGGTGTCTATGACAACAGGTCGTATCCTGAATATTCCAAATATATTAACTTTGGCTCGAATCGCCTTGATTCCTGTTTTTTTGTTGGTGGCATATTGGCCGCCTGCAATGGGCGTAAATGGTAATGATGCTGGCATGACACGTCATATTATTTTGACGTCTATATTTGTGATTGCTGCCGTGACCGACTGGTTTGATGGCTACTTGGCACGTTCTTTAAATCAGACTTCTGCATTTGGGCGTTTCCTTGACCCTGTAGCAGATAAACTGATGGTTGCTGCGGCATTGATTGTATTGGTGCAATGGCAACCCACTATTTCTATGGCTTTCGCTGCGATTGTGATTATTTCCCGCGAAATTACCGTATCTGCTTTACGTGAGTGGATGGCTGAACTCGGCGCACGTACCAGTGTGGCGGTGTCTACCGTGGGGAAATATAAAACAGCATTCCAAATGATTGCAATTTCAGTGTTCTTATTGAATTGGCAACCATTGGAAATGGTGGCTTATTTGTTGCTCTATACTGCTGTAATTTTAACGCTTTGGTCGATGTTTATTTATTTAAAAGCGGCATGGCCATATTTGAAACAGCCTTAAACATCGTGATGCGTCATTAAAAATATTAAAAAGTGCTTCTGATTGAAGCACTTTTTGATTAACTATGGGTTTCTTTTTCGGCATCATCTTCATAAGTTTTGGCAATTTTTTCAATATTTAAGCTTTTTGCCATCGCATCAAAAATTTTTTTATAAACCCCATTTTGATGATAAAGCGCATCATGTTCGCCGTGTTCCGCAATCCTGCCATCTTTCATGACATAGGTGTAATCGGCATCAATAATTTGCGATAAGCTATGTGAAATGATGATGACCGTACGCCCTTGTTTAATTTCATCGAGGCTTTGTTTGATTTGTTCGGTTGCAATGGCATCCAGGCTAGCAGTGGGTTCATCTAAAAAAATAATGGGTGGATTTTTCAGGAACATGCGTGCAAGGGCAATCCTTTGTTGTTGACCGCCTGAAAGCATGAGGGCATCTGCGTCATAAGCCTCAGGCAATTGCAAAATTTGTTCGTGAATAGAGGCTTTTTTTGCTGCCTGAATCACATCTTCCAAGCTAGCATCAGTTTTGCCATAACGAATATTTTCAAAAATAGAGCCTTGGAAAATATGATTTTTTTGCAAAACTAAGCTGATATGGTCACGTAAATATTGGGTGTCGATGTGGTTAATATCAGTCCCATCGAGCTGAATTGTTCCCTGTTGTGGTACATAGAATTTATCTAATAAACTGATCAGGGTGGATTTTCCCGCCCCCGACAATCCCACCAATGCGGTAATTTTGTTGGGCTGAATCTGCATCTGAATGTCTTTGAGTGCATGGTGTCCATTCGGATAAAAAAAGTTCACCTGTTGTAGGTCAAACTGCCCTCGAATGATGGGTTTAAGCGTACCACTTGGTTCAATTTCATGCTCGGCTTCCAAAATTTGAAAGAAGCTTTCTGAATAGATCATTGCATCATTGACTTCATCATAAATACGATGCAATGAGCGAATTGGGGCAGAAACATTGCCAAACAGCAACACGTGATACATGATCATGCCGATGCTCATTTGCCCATCTAACACAAAATAAGCAGTTAAAATAATAATCAGCACCACACCAATTTGTTCAATAAAGCTTTTTAAACCATCAAATATAAAGCTGGTTTGGCGGGTCTGCATTTGATTGTGGGTCAGTTTTTTCTGCAGGGTAAGTTGTTTTTCTGCTTCGATGCTTTCTCTGTTAAATGATTTAATCACGGTGATTGAGTTGATGATGCTGAGAATCCCTTGGCTTTTTTTCTCACGTCCATCACGTAAATTACGTCGCCAGCTTCCTAGTTTTTGTGCCTGCTGGTAGGTCAGCCAAAAATAAATAGGCACAATGAGTGTCGCGACCAAACCCACATAAATATTGGCATAATACATTAAGCCCAAAGCCACAATGGCACTGGTAAAGAGTGGCAAAATATCAATAAAGAAAATTTGCACTAAACGGGTGAGCGAACCAATGCCACGATCTATACGTGTTTGTAATTTACCTGCTTGGTTATTGTCCTGATTAAAAAAGGCCAGTCGATAACGCAAAAACTTCTCAATAATGTCCTGTGCCAAATCTTGTGACACAAAGATGCGCAGTTTTTCACCATAAAATTTCTGCCCAAACTGCACAAAGGCATTGATGATTTCTTTACCCAGCAAAATGGCTGAAATGGTGATTAAAATGTGCCAGCCTGCAGACAGACCCTGTCCTGCCTCAATTAAGGCGTTAATACGGTCAACAGCGTATTGTAAAGTCAGTGCATTGACTTGAGCTGTTAACGAGCCGATGAGCGTTAAAACTAAAGTAGCAATCACCAAGAGCCGATAAGGCCGAACGAAGGGATGCAATTTTTGAAATAAATGCCATAAATTCATAAGCTATTATTATTATATGCACGATGATTTTAAGTCTAAGGATGAAAGTTACGACTCACAAGCCAAAAAACTGTGTCATTTTGTGAGCAGAGCTGATCCTTATTTTTAGATTAAACAATAGAGTTGCTTGATCATGAATCTAGAGTTGTTTACCCCTGAGCCTCGTGACAACATACTGCCTTATGACGGCATTGTACAGGACTATGGTCTGGTGCTGAATGTGGAGCATAGTGCGCGTTATTTACAGTATTTTCTGCAACATTTGGTATGGCAAGCCGATGAAGGCATGCTATTTGGTCAGTATTATCGGACACAGCGCCAAGTCGCATGGTATGGCGATGAGCAGTATCAATATCGGTATTCAGGTGCTTTAAAGCAGGCTCATGTTTGGCTACCTGCTTTGTGGCGGCTGAAACAGCAAGTTGAACAATGGGTCGGGCATCCCTTTAATTCATGTTTGGCCAATTTATATCAAGATGGTACGCAGGGCTTGGGCTGGCATAGTGACGATGAGCCGAATTTAGGAAAAAACGTTGTCATTGCTTCATTGAGTTTTGGAGTAACCCGTAAATTCAGTTTTAAGCATAAACATACGGCATATAAAGTGGATCTTTTATTGCAGAGTGGTCAATTGCTTGTGATGCGAGGACAAACACAGCAGCATTGGAAACATGCTTTAATGAAGTCCAATAAAATTTTACAACCCAGAATTAATCTGACCTTTCGCTATTTTCATAGCATTTCTGAATAAGATCATCCTCAGATTAAAATTTTGCCACGTTAAGTCGAGTTCACTTCTAAGCTTAAATTGGTATTTAGTGTTTCAAACTGTTTTTCAATTTGTTGGGCATTATCCTGCAAAATTTCAATTAGCTTTTGCAAATTGACAAATTCAAAACGGTTTTTAGATGCCAACAGTGTCAAGGCATAAGGTGCATCTTTAGATGAAAAACGAATCGGTACAGATAAACCTGCAATTTCTGCATCAAGTTCGCCATTAGAAAAATAATAGCCTTGTTTTTTGATTTTGCGCATTTGCTGCAAAAAGTCATCTTCATCTTTTGCAAAATTGACTTGTGCCAATTCGGCAGAAAAACGCTGGTAATAGTCTAAAATTTTAGCTTTAGGCAAGTGTGCCATAATAATTTTTGGCGATGAGCCGACATAAACAGGACGTGGGCAGCCACGACCATAAGACAGTAAAGGCGTATCTTTAAAGATTTCGTGATGTACATCAATGCAGGAATCTTGATTGAGCTGGGTCAATAAACAGCAAAATTCAGTACGTTCCGCAATTTTTTTCATAAACGGAATGCTGATGGTGACCAATGGATCAGTCGTACGAGAGATAAAATCCAATACCGCAATTTTGGGCCCAAGAGTGTAATCTCCCGAGGTGCCACTCATGCGTTGCAACAATTCTGCCGAAACCAACTCTTTTAAATAGCGGTAACTGGTAGGCTTAGATAAACCGAGTTCCTCACTAATCGTATCTACATTAATGACAGGACGTGCGGTTGAATATAAGTCTAAGACTGTGAGAATCTTGCCAAAGCTAGACAGTGCCATGCGGATTTACCCATTCACACCAAAAGAATGATGTCACTTTATATCAAAAAATAGCCGGACCAATCGACTTTTGACAGATGGAATTTAGTGTACTAAGGATCAATGTCCCAATTCTTTTACGTTTGTCGATGTTCTCTATTCAGAAAGAATTTAAGGCAGAACGCCGTGAGGTTCACGATACCAGCTTTCAATCAATAGTGCTGCAGCAAGACTGTCGGCAGCGAGTTTTTTGCCACGGCCTTGAGCTTGATAATGATCAAGCTCATCACGTGCCTCACGTGTAGTTAGGCGTTCATCGACCATTAGGGTGTGGATATTGCTTTGATGGCGTAAGCGTTTAGCAAACTTACGGGCACGGGTAGACAGTTCCGACTCGCTATCATCCATATTTAAAGGTAAGCCCACTAGAAATAATTGCGGCTGATGTTGCTTGATAATTTTTAGCAAGTTTTCCCATTGCGGAACGCCATCTTTCATGGGAAAAAGGGCGAGTGGGGTTGCACTTTCAATCAGTGCCTGCCCCACAGCCATGCCCATTTTTTGTGTGCCGAAGTCAAATGCCATAATGGTTTGGGCTTGTGTCGTTTCAGGCATGACCAATCTCTGAAGATAACCATGTTGGATCTACGCCCATTTTGCGATATGCGGCATCCCAACGGTCGTCATAAGGTAAATTGAAAATCAAATCCATGTCCGATTCACAAATCAGCCAATCGCCACGGGCAATTTCTTGTTCCAGTTGCTGTTTACCCCAGCTAGCATAGCCCAAGGCAATTTGGTAGCGTCCAACGCCTTCGTTGTGGGCAATCGCATCTAAAATATCTTTAGAGGTGGTGATACAGACATTTTCACCCACTGCAATCGATGAATGCCAAATTGGCTGCCCAGTGTGTAAAACAAAACCTGCCTCAGGTCGTAAAGGACCCCCTTGTAGAACTTCGTGAGGATGCACATTATCTGCGTCTATATCTAAATCATTGAGTAATTCTTTGATTTGGATACCCGATGGACGGTTGATAATAATGCCTTGCGCACCGTCTTCATCATGACGTGCCAAATAGATGACGGTGTTTGCAAAAAACTCATCATTCATATCGGGCGGAGCTATGAGACAGCGATGCGTCAGATATTGTTTAGTCACCTAAGCAAATCTCCTTAAAAACAGTTGCTTCTAGAAAAACCTATTCCTTTAGGATACACGTTACTTGAGCTTTGTGATTTCACCAAGCTCTTTTTGTGACAGCGTTGATTTTTTAAGCCTGTTGAAACTTCAATTGTCGTAATTGTTTGGCGTGTTGCAGGGTAGTGTCATTAATTTCAACACCGCCTGTCATGCGTGCCAATTCTAAAATACGCGCATCTTCTTCTAATTCAACAATGGTGCTGCTGGCAGGGTCAGTCTGACGTTTTTTCACCAAAAGGTGCTGATCAGACTGCGCAGCCACTTGTGCTTGGTGGGTAATACATAAAATTTGAACGTGTTGCGCCAAACCTGCGAGCAAACGCCCCACAATTTCAGCAGTACCACCACTAATCCCGACATCAATTTCATCAAAAACCAAAACTTCAGCTTCGGTTTTTTCGGCATTCATGACTTGCATGACCAAAGCAATCCGCGATAATTCGCCACCGGAAGCCACACGTGCTAATGGCTGAGCAGGAATACCTTTGTTTGCAGTAAACAGTAACTGAATAAAACTTAACCCCTCCGCAGAAACCTGCTCTAAAGGTTCAAACTTAAATTCAAAATGTGCCTCAGGCAGTGCCAATTGTTTGACTTGCTCGGTCAGTTGTTTGGCGAGTGGTGCGGCTGCTTCACGACGGATGTCATCTAAATGTTGTGCTTTGGCTAAAAAATCCTGATGTGCCAGTTCTACTTGTTCTGCCAAAGTTTCAGGGTCTTCCAGCTCATGTAAAGCAGTGAGCTCAGTTTGCCAAGTATCAAATTCTTGTTTCAATAATTCAGGCTGTGTGCGATATTTACGTGCTAAACGATGAAAGACTTCTAATTTTTGATTCAGTTCTTCCATACGTTCAGGGTCAAAGCTTTGACGATCAATAAACTGACGTAAATTGGCTGTCGCATCATCTAATTCACTTTGCGCATTTAACAATGAGTTATAAATTTCTGATAATTGTTCACTGCGCCCCGCATGAGATTCCAAGCGGCGAATAATCGAAGCAATTTCCTGAGTGATGTTTTGCTCGGCTTCGTCTAAGGCATTTAAACTATAACTGCAGTCCTGCATGATATGTTCATGATGGCTTAGGCGATCAAACTCTTGTTCAATCTCCTTATAATCTATTTGTACCAGTTCCTCGAGTTCTTCGAGCTGTAAGTTCAGGGTTTCGATGCGCTGCTTGCGAGTTGCCTGTGCATCCAGCGCCGCCTGATGCTGTCGGATATTTTTTTGCCAGGTACTATAAGCATCACGTACTGCTTGGGCAGGGGCATAAAAATTATAATAACGATCAAGCCAGTGCTTTGGATAAGGCGGTTCCAACAATTGTTGTTGGCTGTGCTGGCTATATAGTTGTACTAGCAAGCGTCCAATTTCTTTCAGCTCTGCCAAACTGCTTGGACGTCCATTAATCCATGCCTTGCTGCGTCCTGTAGCAAAAATTACCCGACGTAAATGGATTTCACCAGACTCATCATCTAATTCATGTTCTTTTAGCCATTGTGCTTCAGGGCTATTGTCCTGATAACTGAAACTCGCAGTCACATCGGCTTTATCTGAGCCAAAACGGACATAATTGGTATCGGTACGTTCACCTAAACAGGCAGAGAGCGCATCTAATAGTAAGGATTTACCTGCACCTGTTTCCCCTGTTAGGACGTTAAAACCTGTTTCAATATCCAGTGCTAAGTGGTCGGCAAGGGCAAAGTTAATCAGTGTTAAATGAGTCAGCATAAACGCATCCAAGCTGCGAAAAGTGTCAGTGAAAGAGAGTTAAATTTAGGAAATGCCATAACAAGGCTGTTATTTTCGTCTATTTAATTCTAGCTTAAATTACAGCGCAAACAACAAAAAATGTACCCAATAAGCATCATATGTAAAACGCATGATTATTTGACCATTTCATTTGATAGTCATCAAATCGCAGTATATTCGCTTGGAAGTTTTAGGTGCTGCCTGATGTGTTGAAACTTAAGCGATATAGATACTTTTGTGATCTGTTTCACATTCAAATTTAGCACTTTAGTGGGGAAAAATCTGCAGAGTACTTTGCATGCCTTTGGCATTGGCTTAGACTATGCTGTTAGCGTGTCGCATGCTGCTTATTGAAACATGATTCAATTTACGCAAAGCCTACTGTAAACACAGATTGATTAGTTCTGAGGACAGAATTAAACTACATCAGTCAAAAATATAAAAACGCGTTACCTGGAGAATACGCATGTCAGCTCAGTTTGATCATGTATCAGTTGTGAAAAAATCGAATGTCTATTTTGGTGGGCAATGCATCAGTCACACGGTGCAATTTGAAGACGGTACCAAAAAAACCTTAGGGGTGATTTTACCGACTGAACAAGCCTTGACTTTCGAAACGCATGTGCCTGAACGTATGGAAATTATTTCAGGTGAATGTCGTGTCAAAATTGCCGATAGCGAAGAAAGTGAATTATTCCGCGCTGGTCAGTCGTTCTATGTGCCTGGCAATAGCCGTTTCAGCATTGAAACCGACGAAGTGCTTGATTACGTGTGCCACTTAGAAGGTTAATCAACCGATCAACAGGGTATTAAATGAATTATCAATTTTTCCTACTTGAACACTCAATAGGACCGAATTGAATCAAGAAATTTTCACCTGAATCGGTTAAACTAGATATTATTGAAATCCTGTGAAGTCTGCTTTGCAGGATTTTTCGTTTTCGCTGCTTTATTGGTGTATTAATTAGAGGTCGTTCATGGCAAAACCTGAATATTATTATGGCGTTCACTCGGTGGAGTCATTATTGGAGCTTGAGCCAGAGCGAGTCTTAACTCTTTTTACCTTAAAAGGGCGTGATGATCAGCGTTTACAAAAAATTTTAGAACTTGCCGAACCATTTGGCATTAGTGTGCAAAAAGCCAGTCGTGACAGCTTGGAAAAACTAGCAGGTTTGCCTTTTCACCAGGGGGTGGTGGCTGCAGTGCGCCCACATCCAACCTTGAATGAAAAAGACTTGGACACCTTATTGCAGGCCGATAGCAAGCCTTTGCTTTTGGCGCTAGATCAAGTCACTGACCCGCATAATTTAGGCGCGTGTATTCGTACTGCTGCTGCCATGGGTGTTGCTGCCGTGATTGTGCCGCGTGATCGTTCAGCAAGTTTAACCCCAACTGCACGCAAAGTGGCTGCAGGTGGCGCTGAAAAAGTCAAATTTATCCAAGTCACTAATTTGGCACGTACTTTGGCGCATTTGAAACAAGAGTTTAATGTGCGCGTGGTGGGTACAATGCTGGATGAAAAAGCTTTGCCAATTCAGCAATTTGATTTTACAGGTACAGCAGTATGCGTGGTGATGGGCGCAGAAGATACAGGTTTACGCCCAATTACCCAGTCACAATGTGATCAAACCGTATTTATTCCAATGGCAGGAAATCTGCAAAGTTTGAATGTCAGCGTTGCAACAGGCATGGCATTGTATGAAGCTTGCCGTCAGCGTCAGGCTTAATTGCTGATTTTGTATTAGCTATTCTATTGATGTTTTCAACACAGTGATTCGTCTGTCTCCGCAAAAGCAAGGATATGCTTTGGTGCTTGTTACCATGTGCATTTGGGGTGGTTTTACCCTAACTGCTCGGCTGAATGCACAATGGCAGATCAGCGCTTGGGATATTACCGCCTTACGCTTCGCTTTGGCTTTTTGTATTTTAATGCCGATTCTCATCTGGAAAAGAGATACGGCATTTTTATGGAAAAAAGAGCCTTTTATTTTGGCAATGATTGGCGGAGTGGGCTATTGTCTGACTGCGTATAGTGCTTTTCATTATGTACCTGCTGCTCATGCTGCTATTTTTTTGAATGGTTGTATTCCTGTTTGTACCGCTATTGCGGCTTGGGTATTATTTCGAGTGCCTTTTGACCGACATACCTGGATCAGTATTGTAATTATGCTGACTGCCATTGCGGGTATGAGTGTGCTGATGTATCAACAAACAGGCGTTGCTTTTGGACTTGGAGATGGGCTGTTTTTTATCAGTGCCATTTGGTGGGGCGTGTTTACGGTTTTATTAAGGCAATGGAAGCTATCCGCTTGGCATGCTATGGCGGGTGTCGCGATTTGGTCTGCAATTGTCTATGTCCCGATTTACTTGCTGTTTTTCCCAAAACAACTCAGTAGACCCGAACCGATTCATTTATTACTGCAAACTATTTTTCATGGGGTCTTTGTGGTAATTATCGCAACACTTAGCTATGTCGAGGCAATTAAGCGTTTGGGGGCGTTCAAAACTGGTAGTATTGTGACCTTGGCGCCGTTTATCGCTGCAATTTTTGCTGTTCCATTATTAGGTGAGCCATTGAGTCTAGCAATTGTATGCGGCTTGATGGGTATGGGAATTGGCGCTTTGCAGCCTTGGCGCTGGTGGGCACGAGCTGACAGCTTGAAAGCCCAACTTGAACAGCAAAAACAACAGTCAGATTAATTGGCTTACTGCATCGCTCGCTTTAAATACTGCTGATGCAATACTTCAAGCTTGCTATACAAATGATCTAAATGCCCATCGTTCAGCACAATGTCATTGGCTAGGCGTTGCTTTTCAGCACGTGGCATTTGTGCTTGAATAATTTTATGAATTTGTTCAACTGTTTGGTCGTCACGTTGTGAGGCGCGGTGAATTTGTAGTGCTTCAGTGGCATCAATCAACAAGGTATGTTGGGTCAGTTGATGTTGATTGGTTTCAAACAAGAGCGGTGAAACCAAAACCACGTAGGGACTGTCGGCAGCATTTAATTGTCGAATAATTGATTCACGAATTGCAGGGTGGGTGATTTTTTCAAGCGCTTGTCGTGCACTTGGTTCTTTGAAAATGTGTTCACGTAGCGCGCGACGATCTAGCTCGCCATTTTTAAGTAAAACCCAATCGCCAAAGCGTTGTTGAATTTGCTGTAAGGCAGGCTGTCCTTTTTCGACCACTTCGCGTGCAACCACATCCGCATCGATCACAACAATACCTTGGGCCTCAAACCACGCACTGGCTGCAGACTTGCCACTGCCAATTCCTCCTGTTAGACCCAAAACAAAACGCATGTGCTGTCCTTATTGTCCCAAATAAACTTTCATGATTTGCTCGCCCCATAAAAAGGCAATCCAACCCGCAATGGCGATATACGGACCAAACGCGAAGGGCTGGTTTTCTTGACGCACTTTTAACAGAATAATGCCAATAATCGCCCCAACTAAGGAAGAAAGCAGCACAATCAGAGGCAACATCATTGGGCCCATCCATGCTCCTAAAGCGGCAAGGAGCTTAAAGTCACCATAGCCCATGCCTTCTTTGCCTGTAATAATTTTAAACAGGTAATACACTACCCATAAGCATAAGAAACCAATGATATAACCCCAAATAGCAGAGGTGGGTGAGGTATAGATAGCATAACTATTGATCGCTAGACCCAAGGCAGCCAAAGGCAAGGTATAGCGGTCTGGCAAGAGTTGTGTATCAAAATCAATGAAGGTGAGTGCAATCAAGGTATAAGTGAGCAGCAAGCCAAACAGCATTTGAACGGTTGGGCCAAATACCGCAAGTACAATTAAGGCACAAACAGCGGTTAATACTTCAATCAGTGGATAACGTATGCTGATCGGGTTTTGGCAATTGCCACACTGACCACGTAATGCCAACCAACTCACCACAGGAATATTTTGATACCAGCGAATTGGGTGGTGACATTTGGGGCAGGTCGATGCAGGTTTGCTCAGGGTGATTTTGCTTTCATCAATAATGGCTTGTTCAGGGTGTAATAACATTTGACAGTCATTACGCCATTCCTGCTCCATCATTTTGGGTGTGCGGTATATGACCACATTCAAAAAACTGCCAATACATAAACTAAAAAGTCCAACTGCGATATAGAGCGCAGTTGGATTTTGGATAAAGTACGCGATTAATTCTTGCATTAAACCACAGAACCCATTTGGAAGATTGGAAGGTACATAGCGACAACTAAACCACCCACTAAAATACCCAACACAGACATAATCAACGGCTCCATCATTGAGGTTAAGCCATCTACTGCGTTATCGACTTCATTTTCATAGTGGGTTGCGACTTTATCTAGCATGGCATCTAGGGCACCTGATTCTTCACCAATGGCCACCATTTGTACCGCCATAGAGGGAAATTTATTGGTGACACGCATGGCGAATTGTAGCTGCTGACCTGTTGCGACATCATCACGGATTTTCATCACCGCTTCTTCATAGACCACGTTATTGGTTGCGCCTGCGGTGGATTCCAAAGCATCAATTAAGGGTACACCTGCAGCAAAAGTAGTGGCTAAAGTACGGCTATAACGCGCAATAATGGCTTTATAGACTAAGTCACCAAAAATAGGCGCTTTCAGTGCAGCTTTGTCTAAGAAGTCACGGAATTTTTTACTGCGTTTTTTAGCTTCCAGGAAACCTGCAATCATCGCCGCAATCACAATAATCAGAATAAACCAGTATTTTTGCATCCATTGCGACATGTTCACTACCATTTTAGTGAAAGCAGGTAAGTCTGCACCAAAAGAGCTAAATAACTCCTCAAATACTGGTACAACTTTCACCATCAAAATAATGGTCACGACAATCGCCACCACAATGACCGTTGCAGGGTATTTCATGGCTTTTTTGATTTTTTGCTTTAACAGTTCGCTCTTTTCTTTATAGATCGCGACACGATCTAGCATGGTTTCTAGGGCACCCGATTGTTCACCAGATTCAACCAAAGAGCAGAACAGATTGTCAAAATATTGAGGATATTTACGCAATGCACCAGCAAAGGTATTCCCGCCTTCCACCTCGCCTTTAATGCCTAAAACCACTTCACGCATAGCGGGGTTTTCAAGACCTTCAGCCACAATCTCAAAGCTTTGTACCAAAGGCACCCCGGCTTTCATCATTGTGGCAAGTTGACGCGTGAAAATGGTGATGTCTAAGGTTGACACCCTTTTTTTCATTAAGCCTTCTAGAATATTCTTTTTCTTTTGGCGAATCGTCTTGATGGTAATTCCTTGTTTACGCAATGTGACCTTTGCTAAAGCCATATTACGCGCTGGAATTTCCCCTTTTAATTTAGCCCCTTTGCGGTCAATCCCTTCATAAACGAAGGTGGGCATCATCTGTGCTTTTTTGACAGCCATGCGTATTTATCCTTATTTTAAATTTTACAACTATTCACTGGTCACACGATTGACTTCTTGCAATGAAGTCACCCCCTGCATGACCTTAAGTAACCCCGAACGACGCAGATTGTTAAACCCCGATTTTGCTGAAGCATCAGCAATTTGGATGGCATTACCATCCTCCATAATAATTCTGGAAATTTCTGGTGTGACCTTCATCACCTCATAAATACCAACACGGCCTTTATAACCTTCACGGCATTCAGAACAACCTACAGGTTGATAGACCTGAAATTCTGGGTTGCTCAAATCGGCTTCAGTGAAGCCCATTTCTAATAAGCTTTGTCTTGGAATATCGGAAGGGGCTTTACAATGCGGACATAAACGTCGTGCCAAACGCTGTGCAATGACGAGGTTCACTGAAGTTGCGATGTTAAAGGATGGAACGCCCATGTTGCGTAAACGTGTTAAAGTTTCTGGTGCACTGTTGGTGTGTAGAGTAGATAAAACCATGTGACCTGTTTGGGCGGCTTTAATTGCGATTTCTGCAGTTTCAAGGTCACGAATCTCACCCACCATGACAATATCAGGGTCTTGGCGTAAGAAAGATTTTAGTGCGGCAGCGAAGGTTAAGCCCACTTTGTTGTTTACGTTAACCTGATTAATACCTTCTAAGTTAATTTCCACAGGGTCTTCGGCGGTGGAAATGTTGGTATCTTCTCTGTTTAAGATATTTAAGCCAGTATATAACGATACCGTTTTACCCGAACCCGTTGGACCCGTAATCAGCAACATGCCTTGCGGCTTTTCTAAAGCTTCCATGAACAATTCTTTTTGTTCTGGCTCATAACCTAAAGCATCAATCCCAAGCATCGCGCTAGATGGGTCAAGAATACGCAGTACAATTTTTTCACCGAACAAGGTTGGCAAGGAGTTAACACGGAAGTCGATGGATTTATTTTTAGATAGTTTTAATTTAATACGACCATCTTGTGGAACACGTTTTTCAGAAATATCCATTTGGGACATGACTTTTAAACGTGATGCCAAGCGGTTGGCTAACTGTAAGGGTGGTGTGGCAATTTGACGTAATACACCATCGACACGATAACGCACGCGATAGGTTTTTTCATACGGTTCAAAGTGTAAGTCCGAGGCACCCATGCGAATTGCATCAATCAGTAATTTGTTGATGTATTTAACAATCGGGGATTCATCACCCTGCGGTTCATCTTCTGCGGCTTGTTCTGGTTCGCTGTTGCCATCTTCAAAGTTGAGATCAAAGTCATCATCTTCAAATTCAAAAGCAGACTCGCTCGCAAAGTTCTGTTCAATCAGTTTTACCAGTTTGTCGTGTTCAACCACAATCGCTTCAACATTCATTTTGCTGTTGAAACGAATTGCATCCATTGCTTCGATATTGGTTGGGTTACTGGTCGCAACGTAAAGTAGATGATTACGCTTAAAAATAGGTAAAAGGTTATATTTGCTGAACAGCTTTTCATCGATGCCTTCACGCACAATTAAAGCGGAATCATAGACATTCAAGTCAAAAATAGGCTCACCAAACTCATTGGAAATTTTTTCAGCAATCAGCAAAGGTGAAATATTCAGGTTCTGAATTAGATAGGGAACAATATCTACTTTTTCTTTATGAGCAGCCATAATGGCGGTTTGCATATTTTCAGCAGAAACGAGCCCGTCTTCGACCAATCGTCGAATAAAACCTGTGAATTTAGGTGTAGCTTGTTGTACTGACATTCCCCAACGCCCTCAAAATCAAGATTGTTTATAATTGGTATCTTTAAAATTATACTTTTGTTGCACAAAAATACCATATCTGAAAGTGCTGTCACCACCTAAGTATCGCCTAAAAGCATGAACCAGTTACATTAATCTTCTAAAAAAATTGTAAGTCCTGCTATGAAAAGATACTTCATGCAGCAGTTTGATGCAAAGCTTGCACAAAAAACTCAGCAGAAATGTGATTTGCGTGTAGAATGTGCGCGATTAAATGAATTGTTTTTGCAGGTTATTCTATGTCGGCTACGACGATTAAGCCTTGGGTGGTTGGCAATTGGAAGATGAATCCGATGCATGCCGATGCTCAGCAACTTATTTCTGAATTTAAAACATTATTACAAGACAGCCCTGTAGAGGCTGAAAAGTGTCATTTGGGGATTGCACCTGTCACTTTGGCTTTGACACAAATTCAAACTGCATTGAGCGAAGCAGTACGTCCTGTCTATACCGTTGCACAAGACCTTTCCCGTATTGCGGGCTTAGGGGCTTATACGGGCGAAGTCAGTGCAGAATTACTAAAAGATAGCCAAATTGATTATGTATTGGTTGGGCATTCAGAACGTCGCGAATTTTTTGCAGACACACCAAGCATTTTGAATGAGAAAGTTAAAAATGCCTTACAGGCTGGTTTGACTGTTATTTATTGTGTGGGTGAAAGTTTGCAACAACGTGAAAGCGGTCAGGCAGAGCAAGTTGTTTTGCAACAAATTTGTGATATTGCTGCAGTGGTGGAAGCTGAGCAATGGCAACAGATTGTGATTGCGTATGAACCTATTTGGGCAATTGGTACAGGCAAAACCGCATCACCAGAAGATGCGCAAACCATGCATGCAAAAATTCGTGCAGGTTTAAGCCAAATCACCGCTTATGCTGTGACTTTACCGGTTTTATATGGTGGTAGTGTAAAACCAGAAAATGCCGTAGAGTTAGCAGCCTGCCCAGACATTAATGGTGCTTTGGTCGGTGGTGCATCTTTAAATGCGGCATCGTTCCATCAAATTGCGCAAGCCTTTGCAAATACACAATAATGAGGAGTTCAGCATGCAAACATTTGTGCTGGTAGTACATATTATCTTAGCCATTTTAATAATTGGACTAATTTTGGTTCAGCATGGTAAAGGTGCAGATGCAGGCGCTTCTTTTGGTGGCGGTGGTGCGGCAACCGTATTTGGTGCGTCAGGCTCAGGCAATTTTTTAACGCGTTTAACGGCAATTTTGACAGCATTGTTTTTTGCAACGAGTTTAACCTTAGCGGTGTTTGCAAAGAAACAAACCACAGGTGCCTATAGTTTGCAGACTGTACAAACGACTGCCCCTGCACAGCCAGTATCGCCTGAATCTTCACCAACTGCGCCTAAAAGCGCTGAATAATTTTATTTAGTACTTTCTTTTTTCGCATGATGCGACTAGAATGCGTCACAGCTGCGGTGGTGGTGGAATTGGTAGACACGCTACCTTGAGGTGGTAGTGCTTTCGGGCGTGGGGGTTCAAGTCCCCCCTTCCGCACCAACTTATAATCCAGAAAACATAAGTTGGTGTTAAGCAGCAAATCTGTTGATGCGGGATGGAGCAGTCTG
>DBIN01000014.1:35373-41768 GCA_002296655.1 Acinetobacter sp. UBA801
GGTTCAAATCCAGCTCCCGCTACCATTTTAATGGTTTGGTCATGTCAGTTTTGATTGGTTGCTTGTCTGTCGGGCTCAACCCTTGATAACTTGGCGAAGGTCGTTGGTTCAAATCCAACTCCCGCTACCAAAATCTGACTAAGGTGCAACTTAAGTCAGGCAAATATGAGAAGTTTGATTGAAAACTTATTCATTTTTGTATATAATTTTTGCACGTTGATGCGGGATGGAGCAGTCTGGTAGCTCGTCGGGCTCATAACCCGAAGGTCGTTGGTTCAAATCCAGCTCCCGCTACCAAGTTTCTAATGGTGTGGTACGTTAGTTTTAGTTGATTTAACTCAGCACAATAAACTAGCAAAGATGGTTAGATTTAGTCTAATCCCCACTACCAAGTTTCTAAAGAGGCTCACAACTAGGTGGGCCTTTTTGCACAGTGGATATTGGTTTTACTGTGCAAGAATAGGGGCGATTACGCCCTTTTTTATTGGCTATCGTGTAGTGTCGATACAAGCCGTGCGCGGCCTAAAGTCAAAGTGTCATGTTTCACTACTACTATAGTTTGTATGAATGTGTAGTGGTCAAATAAGACCATTGAACCGCAGCAGAATGACGAGAGTAAATGAAGCTATCAAATAAAACTCAAGCACTTCAGGACTTAATTGCGCCAGCAGTGCAAGCATGTGATGTAGATCTTTGGGGAATCGAGTTTATTCCACAAGGTAAGCGTTCTTTGTTACGTATTTATATCGACAAAGCTGTCGATGAAAATGCAGAACCTGTCTTAAATGAAGATGGCGAATTAGAGCAAGGTCGCGGTATTGGTGTGCAGGATTGTGTACGTGTAACCCAGCAAGTTGGGGCAATGCTTGATGTGCATGATCCAATTTCGGGTGAATATGCGCTTGAAGTGTCATCACCTGGTTGGGATCGTCCATTTTTCCAATTAGAGCAATTGCCTGCGTATATTGGGCATACCATTGCGTTACGTTTAATCAGTGCTGTAGAAAACCGTCGTAAATTTCAAGCGAAGTTGATTGCTGTAGATCTGGAAAATGAAACTATTCAGGTCGAAGTGGAAAAACAGCAGGTATTGGAGATTGACAGTCACAATATTGATAAAGCAAACCTGATTTACCAAGATTAATCAAATTAATAAGAATCTGAACGAATAGGTGACTTATGGCACGTGAAATTCTTACCGTCGTTGAAACGGTTAGTAACGAAAAAGGTGTAAGTCGTGAGGCAATTTTTGAGGCGCTTGAACAGGCTCTTGTTGCTGCGACGAAAAAGAAATTCTACGAAGGCACAAACTCAGAAGAAGCACGTTTACGTGTGGAAATTGATCGTAAAACAGGTGACTACAGGACTTTCCGTCAGTGGGAAGTAGTGGCAGATGAAGATCATGAAATGCCTGCATGCCAAGATGCAATTTCTGATGTAGACCCTGCACAATGGTCAATTGGCGACATTCGCGAACTTGAAGTTGAGTCAATTGACTTCGGTCGTATTGCTGCACAAATTGCCAAGCAAGTGATTGTGCAAAAAATTCGTGAAGCAGAACGCGCGTTGGTTGCAGATGCTTATGAAGCCAAAGTAGGCGAGCTGATTTACGGTGAAGTGAAAAAGCAAACCAAAGATGGCTTTATTATTGATTTAGGCGACAATGCAGAAGCATATTTGGCGCGTGAAGAAATGATCCCCAAAGAAATTTTGCGTCCTAAGCAGCGTGTAAATGCAATTTTGTACAGCGTGAACCGTGAAGGTCGTGGTGCACAATTGTTATTGTCACGTGCTAAGCCTGAAATGCTGATTGCGTTGATGAAAAAAGAAATTCCAGAAATTTCTGAAGAAATCATCGAGATTAAAGCGGCAGCGCGTCAGCCGGGTGTACGTGCAAAAATTGCAGTAAAAACCAACGACCATCGTATTGACCCTGTAGGTGCATGTATTGGTATGCGTGGTACGCGCATCCAAGCAGTACAGCAAGAGTTAAATGGTGAGCGTATTGATGTTGTGGTGTGGTCTGATGATCCTGCGCAATATATCGCCAGTGCTTTAGAGCCAGCCGATGTATCGGGTATTGTGATTGATGAAGAAGAACGTACTGCTGACATTATTTTCGCAACTAGCGATCAGTTGGCGCGTGCCATTGGTTCACAAGGTCAAAACGTACGTTTAGCCTCTGAACTCACAGGTTACAAGCTAAACATGATGCTTGAAGAAGAGTATCACGCACGTCAGCAAAATGAAGCACAACAATACTTGGACTTGTTTGTTTCACGTCTAGACATTGCTGAAGATTTGGCGATGGCATTGGTCGAAATGGGCTTCACTTCATTAGAAGAAATTGCGTATGTTCCTGCGGAAACATTTGACGAAATTGATTTAGATGAAGAAATTGTTGAAATGTTACAAGGTCGTGCCAAAGAAGTGGCATTGGCAGATGCATTGCAACAGCAAGAAAATATCCAAGATCCGAGTGAAGAACTTCTAGCAATGGAAGGCATGACACAAGAGATCGCTTATGCGCTTGCCGCTCGTGGTGTCATTACAGTTGATGATTTAGCTGACCAAGCGACTGATGATATCGAAGATATTGAAGGTTTAGGTACAGAGAAAGCGGGTCAATTGATTATGAAAGCGCGCGAATCATGGTTTAACTAGGAGATAATATATGACGGACAAGTCGATTAAAGAGTTAGCGCTCAGTGTAGGTCGTCCAGTTGAGAAACTCCTGGAACAGGTTCGTGACGCAGGTTTACCACAGCGTAAGGCGGACGATATTATTTCCACTGAACAACAAAGTACCCTAGTGAACCATTTAAAAAAGGTTCACGGTCAAGAGGGTAATGCAGGACAAATCACGTTGAAACGTAAAACCACCAGTACCGCCAAAGTGGCAAGTACTTCGGGCAAAGCGAAAACGATTAATGTAGAAGTTCGCAAGAAACATACATTTACCAAGCCAGATCCAGAACAAATTAAAGCGGAAGCTTTGGCAAAAGCGCAAGCTGAGCAACAAGCTCGTGCGAACGTTCAAGCTATGGTGGAACCTAAAGCTGAAACTCCAGTAGTAAATAAAGCGGCTGCAAACTTTGAAGCAATGCGTGCTGCTGCAAAGCAAGAAACGACGAAGCAAGAAGTATCAAAAGCTGCGGTAGTTGTGAAGCGTAAATCAAACAATAAGCCTGTGGTTAAAGCACAAGTTAAAGTTGTTGAAACACCTGAACAGAAAAAAGCACGTGAAGCTCAAGCCGCTCAATTAAAAGCGACCGAAGAAGCAGTACGTCGTAAGGCAGCTGAAGAAGCGCAGCAACGTACACTTGAACAAATGCGTCAAATGGCATCTAAGTATTCAAATGAAGATGCAACTGCGACCATTCGTGTAGTGGATGATTCTCCACTTGCAGCGGGTCTGGTTGGTCAAGCATATGAAGATTCATTTGCCAAAGAAGACCGCGAAATTAAGCGTGGTACCAGTAGCACCAATACACGTTCACCGAAAAAAGGTGGTCGTCGTGGTCAGGAGGAGCAATCTTTCAGCCAGAACCCACATAAACGTGGTTTGAAAACGAGCCAAGCCAACAAGCACGGCTTTGAAAAACCAGTTAAAAAACAAGTTTATGATGTTGAAATTGGTGCAACGATTGTGGTTGCAGACTTGGCTGCAAAAATGGCAGTTAAAGTACGCGAAGTTATTAAATCACTTATGAAAATGGGTGAGTTAGTTACGCAAAACCAAGCGATTGAGCAAGAAGTTGCTGCACTTGTGGTTGAAGAAATGGGCCACAACCCAGTTTTAGTATCTGATACGCAAGCTGAAGATAACTTACTTGAAGCAGCAGAAGAAGCACGTGGCGTTCAAACGACTCGTCCTCCTGTTGTGACCATCATGGGTCACGTTGACCATGGTAAGACATCGTTACTTGACCGTATTCGTCGTGCCAAAGTGGCTGCAGGCGAAGCGGGTGGTATTACACAGCATATCGGTGCTTACCACGTTACAACGGACAAGGGTATCATTACTTTCCTAGATACTCCGGGACACGCAGCATTTACTGCAATGCGTTCACGTGGTGCGAAAGCAACGGATATCGTCGTTCTAGTTGTTGCGGCGGATGATGGTGTAATGCCACAAACAGCTGAAGCGATTGATCACGCACGTGCTGCAGGTACCCCAATTATTGTTGCCATTAATAAAATGGACAAAGAGTCGGCTGATCCAGATCGCGTATTGAATGAATTGACTGTGAAAGAAATTGTGCCTGAACAATGGGGCGGTGACATTCCTGTTGCAATGGTTTCAGCACATACAGGTCAAGGTATTGATGAGCTCCTAGATATTATTTCAATCCAAGCTGAATTACTTGAGTTGAAAGCATCTGAAGAAGGTGCTGCTCAAGGTGTGGTGATTGAAGCGCGTGTAGACAACAGCCGTGGTGCGGTAACGTCTATCCTTGTTCAAAACGGTACATTGAAAGTAGGTGACCTTGTTCTTGCGGGTGCATCTTATGGTCGCGTACGTGCGATGACAGATGAAAACGGTAAACGTATTCAATCAGCAGGTCCTTCAATTCCAGTTGAAATTTTAGGTCTACCTGAAGCGCCAATGGCGGGTGATGAAGTTCTGGTTGTGAATGACGAGAAGAAAGCACGTGAAGTTTCCGATGCGCGTATGGATCGTGAACGTCAAAAACGTCTTGAGCGTCAAAGCGCAATGCGTCTTGAAAATATCATGGCGTCTATGGGCAAGAAAGATGTGCCTATCGTCAATGTGGTATTGAAAACTGATGTACGTGGTACATTGGAAGCATTACACGTTGCTCTTGCTGACCTTGCAACAGACGAAGTTAAAGTTCGTGTTATTGGCTCAGGTGTTGGTGCGATCACTGAATCTGACGTGACACTGGCTGAATCTTCTGAAGCGGTACTTCTTGGCTTTAACGTACGTGCGGATAACGCAGCGCGTCAAAAAGCGGATGCTGATGGCATCGACATTCGTTACTACTCAATCATCTATCAATTGATTGATGATGTGAAAGCAGCGATGAGTGGTAAGCTTGCGCCTGAACACCGTGAAACTATTTTAGGTGTGGCTGAAGTACGTGAAGTGTTCCACTCAAGTAAGTTTGGTGCAGCAGCAGGCTGTATGGTACTTGAAGGTGTATTACACCGTAATAAACCAATTCGTGTCCTTCGTGATGACGTAGTAGTATTCCAAGGTGAGCTTGAGTCACTTCGTCGCTATAAAGACGTGGTGGAAGAAGTTCGCGCAGGTATGGAATGTGGTCTTGCGGTGAAAGGTTATAAAGACATCAAAGTAAAAGACAAGATCGAAGTCTATGATGTTCAATTGATCAAACGGAGTCTTTAATGGCGGGTAGTCAACGTCTTAAGCGCATGGCGGATACAGTACAACGTGAGTTGTCAGAACTGATTCGCCAAGAGCTGAAAGATCCGCGCTTAGGTGGTCTCGTGACCATCTCTGCGGTGAAGGTTAGTCCAGACTTAGGTTATGCTGAAGTATATGTGACTGTGATGGGCCGTGAGCTTGGCGATGAGCAAAGCGAAGCGGCAAATAAAGAAACGTTAGATGTGCTGAACAAAGCATCTGGTTTCTTGCGTCATGAACTCGGCCGTCGTATTAAGACACGTATTACACCGCGTTTGCGTTTCCATTACGATAAAACCAATGCCTATGGTAACTACATGTTTGGTTTGATTGCAGAAGCGGTAAAAGATTTACCTCCTGCAGCACCTAAGCAAGATGAAGAATAAATCAGCAATAAAAAATGCCACCTCCGGGTGGCATTTTTATTTAAATTTTTTTTAATTTTTCTTATATACAAGACCAGGAAATTTTTGAGAAAATTTATTTATCAACTTATCAGTATTGCGAATACCCCAATTTCGAGCTACATAATATTCAGCATTTTTATAGATTAATTCAGGGGTGCCATTCGCTTTATATTTTCTGTATTTGATTTCATTTTCAGTGAAGTCATCTTTCTGTTTCAATAAAAAGAAACTACAACTCTTATCTTCTTTCAAATATTCTATAATTTCATCATCAATAAGATTGTTGGCTTGAAGTAGTAAAACGGTTTGAAGACCAATATCAGACTTTTTGAAATTTTCACAGAAAACTTTTCCTTGATAAATAATATAGGACTTACGCATTGACGGATTCAAAAAAGTATTAAAATACTTTATAAAGTATCTGTGATCAGACGAATTAAACATGCTTCTACAGCAACTTGTACTCTACCCATTTGTATGGGCTTTCTCATGACAGAACCGAACTCTATTAGCTGCACACAACTTGCCGAGACTTATAATATCTCGCATGATAGTGTAAATCGCTTTCTAGAGCGTGAAGACTACACACCTCACGA
>DBIN01000016.1 GCA_002296655.1 Acinetobacter sp. UBA801
CTGATCCAAGGACTGACAAGGTTGGCATTAATACTATGTTGCAGTGCGACCGAAGCGATCGAGGTATTAGGATTTTTACAGGCATTGACAATACTGAGTTTGAATTCTTTGCTGTATGTTCTGCGTTTTTTAGCAACAGGAGGTGTTGCTGAATATATATCCATGTTCATGGATTAAGTCCCCACTTGTTTTTAGGTGGGAACTAAATTAAGGCTTATAGGATCGCTTGGTAAGGCTGTGTTAGCCGGATGCTTACGATGAGTTTGAGTGTTCGCATATTCAAAAAACAAAGATCGAAAAGTAAGCCCTCAGCTTAACTTTTTCGATCTTTAAGTGCACTTTGTACTCAAAGTTAGGATAAGAACTGATGTGGAACAATAACGTGATATTTAGCGTGCTAAATTATTAAAAATATGACGTAAACTTTCCATCATTTTTTCAATTTGTAGGGGAGTCAGACCATCAAATGACTGCTCTAAAACAACGCTTGTCAGATCATTAATTTTGTTGGTCATCTCATTGCCTTTTTCTGTGAGCACGACGCGAGTGATACGCGCATCATCATCGCAAGAATAGGTTTCAACCAAACCTTCATCTTTTAAACGATATACAATTTTAGTTGTGGTTGACATTTTTGACACTACCATGTCTGATAAATCGGATACACTCGCATGCGATTTTGACCTTAATGCCAATAAAATACGACGACGAGAATTATCTAAACCATACTTTTTAAGTGCCTGATCGACATTGTGTACATATTGTGCATGTACTTGTGTAACCCAATAATATGGAAACTGTTCAATATCATATTGGTCGGCGGATGGTAGAAATTTTGAATATTTCTTAGACATTGCATATTCCCTGCATTGTTTTAATTGTATTTTTCATATTTCACATTTTATGTGAAAACTCATGTGCTTAGCAAGATGCTTTCAGTGGCTAAAATCTGATTGAAATTTAACGCAATATTATCCATTTCGATTAAAAAGCTAACTTTGCAACTGCTATTTTTCCAAGCATGTCGGTATTTGTTTCAGTTCAATCCAAATTCATGTGTCATATTAATTAATCCTCTAGAATTGTTTTAGTTTGGATTAATAGTGAGTGATCTCGTTTTATAAGTTGAATTATCAATTTAACCATCAACTTAGGGTGCATTTTAATTAAAAAAATATATTTGTACACTTGGCTCTTAGCTGAAAGTGCGGGCTTTTAGGCTGGATTGTATGGAAAACTTATAAACCTTGGTCTAATTTATGATGAATAATCATTGTTTATCAATATGTTAGATTGTGTTAAGGTGTGGATTGGTTTGAAGTTTTAATCTATGACTAATGCGTCTAAAGATAGATATATGACAATTCATTTGACATTTTAATCCATTCTCACGGCTTTTGTTCTGTTGTTGACGATCTTAAAAAAATTAAGAATATGAAAATAAAGTAAAAACCATCTTATAGATCATACTGTTTAGTTTTATTCAAAAAAATTAAAAATTTAATTACAAATGTTCAAGATTGTGCATAATTAAGCAATCTATTGCTAAAAAGGTTACTTTTATGGATCCGTCGCCGTGCGCAGGTCTACTTTATATTTCGATTTCTGCTAACTATCTCGGAGATATGAACTAATGGAGTTTTTATTAGATCCGGGAATATGGGTTGGTTTAATTACACTTATTATTCTAGAAATCGTATTAGGTATTGATAACCTAGTCTTTATTGCAATTCTTGCAGAAAAATTACCTCCAGAACAGCGTGATAAAGCCCGTGTGATTGGCTTATCTTTAGCGTTGTTTATGCGTTTAGGATTGTTATTTGCAATCTCTTGGTTGGTTACTTTAACCGAACCGTTAATTACCCTATTTGAAAAAACCTTTTCAGGGCGTGACCTCATTCTCTTGGGCGGCGGTTTATTCCTCGTCTACAAGGCGGTAGGAGAACTGCATGAGAAGATGGAAGGCAAACCTGAAATCAAAGTCACGACCAATGTGGTTTATGCAAGTTTTGCCGCAGTTGTAGCACAAATTGTTGTTCTAGATGCAGTTTTCTCTTTAGACTCAGTCATTACCGCAATTGGTATGGTCGACAATATCTATGTGATGATGATTGCAATGGTGGTTGCAATGTTGGTGATGTTGCTTGCATCTAAGCCATTAACTGCATTTGTGAACCGTCATCCAACAGTGGTGATTTTGTGTCTAAGCTTCTTACTTTTAATTGGTATCAGCTTAATTGCAGAAGGTTTTGGCTTTCATATCCCTAAAGGTTATATCTATTCAGGTATTGGTGTTGCGATTGCTATTGAAGCATTTAACCAATTTGGTCAGCGCAATGTTGCAAAACATGAAGCAAAAATTCCGTTACGTCATCGTACTGCAGATTCAATTTTAAAATTGATGGGTGGTCGAGTTGAAACCAGTAGCCCTGATTTGCACAATGAAGCGCAAGAAGCGTTTGCAGATGAAGAGCGCTACATGATTGGTGGTGTCTTAACATTGGCTGAGCGTTCAGTTGCTTCGATTATGACACCACGTAGCCAAATTTCATGGGTCAATATTGAAGATTCACCTGAACAAATCCGTGAACAGATTTTATCTGTACCACACAGCTTATTCCCAGTGTGTCGTGGTAGTTTGGATAAAGTCATTAGCATTGTACGTGCCAAAGAGTTATTGGATGTATTGGACGAAGAAGAAGAGCTTAAAGCTTTAATTAAACGTCAGCGCCCAATTTACATTTTTGAAAAAATGAAAGTGATTGATGCGATCAATACCTTGCGTACTTCTAAAGGTTCTTTGGTGTTGGTTAGTGATGAGTTTGGTAATGTCCAAGGTTTGATTTCACCGCTTGATGTGTTTGAAGCGATTGCTGGTGAATTCCCGGATGCTGACGAACAGTTAGATTTGATTAAAATCAATGAAAACGAATGGAAAGCAACAGGTATGCTAGATTTATACCAGCTTGAACTTGAACTGGGCATGATGGATCTGATTGAAGAAGATGCAGGCTACATTAGCGTTGCGGGTCTGATTTTAGATAAAACCCAAGGCGAAGTTCAGGTGGGGACGCAGTTGGATTATCAAGGTGTGCACTTTGAAGTGATAGAACTTGATGGCAACCGTATTAAAACTGTGATGATTCGTTTACGCTAATTGCCAAGCATTAAATTAACTCACTCAAAAAAGCTCTGCCGAAATGGTGGAGCTTTTTTCATGATGCAATAAAAAGATTGTGGTATTCCATTATGAAAATTTGTATTAACAAAAAGTCTGAGTTTTAAATGTTGAACATGAGCAGCGGTTAATATGGAATAGAAAAAAGAAGCAACCAAACAGGATTACAAATTTGGTTGCTTAAACAGTGAAAAGAAAAAGCGAGAAACTAAAACCAGAAAATGTCTAATTTGTAGGTGATGTCATCACTGAAAATTAAACTGCCAATTGATTTGCAATCACATCCCATAAATTTTGATGTGATTTTTTAAACATTGCCATGTGACCAATGGTTTTGTGCTGATAATGCTCAGGTTTGAGTTCTATCATAATGGTCGGGGCTTGAGGATAAAGACGGAGTAAATCTTGTACATTGGCTTCGGTGGCAATTTCATCATCTGAACTCCAAATTGCAGTAATTGGGCAGCGAATATCATCGTGATAATGCTGCGTAACTGTTTTACCAACCGCATTGATCACATAGCCAGGTTTGCTACAAAACTGTGCCCATTGTTGTGCCACATTTTTAGGTAAGTTTTCACCCATGCCAATTGCATTGGTTGGACCATATCCATGAGTAATTCTGGCAAGTGGAAAAATAACATTAAACATCACTGGAGCAAGCAGGCGAGTACGACCTTTTAAACCTTTTGTGTGGCCTGTAGAGCCAGAAACAGCCACGACTTTTGCCACTTTATGATATTCAGGATTAATCCCTAATAATTGTCCGCCTGCACTATGTCCCAATAAAACGACCTGTTCGGCTTGTGTTTTTTGCAGCAAAGTATTTACTGCTGCAGGAATATCTAACTGTCCCCAATCGACAATACTGGCATTACATTGTTTTAATGGTTCATGCAATGAATCACCAATACCACGAAAATCAAAACACAGAACAGCATAGCCTTGTTCATTTAGCCATGTGGCAAAAGCGTGATAAAAACTTTTAGTAATGCCTGTCGCTGGACAAATCAAGACAGGTAGACGTTGTGCTTGTGTATATTGATTTGGATAATAACGGGCAGCTAGAGCATAACCATCTGCACAAATAATATTTAAGCTTTCAAATGTGCTCATAATGTTTTTAAGAATGAAGAGAGTAAATTTACTTTACACGAGTTCTAAAAAGAAACTTGTATTTATTCTGACTCTAAAGTCAAGCAGAGTAGTCTGCGAGTATAGTTAAATAGCCATACGAAAAATAAAAGAGTGTTAAACATGGAAAGTTTATCTTTGGCAGTGCGCCTTGCACTTATCTTCAGTGGAATATTTTTGTGGGTGGGGATGCTTACAGGCGTGTGGAAATATTGGCAAATTCGTGCTTCTGCCCAAGCGCGTGCACACTATTACGTGGATATCGCACATCGCAGTAGCTTGTTATATGCACCTGCGAGTTTAATTTTAGCGGTCTTGGCTTATTTTTGTATTTGGGATGCCACTGTAATTTTAATGTGTGTGATTCTAAATTTAGTATTTTTCAGCTTTTCTATTCTGAGTTATATCTTGCATGGATTGCTTAAAGACACCACCAATCAATTTAAACAACCGCATCAAATTGCAACAAGGACATTACCAAGTTGGTGCATGAGTCAGGCGATGCTGTTATTGATTGTGGCTGAATTGGGCGGGACGAGTGTGTTGTTGCTCGGTGCAATCTATGGGTTGTTGTAATTCTAATTGCTTAGTTTAATTTTTTCATGGTAGTCAGCAGAAGATTTTGAGAAGTTTGTTGTAGATCAGGAGTGATGATTAGAGTCTGTTTTCTGAGTTTGGCGGCAGAGGAGTGATCCATCTGCCGCAAAGTGAAAGCGAAAAAAATAAAATGAGTGTGCATTAGGGTAAAATTAATGAATTTCTACCTTTTTACGCCCACGAAACTTTTGGTCAATCGATGTCCAAATGGCAAAGGCTATACATACCAATAAGGCATATAAAAAATAGGTTGGTTTCAAGTTGCCTTGAATTGAGCCTTGGAGCAATAGGGTGAGCATCAGTGCAAAAGTGGTGCTTAAAAAAGTAACTAGATTTTGGTTAGCCTTCAGAGCGTTAATGAAGACTTGCGTATTGAAATGTGTAAACATCTCCATCCCTCCTTGTTATAAATCACTAAAATCTGAGCATTTTATTCAGATTAGTTTTAATGTTCTACCTTGTTTCTCAAACTATTTCAAGTCCTTATAGTCATATTTTGATAAAAAACATCATTTTTGTAAGAAATACCACTATTTTTTATCATTTATTTACAAAATAATAAAAAGTAGCGTGTTTTTTTAGTTATTTAAATACGATTTCTATCGTACTTGCATATTTTATGCCAGCTAATTTTGAGGGCGACTATACGACTTTAGCGTTAATTTGAGATGTGTTTAAAATGGTTGAATGGTTTATTTTATTTTAGTATTTTATTGAAAATATTTTAATTTCATTTGTTTATTTATACCAAAAAAATATTTGGGTTGCTATCATCATGGCTGGAAAATTGCCTTAAAAAGAGGTAGCTTTAGCACAAGAAACAATAAGTTCGAGTTTGGGTAAAACCTGACAATTATTGTCTAACTTAAACTCGTATTTGGATAAAACACGACTTTAATACAAAGCAGTTTGAAAATAGAGCGTGACTTGAAACCATAGCCTAGCTCGAAGTCCGTACTGGCTATTTTTTCATTCGATCACGTATTGCAGCGAATACAAAAATCAGCAATGCAGGAATCAACCAAGCGAGGTTTTGTTCGCTCAGAGGTAAATTGGTCAGTGAGGTCGGCAAGAATCTAGCTAAGTCAGCAGCCTTCATTGCGTCAATGATGCCAAAGAACAATGCAACTGCCGCAGTAGGTGCAATCACACGAGTTGGAATACGGAACAATCCCCAGAAAAAGCTGAGTAAAATGACGACAATTGCAGGTGGATAAATCGCACTTAAAATGGGCACTGAGACTGCAATCAGCTTGGTAAGTCCAAGATTTGAAATGCCAAATGCAAAGCCTACTAAAATAAATACCCAACGGCGGTAGTGAATTTTAGTTATTTGTTCAAAATATCCTGCACATGCGCATGTTAGTCCAATCGCAGTAACCAAGCAGGCAATAAAGATCATGGCAGCTAAAAATACCGAGCCAAATCCGCCAAAGGCATGTTGTACATAGGCGTGTAAAATTATCGCACCATTACTGGCATTGGCGGCAACATCGTGACTGCCCATCCCCAGTTTAAACAGACTCAGATAAACTAAGGTTAAACCAATCCCTGAAATTAAACTTGCCCATACTGCATAGCGGGTGATGAGTTTTTTGTCAGTCACCCCACGTGAACGAATCGCATTAATGATAACAATCCCAAATACCAATGCACCTAAAGTATCCATGGTGAGATAACCATTAATAAACCCTTCAGATACAGGACTGTTTACATAATTGTGAATGGCGGGAGAAATTGTACCTGTTGGAATAATAAAGGCAGTGATCCCTAAAATTAGTAATGACAAAATTTTAAGCGGGGGAAAGTACATAGCCCACTGTGTCTAAAATTTTGTGTGGATACAGTGAAACCAACATCACCAAGGTAAAATAGATGGCGCTATAAATGAATAAGGTACTCGCGGAATCGCCAAAATAGGCCGAAAAACCAATTTCATAAGATACTGTTGCTGTACGTGGCGTGGCGAAAAGCGGGCCGACTGCTAAATAACAGACGACTGTTAAAATTAAGCTCGCGATTTTGCCCAAAGGCGAACTTAAAATTTGTATAGAACCTTCAACACGTGACAAAGCCATAATGGTAATGACGGGTAAGCCAACAGCGGTAATGAGGAAACCGAGCGCAGCAAGCCAGACGTGTTCGCCCGCTTGTTGTGCCACGATAGGCGGGAAGATAATATTACCAGCACCTATAAATAGTGCGAAGGTCATAAAACCCAAGGCAATAATATCCCGTGTGCGTAAATTCGTCATGGGAGAAAAAAATAAGGTGTAAACGAAAGAAAGCGATTTTAGTAGATCGAGCTATAATTTTCTAATTTATTTTATGGGTTGTATTAATATTTTTTATGATATGTGTTTGTATGCTGTTTTAATCCTCAATATAAAAAATTAGATAAATTACTGTTTGTCATATGTATATTTAAAAAATGCTGATCGCACATAATATGGTCGCTGATCTCGTGTGAGTTTTTAATTGGTATTTTAAATGGTTAGTTCTTAAACAAAACTGAAGTTTGCATGACGATGTATACTTGTTCGCCAGCTTGAGCTGATTTTACAAGCTGAAAGGGCTATAATCCTAGACTTCAGGTTAGGAGTTCATCATGCGCGCCCTCAGAGTCAGCATTAAATCAGAGCAAGATATTGAGAAATTACGCATTTCGGGGCGTTTGGCGGCTCAGGTGTTACAGATGATTGGCGAGTATGTCAAACCTGGTGTTACGACAGAATATTTAGATGATTTGTGTCATGATTATATTGTAAATACTCTAAAAGTAGTTCCTGCCAATGTAGGCTATCACGGTTATACCAAAACCACCTGTATTTCACCGAATGAAGTAGTCTGTCATGGTATACCATCATCCAAAACTATCTTAAAAGATGGCGACATCATTAATATTGATGTGGCGGTGATTAAAGATGGTTTTTATGGCGATACTAGTCGTATGTACTTTGTTGGTCACGTGAAACCAGAAGCCAAAAAACTGGTGGATACCACTTATGAGGCGATGCGCGCAGGCATTCATGCGGTTAAACCAGGTGCGACTTTGGGTGATATCGGCTATGCCATTCAAAGTGTGGCGCATCGTGAAGGATATAGCATTGTGCGTGAATATTGCGGACATGGTATCGGAAGGATTTATCACGAACAACCAAGTGTGCTGCATTATGGTCAGCCTGGACAAGGTTTGGTGCTTAAAAAAGGTATGGTATTTACCATTGAGCCGATGGTGAATGCGGGCAAAGCACAAGTGAAAGAACTGAAAGACGGCTGGACGGTGGTAACTACTGATCAGTCACTTTCTGCACAATGGGAACACATGGTTGCCGTGACTGATACAGGTTTCGAAGTGTTATCACCGTGGCCAGAAGGTACGGGGAGTTATCCTGAAATTTGATGCGCGAATGCTTTCAAGTTAAGAGTGATAGATAAGACATCTTAGACTTTAGTTTTAAACTCCTTGTTAAAAAATAAACAATTGCTATAATTGAAGTCAAAGATACTTGCTGTAGTTTCTTTGTTTTAACTTTCTTATTTTAGATTGTAGTTTTCAAAGCTTATCTGTCTTAGATAAGCTTTTTTTTTTTGCTGTTGTGTATCTGAAATCCAATAGATGCTTTGTACTAACGAATGGTCAGTTTTTCGACCAAATAGTCGATAAATACACGTAAAGCAGGTAATAAACCCCGGCGTGAAGGATAGACGACGTGGAAAACGCCGTGTGGCGCATGCCAGTCGGATAAAACACGAACTAATTCACCCGATGCAACATAATCTTCAACAATCGTGTCAGGTAATAACACAATGCCACAATTTTGTCGTGCCAATTGTGCCAACATCATTAAATCTGAACCCATAACGGTAGGGTTGACCTTAATTTTTTTTGGTTGCTGTTGTTGATTGTGTACGACCATGAATTGATCTAAATGCTCATCTGACATGCTTAAAATTTTATGCTGACTTAAATCTTCAGGTTTTTTCAAATCGCCAAATTCGTTTAAATAAGCCTGACTGGCAAATAAATGTTGTTCGATTTTACTGAATTTGCGAATTACCAAACTTGGATCGTCATCTAAATTTGAGCGGACACGCAGGGCAATATCGATCCCTTCGTTGACGATGTCGACACGACGGTTGCTGACAATTAGCTGTACTTTAATTTCAGGGTAGGCTTTCAAAAATTCAGGCAAAATTTTGGCAATTTCATTTTGCGCTATTGAAACAGGTAGGCTGACTTTAATCACACCACGTGGTTGAATGCTTAGGTGGTCGACCAAATTGTGTGCGGCTTGGGCAGCATTCATCATCACTTGCGCATGACGATACACATTCATACCAATTTCTGTGACTGCAAAATGACGTGAACTGCGTTGAATTAAGCGTACGCCTAAGCGTTCTTCTAGGTTGTGTACGCGTCGGCTAAGTTTGGATTTTGGAATATCGGTGGCACGTTCTGCTGCACTAAAACCACCGTGTTCGACCACTTGGGCAAAACAATAAAAATCATCCAAATCTGTAAGCATGACTAAATTCCATTTGTGCAACAATGCTTAAATTAAAGTGTTATCGTTGCATGTTGTCAATCTTTAATCATCCTTTCTTGCTGTGCTTTTTGCAGAATATCTAAAACTTGTCGGTATTCTTCTAAACGGGCTAAATCACGTGCTATAGGATTAGGAATCCGCGCTAAATTCATGTTGTCTTGCACATCTGCAATTTTTACGGCGCAGGCAAGCCGGTTTTGTGCAGTACGCATTGCCGCTTGGGCACGAGTTTCATGTGGCAGTTTGGTGAGCGCCTGAATTGCTTGAATAATATGTGTTTGAAACCCTAAGTTTTGCAGGTCTTGTGTTGTGGTGTGGGTATCTTCAAGAATGTCGTGCAGGACGGCGACAATTTGCTGATCGGTCTGTTGTAATTGCAACATTACACGTAAGGGGTGCAAAATATAAGGCTGACCGCCTTTGTCTACTTGTCCTGCATGTTGCTGTACTGCAAGTGTAATTGCATTTTCTAGAGTTGCCATAAGGATAATTAAAAAAATTTTTATGATTATAAGCCGTGCTTAGCGCAAAATATAGAAATTGCTTGTTATGATGCAAAACAGATTTCTTGTTTATCTATTTACTATTGGTGATGCTGCTCTATGCCATATCAACTTATTGAACTGAATACGCCTGCGACTGAAAATTTACTTTGCCCGCATTGCCAACATGCTGTAATTGATTGGGCAGAAGAACAATATATTCAGCCTTGTGAGCATACTTTGTTTGTGGCAATGGATTTGGGTTTTGAATATGCCTCAGATGTGTTTGAGCAAAGTATGCTACGCAGTGTGGATGAAATTCATGCACATGATGATCAATTAGATATGTGGCAAGAACTAACTTCAAGTCGCTATCCGCAATATTTGATTTTTAAAACTGATTTAGGTGTGCAAGGTTTATCACGCTATGTCGGATTTACTGTTGCCTAATTAAACTTCATTTGAGAGTTTAAGATATAAAGAATAGGGAAATTCCACAGTTGAATTTCCCTATATTGTGATGATGAATTGTTAACAAACTTTAGATATTTGATTCGCGCTTAGCTCTCAATATCTTCTTCTATTTCATCGTCAGCACTGTCCATTCCTAACTCTTTGAGTTTTCGCGTCAAAGTATTACGTCCCCAACCCAATAGCTCGGCGGCATGACGTTTACGTCCACGGGTTTGTTGTAGTGCGGCATTAATCAAGGTGCGTTCAAACATTGGAATGGCGATATCTAGAAGTTTCATTTCGCCATTTTTCAGCTTTTGTACTGCCCATTGCCCAAGTAATTCATCCCAATGCTGCATAGATACCCGATCTGCCACATGAAGCGCAGAATGTTCAGCTAACTTTTCAATTGGAATTTGCTTGAGTTCTGTTGGTAAATCTTCAGGATAGACTTCACGTCCTGTAATCATCACTGTAAGCCAGCGACAGGTGTTTTCCAGCTGGCGCACGTTACCTTGCCACGGTAATTGCTGCATATATTCAACTGTTTCAGGACGTAATATTTTTGGACTTACACCTAACTCTTTGCCTGCACGTGCCAAAAAGTGTTGTGCTAACATTGGAATATCTTCACTGCGATGTGCCAGTTTAGGGATATGAATCCGAATGACGTTTAGACGATGATATAAGTCTTCACGAAAGCGCCCATCTTGAACCAGTTTTTCCAAATCCTGATGCGTTGCTGCGACAATTCGTACATCCACTTTGACAGGAATATGCCCACCGACCCGATAAAATTCACCATCTGCCAATACGCGCAATAAACGGGTTTGGGTTTCAAAAGGCATATCGCCAATTTCATCTAAGAATAGGGTGCCACCGTTGGCTTGTTCAAAGCGCCCCTGACGTTGTGTATTGGCACCTGTAAATGCACCTTTTTCATGTCCAAAAAGTTCGGTTTCAATCAAATCTTTCGGAATGGCGGCCATATTTAGTGCAATAAAGGGTTTGCTGCTACGTGGTGAGTGGCGATGCAGTGCATGCGCTACCAACTCTTTGCCAGTCCCTGATTCGCCATTAATGAGCACAGTAATGTGTGACTGAGATAAACGACCAATCGCACGAAACACTTCCTGCATAGCAGGTGATTCACCAATAATTTCTGTAGATTGAATGTGCTGTACTGTCGATTTTGCAGATTCTTGCTGTTGTAATTTGGTGATATGCAAAATTGCACGATTGACTAAAGCGAGTGCTTCATCAATATCAAAAGGCTTAGGTAAGTATTCAAATGCACCTGTTTGATAACTAGATACTGCCGATTCTAAATCGGAGTGTGCTGTCATAATAATTACAGGTAAGTCAGGATAACTGGTTTTGACTTTGCCAAGAAAAGTTAAACCATCAATTCCAGGCATGCGAATGTCGGTCAAAATTACATCAGGTGCATCTTGGTTTAACTCATCTAGCGCAGACTGTGCTTCTTCAAAACTGGTGACTTCAAAACCTTCTTCTCTAAAAGTTTTTTCCAGTACCCAGCGCATTGCACGGTCATCATCAATCACCCAAATTTTATTTCGCGACATGACTCGCCTCCCAAGGTAAATATAAGCTAAATATTGTTTTTCCTGGAATGGATTGGCATTCAATCATTCCGTTATGTTGATGCATAATATTTTGTGCGATGCTCAAACCAAGTCCTGTACCGTTTGCGCGTCCAGTCACCAATGGATAAAACACGGACTCTAAAATGTCTTCAGGTACGCCTGGGCCGTTATCTTCAATATCAACACGTACGGTAGAACGATTCAGCACACCATTAATGGTAACCAAGCGTTGAATACGAGTTCTTAAAATCAATTCAGGTCGATGCTCGGTAAAGAAATCGGGATGTTCGGTCATGGCTTGTACTGCATTGGCGCAAATATTCAGCATGACTTGAATCAATTGATCGCGGTCTGCCATAACTTCGGGTAAAGAAAGGTCATAATCGCGGATAATATTTATTTTGCTTTTCGTTTGATTGACAATCAGGCTGCGTACCCGTTCCAAAGGCTCGTGAATATTGACCAGTTCATAGCTTGGTAGTTGGCGTGAACCGAGCATGGTATCGGCCAAATTTCTTAGACGATCTACTTCGCTAATAATAATGTCGGTAAATTCATCATATTTTGGGTCATTTAAACTTCGCGCTAACAGTTGTGTCGCGCCACGAATTCCTGCAAGCGGGTTTTTAATTTCATGTGCTACACCACGAACTAGCTGACGTGCAACCTGATGCTGTTGAATAAAGTTTTCTTCTTTAGAAATTTTGAGCATCCGATCAATCGGATTTAATTCAATCAGCAAAAGTGGATGATAAGGCTTGCCTGCGTTTAACTGTGATGCAGTGTAATCGACATGAATATCTTTAAAATTGACATTAATGGTTGCTTCACGGCGGGTATAAGGCTGACCTGTGTTGATGGTATTGAGAAACGCCTCTTGAGTATTGAACTCATCATCAGGCGTGTGCAGCAAATTTAAAACAGGTTGCCCCGAAGCCCGAATTAAGCTGATATCAAATAAAGCTTCACAAGATGAGTTTAAATAAAAAATATTCAGGTCACGATCAACCAGTAAAATTGCAGTGCTGAGGTTATCTACCAAAAGACGGTAGTCAATGCGCTCGGTCTGATCCATTCCTGAATGCTTCCTGTAAGAAATATTGTGCAAGGGCATTGTCATGTGTTCAGCCATGTTCCGAATTTGGATCGAATTGAGGCGAATTAAGCAAAATGCACGCCAACTTTTCGTTTTTAGTGCATTCATCACCGAAGAATCGGCAAAATGCGCAGGAACAGGACTGAATTTTCAAGATATAACGGATAATTGAAACACTGTAAATAAAAAGTGCATTAAAATAGTGCAATATTTAAATCATTGAGCCTGAATGGTTGTATTTTGGTGCATTATGCAAAGAGTCGGCTATTTCTCTATTTTTATGCAAAGAAAAGTCATACAATACGCGCATTCTAGTGGAGTGCAGATTCTATGAAATCCCCCAAAGTCGGTTTTGTTTCTTTAGGTTGTCCTAAGGCATTGGTAGATTCCGAACGAATTTTAACTCAGTTAAAAACTGAAGGTTATGATGTCGCGTCTGATTATGAAGGTGCAGACTTAGTTGTTGTCAATACATGTGGTTTTATTGAATCTGCAGTACAAGAGTCCTTAGACGCAATTGGCGAAGCCATGAATGCCAACGGTCGAGTCATTGTGACAGGTTGTTTGGGTAAAGATGAAGATAAAATTCGTCAAATGCATCCGAATGTATTAAAAGTTACTGGTGCAGCGGCTTATCAGGACGTGATGGAAGCAGTGCATCAATATGTTCCTGAGCCCCCAAAGCATAATCCATTTATTGATTTGGTACCTGAGCAAGGTATTCGTTTGACGCCTAAACATTATGCCTATCTTAAAATTTCAGAAGGCTGTAACCATCGCTGTACTTTCTGCATCATCCCAAGTATGCGTGGCGATTTGGTTTCGCGTCCCGTGGGTTCGGTATTAGAAGAAGCAGCGGCACTGAAACGTGCAGGTGTAAAAGAAGTACTGGTAATTTCTCAAGACACTTCTGCTTACGGTGTAGATACCAAATACAAATTGGACTTTTGGAACGGTCAACCTGTTAAAACCAAATTTTACGATATGTGTGAAGCTTTAGGTCAATTGGGTATTTGGGTGCGCTTGCACTATGTCTATCCATATCCACATGTGGATGCTGTAATTGATTTAATGGCGCAAGGCAAAATTCTGCCTTATTTGGATATTCCATTCCAACACGCTAGCCCGAAAGTATTAAAGTTGATGAAGCGACCTGCGCACAGCGAAAACACCTTAGAGCGTTTAAAACTCTGGCGTGAAAAATGCCCTGAGTTGGTGATTCGTTCAACCTTTGTGGTGGGCTTCCCTGGCGAAACAGAAGAAGATTTCCAAATTTTGCTTGATTGGCTAAAAGAAGCGCAATTAGACCGCGTGGGTTGCTTTACTTATTCACCTGTTGAAGGTGCGGCAGCAAACGACTTGCCTGATCATGTGCCAGAAGAAATTAAGCAAGAACGCTATGAGCGTTTTATGCAGGTTCAACAAGAAATATCGGCAGCCAAACTGCAAAAACGTATTGGTCAAACTATGACCGTGTTGGTGGATGATTTGGAAGACGAATTTCCAGTCGCAGTGGCACGCTCTTATGCAGACGCGCCAGAAATTGATGGCAACGTCTTTGTAGAAGATATTGACAAGAGCGTGATTAAAGCAGGTGATTTACTTGAGGTTGAAATCACCGATGCCGATGAATACGACTTATTTGCCAAGCTGATTCAGGTCAAATCTGCATAATGCTTTGCAGATTTGGTTTGCAAGCTGTAAGCCATACAAATTGTAAAAAATTAAAGTTTAGAATTTAGAATTGGAGTAATGACAATGTTAGATTCAAAAAAGCCACGTTATGCACGTATCTTGTTGAAACTATCGGGTGAAGCGCTTGCAGGCAATAAAGACATGGGGATTGATGCGCAAGTGCTCGATCAAATGTCTTTGGCTATTGCACACTTGGTTGGTCTAGGTGTGGAAGTTGGTATTGTTGTGGGCGGTGGTAACTTGTACCGTGGCAGCCAATTACAAAAAGATGGCTTAGTTGGTCGTGTAACTGGTGACCAAATGGGTATGTTGGCAACCGTGATGAATGGTTTGGCCATGCGTGATGCTTTGGTGCGCCGTAACATCAAAACCCGTTTAATGTCTGCATTACCGATTGGTACAGTGGTTGAGTCTTACTCAAGCCGAGATGCAATTCGTCATCTGACTCAAGGTGAAGTATGCGTATTTGTTGCAGGCACGGGTAATCCATTCTTTACTACAGATACCGCAGCATGTTTACGTGGTATCGAAATTGAAGCCAACTTAATCTTAAAAGCAACTAAGGTAGATGGCGTATATAATAAAGATCCAAGTAAATACGAAGATGCGGTGAAATATGACACGCTTACATTTGACCAAGTTTTAGATGAGAAATTAGGTGTGATGGATTTAACTGCAATCTGCTTATGCCGCGACCACAATGTGCCGCTACAAGTATTTGATATGAATAAAGCAGGTGCGTTGCTTTCTGTGGTTATGGGTGAAAAAGAAGGGACTCACGTTACGAACTAATGTACGTGAGCCTGAAAGCTCTTTATACTACAGACTAATTTAACCCTATATTTTGACTCAAATTTTAGAATACAGTAAGGAAGATCTTATGATTAACGATCTTAAAAAAGACAGCGAAGAACGTATGAGCAAGACTTTAGAGTCTTTAGAACATGGTTTTGCCAAAGTGCGTACAGGTCGTGCACATCCATCTATTTTAAATGGTGTGATGGTTTCTTACTACGGTTCCGATGTGCCATTAAACCAAGTTGCTAACATTGGTGTAGAAGATTCACGTACCTTATTGGTTCAGCCATTTGAGCGTTCAATGGTGTCTGCAATTGATAAAGCCATTCGTGAGTCAGATTTGGGTTTAAACCCAATTACAGCAGATGCAATTCGTGTACCGCTTGCTGCATTGACGGAAGAAACTCGTCGTGACATGCAAAAAGTGGCGCGTTCTGAGGCTGAAAATGCCAAAGTCGCGATTCGTAACATTCGTCGTGATGTATTGGGCGACATTAAAGCATTATTGAAAGAAAAAGAAATTTCTGAAGATGATGAACGTCGCGCAGCAGATGACATCCAAAAAATCACAGATAAATACGTTGCAGAAGTAGATAAGCGTCTTGCTGCAAAAGAAGCTGAGTTGATGAAGGTCTAATCAATGACCACATCTGAAGACTGTTTGTCTTTGCCAAAACATGTTGCCATCATTATGGATGGCAACAATCGTTTTGCAAAAAAAAATCAAATGCAAAAAGGGGAAGGACATCGCTCTGGCAAAGATGTGCTTGACCCGATTGTTGAACACTGTAGAAAAAAACATATTCAAGCTTTAACCGTTTTTGCTTTTTCGAGTGAAAACTGGAACCGTCCACAGTTTGAAGTGGATTTACTCATGCAATTGCTGGAAACCACAATTCATGAGCAACTTCCACGCATGGAAAAATTCAATATTGCCTTACGTTTTATTGGTGACCGTTCACGTTTGTCACCGCATTTGCGCGAGTTAATGTTGCATGCTGAACAAAGGACTGCTAATTTCAATTGCATGACACTCACAATTGCCATTAGTTATGGTGGGATGTGGGATATGGCACAAGCTGCGAAACAAATTGCAGCAGATGTTGTGGCAAATAAAATCGAAATTGAACAGATAGATACACATTTGTTTGGTCAATATGTCAGTCTGGCAGACTTACCACCTGTAGATCTTCTGATTCGTACAGGCGGCGATTTTAGATTGTCTAACTTTTTACTTTGGCAAGCTGCGTATGCTGAATTGTATTTTACCCAAACCTTGTGGCCTGAATTTAGTATAGAAGAATTTGACGATGCACTAGCAGTATTTGGTGGTCGTGAACGCCGTTTTGGTAAAACTTCTGAGCAAATTCAACAAGAGAAAATTGAGAATTAATACATGTTAGAGCGGATTATTACCGCATTAGTATTGGTTGCTGTAGTATTGAGTTGCATGTTTGCAACTCAGTCTCATTATCCAATGTTTATGCTGATGATTGTTGCAGCAGGGGTTGCGGGCTATGAGTGGTTTAAACTCATGCCAAGAAAAACTAAATACGTCCTTAAGCCTGTGGCTTGGGGTTTTGGTGTATTGACTGCCGCTTTGGCAGCAACGGCGCTTTATTTTCGTGATATTGCCTTATTACTTTGGGCAGCCTCTATTTTGACATGGTTACTCAGCATTTATTGGGTCAAGTCTTACCCAGAATACGATGCATGGTATAACCCAAGCTTAAGCTTTATTGGTTTTATTTTAATTTCTGCTGCGGTAACTGCAATTTTTTCCGTATGGAACAGTTCACCATGGTGGTTAATGTACTTGTTCTTGTTGGTTTGGGGGGCAGACTCGGGTGCTTATTTTGTTGGACGCAAACTAGGCAAGAAAAAACTAGCACCAAATGTCAGTCCAAACAAGTCAGTAGAAGGCTTATATGGCGGTGTGTTTACAGCCATGCTGATTGTGATTGTTGTCGAAGTGGCGTATTTAGACCTGACTTTGGCACAACATATTTTATTCCTGATTCTTTCGGTAATCACGGTATTTAGCTCAGTATTGGGTGATTTATTTGAATCCATGATCAAGCGCCGTGCAGGTATTAAAGACTCTGGGCGAGTCTTACCGGGTCATGGTGGTGTGCTCGATCGGATTGATTCTTTGCTTGCAGCAGCTCCAATTTTTGCTGCGGGTATGTATGTTTTAAAACTTATTGGCGTAGATTTATAAATGTCACAAGCTGTTTGTATCTTGGGTGTGACAGGTTCAATTGGACAAAGCACCCTAAAAGTACTGCAACAACATCCTGAGCAGTATTCAGTTTTTGCCGTGACGGCACATAGCCGAATTCAAGAACTGGTTCAAATATGCAAACAGTATCATCCTAAAATTGTGGTTGTACCTGCGGCAAAAGTTGATGAATTGCAGCTATTACTTGCACAGCAACACATTTCAGGGATTGAAATTTTAAGCGATGAAGCGGGTCTAATCGCAGTTGCTGAACATCCTGAAGTGGATGTGGTGATGGCAGCTATTGTTGGTGCTGCAGGCTTATTGCCTACACTGGCTGCGGTTAAAGCGGGTAAGCGTGTGTTATTGGCCAATAAAGAAGCCTTGGTGATGTCGGGTGACATCATGATGCAGGCGGCACGTGAACATGGTGCTTTGATATTGCCTGTAGATTCTGAACATAACGCGATTTTTCAATGTTTGCCTGAACATTATTTACAAACCGAAAGAAATGGACAGCCTCGGTTAGGCGTATCACAAATTTTACTGACTGCTTCTGGCGGTCCATTTTTAAACCACAGCCTAGAAGAGTTACAACACGTTACTCCTGCACAAGCCTGCAAACATCCAAATTGGTCTATGGGACAAAAAATATCGGTAGATTCTGCGACCTTAATGAATAAAGGTTTGGAATTAATCGAAGCGTGTCATCTTTTTGCAATTTCAGAACACTTTGTTACAGTTGTGGTTCATCCACAGAGTATTATTCATTCCATGGTTCAATATGTGGATGGTTCAACTTTGGCGCAAATGGGTAATCCTGATATGTGTACGCCAATTGCGCATGCTTTGGCATGGCCGCAGCGTATCCAAACGCATGTTCCGCCTTTAGATTTGTTTGTCAATCATCAGCTTGATTTTCAAGCACCCGATACCACCCTTTTTCCTGCGTTAAGTTTGGCACGTCAAGCCATGCAAGAAGGTGGTTTGGCAGCTACTATATTAAATGCAGCAAACGAAATTGCAGTTGCAGCATTCTTGCAGCAAAAAATTCGTTTCACCGATATTGCGACAGTGGTTGAGCACACCTTGAACCAAATACAAAATTCCGCTGCAGAAAGTATTGAACTGATTTTGCAGGCAGACCAAAATGCCCGTACTGTTGCACAGCATTTTGTATTGAATAAAGGAAGCTAAAGCATGAGTGCCTTATTTATTGTGGTTGCAGCGATTCTTTTGCTAGGACCTTTAATTGCAATTCATGAGTTTGGGCACTACTTTGTTGCACGTAAATTAGGTGTCAAAGTTTTGGTGTATTCCATAGGCTTTGGACCAACCATTTTAAAATGGACGTCAAAAAAATCGGGGATTCAATATCAGCTTTCGGCACTGCCTTTGGGTGGCTATGTCAAAATGCTGGATGAACGCGAAGGAAATGTTGCAGAAGAAGACTTACCTTATGCCTTTAATCGTCAGCCTCCGTGGAAACGTATTGCGATTGTGGCAGCAGGGCCGTTAATTAACCTGATTTTTGCCATTTTGTTGTTCTGGATATTATTTCTACCCGCTCAAGAACAGTTGAATACCCGAGTGGGTAAGGTGCTGGCAGATACACCTGCGGCGGCAGCGCAAATGCAAGTAGGTGATAAGATTACCGCCATTGACGGTACCCCTGTGACAACATGGGAAAAGCTGAACTTTGCCTTGGTGGATCGTGTAGGTGAAACAGACAAAATTCAGGTACAGGCTGAACGTGCAGGTGAAATCAAAACATTTAGCTTACCCATTCAAAATTTCTTAAATGATCAATCTCAATCGCCTTTAGATGTCTTGGGTTTTACACCGTATCGTCCACAAATTCCTGCAATTGTCAGCAAGTTAAGTGAAGATGGTGCGGCCATTCGTCAAGGCATGCAAATAGGTGATCAAATTATCGCGATTGATGGCGTAAAAATGAATGACTGGTACGATGTGGTACAAGTGGTTCAGGCATCGCCAGAAAAATTACTGAAAGTAGATGTACTGCGTAATAATCAAGTGGTGCAACTGCAAGTAATGCCACAAGGTAAACGCGATAACATGGGTAATGTTTCGGGTGTATTGGGTGTGCAAAGTGATCCTGGAAAAATTGTCATTCCAGAAGATTATAAGCAAACCATTCAATATAGCCCGAGTGAAGCTTTATTTATGGCGGTAGATAAAACAGGTCAGCTGTCTAGCATGATTTTGAACTCTATTGTCAAAATGGTACGCGGTTTAATTGGTTTAGATAACTTATCTGGCCCAATTACGATTGCTAAAGTTGCAGGACAAAGTGCAGAAATGGGGTGGCAAACTTTTATTTCCTTTATGGCACTTATGAGCGTAAGCTTAGGAATTCTAAATTTATTGCCAATTCCAATGTTGGATGGCGGGCATTTAGTTTATTATTTTATCGAGCTGATTCGTGGAAAACCTGTTTCTGAACAAATACAATTAGTTGGTTTAAAAATTGGTATGGTACTGCTTGGAAGTATGATGTTCCTTGCATTATTTAATGACATTATGCGTTTATAACAACGTAGATACGAAATAAATTTAACACTGGAAAAGACTGGCATGCAGCACACACATTTATTTATGCCCTTGGCACTGGTTAGTGCAATGGCAGCAACACAACAAGTATATGCAGCAGATGAATTTATTGCGCGAGATATAAAAATAGATGGACTTGTTCGTTTAACGCCAGCCAATGTCTATGGAATGATTCCAGTCAATAGTGGTGATCGCGTCAATGAAGCAGTGTTGGCCAATGCGATTCGCTCACTCTATGCCACAGGTTTGTTTGATGACATTCAAGCCAGTCGCGAAGCCGATACTTTAGTCTTTAAAGTGGTTGAACGCCCAATCATTTCTAAGGTCGAATTTAAAGGCAATAAACTGATTCCAAAAGAAGCATTAGAAGACGGTTTAAAGAAAATGGGAGTGGCTGAAGGTGAAGTACTGAAAAAGTCAGCACTACAAACTTTAGAATCTGAGCTTGAACAGCAGTATATGCAGCAAGGTCGTTATGATGCAGATGTACGCGTCATTACCACAGCTCGCCCAAATAACCGTGTAGATTTAACCGTAGAATTTGTTGAAGGCAAAGCCGCTAAAGTGGTGGATATCAACATTATTGGCAATACGGTATTTAAAGAAAGCGACATTAAGCAAGCGTTTGCAGTTAAAGAAAGTAGCTGGAGTTCGATTGTTACCCGTAATGACCGCTATGCACGCGAAAAAATGGCAGCAAGCTTGGAAGCATTGCGTGCGTTATACCTTAACAAAGGTTATATCAACTTCAATATCACCAACTCTAGCTTGAATTTGAGTGAAGACAAAAAGCATATCTTTGTTGAAGTTTCTGTAGATGAAGGCGAGCAATTCAAGTTTGGCGAAAGCAAGTTCTTGGGCGATGCTTTATACAAACCTGAAGAACTGAGCGCACTGCAAATTTATAAAGATGGTGAAACCTATTCACAAGAAAAAGTGAATGCGGTGAAACAATTGTTGCTGCGTAAATATGGCAATGCAGGCTATTACTATGCCGAAGTTAATATTGTGCCGCAAATTGACAAAGAAACTAAACTGGTCGATTTAAACTACTACATTAACCCGGGTCAGCAAGTTACGGTACGTCGTATTAACTTCGCAGGTAATAGTAAAACTGCCGATGAAGTGCTCCGTCGTGAAATGCGTCAAATGGAAGGCGCATTGGCAAGCAATGAAAAAATTGACTTATCTAAAGTTCGTTTAGAGCGTACAGGTTTCTTTAAAACCGTTGATGTTAAGGCTGTGCGTATTCCAAACGTGCCAGACCAAATTGACTTAAATGTAAATGTGGAAGAACAACACTCAGGTACCAGTACTTTAGCGGTAGGTTTCTCGCAAAGCGGTGGTGTGACGTTCCAAGCTGGTTTAAGCCAAACCAACTTCTTGGGTACAGGTAACGCAGTTTCAATTGATTTATCACGTTCTGAAACGCAGGATTACTATAACCTGAGTGTGACCGACCCATACTTCACGATTGATGGTGTACGTCGCGGCTATAATATGTACTACCGTAAAACCAAACTAGATGATGACTATAACGTAAACAACTATGTGACAGATAGTTTTGGTGGTGGCATTAACTTCGGTTACCCAATTGATGAAAACCAAAGCATTAGTGCAGGTTTAAACATTGATCAGACCGAAGTAACCACAGGTCCTTATGTTTCGACTTATGTTCGGGACTATTTGTTGGCTAATGGAGGATCTCATACCAGCATAAGTCAATACTGCACTAATGGTACATGGAAATTCAATGAAGCTACTAAATCAAATGAGTGTGTGGATGAACTAGGTAACGTTTTACCAACTACTTCGTACCAAGATAAGTTTAAAGGGGACTTTTTAACTTATAACCTAAATTTAGGCTGGTCATACAACACCTTAAACCGTCCGATTTTCCCAACCAATGGTATGTCGCATCGTGTGAATGCTGAAATTGCCTTACCAGGCAGTGATGTAGAATTCCAAAAAGTCACTTATGATGCCCAAGCCTACTTTCCATTAGGTAAAGATTTTGTCTTGCGTGGTTATGGTAAGCTAGGCTTTGGTAATGATTTACCGTTCTATAAAAACTTCTATGCAGGTGGTTATGGCTCGGTACGAGGTTATGATAATAGTACTTTGGGACCTAAATATCCTGGAGTTGAGTTCCAAGAGCGCATGAACATTGATCCTTTACGCAATAAGCAAGACCCTTCTTTTGAGGAGGTTGGTGGCAATGGTTTAGTACAGTTTGGTACAGAGCTGGCTTTACCTGTGCCATTTAAAGGGGATTGGACACGTCAAGTACGACCTGTAATTTTTGCAGAAGGTGCACAAGTTTTTGATACCCAGTGTGATGTTCCAAATGGTAATTTAACTATTAATGGTGTGGATATCGATGCTAAAAAGTACTGTAAAGACAATTACGGCTTTGACTTCGGTGAAATGCGCTATAGCGTGGGTGTAGGCTTTACTTGGATTACCATGATTGGTCCATTGTCACTTAGCTATGCATATCCGTTGAATGATAAACAAGGCGATGAAACTAAAAATATCCAATTCGAAATTGGTCGTACTTTCTAAGTACGACCCGTGTTGGATCGTTTAAACACAGGATGTAGCATATGAAAAAAACAATATTGAGTTTGGCATTGTTTGGTTTATCTACACTGGCTACAGTGACACATGCTGCAGGCTATGGCGTAGTAAGTTTAGAGCGTGTTGTAGAAAGTAGCAGTTATCTCAAACAGCAAAATCTGGCTTTGCAGCAGTCGGTCAAACCACAAACCACTAAGCTTGAGCAACTGACAAAAGAGTTAGAAACCTTGCAGCAACGCGCGCAGCAAGCTTCGAATTTATCAGACGCTGAAAAGCAAAAAATGAATACCCAATTCCAAGCTAAGCTAAAAGAATTTAATGGTTTGCAACAAGTGGTACAAACCCGTGTTCAGTCAGAATTGCACAAAATTAATGATGGTTTTGAAACTCGTTTAAAGCAAGTTGCTGAACAATTGCGTAAAGAAAATGGTTTAGATGTGGTTTTGAATAAAAACTCAGCACTTGCCTATGACCCGAAGTATGATTTAACTGATAAAATGATCCAAAAGGTCAACGCAATTAAATAATCAATGAGTTCTCAATATTATCGCTTAGAAGAAATTGCTGGTTTCGTTCAAGGTCAATGTATTGGACAAGCCGATTTACGTTTGCAAGGTTTGGCAAGCCTTGAGTCTGCTCAAGCGCATCAACTTGCATTCGTGAATGGCGATAAATATTTAGCGCAAGCACGTAGCTCCCAAGCGGGGGCTTTAATTGTCACCGCTTCACTACAAGCCGAGTTGGACAATCATCACCACAACTTTATTGTGGTTGATAATCCGTATCTGGCTTTTGCAATTCTAACTCATGTATTTGAGCGTAAACATACGCAACGTGGTATAGAGAGTACAGCCCAAATCCATCCTTCAGCCATCATTGCCGAGAGTGCTTATATTGGTCATTACGTCGTAATTGGTGAAAATTGCGTGGTGGGTGACAATACGATTGTGCAATCGCACTGTAAAATTGATGACTTTGTCGAAATTGGTCAACAGTGTTTTATTGATTCACACGTGACATTAACAGGGGAAGCCAAACTTGGGGATCGCGTGCGTATACATGCCAATACTGTAATTGGTAGTGAAGGCTTTGGCTTTGCACCTTATCAAGGCAAATGGCACCGTATTGCGCAATTGGGTTCGGTGATTATTGGTAATGATGTTCGTATTGGCTCGAATTGCAGCGTAGATCGTGGTGCACTAAATGATACCATTTTGGAAGATGGTGTCATTATTGATAACCTTGTGCAAATCGCGCATAACGTCAAATTAGGGGCTCATACGGCCATAGCCGCAAAAACAGCCGTGGCTGGAAGTGTGACAATTGGCAAAAACTGTATCATTGGTGGTGGAAGTGCAATTTCAGGGCACTTAAATATTACCGATAATGTGACTTTGACAGGAATGTCAATGGTCACAAATAATATTTCTGAATCAGGAAAATATTCGTCTGGTATTGGCTTGTTTGAAAATCAAAAGTGGAAACGTACTGTTGTGCGGCTAAGACAATTAGCAGATGTGCCATTGACCCAATTGGTGAAAAGACTTGATGATATGCAATCTCAAATTGAGTCCCTTGAATCAACTTTTAAATTGCGTAAATAATTATGATGACTGAGTCGAATTCTAGCACCTTCACTAAACCTGAATTGCCAATGCACATTCAAACCATTCGTGAATATTTACCCCATCGTTATCCGTTTTTATTGGTTGACCGCATTGTAGAAGTCACTGATAACGGTATCGTGGGCTATAAAAACGTATCAATCAATGAAGAATTCTTGCAAGGACACTTCCCGAATTATCCGATCATGCCGGGTGTTTTAATCGTTGAAGCGATGGCACAAGTGTCGGGCATTCTAGGTTTTATCATGAATAATGAGAAACCTTGCGCAGGGTCTTTGTTCCTTTTTGCAGGCGCAGAAAAAGTTAGATTTAAAAAACAAGTCGTTGCAGGCGATCAACTTGTATTAAAATCTGAATTAGTTATGCAAAAACGAGGCATTTACAAATATAATTGTATCGCCACCGTTGATGGCGTCGTCGCAGCAACCGCGGAAATTATGGTTTCGCATCAGAAAACAGAGTAAGCATGAGCAATAACCCACTCATTCACCCAACCGCTATTATTGACTCATCTGCAGTAATCGCTTCAGATGTCACGATTGGTCCATATTGTATTATTGGACCAAATGTAACGATTGGTGAGGGTACAAAACTTCATTCGCATGTTGTGATTGGTGGTTACACCCGTATTGGTCAGCACAATGAAATTTTCCAGTTCGCTAGCGTAGGTGAGGTCTGTCAGGACTTGAAATATGCAGGTGAGGAAACTTGGCTAGAAATTGGTGATCACAATAAAATTCGTGAACACTGTAGTTTGCATCGTGGTACGGTGCAAGACAATAGCCTGACCAAAATTGGTAGTCACAACTTACTTATGGTCAATACGCATATTGCGCATGACTGTAGGGTGGGCGATCACAATATTTTTGCCAATAATGTGGGTGTGGCAGGTCACGTACAGGTTGGTGATTATGTGGTGGTTGGTGGAAACTCAGGGATTCACCAATTCTGTAAAATTAACTCTTATAGCATGATTGGTGGTGCATCGCTTATTCTTAAAGATGTGCCTGCGTATGTTATGGTTTCTGGCAATCCAGCTCATGCATTTGCAATGAATGTGGAAGGAATGCGTCGCAAAGGCTGGTCGAAGGATGTGATTCAAGGTCTTCGTGAAGCCTTTAAACTTATTTACAAATCTGGATTAACCACTGAGCAAGCCATTGAGCAAATTCGCAGTGATATTTTGCCAAATGTGGCAGAAGCGCAGCGTTTAATTGATTCTTTAGAACAATCTGAACGTGGTATTGTGCGTTAAGGTTTGTGTTTCTAGCATCAGAATATTAAAAGACATCCTCGGATGTCTTTTTTATTGGCTTATTTAAAGAATCTTGCTTCTTCAGATTTTGGGTATTGGCTCAAAATTTTACTTTTGTATTGCGTTGCCAAAGTGGGTTTGCGATCTACATCTTGCGCAATGCTATATAAGCGATACAAAGCGCTTGATGCTTTTGCAGATTGGGGATACTTCATTGCAACAATTTCAAAATTCTTTTTGGCCTCGCTGTAATTGGTTGGTTCAATCGCTAAATTAAACTCAGCTAACCAAAAATACGCATTGCTGATATACACACTGTTTGGATGGTTTTTAATAAAATTTTGCATGGGTGCAATGGCTTTTTTTGCACCACCTTGTTTATAGGCATCCAATGCAACAGTATAGGCTGCTTTGTCTAGTTCAATATTAGTATTTAAACCTTGAGCTGTTGGGCTAACATATGTTGTATTTTGCGCAGATTTCGGGGTATTAGTATTTAATTGGTTATTGCTGGCGCTGGGTGCAGTATCCTTTTGGTTATCCTCCTCAGCGGTAGGAGCAGATTCAGGGTCTATTTTTTGTTGGAGCAGTTCTAAACGTTGATCTAAATCGGTATAGCGATTTTGCAATTCATGTTTGAGCTGCGCAATTTCATTGTCTTGTTCTTCAATTTTGCCACGTAACTGACGGATGTCATTTTCGAGTTGCTGGTTTTTTTGCATCAATTGCCAATTGATATTGGTCGGTACATTAGCTGTTGCCATATTACTCGTTGCAATTGCAGGGCTATTGGCATAGCCAGCACTGCTTTGACTGAGGTTGTGGTTTTCAATTGGAATATTGGCAAATATAGGCGTTGAGCACAGTAGGGCAAGAGCACAAAGTGCATGCTTTTTTAGCATAATTGAATATCCATCTTAATCTTGTGTAGCTGAGACTTTGTAAAGGGTGTTGGACTCAACCTATTGATTTAGTCATTTCCACATTTAAAACGTCCGCGCGTGGAATTGCAATAAGCTTTTACAAACTTATCATCAATCTTAGCGGAATGTGGGTAAATCTAGGATTTATATCTCAAAATAATTTTATGATGGTTTAGTTACACTAAGCTTTAAGTGGCTTTATTCTATAAGTGTCTTCAATTGTTTTTAAAATAATCAATTGGATAGCTTTATAAAAGGAAATACAGCACAACGCTTGCAAGTTTTTTAAAAATCTCTATACTCTGTTTTTGCAATGGTAACCCTGCTGGTTACTTCGCAATTGTACTCTACGAACCCCGTCAGGACCGGAAGGTAGCAGCGGTAGTGGAACTATGATGTGCCGAAGGCTTGCTGGTAGGGTTGCCACCAATTTTAAAATAATAATTCTACCTATTTCGATTTTGTATTCACATTTTAAAAATCCTGCTCTTTTCCACGAATTGCTTTCATAATTGCATCCATATCAAAGCCTCTGTATTGTAAAAAACGAATTTGTTTAGCTTTAACTTTTGGCTCGTTTGCGACTTCTGTACCGAATTTTTTCACTTTCAGTTGATAGGCTTGTTCTGTCCAATCAGTTTCTTTAAGTTCTTCTGAAATTAAACTGCTATCCACTTTTTTGTTTTTAAGTGCCATTTTAATACGATTTGGCCCTTTACCTTGCCGCTTTTGGCTAGCCAGTAACATTTCTGCCAGACGTTGATCACTCTGATAGTTTTCACGTGCCAGTTCATTGACTAACTCAATCACTTCATCACGGTTTTCTGCATATAAAGCCAGTTTTTCAATTAAATCTTTTTTAGAATATTCTTTACGAGTTAAGACAGCAAAGGCGTAGCTGCGTAGACGAGAACCCGTGAGTCCTGGGCGTTTGCTTTGCTGTGCATCTGGGTCTTCATTGTGTTCTTGATCTTCAATAGTTTCTGTATGGGAAGGATATTGTTTATTGGCGTTAGACGTAGAATTTGAGGAAAAATGCAGGGCAGACGTTGTTTCTGAATATGCCTGCTCAGTTTGGTTGCATGATTGCTCATCTTCACCAAATTGTTGTTTTAGCTTAATATAATTAATTAGTTTGGGAAATTTGTCTTCAGACATAGTGGTGCTTCCATATACAATAAAACGCTCCGTAGAGCGTTTTATTTGATTCGGTTTGTTATGTTCATCCTAGCGTATGCTTAAGCATCAAGTAAGTCGAATTCTTCTTCGTCTTTATCTTCTACAGGCGCAGCTTGACCTGTCGTGAGCAGTTGTTCACGAATAATTGCTTCGATGCCTTTAGCAAGCTCTGGATGTTCTTCAAGGTGGCGAATGGTGTTGTTTTTACCTTGACCAATTTTATCGCCTTGATAAGAATACCAAGCACCTGCTTTTTGCACGATATTTTGTTGAACAGCTAAATCGACCAGCTCACCTAAATGGTTAACACCTTTACCGTATAGAATCTGGAACAATGCTTCTTTAAATGGAGGTGCCATTTTGTTTTTCACAACTTTGACTTTGGTTTCAGAACCAATAATCTCGTCGCCTTCTTTCACCTGACCAACACGGCGAATATCTAAACGAACAGAAGCATAGAACTTCAATGCGTTACCACCTGTTGTAGTTTCTGGGCTACCAAACATTACACCAATTTTCATACGAATTTGGTTAATGAAGATCACCATACAGTTTGAGCGTTTGGCATTACCCGTGATTTTACGCAATGCTTGACTCATTAAGCGCGCTTGTAAACCCATGTGTGAGTCGCCCATTTCGCCTTCAATTTCGGCACGAGGGGTTAAGGCAGCGACGGAGTCGACCACAATCATGTCAATTGCACCAGAGCGAACTAACATGTCGGCAATTTCAAGGGCTTGTTCACCGTTGTCTGGTTGCGATACCAAAAGATTGTCAATATCTACACCAAGTTTACGTGCATATTGAGGATCAAGCGCGTGTTCGGCATCAATAAAGGCACAAGTTCCACCAGCTTTTTGACATTCTGCAATGGCTTGCAAGGTCATGGTCGTTTTACCTGATGATTCTGGGCCGTAAATTTCAATGATACGACCTTTAGGTAAGCCACCAATACCCAATGCAATATCTAGGGTCAATGAGCCTGTAGATACGGCTTCTACCGCTTGCACAGTGTTGTCACCAAGACGCATGACTGTGTTCTTACCAAATTGTTTTTCAATTTGGCTAAGCGCCGCATTTAACGCCTTGCTTTTATTCTCATCCATCTTACAACCTCAATACGATGTCACGAAACAATATACTCAAGTGGATGCATTTACTTCAATCTTTTCCACATGCAATATAGTGACAGAATTTGTCCTGTAGTTCTATTTATATCACGGGCTGTGCGACAGCCTGTGACGCTCTATTTAATCATCATTATATGACCAAAATTGGTCAAATTGCTGATCATTCTCTTGTTTAAATTTGCTGATGTCACGACGGTCTTTTTTACTTGGTCGATGATCAGGTCGTGCTAGATTATGCAACTTTCTTTGGGTCGCAATCAATTCCCTGCGTGCAATACTCACTTCAGTTTCTTCATAAAGTTGCTGAGCGATGAGCGCAGGGCCACGTACACCCGATAATGCCTTGACCAATACGGTTTTCTTATCAAAACCTTGTTGAATAGTCAGCTCAGTTCCTACACGAATTTCTTTGGAAACTTTAACGCGCTCACCATTGTGATGTACTTTGCCGCCTTCAATGGCAGCTTTTGCAATAGAGCGGGTCTTGAAAAAACGTGCAGCCCATAGCCATTTATCAATTCGGATCGTTTCGATTGCTTCGTGAGACGAAGTTTTAGGCATATTTTTGAGTGTCCTCAAATTGTTCTAAGACAGGAATTAAATCTGTTAATTGGTGCAACATAGGGTAATTACAAGTCTGACGCGCAGGTTTTGCTGAGGATGGCTGGGCAATACTATATAAGTGTCCAATCCCAAAGGCTTTAGCACCATTAAGCACCTTTTCGGTGTCATCAATAAAATAGCAATCTGCAGGATTAAATGCATGTTGTTGTTGTAATGTTTGCCAAAATTCAACGCGCTCTTTGGCGTAACCAATGCTTTCAGAACTAACAATCACTTCAAAATATTTTGCTAAACCTGTATGTGCTAATTTAAAGTCTAAGCCTGCACAATCGGCATTGGTGGTGAGCCAAATGCGATAGCCATTATTTTTTAAATATTCCAGTAACTCGATAGCGTGTGGACGCAACGTGACATGATCTTTATATTCAAGTTGCATAGCAAGCATATCCACACCCACTTTGGCCGTCCAAAAACGTGAGGAATACCAATCTAAGGTGTGGCTATGCGCTTGATAAAAATCGTATAAAATTTCTTTGCTGCGTTCTAAAGAGCAGGCGTGTAATTCTGCATAGCGACTAGGCAGTTGTTCATTCCAAATAAAATCATCATAAGCGAGATCTAACAGCGTTCCGTCCATGTCAAACATGATGATATTTTTGTGCATTTAGACACCTTAAATCAAAAATCAATTGCCAAAAGGCAAGTAAAAACAGGCTCATTTAAACATGCTTGAGGCATAACTCAAAATGCTGTCTGATTATTCGCCAAATTATGTTAGGCTAAACAGATAAGCACTGTGTAAGTGTTACATATAAATAGGTGAGATGGAGCAGTTGTAAAAAGTAACTGTAGCGTTCACAAAAACAATTATTTTGACATATTTCTGTATTTGTTTGTCTGTATAAGCATAGAAATTGAATGGTAAATTTTTTAAATCAGGGAGCTAGTAATGGCTGAACAACAGTATTTAGATTTAAAACACTTAGATAAACAACTCGATGAGTTTGAGAAAAAGAAGAAGAAAATTAAGAAAATGCGGATTGGTTATAAATTATTTGCGCATTTAATGGGAGATGAGAAATTCGCCCATCATGTTTCAGAGTCAGCATTAAACCCAGATAAACGCAGTTATCGTAAAGTTAAAATTAAAATTACCTCAGATGAGGGGGAGTTAACTTTTCTAGAAAAGGATTGATCTAATTTTGATTTTATATGGGCTTTGTTGCATAAAGGTTTGAAAGGCTGAGTTCCCTTAATCTACTCAAATTTAAGAGACAACTTGGGTATGAGGGCGACCTAATTCTGTGAATTTATTCAAGACTGCCATGCGTGCATGGATCTCATTCACCTGACTTGGAAAACTCCGCGCTGTTAATTTATCGCCTAATAATTTGATGCAATGCATCTTGGTTTCAACCAAACTTCGACGGTGATAACCAGACCACTTTTTCCAAAGCGATCTGCCTAGCCGTTTGACTGTCTTTAATAATTCGTTCCGCTCTATAGACCTCGCTTGCTGATCCTTCCAAGGCTTTGCATTCTTTCTAGGTGGAATGATCGCATGTGCATCTCGATCTAAAATGACTTGTCGGCAGTGCTTTGTGTCATAAGCACCATCTGTATAAACAGAATCAATTGGTTCATCCAAGGGAATTTGAGCAAGTAAATCTTCGAGTACTTGAGAATCACTGACATTATTTGTGGTGAGTTGTACTGCACGTATTTGCAGGGTTTTAGCATCTATAGCAATGTGAAGCTTACGCCATTGGCGACGATATTCAGCCCCATGTTTCTTGCGTTTCCATTCACCTTCACCAAGAAACTTCAAACCAGTAGAGTCTACGAGTAGATGCAGTCCATCACTACTTTTTTGATAGCTAATCGCAATATCAATATGCTTTTGTCTACGACAAAGGGTGGAATAATCCGGAGCTGTCCAATCTAATCCAGAGAGTTTAATCAGACTTTGAACAAAACCTGTGACCATACGTAAAGAGAGTCGGAATAGTAATTTGATCATTAAGCAGCATTGAATCGCTGTATCGGAGTAGGTTTGATTTCGACCTTGCTTGCCTTGTGATTGTGCATACCACTGAGTCTTTGGATCAAACCAAATGGAAATATTACCTCGGTTAATTAAGGCTCGGTTATAGGATGACCAATTGGTTGTACGGTAGATTTTAGAGGCAGGCTTATTCATTTTGAAATTATATTGCTGAATAAGCTTTTGATGCTAGGTTTGTGCAACAAAGCCTATTTAGCGTATAAATCCCCAAAAACAGAAGTATATCTGCTGCTATTTTGTTTAACCTTGATTGGTTTTTTTGCAGGTGTAGATGTATTTCGTTTAAGTAATGCGGCAACGGCAAGTTTATATCAGCCATTATCACCGTATACCTCGCCAGTAATTACTTTATTTATTGCGATTATTTTAGGCATGCGTCTAGAAAGAAACATACAAAAAATTGAGAAATTTAATCAAGATTTAGAGCTTAAAGTTTTTGAAGTTAGTGATGAGTTAAAATGCAGTATGTCGGAAAAGCATTATTTAGAATTAGAAAATGTGCGTTTGCAAGAGCGGATTCATCTATCACATGATTTACATGATGGTTTAGGTGCATCTTTAGTACGTTCTATGATTATGGTCGACCAAAGCGAACAGAACATGAGTAATCAGCAGTTTTTATCTATGCTGAAATTACTGCGTGATGATTTACGTCAAATTATTGATAGCGGATCTAGCATTGGTTCTAAAGTACCTGAAAATCCTAAAATTTGGGTCGCGCCAGTTCGTCATCGTTTTAGCCAACTGATGGATGAAATGGATATACGTTCTAAGTGGGATTTTCCAAATGAATGGGTGTTTGAGCCGAATTCATTACAGTGTTTAACCTTGATGCGGGTATTGGAAGAAAGTTTAACCAATGTAATTAAACACAGCCAAGCCGAGCATGTATCCGTCAGTATGCAATTTGTACCACCGAAGCAATTAGTACTTAAAGTTCAGGATGATGGTATAGGTTTTCAAGCCAATAGCGTGCTTGAACATGGCATGAGTATTGGGATACGCAGTATGCAAATGCGTTTAGAACGGGTTGGTGGACAATTAAAATTAAACTCAACACCTGGCTATACATTAATTCAGGCAGTTTTAACTCTAGATCCCGCTCATCTAAATTCCCCAAGATGAATTGATCATCTTGAGGGATTGAAACGAATATTTTAGGCGTTTTCAGCAGGCAACAACATTAAAATGGATTCATTGAGCAGTTGTGCCAAATCTTCCAGAATATCTGCATCGTAAAGGTTTTCATCGAGCAGCACTCGTTCGCCATTGGCGATTTTTTGCAACGTAGGGATAGATGCTTCTGCGACACAAAGCGCTTCACCATTTGCCCAAAATAAAACATCACCTTCCTGATTTGCATAAAGTAGGCGTGAGGCAGGTTCCAGCATGATTTGATAACCCTGATCTAGCGCATTTTCTAAATCGCCTACACCTATTTCATCTACTTCAGGAATATTTTCAGGATATTTCGGTTCGGACATTAAGCTTAAAATTGCATCATCCAACACCGATGAGTTTTGCAAACGCGCCCACAATTCTGCTTTTAGATAACTCAGTTCTGTCGTAGTCATTTCACCAATTTGTGTACTTTTTTCACGAACAATGTCTTGTAGTGGCGTGCGTAACATTTCATCAGCAGAGAATTTATCACTCACGCGATCCATCATTTCACTAATATTTGGCATACGGAAACCGAACGAGAACGTCAGACAATCATCTTCTGCCACACCATAATGCGCCAATCCTGGTGGAACATAAAGTAAATCACCCGGTGCAAGTACTTCATCAAAATTAACCTGCATTTCAGGCAATAATTTGAGCGGTTGTCCTGCTACAAACTCAGTTTCTGCATCACACATTTGCCCAAGCTGCCAACGGCGATGTCCATAGCCTTGTAGTAAAAACACATCATAAAAATCAAAATGCTGACCTACAGAACCACCTTTAGGCGCATAAGACACCATAATGTCATCACGTCGCCATTGCGGAATAAAAGGAAATTTTTTCCAAAGTTCAGCGAGATCAAAAGAGTAATGATCCACGGCTTGTACCAACAGCGTCCATAACTTTGGCATTTTTTGAAAATCTGCCTTAATAAGCGGTGATGATTTCACAGTCCATTGATTCGGATCACGATCTTTTTGTTTAATTAAACGGGCAGTGACATCTTCTTCCAGTGCCAGCTCCATGACATCGCTAGGTTCGAGTAGGTGTGCAATTTCTGGGAGTGCGTTGCGTACCAATAATGGTTTTTTTTGCCAATATTCACTTAGGAATTGTTCTGCGGTAATTCCGCCTAAAACATCTAAAGGTTGCGACATAAAAATAGCCTAAGTAAGTTTTATCAATAATCTCAATATTGTCTAATTTGTCGCTACAAAGGGCAAGATGATTTCTAGCTGATATGCAGATTCAAATGAGTTAACATTAGGGGACTTGAATATTCAGCCTTCTTAAAATACGACACAGCTGAATCATGGGTAGTCCCATCAAAGTAGTTTGGTCGTTGCCCTGCATTGCTTCAAACAGACTAATGCCCAAACCTTCGCACATAAAACTGCCTGCACAATGTAGCGGTTGTTCCTTTGCAACATAGCGTGCAATTTCATTGTCGGTTAAGCTGCGGAATTTAACTGTGTAGTGTTCTACAACCGTTTGTTCAAAGCCTGTAGATTGCTGCTGCACACTCAGTGCAGTGCTGAAATAAACCGTTCGACCTGAATTGGCTTGTAATTGTTGTATGGCTTTTTCTGAAGTGAGCGGTTTACCTATAAAAATATCTGGCTGCAGTTCACGCCATGCGACTTGATCTGAACCAATCACAATCGCATTAGGATATTGCAGCGCAATACAGTGTGCCTTTTCAAAAGCTAAACGTCGCGCCAAATCATCTGCGTGCAATTCACCCTGAGTAGATTCATCAATATCAGGTGAGATTGACTTATAAGCCAAATTCAGGCGATTCATCAATTGCTGACGGGTTTGACTGCCAGACGCTAAAATAATTTGAGGATGTTGCATCAGATCATCACACCGCATAGTCCATCAATATATCTAAGGGTACGTAAGACAATACAGATTGATGACAGGCTTGAATTTTAATCGGTGGCGCTTGACCTGCCTGATAGGCTTCAACCCAACGAGTGACGCAAATACACCAGAAATCACCTGGTTGTAAACCGTTAAACCCAACTTCTGGCACTGGCGTAATTAAATCATTGCCAATTTTTTGCGAAAAGTTTAGAAATTCCGAAGTCATTTGCGCACAAACGGTGTGCTGACCTAAATCGGTTGGGGCGGTATGACAAAAACCGTTACGAAAATAACCCGTAATAGGATCAAAGCAACAACTGGCGAGAGGTTCGCCCAAAACATTTAAACGATTGATATTTGGATCGGGATGAATAGACATAAGTGCGATAAAGATGGTGACTTTTCTCTATCATAATCAAAACTTTTGCTTTAAACAGCAATTCTACAAAAGTTGCTAACCTTTTTCTGCATAATCATTTAAAATCGTGGCGTTTTGATATCAATAAAGTGAGCTATACATGAACTTTCAGCGTATGACTGACCTCGATTTAGCAGGTAAGCGTGTCCTTATTCGTGAAGATTTAAACGTCCCTGTTAAAAATGGTGTGATCACCAGCGATGCACGTTTACGTGCGGCATTGCCAACGATTCAAGCTGCTGTTGCCAAAGGTGCGGCAGTGATGGTGTATTCTCACTTAGGTCGTCCTGTTGAAGGTGAGCCAAAAGCTGAACAATCTTTAGCACCTGTGGCTGCGTATTTAACCCAAGCTTTGGGTCAAGATGTCCAATTGATCACTGACTATTTAGAGGGTGTAGACGTTGCTCCTGGTCAAGTGGTTTTATTGGAAAACTGCCGTTTTAACTATGGCGAAAAGAAAAATAATCCAGAACTTGCCGCGAAATATGCAGCGTTGTGCGACGTATTTGTGATGGATGCTTTTGGTACGGCACACCGTGCAGAAGCATCAACCGAAGGCGTTGCGCGTTTAGCACCAGTTGCAGCAGCAGGCCCATTATTGGCAGCGGAATTAGATGCCTTGGGTCGTGCCTTAAAGACACCTGAAAAACCAATGGTAGCAATTGTTGCAGGTTCTAAAGTATCAACTAAATTAGATGTATTGACTTCATTGTCTGATATTTGCGATCAACTCATTGTAGGCGGTGGTATTGCCAATACTTTCCTTGCCGCAGCAGGCTATAACGTAGGCAAATCATTATGTGAAAATGATTTGATTGACACTGCCAAAGCAATTGCTGCAAAAGTGTCTGTACCACTACCAACCGATGTTGTGGTTGCAGATGCCGCTGAAATTAACTTTGAAGATTTCTTGGGTTCATTGGCAGCAGCGAAAGCAACTGTGAAAAAAGTTGAAGATGTTGCAGACAACGACATGATTTTAGATGTAGGCCCAGAAACTGCAAAAGCATTTGCTGAAATTTTAAAAACTTCAAAAACAATTCTTTGGAATGGCCCAGTGGGTGTATTTGAAGTTGATCAATTTGGTGAAGGTACGAAAGCACTTTCATTGGCAATTGCAGAATCTGCAGGTTTCTCTATTGCAGGTGGTGGTGACACTTTAGCTGCAATTGACAAGTATGAAGTTGCAGACAAAATTGGTTATATCTCTACAGGTGGTGGAGCATTCCTTGAATTTGTCGAAGGTAAAACCTTACCTGCAGTTGCGGTTTTATTAGAACGCGCTTAAATCTTGATAATTTATCAATAATATAAAAAAGTTGAATTCGGTCAACTTTTTTGTATTTATGTCATGCTGTAGTCATCAAAATGTCATAAATATGCAATAAAGTGTAGTAAATGAATGACCTAACTGTAGGATATGACGATGATTCAAAAACTAACACTTGCTGCTTTAATCGCTGCATCTTTAGCCTTGACTGCTTGTGCAAAAAAAGAAAGCGCACCTGCGACTGAAACTGATGCATCTTCTGCAGTTGTAGATAACGCTCAAATTACACCAGAACAACAAGCTGCAATCGACGCAATTGACCAACCAATCATGGATGAAGGTAACACCGATATCCCTGAAGATGTTGCAAATGCACCTGCTGATGTTGCGACTGCAGACACAGAAGTTGCTGCTTCTGAAGCGCAATAAGTGCTGAAAAATAAAGAATTGTTGTAATTTGTTTAAAAGTCCCTGCTTTTGCAGGGACTTTTTTTTGAAAAAGGCGATTTGTTGCTGAATTGAAACAAATCACAGGGTAGAATAGCCAACATTATTTGGGAGGAAATTATGGCTCTTATTTCATTGCGCCAGCTCTTGGATCATGCCGGTGAACATTCTTACGGCGTACCAGCGTTTAACGTCAACAACTTAGAACAAATGCGCGCAATTATGTTAGCCGCAGATGCAACCAATTCACCTGTAATTGTTCAGGCTTCGGCAGGTGCGCGTAAATACGCAGGTGCGCCATTCTTGCGTCACCTGATTTTGGCTGCAATTGAAGAGTGGCCACATATTCCAGTGGTTATGCACCAAGACCACGGTACAAGCCCTGACGTATGTCAGCGTTCTATCCAACTAGGCTTTTCATCAGTAATGATGGATGGTTCTTTAGGTGAAGACGGTAAAACACCAACGTCGTATGAATACAACGTAGAAGTGACGCGTCGTACTGTACAAATGGCACATGCGTGCGGTGTATCGGTTGAAGGTGAGATTGGCTGTTTAGGTAGTCTTGAAACAGGCATGGCAGGTGAAGAAGATGGTGTAGGCGCTGAAGGTGTGCTTGACCACTCTCAATTGTTAACTTCAGTCGAAGAAGCACGAAGCTTCGTTGCAGATACCAATGTGGATGCTTTGGCAATTGCAGTGGGTACTTCTCACGGTGCGTACAAGTTTACTCGTCCACCTACAGGCGATATTCTGGCAATTGACCGCATTAAAGAAATTCATGCAGCATTGCCAAATACACATCTTGTGATGCACGGCTCTAGCTCAGTACCACAAGAATGGTTGGCAGTGATTAACCAATACGGCGGCGACATCAAAGAAACTTATGGTGTACCTGTTGAGCAATTGGTTGAAGCCATCAAACATGGTGTGCGTAAAATTAACATCGACACAGATTTACGTTTAGCTTCTACAGGTGCAATGCGCCGTATGATGGCAGAACAACCAAGCGAGTTTGACCCTCGTAAATTCTTCGCAAAAACTGTAGATGCAATGAAACAAATTTGTATCGACCGTTATGAAGCATTTGGTACTGCAGGCAATGCAGACAAAATTCGCCCAATTTCTTTAGAGAAAATGGTTGAACGTTACAAATAATTGTTAATTTAATGAAGAATTAGAAAGCCCACAGTCCTTGTGGGCTTTTTATTGATGAATCCGTCCCCCAATCAACAACAAAAATAATGATTGAATAGCAATCTTCGAGCATGTCATGGAACTGATTGTAGCCGCAGCCTTTTGTAGTGTGCTGGTCTCTATTTTATTAAAAGTCTGCAAATTGCAGGGTTTTAACCCTATGCAGATGATCACCTGGAATTATGTCAGTGCCAGTGTATTGTGTTTTTATTGGTTTAAACCCAACTTGAGCACGATCTCTCTCCAACGCACGCCGTGGTGGCTTATTCTCAGTTTAGGGGTGTTGTTGCCCAGTGTCTTTTTAGCGTTAGCAAAATCGTTGGACAGCGCAGGTATTTTAAAAACTGAAATTGCACAGCGTTTGTCAGTGGTTTTGTCTTTGGCTGCTGCTTATTTTATTTTTCAGGAAAATTTTAGCCAATTAAAAATTGTGGGAATCGCACTTGGCATTGTCGCGGTCTTATGTATTTTGTATTCGCATCGTGCTGCAGGGCAGTCTGCTAAAGCGCAACAAGGCATCATATATTTGGGCTGTGTTTGGCTGGGTTATGCGCTGATTGATGTTTTACTTAAATACACTACAGGTTTAGGTCTGCAATTTGCGGTTGCGCTGAATTTGATGTTTGTATGTGCTTTTGTTTTAGCAATGGTATATATCTTAATTCGCGATAAAAGCATGGGCAGTATGCAAAATATCAGTGCAGGTTTAATTTTGGGTACACTGAATTTCGCCAATATTGCCTTGTATGTCAAAGCTCACATGCTGCTCAAAGACAGCCCTGCTGTGGTATTTGCAGGGATGAATATTTTAGTGGTGCTATTTGGCGTGATCAGCGGTGTATTGTTCTTTAAAGAAAAGCTGAAAAGCACGACCACAATTGGGTTAGGCTTGGCATTACTTAGTGTGCTTTGCCTCGCTTATGCCATGACGGTTTAAGATAACTCAATACAAAGCGAAAAGGATGCCGCAATACATCTGCAGTTTCTGCAAGACCATGCAGCATTGTGGTTCTATCGCAAATCGGGCAGCGCATGTTCGGATAAGTTGGTTTAGCTTGATATAAATACAGTTTTTTACAACGTCGGCATTCTAGTTTTAGTGGCATAGTAAGTAAATTGAGCATCATACACCTCATTTTTATTTTTGCTAGAGATTGAGTAAAGATTGCAAATATAGACTAAGCAAAATTTAGACCAAAAAAAAGGGACAAATTTTGTCCCTAGTGTTATCGCATGTTTGTTTTACAGATGTGTGAAAATCTCGCGTTTATCAAGGCGTGATTTTGGCAGTTTGGAATTAAAATCTTGTTCATTACGATAGCCTAAACATAATAAAACCGAAGGAATCAGTCCTTGCTCAGTCAGTTGCAGTTCTTGGGTTAAAATTGCTTCATCAAAACCGCCAATTGGCGTTGTGTCAATTCTTTCAATTCCTGCAGCCAACAGCATTTGCCCAAGTGCAATAAAAGTTTGATTTTCAGCCCAACGCTGAATATCGCCTTTTTCATTGCGGTAGTAATCGACATAACCTGTGCGGCTGTCTTTCTGACCTTGTTTAGCGGCTTCATCTTTAAAGCGTCCACTGGCAGCATCCTGATTAAGTAGGTTTTCTAAATGTAATTCGCTAATGTCAGCTTTGGTGCAAAATAAAATGGTATGCGAAGCATCTAAAACTTTAGGTGCGTTATAGGCGTATTTACCGACTAAGGCTTTAGCAATACGTTGTTTGGCTTCAGGGTGATCTGCAATAAAAAAATGCCACGGTTGAATATTTATGGAAGATGGTGCTAAACGCAGAATTTCTAATAAACGCTCAAATTGTGCGGTAGGAATAGTGCGACTCCCATCATAGGCTTTTGTCGTATAACGAGTTTGTGCAACGTTAAGCAAATCCATAAATCATCTCCATTTAAAGGCTATATTTGGGGTAGGTGTGCGCCAAAAGCTTAACATGCCTTGCTATGCTTGCTAAATGAACCCATGTGCTATTTATATGGTTAAGACGAAATGAGCACCAGGCAAAGCAGCAGAAATGTTATCGACCAGCATGAAGTGACTCAAAAATATTTGGATTTAGGCACAGAATTCGTAGCAGTTGGAGTGGACACCAGTGTATTGATGAATTGATTGCGTGAATTACTGGCTAAATATAAAGGGGATGCGGAAGTCATTCAGTCTGAAGGCGGGTACTAAAATAAAGAAAAGCCCAATATTTCTTGGGCTTTTCTTCAATATAAGCTATTCGGATTTTGTAGAAGATGTTTTGATAAAGTGGGTTCTATCCTAAAAATCTTTTTATTCCCTTCGATTTTCCCTGTATTAAAAATAAATTTAATTGTTTCTAGCCAAACTACTGCTTGATCATTTGGATTTAATGCTTTTTCTTGAACTTTGTCATTCATAAATAAAGATAAGATGTTTTTTTCTTCATAAGAAAGCTTTGATAGTTTATTGATTAATTCTTTATTTTTGTTTGAAAAAGAAAACTCCTGATCCTTCTTCGCTTTGATATTGGATAATAAATCATATAGCATGAGTGAGATACTAAGTAAGAAAATAATCAATAGATAAGTGAAATTTTTTTGAACAAAAGACGATAAGTGTTCATCTAAATTAATAGCAGATACAAAAAATATTAAAAGCATAAAAATGGAAAAAACAGCATTTATTTTTTGAACATTGAATTTCATATTATAAATTTTAAAATAAAGTTGTTGAAATATTAATATATTAAAAACGTTTTTATCAAGTCTTAGAAGTTAATGTCCTCAACTTTTATCCTAGTAACTCCATGTCTTTAATTTTAATTCCACATTGTTTTGTTCTGGGATAATTTCTAAAATCTGTGCCGTATCTTTACGCCAATCGCCTAATACAATTCTTGGCTTGCCGTGTTCATTGTGAATATTTGGACGATGCGTATGCCCATGAATTAACACATCGGCATGTTGCAAGGCTTGTGCAATTGCGTCGGCATTCACGTCCATGACGTCATAACTTTTAACTTGATTGGCTTGCTGGCTTTTTTTTCGGAAACCTTGTGCAAGTTTTTGTCGAAAAGCCAGTGGTGTTTTCTTTAAAGTGCCTAAAATGATGGGGTTTCGAATGATTTTACGGAATTTCTGATATGACACATCATCGGTACACAGGGCATCGCCATGTTCTAAACGTACTCGTTGCGAGCCAATATGCAGCGTGTACACATCGGGTAGGAGTTGCCCTGAAAACTGATCTAGAAATTTCTGACCTAAAGCGAAATCACGATTGCCGACAATAAAGTAAATATGATTACCGGCAGCTTTGCTAAACTGCTTTAAATGTACAACAACTTCATCGAGCCATGGCGCTGTGTAATCATCGCCAATCCACGCATTAAACCAGTCGCCTAAAATATACAGTTGGGTGTGTTTATTTTGATAAGCATCTAGCAAATCTAAAAACCCCCGTACAAGTCGAGGGTGATCTGGTGACAAGTGTAAATCTGCGATAAACAGATAGGTCACGGATTATTCCCTGGAATTTCCCTAAATCCCTCTTTTAAAAAGAGGGATTTCTCCTCCCTGAATGAATTATAAAGCACTGCTTTAAAATGTGTGTAAGGGAGGTTGGGGGGATTCTTATTCAGCAATGATTTTTGCAGATTCAATTACCACATTTTCTAGTGGAACATCTGCGTGATAACCACGGTTGCCAGTACGCACGCCTTTAATAGCCTCTACAACGTCCATACCTTCAACAACTTTACCAAACACGGCATATCCCCAACCTTGTGCTGTTTTGCCAGTGTGGTTCAAGAAAGAGTTATTTTTTACGTTAATGAAGAACTGTGCAGAAGCTGAGTGAGGTGCTTGGGTACGCGCCATTGCAATCGTACCAACATCGTTGCTTAAGCCGTTGTCTGCTTCGTTTTCAATCGCATCACGTGTTGCTTTTTCTTTGAAGTTTTCATCCATGCCACCGCCTTGGATCATGAAACCATCAATAACACGGTGGAAAATTACGCCGTCATAAAAACCATCACGAACGTATTCTAAGAAGTTAGCAACTGTAATTGGTGCTTTTTCAGCGTTCAATTCTAAAACAATACGACCTTTATTGGTGTTTAATTCGACTTGAGGAAAACTCATTGTGTAATCTCCTAAACATGGACACGAATGCCATGGGTTTTTTGGTTGAGAGAAGCATAAGCAAACTGTAAACTACAAGGCAAGTAAAAACGTTATTTTCTTTGTTAAAAACAAGGAAAAGCGTTCTAATGGGTGATGTATGCTTCTCTTTTGAAGTTTCTGTAACCTCGTTTATCCAATTTTATTTTAGAAGTGATTGTATTGCTATGAAGCCAAATGATGTTGTTGCATCTCTGCCAAACACCCCGACACCAAGTTCAAATGCGTCTGTCGATGCTGTGCAGCAAGAACAACAGCCAGGCTTGGACTTTATACGTCAAGTCATTACCGAGGATATTGCGGCTGGCCGCATAAAGCAGGTAGTGACACGTTTTCCACCTGAGCCGAATGGTTATTTGCATATTGGTCACGTGAAAGCAATTTGCTTGAACTTTGGTATCGCACAAGAATATCAAGGGGTGTGTAACTTACGTTTTGATGACACCAACCCAGATGCAGAAGAACAAGAATATGTCGATGGTATTGCCAATGACGTGAAATGGCTGGGTTTTGAGTGGAATGGTGAACCGCGCTATGCTTCAAGCTATTTTGATCAATTATATACTTGGGCTGTACAGCTGATCGAACAAGGCGATGCTTATGTCGATTTGCAAACCCCTGATGAAATTAAGCTCAACCGTGGTTCTTTTGTAGAGCCAGGCAAAAATTCGCCATATCGTGATACGCCAGTGGCAGAAAACTTGGCTTTATTTGAAAAAATGCGCAATGGCGAATTAGGCGAAGGTCAGGCAGTTTTACGGGCTAAAATTGATATGGCATCGCCAAACGTACACATGCGTGACCCGATTTTGTATCGCGTTTTACATTCATCGCATCACCAAACGGGCGATAAATGGAAAATGTATCCAATGTATGACTATGCGCATCCATTGTCCGATGCGATTGAAGGCATCACCCATTCACTATGTACATTAGAATTCCAAGACCATCGTCCATTCTATGATTGGGTGGTAGAAAAAGTGAAATCTGAGGCTGTACCACATCAATATGAATCTAGCCGTTTGAATATTGATTACACCATCACATCTAAGCGTAAATTGCGTAAATTGGTTGAAGGCGGTTTTGTGAATGGTTGGGATGACCCACGTATGCCAACAGTGGTGGGTATGCGTCGTCGTGGCTTTACACCAGAAGGTTTACGTGATTTCTGTAAGCGTGTAGGTGTGTCTAAGTCAGACGGTATTGTGGATGTGGCAATGCTTGAGTATTGCATCCGTCAGTCATTGGAAAATACTGCAGCACGTGGTATGGCGGTGTTAAATCCGCTTAAAGTGACTTTGACCAACTTGCCAGAAGCATTAGATTTGGTCCATGCACGTCATCCAAATGTAGATATGGGCGAGCGTATCATTCCGCTGACTTCTGAAATTTACATTGACCGTAAAGACTTCGAAGAAGTGCCGCCTAAAGGCTTTAAGCGTTTAGTGCCTGAAGGAGAAGTGCGTTTACGTCATGCTTATGTAATCAAGTGTGATGAAGTGCTTAAAGATGCCAACGGCGAAGTCATTGAGCTGAAATGTTCAATTGACCCTGAAACTTTGGGAAAAAACCCAGAAGGTCGTAAAGTAAAAGGCGTAATTCACTGGGTCTCTGCAAGTAAAGGGGTAGCGGCAGAAGTTCGCTTATATGATCGCTTATTCACAGAGTCGGACCCTGAAGTGGGTGATGATTTCTTAGCGAACTTGAACCCTGATTCATTGAAAATTGTACAAGCGGTGATTGAGCCTGCATTGGCGCAAGCACAACCTGAAGACCGTTTCCAATTTGAGCGTGAAGGTTATTTTGTTGCAGATCAGTACGATCATAGTGCAGAAACACCGGTGTTTAACCGCATTTTAGACTTAAAAGACAGCTTTAAGCCAGGTAAGTAAAATTTTATCTAAGTTTTAACTTACAAATCAAAAGCCCAACTCGATCAATTCAGGTTGGGCTTTTTAGTTTATCTATTGAAGATTTATTGAATGTCTTGTGAGATATACAGTGTCGCTAAAATTTTAGCAATTAGCGGTTTTTATGCTGTTCCTGCTTCATTAGGATTTGCGGTAATTGCATTTTGGCTTTATCACGTAATTTCTTCTTAATATAAAGCACCAAAGCAAAGCAAGTGGTCGTCAGTGTCAGCATCATACTGTTCATATAACTCATCAATGAACTGACATAACCAATGGTGGTTAAACGATCCACCATCTTAAATACTTGCGGGCTGCTTTCAACACCTGTAATTGCCCAAGTGCATAAATGCTCACAGTTATTCATAATCAGATGATAATTGTTTTCGTGCATTCGAGAACGCATACGGCACACCACTTTGCGTCCTTTATATTTTGGTGCATGATAAGACTGCACAATAATATTTTTGCCGTGACTAAACTTTTCAATACTGGTCATTTCAATCGGGTGTTTTTTGAAAAGATGTGCAAAACCCGAATAGTGAATCACGCGACCGCGCCCAGCATAAATACCATGATGGCTATAGCCGAAGTGTTTGACAATTAAATGTGCCCCTAAAGGAAATCGTGTTTTCTGCTTGAGCATCGTACGCTTGACCAATAAAGTAACATGAGTAGAGAAAAGAAATCAGGTTTTATAGTGTACTGCGTCTGACGCAAATATGCGATAACCCATTCAGTTATATGCACAATTTGTAACATAGCACGTGTGGAGATGATAATGTTTTGTTCTCTGTCAAAGTATTTATTGTTTAGTGATTTATTCTGGACGCCTGCTGCACAGGCAGAAATTCGCGTATGGACGGTTAATAACAGGGCTGGGGGAATTTTTTTTTCAACCCAATGGTGTACTGGCGTGGAATCATCAATGGGTGTTTTTAAGTACAACCCAACAATATGTCAATCAGTCGCTCAAAGCGCAGTATGCCACGCAGTCAGCCCCAATGTAGTTATTAATCATCAGTTCAATTCACGCTTTTTAGCGGACAGTTCCTCTTATAAAATTAGAAATGGGATTGGGTTAAAAGACCAAGTTTTGTACTTTGTGATTAGTAACACACCTGTAACTTTTCATCAATTCGCCACCTTTTTTAAAGATGAGCTGAAAACATCAAATGCTTTATATTTAGATGGCTTGATTTCTACGGCATATATTCCGCAATTACAACGTCATACTCGTACACACAGCAATTTAGGGCCAATTTTAGCTTATATAGATCATCAAGGTTGTAAACTCTAACATTGGAACTTGGTTATGGCTTGGCTGAATTTATTGTCCAATAAAACCTAGGGCTGTTCCTTGCATCGTGCAGATTTTGGCTGCTTCTTCGCTTTTCATTTGTTTGACTTCATTTTCAAATTGCTTTTTTTGTTGTTTGAGCTGTTCGTCTGAAATACCCATGCTTTTAGCAAAACTTTCCATTTTTTCCCAAGTTTCGGCACATTCTTTCGGCATTGGGCTACAGGCTGTTAAACTCAGGCTGAGTAGGGCAAGACAGCTAATGTTAGTTTTTTTCATTGTCATTTTCTCTGTTTGAATAATTAAAATATGGTAGTGAGATGATTGTTTTTAGAAATACTAGCGCATGATTGTGAAGATATGATTGACTGCGTTTGAAAAGATTAGAATTTTTGTGCAAGCCCAAGCACGTATTAAGATTTATAAAATTTATTGTTTTAAGTGCCAAGATATTTGTAACAATTAAAAAAGGCACTTAGTTCAACTAAATGCCTTTTTTATCATATTCCATTACTGGAATGGTAGATGCTGGAGTTCATTTAACTCTTTGCGGCTATAACCTCGCGAAGCGAGAACCTTCTTAATCCCGATAATAACATCTTCATCTGTGGCTTTGGTTAAAGCCTCGAGAAGTTGTTCATTTGTCTTGCAAGAGCAATCATTTTCAACACAAGCAATTTGATTTTTATGCTCGTTTTGCTGTTCTGTAGAGAACAACTTTTGCCAAAAACTCATAGAGCCTTCATTCACAACCTAACATAGATCGAAATATAGCCAATATAAAAAATAAATCAAGTCGACCTAAGTGATAAAAGCAGCAATCGAGTTGCAGAATTTTCGATAATATTGCATTTTTTTAACGAAATTATGACAGTTAAAGGGCTTGTAATGCTTTAAATTATTCATTTATATAACAATATTTACAAGTGCTTAAAAAGAGTACTTGTAAATATTGAAGATTAATGCAACAAATTGTTTAAATCTTTTCCAGTAAAACACCTGACTCAACATGATGGGTGTATGGGAATTGATCAAACAGTGCAAATTGCGTCAGTTTATGGCTTTGACATAAAGTTTTTAAATTGTCATGCAAGGTGTCAGGGTTGCACGAAATATAAATAATACGCTTGAAACGTTGTAGGAGTTTTAAGGTGTCATCGTCAATTCCTGCACGTGGCGGATCGACAAAGACTGTATCAAAATCATAACTTGAGAGATCAATGTTTGCTTCTTGCAAGCGGCGGAATTCACGCTCACCGTTATAAGCCTGTGTAAATTCTTCAGCCGATAAGCGTGCCACTTGAATATTCTCAATCTGGTTTTGTTCAATATTCCACTGCGCTGCATAGACCGAAGATTTAGCCAGTTCTGTGGCAAGTACACGACGGAAACGGGTTGATAGTGGCAGGGTAAAGTTACCATTGCCACAATAAAGTTCTAATAAATCTTGCTCAGAATGTTCGGCAACAGAACATGCCCATTCCAGCATTTTTTGGCACACTTGCGCATTTGGCTGAGTAAAGCTGCTTTCAATTTGCTTATAGGTATAAGTACGATCAAAAACTTGTAATTGTTCAACTACATACTCATCGCAAAGCACAAATTTTTGCCCACGGCTGCGTCCAATCAGTTTAATGTTTAATGCTTTGCTCAAGGCTTGGGCTGCAGGCTCCCAATCAGGCTCAAGTTTGCGATGATAAAGTAGCGAAACCAACATTTCGCCACTTAAAGTCGCTAAAAAATGTACTTCAAATAAACGAGCCGATAATACGGGATTGGCTTTCAAGCCGGCTAACAGCTTTGGCATTAATAAATTAATGCTGCGGTCTGCAATGGGAAACTCATCTACACGAATAACTTTTTTCTGCTTATCTTCACTGCGTTCAAACATGGCATAAAAAAGATCATCTTCAATATGCCAAATCCGGAACTCTGCCCGCATACGGTAGTTGTGTTCTGGTGAGGCAAATACTTGCAAGGTAGGCGGATTATATTCGGCAAATTGGGCAGAAATACGGGCAACTTTCGCATCAAGTTGTTGCTGATAAGATGAGGTCATATGCAGTAAACATCACAAACACAGAGAAAGAGCGATGGTAACAAAGTTTTAAAGAGATACCTAAAACTATTATGAAAATGATGCAATCCTGCAAGATGTCAAAATAGCCTAAGCATATTCATGACATCTTGAAAGTGGCTAAATCAAGATGCTGAAATTACTTTAAATTTTATGTAATTGATCGAACAATTGCTGCATGCCCTCAGTGGCAGTTTTAGAAATGCGTTGAAATTGAGCAGGAAGTTGGACTTGTGCGGCTTTTGGGTCAATATAATAAGCCTGACAATTTGCAGGAATTTCGTGTACTAATCCAGCAACAGGGTACACCACCAAACTTGTCCCAATCACAATAAAAATATCGGCATCTTGAATCAAATCCAGTGCTTCTTCGTAGGCAGGAACTGCTTCGCCAAACCAAACCACATGCGGACGTAAAGGATAGCCTTGAGGGCAAAGATCCTGTTGCAAGTTCAGCGAGTCACCTTCAATTGGAAAAAATTCAGTGGTGTATTGTGCATTAGGCCCTGAGCTTTTAGCTAAACGAATATTGCCGTGTAAATGTAAAACTTCAGAACTGCCTGCACGTTCATGCAAATCATCAATATTTTGGGTGATCACTTGCACATCAAAATCATCTTCAAGTTCAGCAATTAAGCAATGCGCTAAGTTAGGTTGCGCACTCAGAATGTTTTTTCGGCGTTCATTATAAAAGCACTGCACTAATTCAGGATTTCTTGCCCATGCTTCAGGACTTGCGACATCTTCTACACGATGTTTTTCCCATAAGCCATCACTATCTCTAAAGGTGTTGATTCCGCTTTCTGCACTCATACCTGCACCCGAAAAAACTACTAATTTACGCATGTTTTATTCTCATGATGGATGGTTAGATTTGAGTATAAGTGCCGAAAATAGAAACACAAATCTACATCTCATTTTTTCAGAATTTTTAGTATCTAAATATGTGAAAACTCAAAATTATCTATAACTTTGCTTAATAATTGAAAAATGTTCACTTTTTGTTGATGGTTATTTCATTTTAATGATAGAAGATCAAGTAAAGTAACACGATGCTGCAAATTCAAATATAGATAAACCTGACTTTAATATAATAATGCGCAGAGGATGCCATGTCACAACACAATCCATCATCAAATCACACGCCTGCAACGCACAGTAAAAAAGTGAAATTTGACTGGCAAGATCCTTTTTTGCTTGAACAACAAATGACTGAAACTGAACGTATGATTCGCGATAGTGCCTATGCTTATTGTTAGGAAAAATTACAGCCACGTGTACGTGATCAGTTCAGACATGAAACGGTAGATCGCAGTATCTTCAGTGAAATGGGTGAGCTTGGTTTATTAGGTCCAACGATACCTGAACAATATGGTGGTGCAGGTTTAAATTATGTGAGTTATGGCCTAATTTCACGTGAAATTGAGCGGGTCGATTCGGGCTATCGTTCTATGGCGAGTGTGCAAGGCTCATTGGTGATGGTGCCGATCTATGAGTTTGGCAGTGAGGCGCAAAAACAAAAATATTTACCCAAACTCGCTTCGGGTGAATGGATAGGTTGTTTTGGTCTGACTGAACCTGATTTTGGCTCCGACCCTGGCACTATGAATAGTAGAGCGCACAAAGTTGCAGGTGGTTATCGTCTACAAGGTGCCAAAATGTGGATTACCAATAGTCCAATTGCCGATGTATTTGTGGTGTGGGCAAAAGAAGTTTTGGCAGATGGGCGAGTGGGTGATATTCGGGGTTTTATATTAGAAAAAGGTTGGGATGGACTTTCTGCACCAATCATTCAGGGTAAGGTCGGTTTACGCGCTTCAATCACAGGTGAAATTGTCATGGACAATGTTTTTGTGCCTGAAGAAAATATGTTACCTGACGTGCATGGTTTAAAAGGGCCATTCACTTGTTTAAACAGTGCGCTATGGCATTGCATGGGGTGCTATGGGGGCGGCTGAATTTTGTTGGCATACTGCGCATCAATATACGATGGATCGGATTCAGTTCGGACGTCCTTTGGCGGCCAATCAGCTCATTCAAAAGAAACTTGCCGATATGCAAACCGAAATCGCGCTGGGTTTACAAATTGCTTTACGTTTTGGTCGTATGAAAGATGAGGGCATTGCTTCACTCGAAGGTACTTCTTTGATTAAACGCAACAACTGTGGCAAGGCCTTAGAGGTTGCCCGTATGGCGCGCGATATGCTTGGTGGTAATGGCATTAGCGATGAATATAGTGTGGCACGACATTTGGTCAATTTGGAAGTCGTGAACACCTATGAAGGGACACATGATGTGCATGCGCTAATTTTAGGTCGTGCGCAAACGGGTATCGCAGCTTTTGGCAATTAAACGTGGGTCTAATGATGATGTTATGGTGGAAGAGGCTGCAAACTACATTTTCCACCGTTTTGTTTTAGCACTTTAGTTGTTTAGAGCTGTTTAGTTTTAAAAATTGGCTAATTTCCTGACTAAACTTCAGGGGTTCAGTCAGTAACGGGGTATGTCCAGATTGGTGAAATATCACTTGTTTCGCATTTGGCATGGCTTCTACTACTTGGCGTTGTCCTTCTGCCGCATACAAGGTCGATTGCGCACCTGTAAAAAAGACTGTCGGGCAATTCAGCTGAGTCAGAGCCTCGCGATAATCTTCCTGATGGTGTAAATAATTGTCGATATACCAGCGTAAATAATCTAGGCGTTGCGTAGGTAAAATATAGCGTTGCAAAGCAGGACGTTTGACGGCCAGTTTAAATAAAAACGGACTGATTTTATTGCTGGCTTGTAATTCTATAAATTCTAGCCAAAGTTCGACTAAGTTTTTACGCTGCAACACATCCATTTGTTGAATATCAGTATATTGCGCGTGATCATGTAAAAACTCGGACAGATGAATCAATAACTGTTTAAATTGTTGATGTTGATTGCCAAATAAGCCATAAGGCCAGTTTTGATCCACTCCAATTTTTGGTGCTTGGTCAATTTGTAAATAACTACTTAAATACGTAGCCAATTGTCCATATTGCATGCCATGCATGGCAGTGGTTGCCCCCATGGAATAGCCAATCAGTTTAAATTGTTGCAGGTTCTGTTGTTGAAGCAGACTGTTTAAATCTTGCCAATGGCTCGAAATAGCATCCAGTTCTGGAACGGCACACAGGTTTGAACCCCCAAAACCACGCCAGTCTGGAATAATAAAACGATACTGCTTTTTATGTTGATACAGAAATGGCAACCATTGCCAACTGTGCATGCCTAAACCTGAAAGCACAACCACAGGCTCACCTTGACCAAATTCACGTACAAATAGAGCTTCGCCATCGGGCATGCGGTAAAAAGGCATCAGCATTTCCTTGCATGGTTGTAATTAAAGATGCGTTATTCTTTATAGCATAGCCTGATCATTTCTGTATGGTGAGCAACCCTGATTTCACATTGATGTGGTTGCTATTACTTAAAAATATACTTTTAAGATGAGGCTTCGGCATCAAACTTTTTCAGTTCAGGAATCACATTTTCTAGCCATTCAATCCAGCCAATTTCCTGATCTATCCCTAGCTGCAAAATCATTTTATGAATATACAGGGTACGGTTGTTCGCAGTTGCTTGGCTAAAGTCTTTGGCAAAAATCTGTTGATAGGTGTCTAACTTGGTTTTATGGAGCAACAAATGTCGTTCCAGTTCTGGCAAGACACTGTTGCCGCCAAGTTGGGCTTCGGCACGTAAACGTACCATAAGTTCTTCGCGTAATTGCGCAGGCGGGCTTTGCTCAACCATCCAGTTTGCCAGTTCATGCCGTCCCAACGCTTCTACCTGATAGGTTTTGCTGCGACTGCTGGAATCTTCATCTTCTAAGGTTGAAATCCAGCCTTTTTTTAGCATGCTATTCAGTTCACGGTAAATTTGTTGATGGGTCGCATTCCAGAAAAACCCCATAGAGCGGTCAAAACGACGTGCCAATTCAATACCGTTACTGGGTTTTTCAATCAGACTGGTCAATAAAACGTGAGCGAGCGACATAAACAGAGCAACATTATTTTTCAGCTTTCATTATGCAACATGTTGCATAAAAATCAAATCTAGAATATAAAAGTATGCAACAAGTTGCATTAAGCATAAAACAGCCAGCATTTTTGCCAGCAGGGAGATTCTATGTCTGACTATCCACATTTACTTGCGCCTTTAGATTTAGGCTTTACCACTTTAAAAAATCGGGTCTTAATGGGTTCAATGCACGTTGGACTAGAAGAAGCACCGGGTGGATACGAACGTATGGCGGCTTTTTATGCAGAGCGTGCCAAAGGTGGCGTTGGGCTGATTGTAACAGGTGGTATTTCACCGAATGATGCAGGCTTAACCTTTGCGGGCGGCAATAAACTTGATACTCGTCAAGAAGCAGAAAAACATAAAGTGGTGACTCAGGCTGTGCATGATGCAGGCGGCAAAATTGCTTTACAGATTTTACATACGGGACGTTATTCCTATCAGCCCGATATTGTCGCACCGTCAGCAATTCAGGCACCGATTAACCCAAGTAAACCACATGCACTAACATCGGCAGAAGTACAGCAAACCATTGCCGACTTTGTGAATTGTGCCAAATTGGCACAATACGCAGGCTATGATGGTGTCGAAATCATGGGTTCGGAAGGTTATTTAATTAACGAATTTATTGCTGCACGTACCAACCATCGCGATGATGAATGGGGCGGCAGCTATGAAAACCGTATTCGTTTCCCAATTGAAATTGTGAAGCGCACCCGTGCAGAAGTCGGTGAAAACTTTATTATTATTTACCGCTTGTCGATGCTCGATTTAGTCGAAGGCGGTTCAAGCTTTGAAGAAGTTGTGCAGTTGGCACAAGCGATTGAAAAAGCAGGTGCAACCATCATCAATACAGGGATTGGATGGCATGAAGCACGCATTCCAACCATTGCTACCAAAGTCCCTCGCGCAGCTTTTACATGGGTGACAGAAAAATTAAAAGGTTTGGTCAAAGTACCTCTAATTACTTCAAACCGTATTAATACCCCTGAAATGGCAGAGCATGTTTTGGCTGCAGGCCATGCCGATATGGTGTCGATGGCACGACCATTGTTGGCAGATGCTTTCTTTGTGCAAAAAGCCGAGCAAGGTCGCAGTGATGAAATCAATACCTGTATTGGTTGTAACCAAGCTTGTTTAGACCATATTTTCTCAATGAAAATTGCTTCATGTTTGGTTAATCCACGTGCTTGTCATGAAACAGAACTCATTTTTAAAGAAGCAGCACAGGCTAAAAATATTGCGGTGATTGGTGCAGGGCCTGCAGGTTTAAGCTTTGCAACCTATGCTGCAGAACGTGGGCATCAGGTGACGATTTTTGAAGCCTCGAATCAAATTGGTGGGCAGTTTAATATCGCCAAAACTATTCCTGGTAAAGAAGAGTTTTACGAAACTTTGCGCTATTTTAAGCGCCAAATTGAGCTGCAACCGAATATTAAGTTGGTGCTGAATCATACGGCTAGTTTTGAACAATTGCTCAACGCTGACTTTGATGATGTGGTTGTGGCAACAGGTGTAACCCCGCGTAAACTGGACATCGCAGGTATCGATCAACCTAAAGTGCTGAGTTATATTGAAGTATTAAAAGAGCGCAAGCCTGTGGGACAACGTGTTGCGATTATTGGGGCAGGCGGTATTGGGTTTGATACTGCAGAATATTTAAGCCATGAAGGAGAAAGTGGCAGCCTAAATCCTGAAAAATTCTATGATGAATGGGGTATCGATACCAATTATACGAATGTAGGTGGTTTAAAAGCTGCAAAAGTTGAAAAATCGCCACGTAAAATTTATTTATTGCAACGTAAAGCATCGTCCGTGGGAGCAGGCTTGGGTAAAACAACAGGCTGGATTCATCGCACAGGTTTAAAAAACCGTGACGTTAAAATGATTGCAGGGGCAAGTTATGACCTGATTGATGATCAAGGCTTGCACATTACCGTCAACGGTCAAAGCACAGTGCTAGAGGTTGATCATGTGGTGATTTGTGCTGGGCAGGAATCTTACACAGCCATGTATGAGCAATTACAGACAGCAGGTAAGAATGTGCATTTAATTGGTGGGGCGAAAGAAGCAGGCGAGTTAGATGCCAAACGTGCAATCCGTCAGGGTGCTGAATTGGCAGCAACAATCTAAATCTTCAGACATTAAAATTATAGTTTTTAGACATAGGCTAAGTGTTTTAGAAGCGCTTTGCCTGCTTCTTGAAAAAAATAAAAAAAGGAACTGAACATGACCTTAGAAACAACAAAATCAGCAGTTCAGCGTTGGCATACAATGCTGCAAAACAGCGATATGTCTATGCTAAGTGAATTATTGGCAAATGATGTGGTGTTTCGCTCACCTGTGGCATATCAACCTTATGTGGGCAAGCAGGTGGTATTTTTTATTTTGACCAATGTAATTCAGGTCTTTGAAAACTTTACTTATCACCGTGAGTTTTATACGGAAGAGGGTTGCAATGTTGTACTTGAGTTTTCCGCCAATGTGGGAGATAAAAAACTTAAAGGAATTGATATGATTCAATTCAATACACAAGGACAAATTGTGGACTTTGAAGTGATGATTCGCCCGAAGAGTAGTTTAGAGGCATTGGCTGTACAAATGGGACAACGTATGGCTGCCTTTATGCCAACTGAAAAATAAAATAAAGCGTGTGTATGGTGATGTGGTTGTTTTATAGAAATCAGTTTTGGGTAGGCATGCTTTAAAGTTCATGGATTGCTTGGGAGTAAAATGATGTCTACATTACAAAAAATAGCGCAAATTACACAAGCGGTTTTAGATCAGGTCACAGGCGCAGATTTACCGACGCTGTATTATCACCCGCATGGGGAAATCCGTCGGGTATTGGATTATTTGCCACAGCTCAAAGAAAAATACCGCCCAACGCCGTGGTTGTCTAATACGCATGCGCATCTTTTATATTTTGATTTAATTAAAAAGAAAACCATTCGTCAGCAGTATGATCAGGTTGATCAACTCACCATGCAAGATGGCGGTATTACCGCAGTGGCTTGGGTGGGTTATGACTTGCCTGCAGATACCCCTACAATTGTTTTAATGCACACCATTACAGGTTCTTTGGAAAGTATGCGTGAGTTGGTGCGTGATTTACATCAACAGACACAGTGGCGTATTGCCTTATGTTTACGTCGTGGACATGGCAATTTACCTATGCCTGTACCACAAATGAATCTGTTTGGTTCAACGCATGATTTACGTGAACAAATTAAGTTTATTCAGCAGCAATTCCCTCAATCTGAATTATATGCTGTTGGTTCTTCAGCAGGGACAGGATTATTAGTGCGCTATTTGGGAGAAGAGGGTGAGCAAACCCCAATTAAAGCCGCATTTGCACTGTGCCCAGGCTATAACACTGAATTAGGCTTTCAGCATGTGCATCCTTTTTATAGTAAAGTGATGACCAAAAAATTATTCCAGTTTTTTATTCAGCCCCATCAGGACATTTGGCAAAATGTAAGATCTTTATCCCAAGTGTTAAGTGCGGCCACTCTAGCAGAGTTTGAAAAGGCATATTTTGAATTGGCGGGTTTTGAAGATTATGACAGCTACACAAAAGCTATTAACCCAATTTATGTGTTTGAGAATGTCAAAATTCCACTTATGGTTTTAAATGCAGAAGATGATCCTGTATGTCATATCAAAAACCTTGATCCTTATAAAGAAACAATACGAAAAATGCCAAATATTATGGTGGTGACGACCCGTAAAGGCAGCCATTGTGGTTTTTATGAAGGTGTCGGTTTTACTAAATCTTGGGCATCACGTTTGATTTCTAATTATTTTAAAGTGCAATCGCAGTTGCAGCAGGCAAATTAAAGTGAATCCCACAAACCTATATAGAAATATAGAAATAGGTAGCTGTATTGCAAATGTATTTACGAATTATCCCACTGACGATTTATCCAAATTAAAAAACCCAGTACTCAATGACTGGGTTTTTTAACGTCAATTCAAATCCAAGATCAGAACTGACCGGTTAAAACTGACTTTAACTTAAAGCTAAGTTTTATGTCAGCACTTAGTTCTCAAGTGCTGGGGTTGCAGCAGCAATTGCAGCCGCAACAGCATCATCTTCAGATTGAGCGCCTGTGTTGTTGCTTGGACGTGCTTGAGTCGGTTTATCTTCTGCAATAGGAGCTGCCGCTTTCGGTGCAGTCACAGCAGTAGGTTGTGTAGGTGTTTCACGACGGATGTCAGTCGTGGTGTTCGCTGTTTCAGTACGTTCTACTTCTACATGTGCAGGCATTTCTGGTTCAGTATCTTCAATATTTTCCACAGGTTCTAGTGGTTCAAATTGAGCAGTTTCAGTAGTTTGTTCAGTTTGAACTTCTACTTGTTCTTGCTCATCTTGCTTTGGCTGTTCTTTTTTTACACATGCAGTCACTAACAACGCCGTTGCAATTGCACCACAAATTAAAAGTTTCTTATTCATAATTGCACAAAATAAAAGATTGGATAGACGGACGTATTATAGCAATAAAATGACAGATGAAAATCCTCTCAAGAAGTTCTAATTTTTTATAGGAAATGCTGATAGAATAGCCAATTGTTTATTGTTCTATGAATTGATGCGGAATGACTTTGCTTTATTGGTGCAGAGTAAAGTAAAATTGCGCAACATTGCAGGCCTGTTTAGGCTCGATTGTACGAGAAACCCAATGACCCATTTTATTTTCGTGACTGGTGGTGTAGTTTCATCACTAGGTAAAGGTATTTCAGCTGCTTCAGTTGCTGCACTTTTAGAAGCCCGTGGTTTGAAAGTAACCATGGTCAAAATGGATCCATACATTAATGTCGATCCAGGGACAATGAGTCCTTTCCAACATGGTGAAGTTTTTGTCACAGAGGATGGTGCCGAAACTGACTTAGATTTGGGTTATTACGAACGTTTCTTGCGTCGTGCGAAAATGACCAAGTTAAATAACTTTACATCTGGTCGCGTGTATCAAGACGTTCTAAATAAAGAGCGCCGTGGTGATTACTTGGGCGGTACTGTTCAGGTGATTCCACACATTACCGATAATATTAAAGAACGTGTACTTCGCGCTGGCGAAGGCTATGATGTCGCAATCGTAGAAATTGGCGGTACAGTAGGTGACATTGAATCTCTCCCATTCATGGAATCTGTACGCCAATTAATGGTGGAATTAGGGCATAAGCGCACCATGCTCATGCACTTAACTTTATTGCCATATATCAAATCTGCGGCAGAGTTAAAAACCAAGCCAACTCAACACTCAGTTAAAGAATTGTTATCTATCGGTATTCAGCCAGATATTCTCATCTGCCGTACCGAACACGATGTTGATGCAGACACAACCCGTAAAATTGCGTTATTTACCAACGTAGAAGCACGCGCGGTTGTGGTATGTAAAGATGCAAAAACTATCTACCAAATTCCACGTACATTTTATGAGCAAGATGTTGATGATTTAATTTGTGAACGTTTTGGCTTCAATGATCTTCCAGAAGCAGATTTATCTGATTGGGATAACGTAGTCGATGCATTATTGAACCCAGAATACAGCGTTCGTGTGGCGATGGTGGGTAAATATGTTGAACTACCAGATGCCTATAAATCTGTAAACGAAGCATTGTTGCATGCGGGCATTCAAAACCGTGTCAAAGTTGAAATTGACTATGTCAATGCAGAAGAGCTTGAAAGCCAAGACGTTAATACCGTACTTAAAGATGCCGATGCAATTTTAGTACCGGGCGGCTTTGGTGAGCGCGGTACTGAAGGCAAAATGCAAGCGATTAAATATGCGCGTGAAAACGGTGTACCATTCTTAGGAATCTGTTTGGGTATGCAGTTGGCTGTGATTGAATATGCACGTAATGTGGCAGGTATTGCTGATGCAAGTTCAACAGAGTTTAACCGTTCGACTAAATCACCCCTTATTGGTTTGATTACTGAGTGGTTAGATGAGCGAGGCGAAGTTCAACAGCGTTCAGTCGATTCTGACTTGGGCGGCACTATGCGTTTAGGTGCACAAAAATCTGAATTGGTTGAAGGTACGAAAACTCGTGAAGTGTATGGTTCTGCAGAAATTGTAGAGCGCCATCGCCATCGCTATGAAATGAATAATCGTTATATTCCTGTACTTGAAGAAGCTGGTCTTAAAATTTCGGGTTATTCACCTATTCAGCACTTGGTTGAAACGGTTGAAATTCCGCAACATCCTTGGTTTATTGCGGTACAATTCCACCCAGAATTTACCAGCTCGCCACGTGATGGACATCCATTGTTTGCTAGCTTTATTGGTGCAGCAAAACAACAGCATCAAAAAAACAAATAAGATGGCTTTAGGGATAAACTAGGAAGTTGAAATGTCACAATTAAAACCACAAGAAATTGTACGTTTGGGTGATATACAAATGGCGAATCATTTGCCATTTGTATTGTTTGGCGGCATGAATGTACTTGAGTCTAAAGACCTTGCATTTGAAATTGCTGAAACTTATGTGGATATTTGCACACGCTTAAATATTCCGTATGTATTCAAAGCCAGTTTTGACAAAGCCAACCGTTCTAGCCTGAACTCATTTCGTGGTCCAGGTTTAGACAAAGGCATTGAGTGGCTAGCTGACATTAAAAAACATTTTAATGTGCCAATCATTACCGATGTGCATGAGCCGTATCAGGCTGCGCCTGTGGCAGAAGTCGCAGATATTATTCAGCTTCCTGCATTTTTAAGCCGCCAAACCGATTTGGTTGAAGCCATGGCAAAAACTCAAGCTATTATCAATATCAAAAAAGCCCAGTTCCTGGCTCCACATGAAATGCGTCATATTTTGCATAAGTGTTTAGAAGCAGGGAATGACAAATTGATTCTTTGTGAACGTGGTTCAGCATTTGGTTACAACAACTTGGTTGTCGATATGCTGGGCTTTGACATCATGAAAGAAATGAATGTACCCGTGTTCTTTGATGTGACCCATGCTTTGCAAACTCCGGGTGGTCGTGCGGATTCGGCAGGTGGTCGTCGTGCACAAATTACCACATTGGCACGTGCAGGTATGGCAACTGGGTTGGCAGGTTTATTTCTAGAAGCACATCCTGAACCAGAGCAGGCAAAGTGTGATGGTCCATGTGCGTTGCGTCTATCACAACTTGAGCCGTTCTTGGCACAGCTTAAAGAATTGGATACCTTGGTAAAAGGTTTCAAAAAGCTAGACACCCACTAAATTAGACCCATATTAAATTATAGACTCATTGATGCCTAAAGCATCACGTTATTAATCAACTGAGGAATTGTTCATGAGCCAAATCGTTGACATTCGTGCACGTGAAATTTTGGACTCTCGTGGTAACCCAACCATCGAAGCAGACGTAATCTTAGCATCTGGCGTAGTTGGCCGTGCATGTGCACCATCAGGTGCTTCAACTGGTTCTCGTGAAGCTCTAGAACTTCGTGATGGCGATAAAGCACGTTATTTAGGTAAAGGCGTTAAAACTGCGGTAAACAACGTCAATACTTTAATTCGTGATGCTTTACTTGGTAAGTCTGTGTTTGAACAAAAAGACATTGATAACACCATGATTGCGCTTGATGGTACCGAAAACAAAGAAAAATTAGGTGCAAACGCAACCTTAGCAGTGTCTTTGGCTGCTGCGCGCGCTGCTGCTGATGAAAAGAAAATTCCTCTTTTCCAATACATCGCAGACCTTCGTAACAACAGCATTTTGACTATGCCTGTACCGATGATGAACATCTTAAATGGTGGTTCACATGCAGACAACAACGTTGATATTCAAGAGTTTATGATTGAGCCAGTAGGCTTCACTTCATTCTCTGAAGCATTACGTGCTGGTGCAGAAATTTTCCACTCATTAAAATCTGTATTGAACCAAAAAGGTTTGAACACAGCAGTGGGTGACGAAGGTGGTTTTGCGCCAAACTTACGTTCTAACGAAGAAGCAATCACAGTTATTCTTGAAGCTATTGAGAAGACAGGCTACAAAGCTGGTTCTGACATCATGTTGGCGCTTGACTGTGCATCTTCAGAATTCTACAAAAATGGTCAGTACATTCTTGCTGGTGAAGGCAACAAAGCATTCACAAGTAACCAATTCTCTGATTATTTAGCAGGCCTTGTAAATCAATATCCAATTATCTCAATTGAAGATGGTTTAGATGAATCTGATTGGGAAGGTTGGTCTTACCTGACTTCGATCTTAGGTGACAAGATTCAATTGGTCGGTGATGACTTGTTCGTGACTAACCCGAAAATCTTACAACGTGGTATCAATGAAAAAGTGGGTAACTCAATCCTGATCAAGTACAACCAAATTGGTACTTTGACTGAAACGCTTGATGCTATTTACCTTGCAAAAGCGAATGGTTACACAACTGTTATTTCACACCGTTCAGGTGAAACTGAAGACTCTACAATTGCGGATCTTGCAGTGGGTACGGCAGCAGGTCAAATCAAGACAGGTTCACTTTGCCGTTCTGACCGTGTAGCAAAATATAACCAATTACTTCGTATAGAAGAATTGACTAATGCTGCATATCGCGGTAAAGCTGAGTTCAAAGGTTTGAACTAAGCGAAATCAGTAGATGTCATTATTAAATGTATTTGACTCCAAAGCGAGTAAAGCATTGTTGGGCCTTGCGATCTTTTTGATCGCAGGGTTTCAATATTTACACTGGTTTGGTGAAGGTGGTTATCGTGACCATGCTGCACTGACAGAAAAAATCCAACAACAAATAGAATTAAATACAGAACTGAAGGAACGCAATCGCGTACTTGCAGCAGAAGTTTATGATTTAAAAAATGGGGTAGAAGCCATAGAAGAGCATGCCCGTTTAGATTTAGGCTTAATTAAGCCACATGAAACCTTTGTGCAAATGAGCACCATCAGTACACAATATAAACCTATTTATATTCAACCAAATTCCACAGTAGATTTACGCACCAATGAATCACAACAACCTGCAGCAGCAACCGCCCCGACACCCTAAACTTTGGGCGGTTATTCCCGCAGCGGGTTCTGGTAGTCGTTTTTCTAGTACTGAACTCAAACAATATCAGTATATTCAAGATCAAACAGTTTTAGAGCACAGCATTGCACGTTTAAATCATTTGCCTTTAGCAGGTTATGTCTTGGCGATTGGTCAAGCAGATGATGTAGCACAAAACCTAAACTTGGCACAAAAAGAAAAAGCATTTTTTTGTGAAGGTGGCGCCGAGCGAGTGGATTCAGTCTTGAATGCACTGCATTATTTATCTGAAATTGCCCATGTAGATGACTGGGTTATGGTGCATGATGCAGCGCGTCCTTGTGTGACAACTGCTTGCCTTGAGCAACTGTATCAGACTGCAGTGGCAACAGATCATAGTGCAATTTTGGCTATTCCTGTGCGTGATACTTTAAAAAAGGTAAGTCAAGGCACAAAAATTAAAACCACGGTAAGCCGTGACCAACTTTGGCAAGCGCAAACTCCTCAAATTGCAAAACTGGATGTGCTTAAAACAGCCATTGAATCTGCATTAAAACAGCAATTGACGATTACCGATGAGGCCAGTGCTTTAGAAGCTGCAGGGCAAATAGTAAATGTTGTGCACGGTCGTTCGGATAATATTAAAATCACCTATCCTGATGATTTAGAGTTGGCACGTTTAATTTTAGCCTCACAACAACATGGATGATAAAAATCTAGTGTAATAAAGCACAGCGTTAAGCTTGAATCTTCAACGATTCAGCTTTAATGATTCACTCTGTGCCGCTTTACTTCTATAATTGTCCATCCTGTCTATTTTAAATACTTTCGAGTCGCATGAACCCATCGCAGCAGTATCGTTTTTTACGTCACTCATTACGTGATGGTAGAAGCATTAAAAATGATTCCTCACGCTGGACTAAATTACATTTAGATCCATGGTTGCTGTGTTTTCTGATTTTGAATGCGATTTTGGGTTTGATGGTGGTATATAGTGCCACCGCGCAAGATATGGGGATGGTGCTGCGACAAGCCACCAGTTTTGGTCTAGGCTTTATCGCTATGATTATTTTGGCGCAAATACCGCCGAAGGTATATCAAGCTGCCAGTCCTTATTTTTATATCTTTGCAGTGATCATGCTGGCTTTGGTTCTGGTCATTGGTGAAACCCGCATGGGTGCAAAACGATGGATCAGCTTGCCGGGTATTGGTAGTATGCAGCCCAGTGAATTTATGAAATTTGCCATGCCATTGATGATGGCGTGGTATTTTTCGCGTCATGCTTTCCCGCCTAAATTTATCCATATCATTGTTGCTTTAGTGATTATGATGATTCCTTTTGTATTGGTGGCATTACAACCCGACTTAAATATTGGTTTGATTATTCCTGGGGTGTTTGCACTATTTTTAAGTGGCATGTCATGGCGATTAATTTTAGGGGCGATCACCGCATTGGCTGTTGCAGCACCATTGCTTTGGATGTTCTTTTTCCAGGAATATCAAAAGAAAAGAGTATTAACCTTATTTGACCCAGAGTCGGATGCTTTGGGGGCAGGGTGGAATATTATTCAATCCAAAATCGCCATTGGTTCAGGCGGCTTTACGGGTAAAGGTTATTTAGAGGGAACACAATCGCATTTGGGCTATCTGCCTGAACATCATACTGACTTTATTATGTCGACCTATGCTGAAGAGTTTGGTTTTATTGGCGTATTTTTACTGTTCAGTTTGTTTGCTGCCATTATTTTACGTTGTTTGATGATTGGGATGAATTCTTTCCATAATTTCGGGCGTTTGTATGCAGGAACGGTTGGTCTGACTTTCTTTTTCTTTGTGTTTCTAAACTCAGGGATGGTGAGTGGCATTTTACCTGTAACAGGTGACCCATTGCCGCTGATGAGTTATGGTGGAACAGCAGTCATTTCCATGTTGGCAAGTATGGGGATTGTCATGTCAATTCATACCCATCGTTAATGTAGAATCCATGTGAAAGATGGTGTGGGTGAGCCTTGCCTATCATTATCTTTTCACTTTTTATAGTTTTAAATAGCCTGAGTAAAATAGGGTATACCCAAAAAATCTCTATAATATCCAATAAATTTTCTTTACCTATTAAGCAATAATTAAAAAAGAATAACTTAGCGGTAACACACAGAGCACCCCCATGACCCATTTAATTTTTATTGCACTTTTCCCTTTGATTGCCTTAATTGCAATGGGTTATCTACTTAAGCAATCACGTATGCTGGATGAGCCATTTTGGAAGGGTGCAGAAAAGTTAAATTACTATATTTTGTTTCCCAGCATGTTGTTTTTAAACCTCGCCACAGCAAATATTGAAGCGAAATCAATCACGCAGATTTTGTTGGTTGTATGTATTGTTGTAGCTTTGGTCAGTTGTCTGTTATATGCCTTGCGTGGCCATTTTAAGACACCCACCGTCCGTTTTGGCGTCTATATGCAAAGCATGGTACGTTTCAATACTTATATCGGTTTGGCTTTAGTCGCAGCATTGTTTCAGGTGCAGGGTATGGCACTGTTTGCGATTATTTTGGTGTTCTGCATCCCAATGGTGAATGTATTATCAGTGCTCGCTTTAAGTGATACCAAAACTGTACAGGCAAAGCAAATCCTGTGGTCATTGATGAAAAATCCATTAATTTTAGGTTGTATTGTTGGTGGTCTATTTAATTTATCGGATTTGACCTTATGGGAAGGTGCAGCGCATTTTATTCGCCAAATGGCATTATGCAGTTTGCCGTTGGGTTTAATGTGTGTGGGCGCTGCATTACAATTTAATGGCTTGCAACGAGATGTGTTTACATTGGCATTAAATGTGTTTGGGCGTTTGTTATTTATGCCTGCTTTGGCATGGCTAATTTGTCTAAGTCTAAATATTCCCGTGCTGGAGTCACAAATTTTAGTCTTGTTTTTTGCGTTACCTACTGCATCGGCAGCGTATGTACTTACACAAGTTTTAGGAGGCGATAGTCGTTTAATGGCAACAATTATTAGTCTACAAACGGTATTTGCTGCATTAACTTTGCCAATTGTGTTGTGGTTACTTATTTAATCTGTCTAATACAATCTATGTTAAGCATTAATCGTATAAACGATAGATACCCGCAAAGCGTTCACAACCTTTTTGTTTGGTTTGAATTTTTAAGATCGCTTTTGAATAATCAAACTCATAACTGCAGTCATGTTCATTGTCGATGATTTTGTTTTTTTGCTCAGGCGTTGTATAAGCTAAAAAGGCGATACTTTGAGTTTCAAGGCGATTATTTGGATTGCGATACGCAATGCCTTCAATTTTAATGCTATTTTTATTGAGCTGATGAATTTGTAAATGTACGGGCTGTGCAGCAAATTGACCATTTTCATATTTTAAATAATGTTGGGACATGCTTTGATTCATAGAAGTGAAAAAATTCAGTTGATCAATTCTGAAATCAAATTGCTGAGTATAACAATTTAAACTTTTGCATTGCTGTAAGCGCTGTATCCACAATTGCTGGGTATCTTCTAATAAGCGGATTGGTGCATCACTCATCAAATAAGCTGTTAAATATTGATCATTTAATTTTCCACGCAATTCTGAGAAATTCTCTGTGCACACCTGTGCTAACTTTTTATTGGATGTAGAGGTACAATCAATCTCTTGTGCATAAGAGAAAGATGAATACAAACAGCCAAATAACAGCAGCGTACTTAAGTTTTTGATAAGATGATTCTCAAATTTCAACAGCATGATCGCTTATACTTTCACTATGTTGCGCTAGGTCTAATATAGCGAAATCGAAAGTATGAATACAAGATTTCAATGATTTATTTCTACAGGAGTTGAACATGGTTGCACAGATTCGTATTGGACAAGGTTTAGATGTTCATGCCTTTGAAGCGGGAGATTTTGTGACGCTTGCAGGTGTTCAAATTCCTCATACACAAGGTTTAAAAGCACACTCAGATGGCGATGTAGTGCTGCATGCACTATGTGATGCATTATTAGGTGCTTTGTCGCTAGGGGATATTGGGCAGCATTTTCCAGATACCGATCCTAATTATAAAGGTGTAGATAGTCGGGTATTGCTTAAACAGGTTTATCAACTCATTTTAGACCGTGGCTATAAACTGAATAACGCTGATATTACTGTGGCGTGCGAACGTCCTAAACTTGCACCACATACGCTAGAAATGCGCCAAAGTGTTGCTGATGTATTGGGGGTAGAGGTCACACAAATTAGTATTAAGGCGACAACTACTGAAAAATTGGGTTTTACTGGTCGTCAGGAAGGTATTTTAGCAACAGCGACGGTATTGATTTCTCATACAAAATAATCGCGTTAGAATTTTATCTTTAGAATCTGCTGAATTAAGAAAGTTCAGCAGATTCTAAAGCTTGTTGTAAATCCTGGGTGGCTTTACGACCTTGCAACTGCAAAGAAACGGCGTGAATTAACCCTGTCCAAGTTTCATTGGGTGTCCATATGTCGTGTAAAAAGTCTTGAGCCGTTGCAATATCCACATCCATAAAATATTGACGATATAAATACATCAAACTACTGACGTGGTTGTTATTGCTGCAATGTACCCAAACCATTTGGCTTTCTAATAAATGATTGACCAAATCGAGCAATAATAAGCATTGATCAGAAGATGGTGTTTCCCATGAAATTGGAAGTTGGATATAGTTCAGTCCAATATCCAGACAAATTTTGTCTTCATGGTTAAGGGCTTCTTCTGCATCACTTTCAACCAAATTAATGACAGTGCCAATACCATATTCTTTAATTTGTTTTAATTCTTCAGCCGTAGGTTGACCTGAAGAAAACAAACGCTCATGAATAAACTGGAAATTTTTAATTTGGCTAAGTTGGGTTTCAATGTCATTCATGCGCGCAGAATTTCCTATACTACAAATAGAAACGCCATCATGAAGATGGCGTTTTTAAATCTTAACGATTCACTAAAACGTCTTTTAATGCTTCATGCATTTCAAGCAATGCTTTTTCAGTAGTATCCCAATCGATACAACCGTCAGTCACAGACTTACCATATTCTAAATCGGATAAGTTTTCAGGAATATCTTGACGACCCCCTTTCAGGTGACTTTCGACCATAATTCCAACAATAGACTTATTGCCATCTAAAATTTGCTCAGTGATATTTTTTAATACCAATGGCTGTAAGTAAGGGTCTTTGTTTGAATTAGCATGACTGGTGTCAATCATGATTTTAGTGCTGACTTTGGCTTTGCTCAATGCATTTTCAGCATCTGCAACAGAACCTGCATCGTAGTTAGGCTTACCATTACCACCACGTAAAACCACGTGTGCATATGGGTTACCGCTAGTACGAATCACAGAAACCTGACCTTGATCATTCAGACCTAAGAAGCTGTGACCGTGTTTTACCGATTGCATAGCATTGGTTGCAACCGTTAAGCCGCCATCTGTACCATTTTTAAAGCCGACTGGAGAAGAAAGACCAGATGACATTTCACGGTGTGTTTGGCTTTCAGTAGTACGTGCGCCAATTGCAGACCAAGAAATTAAATCTTGATAATACTGTGGAGAGTTTGGATCAAGTGCTTCAGTCGCACATGGCAAACCTTTTTCATTTAACTCAAGTAAAAGTTTACGACCGATACGCAAACCTTTTTCAATGTTAAAAGAGTCATTCATGTCTGGATCGTTAATTAAGCCTTTCCAGCCCACTGTAGTACGTGGTTTTTCAAAATAAACACGCATCACAATGTAAAGAGAATCTTTTACTTTTTCACTTAATACTTTTAAACGATCTGCATATTCGTGCGCAGCAGCAGGGTCGTGAATAGAACATGGACCAATCACAACAAATAGACGCTTGTCTTTACCATCTAAAATATTGCGGATTGTTTCACGACCACGAAGAACGGTTTGATAAGCATTTTCAGTTAAAGGTAACTCAGTTTTTAATTCTGCAGGAGTCACGAGAGGCTGAATACTTTCAATATTCACGTCATCGATGTCTGATTGTGTAAGAGGATTAGACTGTAAAGTATTCATTGCCGTCACTGGTTTGATCATACAAAAGATTGTTTAATAGTCTGAATATAACATGAATTTCACTATATTTTGTTATAAAAAGATGAATACCTCTTTAAAAAATAAGTGATGAATCGGGTAGATAAATTAAACAGTCTGTTTTTGCAAAATCATGTCAGATAAAACATTCATTATTGGCTGGCTTGTGCGTCGGAAACTGCAGTTGCAGTTTCTGGCATACTGACAGGTTTTGATTTCACAGGATTGACCATAAAGTTAATCCCAATAATAAATAAGGTAATACCTAAAACCTTACGAATCACTTTTTCAGGTAAACGTGAACTAACTAAAGTCCCCACCACAATTGCAGGAATCGAACCAACTAACAACCAAATCAACAGGTGAAAATCGACATTGCCTGAACTCATGTGACCTAAACCTGCAACTAGGGTGAGTAAGACAGCATGCACAACATCTGAGCCGATAATACGAATCATTGGTAAATTGGGGAACATTAGCACCAATGCCATGATGCCAAAAGCACCTGCACCCACTGAAGAAAGTGTGACAAACACACCCAATACAATCCCCATAATCACAATGAGGGCGCGCTTATCTGCAGCCTGTAGTTTGACCTTTTCAAGGTCTTGGGTCATATCGGGCAATTCTTGTTTACGGTGTTTATTAAAAAACGTTTCAATTTGACTGCGAAACACAATTGAGATGCCAGTTAAGGTCAACATAAAGCCCAACACCATGGTCAGTACCATTTTGTAATTGCTTGATTGGCTTAAATAATTCTCTAAAACCCAATGAGTCGCAAATGAAGCAGGAATACTGCCCACCGCGAGCCAAATTACAATGGGCCATACAATATTCATTTTTTTGGCATGAACCAATGAACCACAGAATTTTGAAATGGCGGCATAGAGCAGGTCTGTCCCAATGGCGATATGCGGTTCAATTTTAAATAAGCTGATCAGAATGGGAGTCATGAGTGATCCGCCACCCACGCCAGTCACACCCACGCAGAAGCCGACCAATACACCTGCCAAAATAAACTCTAAAGGACCAACCATGAAGATATGCCGAAGTCAAAAACGTGAATATATTATGACTTTTGGCAATAAGCTGTTGTCTTGATTAATGATTTACTTATTCTTAAAACAGATATAGTCAATGTGGAAAATCAGTGCAAAAGATCGCAGATTCAAGCCACGGCTTACTTTCTGTTTCTTACAAAATACAGTGGCTATGCTAAAATGCGAAAATTCATATCCATTAAAATTTAGAGGATAAAACGCTTGCAAAATCGGAAACTTAAAATTGGTATCGTTGTGGGAGAAGTATCGGGAGATACTTTGGGGGCACAACTCATGCGACGTTTTCGTGAGCAAGGCATTGATGCTGAGTTTGAAGGCATTGGTGGTCCGCAAATGATTGCAGAAGGGTTTAAAAGTTATTATTCGATGGATATTTTATCGGTAATGGGCATTGTTGAAGTGCTGAAAGATTTGAAAAAACTCTTTGCAGTACGAGATGGCTTGGTCGAAAAATGGACTCAAAATCCTGTCGATGTCTTTGTTGGAGTTGATGCACCTGATTTTAATTTACGTCTTGCTAAAAGTTTAAAACAGAAAAACTTGCCAATTAAAACCGTGCAATATGTCAGCCCTTCGGTATGGGCATGGCGACAAGGTCGCGTACATGGCATTAAAGCCAGTATAGATTTGGTGCTATGTTTATTTCCGTTTGAAAAAGCCTTTTTTAAAAAGTGGGATGTGCCTGCAGCCTTTGTCGGACATCCTTTGGCGAGTCAGTTACCGTTGGAAAATCCAATTGCTGCAGCAAAACAAGAATTGGGTCTAGATCAACAGCAACAACATATTGCATTATTGCCCGGTAGCCGACGTGGTGAAATTGAACGTTTAGGGCCGTTAGTTTTAGATGCGGCTTATATTTTGACGCAAAAATATCCGCAGTTTAAGTATCTAATTCCTGCAATTAATGATGCACGTAAACAACAAATTGAAGCGTTACTGCAGTCTTATCCGAGTGCATTACAAGACAAAGTGCAATTGATGGAAAATCGTGGCACAGAATCCAAAATTGGTCGTCAGGTAATGAATGCGTCCGATATGATTGCACTGGCTTCAGGCACGGCGACGTTAGAAGCAATGCTATTACATCGTCCAATGGTTACGTTTTATAAGCTGAATCGGATCACGTATTGGATTGCGAAACTGTTGGTGAAAATTCCTTATTATTCATTGCCAAATATTATTGCAGGTAAAAAGGTGATTCAGGAGTTAATTCAGGAGGATGCAACACCAGAGCGTTTGGCAGCAGAAATTGAAAAGTTAATTGATATCGAAACAGCACAAATTCAGGTGATGCAGCATATCACTATGCATAAGCAATTATTGTCCGATAACAGCGAAGACCCTGCACAAGCAATTTTGGCGATTTTAGATCGTTAAACTGTTCATTTCGTGATTGCATTGTTGTTTTGAAACTGCTGCCGATACTGGCTAGGTGTTAGCTCGAATTGCTTTTTAAAAGTTTGGCTAAAGGCGGTTTCGGAAGAATAACCGACACGATGGGCAATTTGTTGAATCGACAATTGTCCTTGCTGTAAATAATGCGATGCCAAGCGTAGCCGATGTTGTTGTAAGTATGCCAAAGGCGGCTTACCAATCACCTGATTAAACAAATTGGCAAATTTAGAACGTGACATGCAACATTGTTCTGCCAAACTTTCTACCGTCCATGCTTTTTCGGGTTGACCATGAATAGCTGCGAGCGCATTGGAAAGTTCAGGATGTGCCAAAGCGCCGAGCCAGTTATTTGAGTCATCAAGCTGAAAAATATAATCACGCACACATTCAATCAGTAAAATACTGACCAAGTGATCTAATATTTTATCCCGTCCCGGTCGGATTTGATGACTTTCCACCGCTAAAAATTGCAAGCCAATTTGTAACCACTCGGGCGCTGTGCTGCACATGATATGCGGAATATGCAGATATTCGGGTAGGGCACTTAAAAGCGGTTTTGCCATGGTGGTGTCCATGTGGCATTGAATCACCAAAATAAATGCGTCTTCAGCTTGTGTGTGATTTATCGTGCCAAAATTTATTGACTGCTGTGACTGAATTTGAAATAAATCCGAAATATCAAAGTGTTCTGTCCAGTGAGTGTCTGCAGTTGCACTTGCGTAATGACTGCAACCCGATGGAATCAGGACAATATCACCTGCATCAATGTGAAGGTGTGTCTGTGCAGATAAATGGATATGCAGCGAGCCTTGTAGTACTACATAAGCCAGCATTGCCCCTTGGTCACGATATTGAAATGACCAATCTCCTTGAGGATTTAAATAGATATATTCTGATTGGTGCAGATGTATATCATCAAAAATTTTACTTAAAGCATCCATATTTTAAGCATAAATCATTATAAAAAATAAAACCTGTGATTTCAGGACAATATAGCGCATTTTGCGCCAAAGACTTTTGCATAGCTTTTTTGGACGTCTGCAACTGTTCATTCTCGTGTCTTTCCTCAAATATATAGGCAGAACAGCGTAGAAGGAAGAAAATAAGATGAACGCACCACTTCATTTGCTTAAAGAGATGGAACAGGATGTTCCCTATAAAAGCGCCACTCAACTCGATAAAAAGCGTTATTTATGGTTAATCAGCCCATTTTTACCTGTATTGGGAATGGGGATTTTAGCGGGTTATCAATTCGCTCCGAAGCCTGCGAAAAAAGTTTTTGCTTTGGGTGGCCCTTTATTATTGCATCTGATTATTCCAACTATTGATACTTTAATTGGGCAAGATGCCAATAACCCAAGCAATGAAGATGTGAAACGACTTGAGCAAGATCGGTATTATTCGCGTTTGGTGAAAAGTTTTATTCCTTTGCAATATGCTGCCAATATTTATGCGGCCTATTTGGTTGGACGACCACAAACCTCATTGCTCGATAAAATTTTTCTGGGTATTTCCATGGGGATGGTGAACGGTATTGCTGTCAACACTGCGCATGAACTCAGCCATAAATCTTCAAAAATAGATCACTTGCTGTCACATTTGGCCTTAGCACCAACAGGATATAACCATTTTCGAGTTGAGCATCCGTATGGTCATCATAAACGTGCTGCGACACCTGAAGACCCTGCATCTTCACGTATGGGAGAAACATTTTATGAATTTTGGCCACGCACGGTAAAAGGTTCGTTTAAGTCTGCGCTGCAAATTGAAACTCAGCGTTTAAAACGTAAAGGCAAAAGTTTTTGGTCGAAGGACAATGAATTATTGCAAGGCTGGGGCATGAGTGCGGCATTTCACAGTGCATTGTTGGCACGCTTTGGTACTGGGATCATTCCGTATTTGGCGACACAGGCTTTTTATGGCATTAGTTTGTTTGAAATAATTAATTATATTGAACATTATGGTTTGCTTAGACAAAAAGATGCGCAGGGCAAATACGAGCGCACCATGCCTGAACATAGTTGGAATAATAACAATATTGTGACCAATTTATTTTTATATCAGTTACAGCGCCATTCCGATCACCATGCTTATCCAACCCGACCATTTCAGGCTTTGCGACATTTTGATGAAGCGCCTGAATTACCAAGCGGTTATGCCAGCATGTTACTGCCTGCCATGATTCCACCTTTGTGGTTTAAAATTATGGATAAGCGTGTGTTTGAGCATTATCAAGGCAATTTAAACAAAGCCAATATTCAGCCTAAACGTCGTGCACGAATTTTTAAGAAATTTGGTGTAGTGGATAATTGGTTGAATTATTAATCTAGCTACTTTGCCCAGTTGATTGAAATGTAAAAGACAGAAATTTATAGAAATATTTCTATAAAAATCTGTCTTTTATTTTGCCTTGATATATAACTTAAAACTCCAAACTCACTTGAGTTCTCTCGAGCTTTTACCTAATTCACGACGGGCAATAATCAATTGCTGAATCTGTTGCGTACCTTCAAAAATATCTAAAATTTTCGAATCACGTGCCCATTTTTCCAATAACTCATCTTCGTTATAACCCACGGCTGCAGCTAACTCGACACACCTGAGCGTGATTTCATTACACACGCGACCAGCTTTGGCTTTGGAAATAGAAGCTTCGCGTGAGTTAGGCTGTTTATTGTCTGCCATCCATGCTGCTTTGAGCATCAATAAACGTGCGGCTTCCCATTCTGCTTCCATCCGGTAAGTCTGTGCTGCGATATGTGAACACTGTAAATAGGGCGTGGCATAATTTGCATCTAATTGGTCTTTAAAAATTTCCTTAATCCGCTCTAAAGCGGCTTTGGCACAACCAACGGCCATAGCTGCCACCAAAGGGCGAGTGTTATCAAAGGTTTCCATCACACCTGCAAACCCTTTGGCAACATCAATTTCTGTATTGCCTAAAAGGTTGCTCGCAGGAACACGGCAATTTTCAAATCGAATTGTTGCTGTGTCCGAGGCTTTAATCCCTAATTTATGTTCTAAGCGTTCCACGGTCATGCCAGGTGTGCCCTTAGTCACAACAAAGGATTTGATCGCAGCACGTCCCAGTTTTTTGTCTAAGGTTGCCCACACAACAACGGCATCGGCGCGGTCACCAGAGGTCACAAAAATCTTTTCACCATTTAAAATATATTCATTGTCTACTTTGGTGGCAGTGGTACGAATAGCCGCAGAGTCAGAACCACAGTTGGGTTCGGTAATTGCCATGGCTGCCCAAACACCATTAAAGCGTTGTAATTGTTCTTCATTGGCCACCGCAGCAATCGCAGAATTACCTAAACCTTGGCGTGGCATACTGAGTAATAAACCTGTATCGCCATAACACATTTCGACAATACTCAGTGCGGTAGACATATTTACGCCATTTTTGTTACCTGTAGATGTGTCACCACGTTTGTTGACTGCTGCACCTGCATTCATGCCATCGCCCGCTTGGTTCATACCATCAACTAAGGCGGCAAGCATGTCTAATTCTTTCGGGTAGGCGTGTTCGGCTTTATCATATTTCCTTGAAATGGGACGTAATACATTTAAAGCAACTTCATGTGCCTGATCGACCAACATTTTGAATTTTTTTGGATTTTGTAAATTCATGGATGTATTCCTTATTTTTCTAGCTGGCTATCGTTTATTGATGGTGTGAGATTAAGCATGCAAGCCTGAATGCATAATTGCAGTCGCACGTAAATCACGATACCAACGCTCTACAGGATGTTCTTTTGTAAAGCCATGACCACCTAAAATTTGCACGCCATTGGTGGCAATTTGCATAGATTTTTCTGCACAGAGCAGACGTGCTAAATATGCTTCTCGATGAAAGTTTTTACCCGATTCGGCAAGACTCGCTGCATTCAGCAACAGCATGCGCATGGCTTCAATTTCAATGGCCATATCTGCAATCATAAAAGCCACACTTTGACGATGTGAAATTGGTTCGCCAAATGCAGTGCGCTCATTGGCATAGCGAATACAAT
>DBIN01000012.1 GCA_002296655.1 Acinetobacter sp. UBA801
AGCAATTACAACAGCATCAGCAAGAAACTCTAAGCTTGCAACAGCAGACACAGGCTCAAATTCAGTTTTGGCTTGCTGCAATTGCTGATCCTGCAATTGGTTTAAAGCATCACTGAGTAAGTTTTCATGTTGAATAAATGGATGTTCATGGCTGCCCCAAACCGAAAAACTGTATGAAAATGATGTGAAATGGCACAAAGATTGCCATGAACTCTATGCCAGCACCCAAGCTAAAAAAGAAATATACGATGTTCAAGTCGATGCCGATCTTAAACTCGCCTCTCAAAAACAATTGCTCAAACATTTAGATGAATTTCAAACTATCCGTGAGCAATTTGTGTTACGTCAGCAAGCGGATACCGAGCTGAAAAACCTGAATCAACAGCTTTTGAAATTTGAACCAAACTTGCAACAAGCTGAACTCGCACAACAGCAAGCGATGAGTCAGCAACAGCAAGCGGAGAAAGAACTTCAGGCATGGCAGCAACATGTAGAGCAATTGAAGCCACAACTTGAAATTGCGGCACAGTTACAACATGAAATTTCCAGCAAACTCCAGCAATATACCGCTTTGGATGCCGCACAAAAATTATTTTTAGCGCAGCAAATTCAGCCTGTACAAAATGACTTAAACCAACTGACCACTCAACTTGCGACTGAGCAACAACAACAGCAACACTTACAGCAACAATTCAAACAGACTGCTGCATGGGCAAATTTTGATGAAAACTTAGCCCTTACGCTGCAACGTCTACAAGATTATTTGCAGCTTGAACAGCAACTGCGTCAGCAAAACCCAGCGCTGTTCCAATCGGCATTAGATACCTTAATTGAGCAACAACAACATACACAACAACAACTTTTGGTTTGGGAAAAACAATATCAACACCCTGAACAACTTGAGCAGCAACTCACGGCAGAGCAACAGCAATTACAACATGCTTTAAAGAGTGTGCATGTTTTAGAACGCTTGCAGCAAGCACTTGAACAATGGCAACAACAGGCCACTTTATTTGAGCAATTACAACAGCATCAGCAAGAAACTCTAAGCTTGCAACAGCAGACACAGGCTCAAATTCAAACCCAACAGCAGCAAGTACAAATTACTGAACAAGCCTTGCAGCAATTACAGCTGATTTTTGAACAGCAGCGTTTATTGCAGCATCAAAGTGTGCAGGATTTACGCGCCCAACTGAAACCGAATGAAACTTGTATGGTTTGTGGCAGCCATGAACATCCATTTATTCAACATGAAAACTTACTCAGTGATGCTTTAAACCAATTGCAGGATCAGCAATTGCAGCAAGCCAAAACTGAATTTGAGCATGCACGAAAACAGTTACAGCAATTGGAGCGTGATTGCAGTCAATACAATGCAACTTATCAGCAACAACAACAACGTAAACTGGAGCTGCAACAGCAACTTGAGCAACAGCAGACATTGGTACAACAGCTTACAGCGTCCTTATCATTAGATTTGGATGCGGCGCTGCCTGTTGCAAAGCAAATTGAAAGCGTGCAACAACATTGGGCAACCACATCTCAGTCCACTCAACACTTGCAGCAGAGCATTCAACAGGCAAACGACACCCTAAAACAATGGCGCAATGCTGCACAGCAGGCAGAACAACTCAAATATGCTATTCAACAGCGCCAAGATCTTTCGCAGCGTTTACAGCCTATTTTGTCACTTTTAGATGCAGAACAAAAACTTGCTTGGCTCAACCAACCAATTGAATACTATCAACATGCCTTGCAACAGTTAGAGCAACGTCATCACTTACAGCAGCAACAAGTTCAACTGAGCAAAACCATAGAACAACTGACTCAACAACAGCAGCAAGTGCAAGAAAAGTTGCTATTTTTACAACAGCAACATGCCGAGAAAATCCAACAACTGCAGCACATTAAAACTGCAGGCAGTGAGCTGCGTGATCAAATTAAGCAACTGACAAAAACCCATGCGGGATGCGAATATCAGACCTATCAAGAATGGCAGCAGGCTTTAGATCAGCAACAACAGCAACTCAATCTTGCACTTAACACACAACGCACCGTACTTCACCAAGCAGAACAGGTGTTAAAAGACTTACAACTACAAAAACATGGTTTGGACAGTAAAATTCAACAGCGCATGCAGCAACACACTGAATGCCAGCAACACATTGCAACGTGGCAAGCGGCACACACGCACTTTCAAGCCAGCGTCATTGATGAATGTTTACAGATTTCTTATGCTGAACATCAGCAAATACGCAAGATGCTACAGCAACAGCAAAACAGTTTGGAAAGTGCTAAAACGGCTTGGCAAACGCTAGAAGAACAATATCAAAAGCACTTGAAACAACAGCCGCAACTGACTTTTGACGAGGTCACTACTCAACTTGCTGCGCTGCAAACAGACAAAGCCAAACAACAACAAGACTATAATGACATCGAGGCACAACTACGCCTGAATCGCACCAATCAGGGGATTTTTGCAGCCTACCAGACTCAAATTGAAAGTATCAAAGCTGAAGAATATCGTTGGGGACGTATTTACGATTTAATTGGGCATAAAGAAGGGACAAAATTTAAGAAAATTGCCCAAGAACATCACTTGGATATTTTGGTGGAATACGCCAATCAGCAATTGCTGCCACTGAGTTCGCGTTATCAGTTGCATCGTATTCCTGACAGTTTGGGTTTGGCGATTATTGATTTAGACATGAACAGTGAAATTCGCCCTGTCCTGTCTTTATCTGGTGGGGAAACCTTTTTAGTTTCTTTAGCGTTAGCACTGGCAATTGCCAATATGGCATCTGGTTCAATGAAGTTGGAATCATTATTTATTGATGAAGGTTTTGGCACACTCGATCCGACTTCCTTACACATGGTGATGAATGCCTTAGACCATCTGCAAAGTCAGGGACGTAAAGTGGTGTTGATTTCGCATATTCAGGAAATGCACGAACGAATTCCTGTGCAAATTCAAGTCAAACCTGTGGGTGCAGGCGCAAGTGAAGTCAATGTAGTAGGTTAGACCCAAGACTGCCTAAAATCTGGAAATTATTTGTCGATTGAAGAATTCTTAAGCTGACTGTGAGATTTCAGATTTTAGGCTTACCTGAAATTACATTGGGTTGATTTTAAAATCAGCTATACTTATGTATTTAATTTTATGGAAATAAAAACGATCATTTTATTTGCTGCATTGACCAGTTTAAGTATAAATTTCTCAGGTGTTGAGTACATTTCCCTATTTTTTTGGTTTTTAAAGCAGTTTTAATTTTGAAGTCATCCTCACCGTCTGTACTTTTGTCATTGAGTTGGATACAAGAAAAATACCTAAAAAACCGGTTAGATCATCATTTTTACAGGCTTCTTTTAGTTGTGTTTTTTGTTATTTTTACTCATTGCCCGCATTCAAATCTGGATAGCGAATAAATCTTAAATATCCGCTTGTCATATTTACTAGACGGAAGTGACGCTTTCTAAAAAATAGTGAAGGTCATTAAAAAAAATCTACATAAGCCAAAATTTTGACAGCTTTACGACACAAAACTAAAAAAGCCTCGACATCCTGTCGAGGCTTTCTAGATTCAGTTTTTGGTATAACTCCTGTCGTACCAAGCACTTCCGTGTTGTTCTATTTCTTATTCTTCTTATTTAGGAAACTCCCTGTTTCCCGATAAGTTCATATTAAGAAAATCCAGCCTTCAGCACTAGCCGCAAAATTCCGCATTTCATGTCAGCCAAAACGTACAAGATAATGTTTGCAAAATCTTGGCAGATTCTTTGTTCATCTAGTAATTAAGCCTTGGAATAGTCACGTGCGCCAAACAATGCTGTACCAACCCGTACCATAGTTGAACCTGCTGCAATTGCGGCATTTAAATCGCCCGACATCCCCATACTCAAAGTATCCCAATCTTCAGGTTGTGCATGTTGTGCTTTCACTGCATCAAACAATTGTTTGGCATCTTGAAAAGCTTGAGGATGATCAGGTGCAGGAATCACCATCAAACCGCGTAGTTTTAAATGCGGTAATTGGCTGATCTGTCGGACTAATTCTGTAACTTCGCTCGGCTGACAACCATCCTTCGTGTCTTGCGCATCAATATTTACTTGTAAACAAATATTCAGGGGCACTTGTTGAGCATCGCGCTGATTCGATAATCGTTCAGCAATAATTAAACGATCTACTCCATGCACCCATGCAAATTTTTCTGCCAAATGCTTGGTTTTATTGCGCTGCACATGTCCAATAAAGTGCCATTCGATTTCTAAATCGCTCAAGGCCTGCATTTTATCTAAGGCTTCTTGCAAATAATTTTCGCCAAAAGCACGCTGCCCTGTCGCATACATTTCACGCAAAGCTTCACTCGGATGAGTCTTAGACACCGCCAATAATTGCACCGTATTTGGCTCGCGCTGCGCCAACTGGCATGCGTGTTGAATTTGTTGCAAAACCTGAGTGCGCATAAGCTGCAGATTATTCATTGATGCATTTCTCATTTCATTCATCTTTTTTTTCCTTGTCCAGCAACTAACAGTTGGTTAAGCTGATGGAAAGCCGTATTATTCTATCAAAATAATTAAGATTTAATTGATCTCGGGGACTTTATGGATATTACAGAATTATTGGCGTTCTCCGCTAAAAATGGCGCTTCGGATTTACACTTATCTGCGGGCATGCCACCACTGATTCGTGTGGATGGTGAAGTTCGTCGTATTAACTTACCAGCATTAGAACATAAAGAAGTACACAAATTGGTGTACGACATTATGAATGATAAACAACGTCGTGATTATGAAGAAAATCTAGAAACGGACTTTTCTTTTGAAGTCCCTGGTGTGGCTCGTTTCCGTGTGAACGCTTTTAACCAAAACCGCGGTGCAGGCGCAGTATTCCGTACCATTCCTTCTAAAGTTTTGACCCTGGAAGATTTAGGCATGGGACAAATCTTTAAAGATATTTGTGAATATCCACGTGGTTTAGTGTTAGTGACAGGCCCAACGGGTTCAGGTAAATCGACCACACTTGCCGCGATGATTGACTTTATTAATGACAATCGCTACGACCACATTCTGACCGTCGAAGACCCAATCGAATTTGTACACCAATCTAAAAAATGTTTGGTCAACCAACGTGAAGTACACCGTGATACGCATGGCTTTAACGAAGCATTACGTTCAGCACTGCGTGAAGACCCTGACATTATTCTAGTGGGTGAAATGCGTGACTTAGAAACCATTCGTTTGGCACTGACGGCTGCCGAAACAGGTCACTTGGTATTTGGTACGCTACACACCACCTCTGCGGCAAAAACCATTGACCGTGTGATTGACGTATTCCCTGCAGAAGAAAAAGACATGGTACGCGCCATGTTATCTGAATCTTTACAAGCCGTCATTTCGCAATCTCTGCTCAAGAAAAATGGCGGTGGCCGTGTAGCAGCGCATGAAATCATGATTGGTATTCCTGCGGTGCGTAACTTAATTCGTGAAAACAAAGTAGCTCAAATGTACTCGGCAATTCAGACAGGTGCCAACTACGGTATGACCACCCTCGACCAGAGTTTGAAAAACTTGGTATCGCGCGGTGTAATTAGCCCACAAACGGCTCGTACGGTTGCAAAACAGCCTGAATCATTCTTATAAGTTTAAAATTCGAGATACACGATGGACTTTAATGATTTACTGAATTTAATGATTCAGCAACAAGCATCAGACTTGTTTATTACAGCCAATGTTGAACCTTCCATGAAAATTCATGGACAAATTGTACCTGTCGCAAAAAGTAAGCTCACAGGTGAAATTATCGGTCAGTTACTTAACTCAATTATGAGTGAAAAACAGCGTAAGGAATTTGCCGAAACCCGTGAATGTAACTTTGCGATCACCAACCGTGAAAAAACAGCACGTTTTCGTGTCAGTGCATTCCAGCAACGTGATGAGCCAGGCATGGTATTGCGTCGGATTGAAACCAAAATTCCGGCCATGGATGACTTGAAACTCCCCCCTATTCTCAAAGATTTGGCGATGACCAAACGTGGCATCATCATTTTTGTAGGCGCAACGGGTACAGGTAAATCGACTTCTTTGGCGTCTATTATTGGTTACCGCAACCAAAATTCTAAAGGTCATATTATTACCATTGAAGACCCGATTGAATTTGTGCATGAACATGCGGGCTGTATTATTACCCAACGTGAAGTCGGGATTGATACCGATTCCTTTGAAGTAGCGTTAAAAAACACCTTACGTCAAGCGCCTGATGTGATTCTAATTGGTGAGATTCGTTCCCGCGAAACCATGGATTATGCCATTGCCTTTGCCGAAACGGGGCATTTGGTATTTGCCACCCTGCACGCCAACAACGCTAACCAAGCCATCGACCGGATTATTCACTTCTTTGAAGCAGACCGTCATAACCAATTATTCATGGATTTATCACTAAACCTGAAAGCAATTGTGGCGCAGCAGTTAATTCCAACCATTGATGGCAACTCACGACGTGCTGCGATTGAAATTTTAATTAACTCACCATTAGTTGCAGATTTAATCCGTAAAGGTGATGTGCACGAAATTAAAGACCTCATGAAGCGTTCACGTGAATTGGGTATGCAAACCTTTGACCAAGCCTTATACGACCTCTATAAAGCCAGGCAAATTAGTTATAAAGATGCACTCAAACACGCCGACTCACCAAACGATTTGCGTCTACAAATCAAACTTGCAGAAGAAGGTGGCGAGCGCTTGTTACATGCAACCTCGAATATTACCTTCGATGGTCAATAACAACGCTTAAACACAAAAAATAGGCTTCCATACGGAAGCCTATTTTTTATACCTTGAGCAAATTATTTTTTGCGTAACGCTTCACGACATTCTGGCGCATCGCAATAACCATATAAATTCAGCGAGTGACCTGTTAGCTCAAAACCAAATTTCTCTGCCACATCATGCTGTTCTTTTTCAATAGTATCATTAATAAATTCAACCACTTTGCTACAGTTCAAGCAGACTAGATGATCGTGGTGATCTTCCTGCATAATTTCAAACACAGAATGATTGTTCTCAAAATTATGGCGCTCAATAATGCCTGCTGCTTCAAACTGTGTTAACACACGATAAACAGTTGCTAAACCCACATCTTCACCCTGATCGAGTAAAGTTTTGTAGATATCTTCTGCACTTAAATGATGTTGTTTTGAATTTTCTAATAATTCTAAGATTTTAATTCGTGGAAGGGTAACTTTAAGTCCAGCTTTGCGTAATTCTTGATTTGAAATAGGCATGAAAAAAGGTCTCTCAACAAAATTAAAGTTGGAATATGCAACAAAGTTAAGATGCAGTATGATCTAACATTGGATCAAGATCAAATGCATCATAATTAATTTGGGATAGTTTAGCAAAATGCAAAAAATCATGTTGACGTTATTGGTCACTTCACTGCTCGCAGGCTGTTCGACCTTGGGCGTTTATAAAGTCGATATTCCACAGGGTAAACCTTTAACCCAAGCTCAAGCGTCTAAAGTCCAAGTCGGTATGAGTCATCAACAAGTCCGCTTTTTGCTGGGCAGTCCAACCATCGCCGATCCGATGAATCCGCTACGTTGGGACTACATTTACAACTATATCCCAGGAACTTATGCTAAAAAAGCCAAGATCCCTGCCGCGCATGGTCAGCATTTGAAAATCTTTTTCAATCAAAATGGTATCGTAGAAAAAGTTGAAGGCTTGGAAACCATTCCAGAATCTCAACCTGGTCTACCAGGATCGAAAGAAGCGATTCTCAACGCGCCTCCACTATAGCCGCTTTAGAATAAAAAGAAACCCCTCACTGAAATTCATCTGAGGGGTTTTTAAATTATTTCAATTGTCTTAAGCGATTGCTTTTGGCATAACGTCCTACCGGGTTCTTTGCGGCACGTTTACGACGAATATCTTTCGGATTAATGGTCAAAGCACGATAAATCTCAACCCGATCACCTGCTTGTAATACATGTTGCGGCTCAACCCGTACACCAAAAATACCCAGCATCAACGGTTCAGGCAAAGTCGTTGCTATCGCAAGCCCACTCTGCTGAATTGCATCCAGTACGGTCATGCCCTGCTGAAATGCGACAGCCACATGCCATTGTTGATCAGGTGTGGCATACGCCACCCAAACCTGTGCCACTTGACTCATGCGATCCACTGTCCAATTAACGCTACCATCGCCACTACGATAGATACAGGTAACACCACACGTACCGCAATACGCCAAATGTTATAAAATGCTTCGCTGCTAAAGTTCATGGCTTTGCGCAAATGGCTGATTTTCATAATCCAGCCTGCAAAAATAGCGTAAATCAAACAAATGACTAAGCCCCAAAGCAACAAGGCAAAATTAAACACAGGACTCATGGCAGGAATTGCCCAAACCAAAGTTGCTGCAATCAATACAACCCACTGAATTGCTACCGCCATTTGACGTTGTGCCAATTGTTCACGTGCCAGTTGCAATACCACTGCTGCTGCTGCAACAGTTGCCACCACCAAAGCCAACGCTGGAATTTGTGACTGTACTGCAAAGAATGCAAAAGCAACGACTGCCAATAGCTGAGCAATCCAAATTGGCAATACCGTTGCGGTTGCTGCAGATTGTTGCTGTACTTGCGGCAAGCTGGTTTGCCAGTACAAGCCCATGCCTAAACCACTGGCCACCAAAGCTAAAACAGTTGCACTGCCCCATTCGCTAAACTCAATTGAAGTGACTTGCCATGCAGGGAGTTCTGAACCCATCCTCATCGCTAAAACCAAAGCCGCCACAACAGTAACAACGGTACACAGCAATAAAATTTGACGCGGCACTAATGACAATGCCAAGGCTAAAACAGCCAGAATCACAAATAAGACATGACTAGCCAAATCTGCCGCGGCATATTGATTTAAAATTTGTGCTGCATTAGACAGCAACCCGCCAGCTAAAAATGGAATAAACACCACAGCAAGCCAACCCACCAAACGCCATTTTTGAGAAGCATCGGCATCACGGGTTAAACTTGAAAGTGCTTGTAATGCTGTCGTTTTAGAGCGTTTGGCTAAGGCAATTTCCAAATAAGTAATCGGTAAAGCCAAAATCAGCATGGTTGCTAACCACAACAACCAAAAGTCGAGCTGGCGCTCAACCTGAATACCTGTCATTGGTGCGAGTGTGGCAATAATAATGAATGATAAACCAAATGCCATCAGCGGCGATAACCATCGTGACATAGCATTGTCCTGCATGACGCTGTCCTAATAAAAATCTAGGTCTATTTTGCCTTTGTCATCAAGGAAAAGCAAAACCTCAAAAAGAAAAAAGCAAACTGTTTGAGAGGTTGCTAACACTCCATCTATTTATGATAGTGTCAGCAACTCCTCTAGTTTGCTACGCAAATTTATAATTGTTATTCTTTCATTTTTTTGGCTTCAGACTTATGAGAAGAATCGAGCGAACCAGCCTTTACCTTTTTTCTTCTCGTTTTCTTTAATAATGCCCATCATATTCTCTTTCACAGCGCCTACATAATCGGCATCATCGTGTTGAATATGATTAATTAACCATTTTGATAGGACTTCATGCAATTCGCTTTCAATGGATTGTCCTAGTTCAAAACGTTGACGGTAAGACTCAATTTTTTTAATGAATAAATCATGTACACGTTTATGTGGGACGCGGTATTTATAACCTGCTTCTTCTTGTAATGATTCTTCAAAGGTAAAATGCGACTGGGTATAGTCAATAATATTATCTAAAATCTGCTTTACACGTGCTCGATCAGTACCATCGCTAATTTCAACAATTTCATTAATATAATCGAGGATACGTTTATGCTGATCGTCAATCACATCAATGCCAGTGTTGTATTCTGGAACCCATTTCATCTTCATACGACCACCTTACAGAAATAAATGATTAATCACACTGTGGAATGGTAGCGGTATTTCCCATAAATAAAAATGAAGTGAATTGGTAGGGATTGATTAAAACCAAACAAAAACAACACAAGATATTGATTTAAATAAATTTAAAACAAAATAACCAACAAAAAGACTCAGTTATTAATTAACCAACTTATACATTTTTGTTCTTGATTTAATTGAATTATACAACAATAAAATGAGTACTTTTTTATCACATATACCCGTATAAATTAATATTGATCTGCTTTGGTGATCCGTCTTAATTCAGGATTTAAACGTTCACGTTCCAAACGCTTAATATGTGTCATTTGGGTTTTAATTGGGCGTCCATGTTGAAATAAAATCATTTCACCTGGTTGAAATGCCATCCATGTTTCATTTTGAGTCAAAGGTTCGGTGGTAATCACCGCCACACAATCCTCTGCTGTGGTGACTTGGCTAAAATCGACCTCAACATCTAAATCAATTAATTGTGCAGGTTGAAATGGATAAGCGCGTACCAACCAATGTAATTTGGTCACTGCATAACTAAATAATGCCTGACCATTGGACAAACAAAAATTAAAAGTGCCATGTTCTGCAATTGTAGGAGAAATTTCGACTAATAGATCAAAAACTTGTGTCAGGCTAGGTTCATCATAACCAAAACGATTTACCAATTGATCTAACAAATAACAAAATGCTCGTTCACTGTCAGTATTGCCCACAGGGGTAAAACGACCTGATAAACGTGGATGAAAGTCATGTAAATCACCATTATGGGCAAAAATCCACTGGCGTCCCCACAACTCACGACTAAACGGATGCGAATTTTCTAAATTAATTTTGCCTTGTGTCGCTTTACGAATATGGGCAATCACATTGCGCGATTTGATGGGATAGTTGCGGATCAATTCTGCAATGGGTGATTCCACTGCAGATTGGTTATCAACAAATAAACGGCAAGCTTTATCTTCAAAAAAAGCTATTCCGAAGCCATCAGAATGGTCTGAGGTGATTCCTGCACGCTGCGAAAATCCCCGAAATGAAAAGGTAATATCGGTAGGTGTCGCACAATTCATTCCAAGCAACTGACACATAAAGCCTTATCTTTATACAAATAATGAAATTATCTGATTATTGTGCATCAGCCATGTACATAATTCAAATCTGAAAAATATAAATAGATTTCTACACCACCATTTTATAAATATGCAGAGCTGTAGAAATCTCTATTTCATCACGATGTTATGATGCTTTTACTTTCTTTTGGCGAATAAAATGTTTTGCCATTTGTTTCACATCTAACAAAACAAAATAGTCCAAACAGTTAAACTCACGATCATAAAATGCTTGCTCAGACAGCTTGGCATTCATTTTCAGATAAACATCAAACAATTTAGGAATCCGTTCATCTTGGCTAAAAATGTGACTTGGGCAATTAGGCTCAAACGGCTGCTGTGACTGAATATCGCAGCGCTGATTTTCTGCCAATTGCTGAATCGCTTGATGGGTATGATAAGCCCGCGCTTCATTGCCTTCCAAACGAATACTGACACAGCCAATCAGGTGTTTGGCACGCATTTCCCATAACACTTTCGGTACTAAATTCAGCCATAAAATAGAGAGTGTTTTGCCTGAACGATAGCGTGGATGCACACAAGTACGCCCCATTTCGACAATATTTGAGAGATGCCCTAACTCATCTATAATTTTAAATTCATGTGCACTATAACTATTGGCTAGCTCATGCCCTTGCCAAAGTTTTAAACGGGTATAGGCAACAATTTCGCCCGTAGATTTATCTCTGAGTACGGCGTGCTCACAGCCAAAATCGTACAAGTCCTGATCTAAACCTGACTCAAATTCAATGCCAAATTGCTTGGAAAATTGTTTTGCACGAAAACGCTGTACTTCTTGTAGTTGCTTTAAATTTTCAACCCATTCAAATGCATATTGTGTGGCTTTACTATTTTTTTTCTGAGCTTTACCCACTTTAACCATAGGAAAGCTAAACTGTTGACGATACTGATTTAATTTTTGTAGCATCATAGATACCTCATGTTTTCTCCTACACTAGGACAGCGACATGACACTATGATGACTGCGGGTTTGCTGACTAAAATTTTAAGATCTCAGGATAGCTACAAAGCTATTTCAAGCATGCTGAATCAATAAAGTTTCAATTTCGTGCTCAAAATCTTACAAAAAAAAGAGCTTCAATTGAGAAGCTCTTTTAGGGATCATTTTCTAGAGTTTTATTTACGTACATGGACGCGGTTGGTAATTAAAGTTCCTACACCATGATCGGTAAAGATTTCCAATAAAGTAGCATGTGGCACACGACCATCGACAATATGTGCGCTGATCACCCCCCCCTTGACTGCATCCAATGCACAACCCACTTTTGGAATCATGCCACCGTAAATCACACCTGTATCAATTAAACGATCCACTTCCTGAGTGGTCAAACCGGTTAACAGTTTTTTATTTTCGTCTAATACACCTGTAATATTGGTGAGTAGAATTAGTTTTTCTGCACCTAATGCTTCAGCAACTTTACCTGCGACTAAATCGGCATTGATGTTATAGGTATTGCCTGCATCATCAACACCTAAAGGTGCTATGACAGGAATAAAGTCACTGCTGGTAAACATTTCCAACACATCGGTTTTGACACCTATCACTTCACCCACCAAACCAAGATCAATCTGTTGTACTTCGCCTGTTTCAGTGGTTTTTTGCATCAATAATTTCTGTGCGCGAATCAAGTTACCATCTTTACCTGTCAAACCAATCGCACGACCGCCGTGTTGGTTTATCAGATTGACGATAGATTTGTTGACGCTCCCGCCCAAAACCATTTCTACGACCTCCATGGTCGCAGGATCAGTGACACGCATACCATCAATACGGTCAGACTCACGTCCCAATTGCTTGAGCATAGAATCCACTTGTGGGCCGCCACCATGAACCACAATTGGGTTTAAGCCTACAGTTTTTAACAGCACAATATCTCGAGCAAAAGAACTTTCTAGCTCAGGATCGGTCATGGCATTGCCACCATATTTCACAACAAGGGTCTTGCCCGCAAAACGTTGAATATACGGCAAAGCTTCAGTCAAAATTTGCGCTTTGTCGATACCAGTCTGTTGATGTGGCATTCGCCTCTCCTTATTGAGCATCTAAAATGTCTTGGGCGATTTCAGGGTATCGCTCACTTAACATGGAAACAAATGTATCGCGGATATCATTCAGTCGTGTTGGATTATCAGCATCAAAACGCACCGTAAAATATTCGCCTGTATTAGATGCTCGAATAATGCCAAAACCATCTTCAAAATCAAGTCTTATACCATCTATTTTACTTAATTCTGCCCCACTACGATGGCTATAACTTTCAACATCATTTAAAACCGTACTAGGTTCAATATTCCGTGTGCTGATATACGTATCTTCAGTGCAGCAACGCTCAGGATATTTCTGCATCAGTGCTGAAAGACTGCTGTATGTACTGTGGCTTAAATATTCAAGCACGCGTAAGGCAGCATAAATACCATCATCATAGCCAAAACCACGTCCATCATTAAATACATAATGTCCCGCGTATTCGCCACCGAACACAGCTTTGCCTTGTGACTGAGCCAAATAACGACGCAAAAAGGTGCTGCCTGTACGAATCATTACCGCTTCGCCACCCAAATCACGTACGGTATTGCGTACCATGGTGGAGCATTTTACATCAAACACCACTTGATGCTGAGGATGGGTTTTTAAGCACATTTCTGCAAATAAGGACAACAAGCGATCTGCAGAAAGCACTTTTGCACGTTCATCCAACAAGACGACACGGTCACCATCGCCATCTAAAGCAATGCCAATGTCTGCCTGATGTTCACGAACCGCAGTTTTTAAATGTTGTAAGTGTTTTTCTTGTGATGGATCGGGTGCATGCTCGGGAAAATGACCATTGGCTTCGCAGCGTAAAGCAATCACCTCACAACCCATCTTTTGCAACACCAAAGCAGCACAATGCCCAGCCGAGCCATACATCCCATCTAGCACCACTCTATAAGGGCGTGCCAGATGGAGGTCCTGCAACATCGCATTTTGATATTGTTGACACGCATCTTCAATAAATTCATGAGAAATATTGTCAGCACGTTGTAATTCAATGAAGGTTGCCGCATCGGTATTTAAATAATGTGGTGCTGCATCGTGTGCCACTTGTTGAATCATTTCAGGCGTTGGCGGTTCACCCTGCATAATCCATTTAATACCATTGTCAGATTTTGGATTATGACTGGCGGTCAGCATAATGCCATTACCTGCAGTATGCCGTGCCATAAAATACAACATCGGGCTTGAGCAACAGCCCACCATCGTCACTTGAAAATGATGCGCAAGAAAAACCTGTCGCATCATTTCCGCATAAGCGGGACTATTTAAACGCGCATCGTAACCGATACTAATCTGGTTCTGTTGATGCTGTTGATACTGCTGTACTAAACCTTGTGCGATTGCATGTACGAGGTTTGCTGTTAATACGCTTTCTTTACCACGAATGTCATAAGCACGAAAAATATGCAGAGGAAATGGAGATAGTGGATGGTTCATAGGCTTACAACTACAAGAATGAGCCAACATAAATTGAATAAATCTCAGCTCTATAAATTTTAAAAATTCTAATTAGACTTTTTTAAGGATGCGTTATCGTCTCATATGATCTAGAAATATGCTTGTCATTATTAGTACATATTTGGTTACTTTTCAAGAATTGCAGGTAAAGTTTCAGATGAAACTTTACCAAGCATTATAATTCAATGCACAAACTATGTTTAAGTGACTAAAAAAATTAGTTTTTCCCTGTATGCCCAAAACCACCAGCACCACGTTCAGTTGCCACAAATTCATCGACCTGTTCAAATTCTGCCTGTACCACAGGGACCAATACATACTGTGCTAAACGCTCACCAGGTTCTAAACTAAATGCGGTTTGGCTGCGGTTCCAAACAGATACCATTAACTCGCCTTGATAATCTGAATCGATTAAACCGACCAAGTTACCTAATACAATACCGTGTTTATGCCCTAAACCTGAGCGTGGCAAAATCATGCCTGCAAAGCCTGTGTCCTGAATATAAATTGCCAAACCTGTTTTGACCAATACCGTTTGACCCGGTTCAATGACAGTGGTGCTATCCACACAGGCACGTAAGTCTAGACCCGCAGAACCTGCAGTGGCATAAGTTGGCATTGGCCATTCTGTGCCTAAACGTGAATCTAAGACTTTAACTTGTACTTTCATGAAGTTTATCCTGTTTTTAAATTTTCAATGTTATTTCGATATTCAATATGCCATTTGATGCTGTACTTGCATCAATACCCCTAAGTATTTGTCAGCGCTTAATCAGGGCACGTAAATTTTCCAAATAATGCTGTGCCTGTAATTTCGGATCGACATCACCAGCCAATTTTTTCTTACGTCCGAGCCATTCCAATTCATCTTGAGGTAATTCATCCAAAAAACGACTTGGGGTCATTTGTTTCATTTGCCCACCTGCTTTGCGCTGCTCTGCCAAAGTAATGGTTAAGCCCTGACGCGCACGAGTAATCCCCACGTACATCAAACGGCGTTCTTCCTCGACAGTATCTGCCACAATCGAGTTTTTATGCGGTAAAAGCTCTTCTTCCAAACCAATTAAATACACGTACGGAAATTCCAAACCTTTGGACGCATGCAGGGTGAGTAAATTGACTTTATCAGTGTCTTCTTCTTCCTGTTGCTGTTCGAGCATATCGAGCAGCACCATTTTACGAATCACGCTTTCAATATTCTTTTCATCGACATCTTCAGCACGGTTAATCAAACTTTGGATGCTGCTATATAGAACTTCGATATTATCTAGCTTGGTTTTTTCCTGCGCAGGGGTAGCTGCTTGCTCTTTAATGTAGTCGATATAACCTGCTTCGAGCATCATTTGACGGATGATTGGCACAGGCTCATCATCTTCCAATAAATTACGAGTAAAGTTAGCAATAAAATCTGCAAACTCTGCCAACTGTGTCGTGGCTTTTTTCGGAATTGCCATCGTCAGACGCTGATCACCTGCGGCAGCCAATAATGACAAATGGTTTTCTTGTGCAAACAGCCCTAGTTTTTCCAAAGTCACAGGACCAATCGCACGTTTAGGCGTATTAATAATGCGTAAGAATGCACTGTCATCTTCAGGATTAATAATCAAACGCAAATAACTCATGATGTCTTTGATTTCAGCGCGCGCAAAGAACGATTGACCACCTGAAAGCTTGTACGGAATTTGCATTTGGCGCAATTGGGTTTCCAAAATGCGTGCCTGAAAGTTACCACGATACAAAATCGCATAATCTTTCCAGCTTTTACCGTTCATTAACTTATGGGTGAGTAAGTCTTTCACCACGCGTTCTGATTCATCATCATCGTTACGGCAAGTGATCACCCGAATCACTTCACCATGACCTTTATCTGACCAGAGTTTTTTATCAAAAATATGCGGATTATTACCAATAACAGTGTTGGCTGCTTTTAAAATACGACTGGTCGAACGATAGTTTTGCTCAAGTTTAATCACTTTTAAATTCGGGAAATCATCTTTCAGTAAGGCCATATTTTCAGGCTTAGCACCGCGCCATGCATAAATAGATTGGTCGTCATCACCTACCGCAGTGAACTGCCCCATCACGCCCACCAGCAATTTCACCAAGATATATTGTGCGGTGTTGGTATCTTGATACTCATCAACCAATAAATAACGAACACGGTTTTGCCACTTGTCACGTACTTCGGCATTTTCTTGCAAAAGTCGTGTCGGCATTACAATTAAATCATCAAAATCTACCGCGTTATAGGCACGTAAATTACGTTCATAAAGTTGATATAAATGTGCGAACTGGATGTCTTCTGGCGTTTCGCACGTAGTATGCGCCTGCTCTGGTGCAATCAGATCATTTTTCCAGTCTGAAATCATCTTCATGGCTTTGGCAATCAGTTCTTTGCTTTCTGCACCCGACAAATTATCGCGGTGCATTAAGTCCATCAGAATACGTTTGCAGTCATCGGCATCTAAAATAGAGAAATTGGCTTTTAATGGCGTGTGTTTTAATTCAAGACGCAATAAATTCAGACCAAAGGTGTGGAAAGTTGAAACCGACAAACCTTTGGCTTCTTCACGTGACAACAATTTGGTCACACGCTCTTTCATTTCTCGTGCTGCTTTGTTGGTAAAAGTCATCGCTGTAATACGATGCGCAGGAATCCCGCAATGCTTAACCAAATAGGCAATTTTTCGGGTAATCACCGAAGTTTTGCCTGAACCTGCACCTGCAAGCACTAACAAGGGTCCTTGAGTGTATTTCATCGCTTCAAGTTGCTTGTCGTTTAACTGACTTGCCAGTGTCATAGTATTTCCTCTATTTCGGTTCGAGCTCGATTATAGTCATCTCCGCCAAAGATGACTAATCTAAAATGCTACTTTAGATGTCATTGTCTATTTGCTGAGTAGACCCTAGAAATTGCTTGCATAAAAAAACCGCCCGAAGGCGGTTCTTTACAATCTATACAATGCCAGATTATTGGATTGCATAAATGCTGATTTCTACACGACGGTTTTGCTCACGACCTTCTGCAGTAGCATTCGATGCGATTGGGTTTGCAGCACCGTGACCTTGTGTATTAATACGTGAAGTTGATACACCACGGCTAGCCAAGTAGTTTGCAACCGATTGTGCACGTGCTTGTGACAATGGAATGTTGATTGCGTCGTTACCAGTGCTGTCAGTATAACCTGTTACCAAAATACCGCTCTTGTTATCTTGGGTTAGCGTTTGCGCTACTTTGTCCAAGGTAGAATAGAAGTTTGGTTTGATGTTTGATTTGTTAGTATCAAACGTGATGTTACCCGGCATGATTAAGCCTACAGAGCCATCTGGATTACGGTTTACTTCTACACCAGTCCCTGCCATTTGTTGACGAAGTTGTTTTTCTTTATTGTCAAGATAAACACCCGCAGCAGCACCGACTACAGCACCAATCGCTGCAGCACGGTTGTTTTGTGCGCTTGTATTTGCGTTACTTTTAGAGACCCCATAACCTGCTGCAGCGCCAATTACTGTGCCTAACGCAGTTTTGTCATATTCTATACCACCAAGGTTGTTACCAGTCGTTTGACAACCAGTTAATACCATTGCCCCTACAACTGCTGCCGAAATTGCTAATGCACGCATGGCATGCCTCCTTACTTGTGTTTTGTTGTACAGGCTGAATATTGAATGAAAAAATATACTTAGACCATTGATTTTTTGTTAATAAAAAAACTTTTACTTACAAATATACATGATCACGTACAAATGTGGGTATAACTTCATCACAATTTCTACACACTTTCACTTCTACACTTTTTTATTTTAAAAACAACATTTATAGTGGAGTAATCTACAAATACGTGACGCATTGGACGATTTATCTTCAGGATTGATTTATATGTCATCGCAAGCAAAAAAACAGCCTTTATTAAAAAAAATCACAAAAGGACTCACTGTGGGTACAGTCATTACTGGCAGTACATTTTTTCACGGCCCTCCTGTGTTGGCTTTAGGCTTAACCAAACTCTTCAAGCAGTCAAGTAAGGTCGATGAAGCCAATATTCAAATTACCAACAGTTGGCTCAGTGTAAATAACTGGCTGATTGATCATGTGTTACCCAATACCCAATGGGATATCAGCATTGATGAAAATTTGCAGCTGAGCATGCAAGGTCGTTATCTGATGACCTGTAACCATCAAAGTTGGGTCGATACCACAGTAAATCAATATTTTGGTTTAACCCGCATGCCTTTGACCCGCTTTTTTACCAAGTGGGAGCTGATCTTTATTCCCTTTGTGGGGCAGGCCTTTAAAATTTTAGGCTTCCCAATGATGAAGCGTCACAGCAAAGCACAAATTGAAAAAAAACCAGCACTGAAAGATCGTGATATGCAAGAGGCACGTAAAGCCTGCCAACAATTATTAAGTCAGCCCTTTACCCTGCTGAATTATTTAGAAGGCACTCGCTTTACTAAAGAAAAACATGATCAACAACAATCGCCTTATCAACATTTATTAAAGCCAAAAGCTGGCGGTTTAGCTTTGGCATTGAATATTTTGGGCGATCAAATTGATGCTTTGGTGGATATGACCATTGTTTACCCAGATGGCGTGCCAGGCTATAGCGAGTTCTGGCTCGGAGAAGTTCCTCGCATTGCGGTAAATTTACGAAAAATCAACATTCCAGACTGGGTCTTGGGTGGTAATTACGAAGATGATGCTGAATACCGTGAGCGTTTCCAGCAATGGGTGCATGAATTATGGTTGGAAAAAGATCAGCTGATTGAATCCATGCAACAAAAATTTGCTGCCCCAACGGTCTAACCCAATCAGGTGAACCATGAAAAAGTCTGAAGAGCCTGTAATCAAATCCTCATTCCATACCCTACGTAAAGATTCATGGGGTTGGAAAATTGCCTTAATTTATGACTTGTTTTTGATGGGTTTAATCATCTTTAACTTGTTCTGTTTAAGTGCCAATGCCATTTTAATGAGTGATTTTGGTGAATGGCTGTTCGACTTTATTCGCCTGCCTGAAATCTTACAGTTTTATCGGGGCGAGTTACGTCCTTGGGTGATTATCACTGAAGGTTGGTTTACCACATTTTTAATTGTGGAACTGGGAGTGCGTTGGGGGATTGCCATTATTTTTAAGCATCATCAACGTTGGTGGTTCTTTCCGTTTGTTCACTGGTATGAAATTCTCGCAATCATTCCGCAGCTACGTTTTTTACGTTTATTACGCGCCTTTGCTATTGGCTACAACCTGCATAGTCACGGTTATAAAGTTATCCCAAATAGCTGGTATAAACGTGGCAACTTCTATTACAGCTTATTGATGGAAGAACTGAGTAGTCGAGTGGTACTGACGGTGCTGAATGGCGTACAGCGTGAACTGACAGCCAGCACCACACATAAACAGTTTATTGATGATTTGGTTGAGCGGCATCGTCAGTTACTGGCCATTGCACTGGCGGATATTTTGCAAGAGTCCTTGGGTAAAGAGTTGCAAGCCCAACGCCACCAAATTGCAAAAAATGTAGGGCTGGTGGTCAATCAAGCCATTGAAGATACGCCTGAGCTAACTCAGCTTCTACGTCTGATTCCATTGGTTGGTGGTCGTATTGAACAGCAAATTCAAAGTATTGGTCAGCGACTGGGCGAAAACATCACCCAAGGCTTGATTGAACCTTTTGCACAATCCAACCCACAGTCCAGCAACCCGACGTATCAAATAATTGCCGAAAAAATTAGTCAGATAGAAGTTGAACATAATCAGCATATTGATAAATTAGTAGAGTCAGCAGTATTTGAAAGTTTGGAAGCCATTCGTAAACAAGTAAAAGTCAAACAATGGCAACAAATTTTAGATGAAGGACAACAACAGAATATTTCATGAGTGCGTTTTAACATTTTTACGATTGGGATAAATATTTTTAGTCATGCAGCTAGAGAATTCACCCAATTTGTTCTAGGATTTGCTCTATTTATAATATGACTTCGACAACCAGCAGAGTCAGAAGTGTTAAGGAATTATTATGGCTGACATACGGATAAAAGGCAGATTGGTCAATGCGATTCGCATTAGCTTAGACACCAATGATCATGATGCGATCCGCCAGCAACTAAGCCCAATGTTGCAAAAATCATTTCCACCAGGCGTTTTGGTGGTGATTGAAAGTTCAGTCGAACAGGAACTGATTGCACTGATTCAATTACTCATTAGTTTAGAGGCACAGCCAATTGCGGTGACTGAAGGACTATTGGGCGATCAGGCACGTGCCATTCAATTTCCTGTGATTCCACAAGATCGCCCACTTCAAGAAGTGAAAGCGACCAAAGAACAAGTGGTGGAAGTTAAACCTGAGCCTGCCGCAGAACAACAGACTGAAAATCAAGTCGCTGAAACTACACCTGCGGTGGCACATATTACGTCGTATCATGATGAAATTTTGCGTACAGGTCAATGTCTGGTACAGCATCAGGGCGACATCATTTTAACCGCAGGCATTAACAGCGGTTCAGAAGTGATTGCTTCAGGAAATATACATATTTATGGTAGTGTACGTGGTAGAGTCATTGCCGGCGCGGGCGGGAATATTGCAGCACGAATTTTCTGTCATTCCCTAGAAGCAGAATTGGTATCTATTGCAGGCACATATTGCGTTGCGGACGACATTCCACAGCATGTGACCAAAAAACCTGTGCATATTTACTTAAATGATAACCAAGAGCTTGTATTTGAAGCTCTACAATTTTAATGTATAAATAATCACCAAAAATCCCCAAAAAATTTAGGGGAATTTAAACCATAACAGGAGTGGATTCGGTGGCGAAAATTGTTGTCGTAACATCAGGCAAAGGTGGCGTAGGTAAAACCACTACAAGTGCATCTTTTGCAACAGGTTTAGCCCTACGTGGTCACAAAACTGTTGTTATCGATTTTGACGTGGGTTTACGTAACCTTGACTTAATTATGGGTTGTGAACGTCGCGTTGTTTATGATTTTGTGAATGTTTTAAATAATGAAGCGCGTTTACAACAAGCATTAATTCGCGATAAAGATATTGAAAACCTTTATATTCTTCCAGCCTCTCAAACCCGTGATAAAGATGCCCTGACCGATGAAGGTGTGGCACGTATTATGGATGAGCTCGCACAAGAGTTTGATTACATTATTTGTGACTCACCTGCAGGGATTGAGCGCGGTGCTATTTTAGCGATGTATCATGCCGATGAAGCGATTATTGTGACCAACCCTGAAATTTCTTCAGTACGTGACTCTGATCGTATTATTGGTATGCTCGACAGCAAAACTAAAAAAGTAGAACAAAACGAAGGTCGTATCCGTAAGCACCTGTGTATTACACGTTACAACCCAGAACGTGCCGACAAACAAGAAATGCTGACGATTGATGACATTTCTAAAGATATTTTACGTGTACCTACTTTAGGCGTAATTCCTGAATGTAAGAGCGTACTTCAAGCATCAAACGAAGGTAAACCTGTCATTCTGTATAGCGATGCTGCAGCAGGTCAGGCTTATGATGACTTGGTTGCACGATTCTTGGGTGAAGAACGTCCGTTTCGCCATATTGAAGCGAAACCTAAGGGCTGGTTAGCACGATTATTTGGAGCGTAGACATGGCAGGATTTTGGAGCAAATTATTTAGCGGTGAAGATAAGCCATCTAGCGCACAAACAGCAAAAGATCGCTTAAAAGTGATTGTTGCTTCTGAACAAGGTCTGGGTAAACGCTTAAGCCAAGAAAAAATTGATCAGATGAAGAAAGAAATCATGCAAGTGGTGAACCGCTACGTGCGTGGGGTAGATGAACAACACATTCAAATGTCAGTACGTTCAGAAGCCAATATTGAAATGCTAGAAATGAATATCAATTTGCCTGAAGAGCGATAATCTGAATACTGATTAGTCAAGCAAATTGAATCAGGGCAAAATAACGCAAGTTATTTTGCCCTATTTTTTCAAAAGAATATAAAGGAGATTGCTATGGCATTATCTCAACCTGCAACCTTTAACGAAGCATGGTCAGATGAACGTGTGTTTGCTTACTTAAATCAGTTGCCACCTGCAGGTGTCAATGCAGATTTCCATGTGTTATATCATGCTTTTAAACACATGCGTCCAAGCGACTATGAGCGCTTATTGACCCAGTTTATTGCCGATGGTCGTGACCTGAATGCCACCAATCCTGAAGGTCAACGTATTCATGACGTGATTGCTGAATTCCCTCGTCAAAAAGATGAGTTTTTAGCAGTTTTGGCTAAGTTTGCCTAAACGATTTAGCTGTCTTTCTTTAGCTAAATTCAGCAAAAGATAATGAAATAAAAAATCCCGCAATCGTCATTGCGGGATTTTTTTAACATAAAACAGAATGAGAAAAAACTAAACTAAAATTTCACGTTTTCCGTTTGGCCCCTGCTCACTGACAATACCCTGTTCTTGCATTTGATCGACAATACGTGCTGCACGGTTATAACCTAAGCTAAATTTACGCTGTAAAGACGAAGTCGAAACTTTGCGTGTTTCCAATACAAACGCCACACACTGATCATAAAGCACGTCACGGTCTGGATTGCCTTCACCATCTTCAAAACCACGTGAAGAGGGTTCTTCATCAAATGGTGTCAAGATTTCATCCACATAGTCTGGGTCACCACGTTCACGCCATGCATCACAAATACGGTTGACTTCATCATCTGAAATAAACGCACCATGCACACGCTCTGGTTCAATTTTACCAGGCCCCAAGAACAGCATATCACCATGCCCAAGCAAGTCTTCTGCCCCACCTGCATCTAAAATGGTGCGCGAGTCAATTTTTGAGTTTACGCGCAAGGCCACACGGGTTGGAATGTTGGCTTTAATCAAACCTGTGATCACATCTACCGATGGACGCTGAGTCGCAAGCAATAAATGAATCCCTGCTGCACGTGATTTTTGTGCCAAACGGGTAATCATTTCTTCTGCTTTTTTACCGACCTGCATAATCATGTCGGCAAACTCATCTGCCACAATCACAATAGAAGGTAATGGAGTTAAGCGTGGAGCACGTTCCTGTGTAGCAGAATCACTCGGTTTCCAAGTTGGATCAATCAGGTCTTCACCACTAGCAAGCGCTTCTTCCACCTTACGGTTATAGTCGCTTAACTTACGAATTTTAAGGAAGGACATTAACTTATAACGACGTTCCATTTCATTGACACACCAATTCAAAGCACTGACCGCATCTTTCATATCAGTCACGACAGGCGTCAATAAATGTGGAATATCGTTATAGTTAGCCAATTCCAATTGTTTCGGGTCAATCAAAATTAAACGCAATTGATCAGGTTTGTATTTCAGCAACATCGACAAAATCATCGAATTCACCGCAACCGATTTACCCGAACCCGTTGTACCTGCAACCAGCATGTGCGGTGCTTTGCCCAATTCAGTAATCACAGGGTTACCTGAAATGTCTTTCCCCATCGCCATAGATAAAATGCCGTTTGGATCTTCAAAAGCAGGCGTTTGTAATAACTCAATCAAACGTACCATTTCACGTGAACTATTCGGTACTTCAATACCAATATACGGCTTGCCCGGAATCACTTCGACCACACGTACCGATGCCATCGACATTGAACGTGCCAAGTCACGGGAAATATTGGTCACTTTTGAAGCTTTGACCCCGGGTGCCAAATCCAGCTCAAAACGGGTCACGACTGGGCCAGGCTGTGCTTCAACCACTTTAGCTTTGACATTAAATTCCTGTAATTTAATTTCCAGCAATTCCGACAAGCGCGATAATTGTTCTGCGGTGAAGTTCACTTTTTTGTTTGGATCGACTTTATCAAGCAAATCTAAACCCGGTAATGGCGATAAATCACGACGTTTTTCTGCAACCTGCATGGCACGGGACATCGGACGGCCATGTGCATCGGTCAAGGGTGCATCAAAATCAAAGTCATCTTCATCTAGTGGTTTGCCTGCGGTTTCCTGCCAAGCTTCGATAAATGCTTCTTTGGATAACGCCGCTTTTTCTGCATGTTCGGCCTGTGTAATGGCAGCTGTACTTGCCATCACTGCGGCAGTGGCTGCCGTCTGGATAGGTGCCTGAACAAAAGCAGAACTTTGTGCATAACTACTGGTACTACGCGCTACAGGCGCTTGATCTTTAAATGAATCTTGCTGTAACTCATCACCCAAAAGATCATCCACCAACAAATCATCTAAACTGTCTAAATCATGCTGCAAATGGCGCTCTTGCCGTACAGCATGATTTTGCATATTCGAAACACTTGAAGATGACGGATTAAAATCTGACTCAAATCTGCTGAGTTCATCGTTAAAATCGTGAGTCGTATGATTCGAGTGTGGATGCACTGTTTCATGCTGGATCACAGACTCATCTAAAGCATCCATTCCCGCATTGTTTTGGAATGGACTGTGTAAATCACTTGCAGCTTTGCCTTGTGGAACTGCTGCGAGCAATTCATCAAAAATTTGGTCATCATCCCAATCCAACGATGATTTTGTAGTGGCTTGAGCTGCTGCAGTTCTAGGAAGCACGTCATCAAAAGGATTAGATTGTAGATGCGACTCAGGCTCTTCTGAAGCACGCAATAAAGCATGAATGTCTTGGTTATGCTGACTGTCGGTATTTTCTTGTAAAGCACGCCATACTTCACCTGTCGCAACAATACGCTGGCTGTCTTGTTTTAAGCGATGCGCCTTTTCTAGGGTTTTCTCTAATTCAACCTCATCAATTTCATCTTGTATCAATCCCTGTTGCTGCGGCTGTTGCTCTTCTTCTTCGCGTTGCTGCATATCATTAAACATACGCTCTGCCGCAGGATGTGGCGTAGTTACTTTAGCTTGTTTCACCTGTGCCACAACGAGTTCACTCTCTTCTGAATCGGTTGATGCCACTTTGGCAGCATCCACAGGTGCAGCAGCGACAACGGTCTTTTTCACCTGTGGTGCAGAACGGTCAAACTCCGATTCTACTTCAGGTACATTGCGATAGAACAAATCTTGCAGATAAGCAGGTGTGGCTTTTAAAGTTGCCCAGGTTCTGTTCCACTTCACCCCAAATGCGAGGGTAAATAAGAAAATCCAAAAGACGACTAAAAAAATTGTTGCCCCATAAATGGTTAAAATTTGCGACAAACTTTTCCCAAGCTCAAAACCGATAATTCCGCCTGAGGCATTGTCTAAAGTATCGGCAGGCACTTGCCAAAATAAATACAATAAACTTGCAGTCGCCAATAAAATGAAGAATTGTGCAGCATATCGAAATGGACGGTTTAAAAAACTACGTGGCCACCAGACTTGTAAGGCTTCAATAAATAAATAAGCAGGAAGGAGCAGACTCGCCCAACCTAAAAAGCCAAACAATAAATCGGCAATCCATGCACCTGCTATTCCACTTGCATTTGAAACCTGTTGGGTATCACTAGAAATGTGCATCCAACCTGGGTCAAATGGAGTATAGGTCACTGTTGCAAGGAACAGATATATTCCAAAAGAGACCAAAAATAATGTCGCTATTAAGCGCTGTGCATAAGCACCCGACACCGCAGTCATATATTGTCCTGTCGCCAATTCTTCATCAATGTTTTGTTTGCTCGATGGTCTAAAAAAGCCACCTAATTCAGAGCGTCTGTGTTTCATTTAGCTATGGCATTTAAGTCGCATTTCACGATGCAAACTTCATCACACAGCAAGCTATAAATTATAACAGACCTTCTATTATGCATGTGTTGCCTAGAAAAAGATGCAAGATTATTGAAGTGTGTTGTTAACTTTTTCTATATAGCTCAAATCGATTTAGATGATCAGTAATATCAACTTTAATCACACAGCAAACTCATCCTGTTTCACGTATAATTCCATAAATTTCTGAATAAAAAAAGGATGCTGTGCATGAGCGCTCGTCACTCACGTTTGATTATTTTAGGTTCAGGCCCTGCAGGTTATAGTGCCGCAGTATATGCCGCACGCGCCAACTTAAAACCGACTTTAATTGCAGGCTTACAATTGGGTGGTCAACTCACCACGACCACGGAAGTTGATAACTGGCCAGGCGATCCTGAAGGTTTAACAGGCCCAGTGTTAATGGAGCGTATGCAAGCGCATGCAGAACGCTTTGGCACAGAAATCGTGTATGACCATATCAATGAAGTAAACCTGAATGTGCGCCCATTTGTACTCAAAGGCGATATGGAAGAATTTACCTGTGATGCTTTAATCATTTGCACAGGCGCGACTGCTCAATATTTAGGTTTAGAATCTGAAGCAGCATTTATGGGTCAGGGTGTAAGTGCCTGCGCCACCTGTGATGGTTTCTTCTACAAAAACCAAAAAGTGATGGTCGTTGGTGGTGGTAACACGGCTGTCGAAGAAGCATTATACCTTTCTAATATTGCAGCACACGTGACATTGGTGCATCGTCGTGATTCACTTCGTTCTGAAAAAATCATGCAAGACCAATTATTTGCAAAAGTGAAAGAAGGCAAAATCAGTATTCTTTGGAATAACCAGGTCGATGAAGTCTTGGGTGACAACACAGGCGTAACTTCAGTCCGTTTAAAATCAACTACCGATGGTTCTACTCAAGATGTTGATGTATCTGGCTTATTCATTGCGATTGGTCACAAACCGAATACTGGCATGTTTGAAGGTCAATTAAACTTGCGTGATGGTTATATCCAAGTACAAAGTGGCACTTCAGGCAATGCGACTCAAACTTCGGTGGATGGTGTTTTTGCTGCGGGTGATGTGGCAGATTCAATTTATCGCCAAGCAATTACTTCTGCAGGTTCAGGCTGTATGGCAGCATTGGATGCAGAAAAATATTTAGATGCACTGGGTAAATAATTTAGTGACTACGTTTAAAGACCGCTCTCTTTGAGCGGTTTTTTTAACACGACATTTTTAGGTATGATGAGTCAAGTTCATCACAAAAATTCACACGGCAATTGCTATGCACACACTCCCCGCTTCACAATTCATTTTCCCCGATCCTATTGAAGTTGATCCTGAAGGTGAAGGTTTGATTTGTGTAGGTGCAGACCTCTCCCCTTCTACGCTCTATGCAGCCTATACCCATGGTTTATTTCCATGGTTTTCAGAAGGTGATCCTATTTGCTGGTGGAGTCCAGAACCGCGCTGCGTGATCATTCCGCAACATTATCAGCCCAGTAAATCTTTAATCCGCAACATGAAAAAAATGGATTATCGTATTACTATCAATCACGCCTTTGCACAGGTGATTCGCAATTGTGCTTTACCTCGCAGCTACGCCAATGAAACTTGGATTTCTGAAGAAATCATTCAAGGTTATTGTCAGCTTTTTGCAGCAGGTTATGGCTACAGTGTCGAAGTTTGGGAGCAAGATCTTTTAGTTGGTGGTTTGTATGGAGTCAGCATTGGTAAAGGCTGTTTTGGCGAGTCGATGTTTAGCCATCGTACCGATGTATCCAAAATGGCATTTTATAGTTTGATGCTGCTCGGACAAGAACAAGAATTGCCTTGGATTGACTGTCAATTGGTTAATGACCATTTAATTAGCCTGGGCGCATGTACAATTTCTCGCCAAGACTATCTTAAATCGTTACAAGATGTTGTAAAACAGCCTGCGATCAATTGGAAAAAATATCAGGACAGTGTATTTTCAAGTAAAACAATAGTGCAGTATGCGCGCTTACTTGAATGACAATAACAGAGAGGGATCTTGAAAATGAATTCATATCACCCAAAATCCCCGCTAAATGATTTGCAGTATTACATTACTCCACCGCACGATTGCAGCTATTTACCTGAAAAATCTGCGCGGATGGTATTTTTAGACCCTACACATAAAATTGATGTGCTGACTTTGTCTGAACTCTCTAGGGTCGGTTTTCGTCGCAGTGGCGATTTTGTATATCGCCCTGAATGCCATTTATGCCGCCAATGCCTTTCTTCACGCATTCCTGTCGCTGAATTTAAAATGAACAGCACCCAAAAGAAAGCTTGGAAACGCAATCATGATTTACAGATAAAAATAACGCAGCCACAAGATGCAGGCGATTTGCATTATGCACTGTATGAACACTATATCAATGAACGACATGCCGATGGTGATATGTTCCCTGCCAGTCGTGACCAATTTGAAAAATTCCTGATCCACAGTTGTACTAACAGCTTCTTTTTAGAAATTTGGCACGCAGATCGCCTTATTGCGGTATCGACCTGTGATTATTTAGATGATGGTATTTCTGCGGTCTATACCTTTTTTGATCCTGACGAAAGTCGTCGCTCACTCGGAACATTTGCAGTATTAAAACAAATTGAACAGGCGCAACATTTGGGGCTGCAATATGTATACTTAGGCTATTGGGTACCACATTCCAATAAAATGAATTATAAATCGCAATATGTACCACTTGAGCTACTGCTCGATGGTCAATGGCGACGTATTAACCGCAGCCTAAATACCGATGAGGTGCAGCAATTGGGAAACTCTTTAATGACCACACTGCCCTTAGGCTGGAATAACTCAATCATCAAATAAACTGAATTCACACAAGATCAATTTTTACCTCGAACAGATTTACTTAAACAAACTGGCAAAATCATCACTACAAGATTTCACCATAATAATGGCATGCTCGCGTGTCCCATCCGTTTTAGGATAATAATTTTTACGTAAATCAATTTGATGAAAACCTGATTTTTCATACAGGGCTATCGCAGCTAAATTACTTTCACGTACTTCTAAAAAAATCTGAACGGGTCGATTCTTTAAGCCTGCAATAGAATGTTCTAGCAATTGATAGCCTAAACCTTTGCCTTGCTGACTTGGATGCACCGCCATCAACAACAAATTCGCTTCATCCAATACAGGTTGCAAAATACAAAAGCCCACTACTTTCCCTGCGTGTTCAATCACGGTACTGTGATAACTGTCCACAGCTTCACCAAATTGGTTGGCACTCCACGGATGACTTTGTACCAAATTTTCAATAACAACCACATCGGCGACATCATGGGCTTGCATTAAACGAATCATAAGAAGTGATCTTGTGCTCTAAGATGTAGGCATTATAGATTTCACTACAAAAAAATCGAGCAAAAAAAAAGGCAACTTACGTTGCCTGACCAAAGGGAAAAGTTTAGAAGCCTAATTTGGCTTTCCAAGTATTTAATAATGTTGTGGTGTCAAAATCGTTCGGATGAAAATTCGGATTGAAATATAACAACATTTCTTTGCCCATGCCGGTAATAATCCCTTTGGATGGACTATAAGCATAACGATAAATCATGCGTAAATTTTCCAAATTCAATTGCTTGTCTTGTTTTAATAAACGCCATAAAAAATAGTTTTGTATAAAAAACAAAATCACCATCGAGATAACCAAAGAACTTGTCCGTAGTGCATAGGCTCTCAAACCCTTACCAAACACACCTTTAAACACATCATAAGCCACAGCTTTATGTTCATTTTCTTCAATTGCATGCCACAACCACATGGTTTTCATGGTGTCATCAGTCATCAATTCTTGAATATGAGAATTACTGAGTAACTGTGAAGCAATCGTTGCCGTGAAATGTTCTAGCGCAGTAGTTGTAGTTAAATCTACCATTTCCTGTGTAATGCCAATCGGTTTAGCTAACTTTGCCATAAATTTTCGAGTGGTTTGAATCACGGTATCTGTATGACGTTCCAAAGCATCAACATCATGCCCAAATTTCTGCGCAGAGGCATTAAAACCGACATGCTCATGCGTGTGCATGGCTTCTTGTCCAATGAAAGCACTGATTTCTTTCTGTAAATCTGCATTGTTTTTCAGCATTGAGTGATAACGCACCGCACGTACACTGTCTATAAAAAACTTCTCACCTGCAGGAAATAATGCAGATAAAGCAGTCATAAAATGCGTTAGACCTGCATTACCACCCATCCAATATTCGGGTACAGTATCAAAGTTGAAATTCATACGGCGGACAGGAAAACTCGCCCCAGCACGTTTACTTATACTTACCTTAGCATTCATGTTGCTCACTCCTGAGGTTACAACTATGAAGTTATTTACTCCTTGCAACCCACTCTATTTTTATTTTTCGGTGTGACTTCATATTACGGTTTTCTGCGCAGTATTTAAGTGCACTTAGGGACAGCGAATTGTCAATTCAGGACATGAGGAAAAAAATAATGATAAGTGAAATTATTTTTATGATTTAGAGAAAAATAGGCAACTATACCGTAGCATAAGAAAGTTAAAAAAATGGTTTTTAGATGATTCAAGGCTTAAAGAATGACTTTTTTGATCCATCAAACTGTATGACAAGCTATCATCCATAAATGAAAACTAGCACTCAAAATACAGCCATAAAAAAGCGCCCCAAACGGAGCGCTCTTTCACACTATAAAGCGATTATGCTGTTACTTTAGCAACAACACCAGCACCTACAGTACGACCACCTTCACGGATCGCGAAACGTAAACCAGCGTCCATTGCAATTGGGTGGATTAATTCTACTGACA
>DBIN01000020.1 GCA_002296655.1 Acinetobacter sp. UBA801
TAACGACTTTCGCAAGAGGTCTATAGGTCGCAAAAAATCTATTTGAATATTTTTTGAATAACAAAGTCAATTGGACTTAATTCTTTTAATAGAGTCCTGTTGGTTGATTGACTTAATAAATTGTTACACTAAAATGATCGGCGTTTCATCCATTTTTAACAAAACTGGTAACTATCATGAAAAAACTCGGTTTAGCCACTGCATTATTATTAGCCATGACCGGTGCTCAAGCGTACCAATTCGAAGTTCAAGGTCAATCTGAATACATCGACAATACTGTAAACGATAAGAATTTCACTGGTGCTGTTCAAGGTACTTACTACTTCAAAAATGTTGATGCAACTAAAGGTCCATTGGCTGAAGCTGCATTCTTAAACCAAGCGTCTAACTTCTCTTTAGCATACAACTATGGTGAATATGACGAAGATGGTTTTGATATCGTTTCTCACACATATGGCGCTAAAGCTGAAGCGTATGTACCAACTAAGCTTGTACCTGTTTATGCAAGTGCAGCATATAGCCACACAATTCATGACAGCAAAAACAACCTTAAAACTGATGACCAAGGCGACCGTTATGCCTTAGAACTTGGTGCAGTTGTTGCGCCTAACTTCTTGGTTGCTGTAGGTTATACAAGCGTTGCAGACCAAACTTCTTATGACGCTTTCAATATCCTTGCTAATGGTGTTGCTAAAGCAGCGCTTGAGTCAGACACAATCGATCAAGACCAAGACGCAATCACTGCACGTACAAAATACGTAGGTGCAATTGACGGCACCAATATGGCTGTTGGTTTTGAAGCAGGCCTTGTATATGGTGAAGACACGATGTACAACTTAAAAACTGATCTTTATTTAACACCAGCGCTTAGCGTAGGTGCTTCTTATGCAGAAACAAGTGCTGACGCTGTTGTCGATTCTGCTTGGGCTGCAAACGTAAATTACTTCATCACTCCTGCTGTTGCGGTAGGTGCGAGCTATGTAAATGCGAATGCTGTAGGTGAAGCACGTGACACACAAACTGTTGGCGTAAACGCTAAATTCCGTTTCTAATTTCATATTAGACACCGAAGTTAAAAAGACGCTCAGTTGAGCGTCTTTTTTATGCCTGAAATCTATCACGAAAATTTGTACGCTGTTTTTAGTCAGCCGAATTATCTTGGTGATGATGGGGTAAATGACTGATATATTGCAGTGCAATTAAACGTGACACGATCAATGCAAAATACATGACCCCGCAAAACATTTGCAACATAGCAATCACCCGTGCTTCTGGGCTGATTGGTATAAGATCAGATAAGCCTGTCGCAGACTGCAAACTAAAACTTAAAAACAGTAAGTCTAGCCAACTCTGCAAACCTGCGGCATTTGGATTCTGAAAACTTTGTGGAATCAGAATCTGGCAAATGCTATATAAAAAGGCAAATCCCCAAGCGATTAAGGTAAACACCGCTGCGGCAGCAAACAGCTCATCTTTAGTTAAATAGCGGTCATGGAACATATAGCGCAATAAACCATAAGCGGCACTAAAATAGGCTGCCGCTTCACACGCATGACTTATCACCAGAATAAGCGGATGCCGCACACCCAATAAAATAAAGAATGAAAAGAACAAGGCTGCATAAACAAAACTTAGACCCAAAACACTCAACATTGGCGTTTGTCGAATCACTTTGGCAATGAGCAGCAACACCAATACCCCCACCATCCAAGTGATAACTTTGTAAGGCATGTTGTGATGTGAAAAGAGTGAGAGTAGCAAAATCACAAACTGCAAAAACAATAGCCATGCCGAAGGTAATATCCGAAATCTTTTCCAGATATTGTCTAATATGTGCATACGCCTGCTGCCTATTCTTTTTATATTGCATTCAACATAGCAGCTTATTTAGTCATGCATTGCAATCACTCTGTATCAAAATTGCATATCACCATACCTGTATCCTTAAATACGCATCAGCATGCTTGTTCAAACCCAACATACAGCCATAAAAAAAGTCCCATGACTGGGACTTTTTTTGAGGTGTTTCAGACCTTAGTGGTCAGATGCACCAGAGATACCAATACCAGTTTGTGAGCGTACGAACTGTGCATCGAATGCTTTACGTTCAGCTTGTGCTTGCGCAGAGTTGTCAGTGATAGAGAACAACCAGCAGCAGAAGAATGAAAGTGGCATTGCAAAGATCGCAGGACCATTGAATGGATTGATTGGTGTGTCAGAAATTTGCAGCGTATCTACCCAAACTGCTTTAGACAATACAATCAAGGTGACTGCTGAAACTAAGCCTGCTACCCCACCAATCACTGCACCGCGAGTCGTTAAGCCTTTCCAGAACATAGATAGTACAAGTACTGGGAAGTTTGCACATGCTGCTACAGAGAATGCTAAACCGACCATAAACGCAACGTTTTGTTTCTCGAAAAGAATACCCAAGATCATTGCGAAGATAGCTAAGCCTAAAGTTGCAATTTTAGACATGCGAAGTTCAGATTCAGGAGTCGTTTGACCTTTCTTGAATACGTTAGCGTATAAGTCGTGAGAGATTGCTGAAGCACCAGACAATGTCAAACCAGCTACAACCGCAAGAATTGTTGCGAATGCTACCGCTGAAATGAAGCCCATGAACAAGTCGCCACCAACTGCATCAGACAAGTGCACCGCAGCCATGTTGTTACCACCAACAAGTTCTAACTTGCCAGTCACTGCCATTTTCGCAACATCAAGGAATTGTGGGTTGTTTGATACATAAAGGATCGCACCAAAACCAATGATGAAGGTTAATAGGTAGAAGTAACCAATGAAACCTGTCGCAACTACAACTGATTTACGCGCTTCTTTCGCATCTTTTACAGTGAAGAAACGCATCAAGATGTGTGGTAAACCTGCAGTACCGAACATTAATGCAAGACCAAGCGAGATTGCATCAATTGGGTTAGACGCTAATTTACCAGGACCCATAATGTTTGTAGCATCTGCCAAGCTCAAGTCATGTACTTTAGCGAATACTTGGATTGATTGCTCGAACATGTTAGTGAAGCTGAAGCCCACACCTTTCATTACCATGAAGGCCATGAAAGTTGCACCTGATAGTAACATCACCGCTTTGATGATCTGTACCCAAGTTGTTGCCAACATACCACCGAACATTACGTAAGCCATCATGAGTAGACCCACGATTACTACAGCAAGGTTATAGTTCAAACCAAAGAGTAGTTTGATTAACTGACCCGCACCTACCATCTGTGCAATCAGATAGAACGCAACCACAACAAGCGAACTAAATGCTGCAAGGGTACGTACTGGCTTTTCAGATAAACGGAACGAGACCACGTCAGAAAGGTTATATTTACCTAAGTTACGTAAACGTTCAGCAATCAAAAACAATACAATTGGCCAGCCCACCATGAAGCCCAGTGAATATAACAAGCCATCAAAGCCTGACATAAACACCATTGCGGAAATACCGAGGAACGATGCTGCTGACATATAGTCACCTGCAATCGCAAGACCATTTTGGAAACCAGAAATACCACCGCCTGCGGTATAGAAGTCCTTGGTGCTCGTGGTTTGCTTCGCTGCCCATTTAGTAATGAACAAAGTTGCGCCAACGAAAATCAAGAACATAATAATTGCTGGCCAGTTGGTTGGCTGCTGTTCTGCTGCACCTAAATCTGGTCCTGCAAATGCCATACCTGACATTAATACAGTAGACGCAGCCAGTGCTTTCAATGAATTCCATTTCATCTTAGTGCGGTCCTTTCTCATGTGTAATTGCTTCAACTTCACGCATCGCATCTTCATTCAATTGGTCAAGTTTGCTATTCGCAATTGATGCGTAAACCGCACATAAAATGAAAGATAAAACGATAATGCCCAGACCCAGTGGAATACCCCAAGTCGTCACGCCGCCAGAAATTGAACTCAATAAAAATTCTTTGTTATAGCCCACTAAAAGCATAAAACCTACGTACACAAACAACATGATTGCTGTTAATGTCCAGCTTAGGTTACTTTTTCTGCGAACCATTTCTTTGAATTTTGGGTTTTGTAGAATACGTTCTACTTGTACCTCATCCATAACCTGCTCCTTAAAGCGCCCTGCCTTAGGCGCAAATTTTTAATTCGAATTATTTCGAACTTAAAATTAACAATGTTGAGCCCCATTTGCAATTTAGACTTTGGTCGCTAAAAAAGTGATCAACCTCAGCGCAAAGACTATGGAATAGGCTATCATAGCCCTATTGTCGATACTTTTAAGGCATCATGAACAGCTGGCTCATTATGGGGGTTTTAGCCCTCTATATCGCATTACTTTTTATTTGTGCTTTCTATGGGGAAAAACATGCCAGTCGTTTAAGCACACGTGGGCGCATGCTCATGTTCAGCTTAACTTTAGGGGTGTACTGTTCATCATGGACTTTTTATGGCGCAACGGGAGCAGCCGTTCGTGAAGGGATCATTTTTTTACCGATTTATTTAGGCCCTCTGCTGTTTGTCGCTATTGGTTATGATATTTGGCGACGTTTAGGTCGCGTGCGACAACACCACGCCATTTCATCTATTGCTGACTTTGTTGCCGCACGTTATGGAAAAAGCGGACCACTGGCATCACTGGTCACAATTTTGGCCGTGATTGCAATTATCCCCTATTTGGCTCTGCAATTACGTGCAATTGCACTCAGTGCCGCAGTGATTTTGGATCAAAGCACCAATGTCGAAAGTACCACCAATGCGGTGTTATTCCTAACAGGTTTATTGGCTATTTTAGCGATGCTATTTGGTACCCGACAAATTGCCAATACCGAACAACACGGCGGCTTAATGCTCGCAGTTGCCTTTGAATCCTTTGTCAAATTATTTGCCTTGCTTGCTGTGGCCTTCTTCTTTGTATTTGAAGCGCCCGACAATATTCATCAAATTGCCAATGATGTTTCAATTACCTTTCATGAAGTGCAGCTGTTTGGGGTGCCTGAAACCTTCTGGGTGCAAACCTTATTGGCGGCCTTAGCGATAATTTGTTTGCCGCGTCAGTTTCACGTTGCGGTGGTCGAACTGCGCGATGAAAAACATATTCGTGGTGCGCGTCGTTGGTTTGCCGTTTATCTGATTTTAACCACCATCGCGATTGTTCCAATTGCCAGTTGGGCTTTACATGCAGCTCCGCAATATTTAGCCATCCCCGATGTGGCGGTTTTGTCTTTACCACTTAGCTATAACCAAGACTGGCTGACGCTGTTGGCATTCTTGGGGGGATTCTCCGCCTCGACAGGCATGCTGTTGGTATCTTCGGTAGCACTGTCGATCATGCTGAGTAATGACCTGATCATGCCTGCCTTGTGGCGCTTGGGCATTTTCTCACGCCATGACAAGCGTTTGCCTTTGGTGCTGAAATTCACCCGACGCATTTGTATTTTAGTGGTAATGCTGCTTGGGTTCCTGTTCTTCAACTTCTTTAACGATATTGATCAGCTTTCTGTGTTTGGCTTGCTGGCCTTTAGTGCAGTGGCGCAGTTCTCCCCTGCCCTAATTGGTGGTTTGTATTGGCGCGGTGGCAGTAAGCAGGGCGTTTATGCGGGCTTAATTGTCGGTTTTACGATGTGGGCCTATACCCTGCTGCTTCCGACCATTTTACGCAGCCTGCCAAGTCAGTTCAGCGAGTTTACCCGTGAATTTTTACTATTTGGGCCTTTGGGCATCAACTGGTTACGCCCTGAAGCATTGCTCGGCTTTGAATCTTTTGCACCGCTCACACACGGAGTCGTTTGGGCGCTTGGTTTAAATATTTTGTTATATATTTGGGTGTCACGTATTTTTCGCCCAAGTGTGGCAGAACAAATTCAAGCCGAAAGTTTCTTTTATTATGAAACCAAGCCTCTGCCAACCCAGAACATCAGCAACGAGGTCAGCTATTCACATCAAGATGTAGCACGTTTAAAAGTAGGTGATTTAATCACGCTGGCAAAACGCATTACAGGTGAATCTCCAACCCGACAAGCCTTTGAACAGTTTAGTCAGCAAAATAATGTGGTGCTGAATGAAAACGCCAACGCCAACGGCATGTGGTGGCGTTTTACCGAACAATATTTGGCAGGTACTATTGGCGCAGCATCTGCGCGTACCTTACTCACCACTGCTATGGTCAATAACGGACTCGCTTTAGCACAAGTTGCAAACATTCTTGACCAAGCCTCACAATGGCAACGCTTTAACCAAAACCTAATCATGACCATGATTGACCACATGACCCAAGGTGTAAGTGTGGTCGATGAAAATATGTGTTTGGTTGCATGGAACAATCAATACCTCAAACTGTTTGATTATCCTAAAGATATTGTCTATGTCGGTTGTCCAATTGCCGACTTGATTCGCTATAACGCAGAACGTGGTGAATGTGGCCCTGGCTCGATTGAAGAACACGTGCGTAAACGTATTCACTGGATGAAAATGGGCAGCGCGCATGAATTTGAGCGCATCCGTAAAGATGGGCGTGTGATTCAAATGCGTGGTAATCCAATTCAAGGGGGTGGTTTCGTGACCACCTTTGCCGATATTACAGCATTCCGTGAAAACGAAGCAGTACTTGAAGCACGGGTACAAGATCGCACACAACAATTGGCCGATGCTTTGGCCGAGCAGCAATTGGCACGTGAACAAGCCGACAAAGCCAATATGTCCAAAAGCCGCTTTATTGCCGCTGCCAGTCATGACTTATTACAGCCGATGCATGCAGCGCGCTTATTTAGTACAGCTTTAGAGCAAAGCATTCAGTCCGATGAAGACCGTAAAACCTTACAGCAACTGGATCGTGCCTTGCATGGTGCAGAAAGTATGCTTTCGGCCTTGCTGGATATTGCCCGTTTGGAAGGAGGTACGATTCAGCCGAAACGTCAGGCTTATCCACTGCATGACTTACTCAGCGATTTAAGCCTGCAATTTAAATCTATTGCGGCACAACGTGGCATTGAATTTCGTGTGCATGATGTACAGTTCTGGATTGACACTGACCCGCAATGGATTCGTCGTATTATTCAAAACTTTGTCAGCAATGCGCTGCGCTATACCGCTAAAGGGCGTGTGGTGGTTGGGGTATTACGTTCCACAGAACATCCCCAACATATTCGGATTGGGGTGTGGGATACAGGTCCAGGTATTGCCGAAGAACAACGTATTAAACTGTTTCAGGAATTTGAGCGTTGTGGGCATACTTCGCCTTGGGGTGAGCAAGGTCTAGGTCTTGGGTTGGCAATTGTGCAACGTATGACCAGTTTATTGAACTACCCTGTGCATGTCTATTCGGAATTGGGCAAAGGCTCGTGCTTTATGATTGAAGTGCCGATTGTCGAAGCACCAAAAGTGGTGGCGGCACCTGTGCAAGTGGTACCATCGAAAACCAAAGCCTATAAAATTTTGTGTTTAGACAATGATGAAACCATTTTGGAAGGCATGGCGACCCTGCTGAGTAAATGGGGCTATCACGTATTTAAAGCCACCGAACCTGAACAAGCAATTGAGTTGATTCAACGTGAGCACATTCAAGTTTGGTTGGTCGATCAGCACTTAAATGACGATAAAATCGGTTTAGATTTTATTCTGGAACATCGTCAAGCTGATGTACCTGTGGCGTTAATTACTGCTGACTCTGATCCAGAACTACCGCAACGCTTAAAAGAACTCAACATCATCTTACTGAGAAAACCATTAAAACCAGCATCACTACGTTCTTGGTTATCGGGTCTGAAAATTTCAGGGTCTTGATTCAGCTACCTGACTTTGGCTAATTTTGGGCGTTCATCCCACAGAAATAAAGCTAGGATGAGCGCACTGACCTAGTTACATTTTCTGGTTTGGTTACATTTGCCAGTACGATGACGAGGCTTCACTTTACATAGCGAAATATGGCTACAATGAAAATCCAACACATTTGCTGTCAATATTGACAGCAATTGACCTGATGCAGCGCCCCAATTAACCAAAGTTTTCAAAAATACTGTGTTTTAATGCGCTACAATTCACATTAAATTTCATGATAAGATTCGCTATGGCAAAGCCTGACAAGATTGTAAGCAAATGCACCCAAACTTGCTTACAATTTTTTTAATTGGCGATTTTATAAAAGCTTTTCTAAGCACATTGCAACATATTAGACTTTAGTCTTATACACCCGTTGACGATCTGCGCGCATAACTAAGTACAAGAAATGATCAGCGCGTTCCTCTCCAAACTACATCCAAACACATTGCTTGCCCTATCAGCGTTGATCGACCTGTTTTCACGTTTTAGGAAGAATCTCATGAATACCGTGAACCATGAACAGCAGCTCGCAGAACAAACACAGCAGCTACAGCGTCAATATGGCGTGAATGCCCTATTGCCCGAAATTCATTGGGATCGTCTGTTTCAAAACAGCAAACTCAAAGCTCCCCATCTACAAGCGCTGAATACCCTGTATCAAACTGCGGTGCCCTTAGCCCTGCAAGTCTTTGAGGAACTCAATTTTGATGTGTTTCGTCCTGCGGCGTATCAACCACAGGGTTTAGGTCTGTTCAACAAACTTTCAGCACAGGAACAGCAATTACTGGATATTTTGGAACAAGAAGCGCAAGGCTTAGATCAAAGCACCCGCCAACACATTTGGAGTATGTTATTACGTGGTGGTGCGGTACTGGTCTTTAAAGCATGGTTAGGTAAAGTCAAAACTGATGAGGCACAACTCGATACAGCTCAATTTGATGAATTGTCCGATTTACTGTTCATTAAAACCTCACCTTTTGAGTTGGCAGAACGCTTAAAGGTCGATGCACATGTACCCACTGAACATATTTTTCTACTGTATGGCAATGACGTGTATTTAGACCGTTTTAACAGCCTTGAAACTGCAGCCTTATTTGTCGATTTAGGCGTGTATGATGCTGCATTTTTAAGCCTGAGAGATGACCACATTGCAAAACACCTGATTGGACAAGGCTATGTCAGTCAGCAACAAATTGATGAATTGCAATGTGCCTTAAATCCTTTGAATTGTGCCGATTTAAATCCAAAGCAGAACTATATTGCTTAGGCTCAGTTGACGAATCAAATTCCAAGTGATCACATCACAAATACTATTTCAAATAAAAACAAGGCGTGCAATTGGCACGCCTTGTGGCTTATTTCATTTACAATACGAATAGGTTTTGCTTAAAACGTCACACGCTAGACCTCTTGCGAAAGTAAAAACTGCCTCAATATAGATTCCATGAAATATCAGAAATTAAACCGTTTTTCAGATTCTGAATTCAAGCGCTTGGTTGGCGTACCTCGACCAGTTTTTAGTGAAATGGTCGAAGTTTTAAAAGAAGCAGAATCACTTAAAAAGAAATCTGGGCGTCCTCATACTTTAGCTATAGAGGATCAATTATTATTAACACTCAATTACTTACGGAATTACAGCACTCAATTGGAATTGGCTGCAAATTACCATATCGCTGAAA
>DBIN01000035.1 GCA_002296655.1 Acinetobacter sp. UBA801
TTCGGTTATTTATGGGAGGATTACCAATCCAACTCAAATAATCGAAGATACTTTATCTGGCGTCATCAGCGCTTGATTAATATATAACTTGATTAAGCGTTCTCGTGATCCAATGGCTTTTTGATAATGTGTGGAGTTAAGTAATAAGGACGCACCATAAGTTACAGTCCAAATATAAGATAGATAATCACGGATCGACATGGCACTGTTAAAGGACTCCAAATAAGCTTGTGTAATGTCTTTAATTTCTAAAATACGCTGTTCACGGATATCGTATAACTGTTCAAACAACTCATTTAGTTTACGTTCATTATTGGTTAAGCGTTCTTCAATTGAGTGCAGTAAAATCGTACGGTTGGAATTAAGCATGTTATACAGCATGTACTGAGAAACATAAGTTTGAAAATTATGGTGATATTGTTTGGAAATATCCAATAAACGCTGCTCATTTAAAATAATTAACTCTAAATACAGCTGATTTTTACTTTTGAAATATTTATAAATTGTGCCTTTGGCAATATCTAGCTCTGCAGCCAACTCACTTAATGTAATATCATTATGATTTTCCAGTAATAAAACCTCAGCCATTGCCAAAATTTTCTCTTTACGACGTCGGAAATTTTCTTGGCGTAGAGTCGTCATCAATCAATATTCCAAATACAACCAATTAAGCATGTTGGAGTCTAGTGCAGTTTGAGCAACTTGGAAATAGCACCAAGGTCCTGAGACCCAAGAAAGATGATGAGCTAAAACACTTTAAAATTTATGCAGGTATGATTATGTGAAAAATAGCGCAATCCTGAAGATAAATCGGTTGTCAATAAAACTAAACCAAATAGGTCATTTTAGTGAAATAAAATTGGATTCTATAGCGTTTTATTCTATTTTTCTGGAAGTGACAGTAAAAGTTAAACGCTAATCAACTGCGATATTTTAGCTATTTGCCTGAATATCAGTTGATCTTTTGATTTACATTAGACCTCTTGCGAAAGTATAGTTTTATCTAATTTTTGAATTGGCTAAAACCTTATAAAATATAGCTTTTGACTGCTTAAAATTTGACTAACGCAAGAAGTCTATTTAACGTGATTTACTTTGAAACCCACAGAGGGATGTTATTAAAAGCAAATTAAAGTGTGGTTTTTGCGTGAAGAACTTAAAAGACGGTAATAAGGGAATAAAAAATGATTGTCATTGTAGATGCTGTACGTACCGCAATGGGCGGCTTTCAAGGTTCACTGGCAAGTTGTACAGCACCCGACTTGGGCGCGGTTGCAATTCAACATGCGGTTGCACGTTCAGGTTTAAGTGTGACAGACATTGATGAAGTAATTTTTGGTTGTGTATTGCCTGCGGGTTTAAAGCAAGGCCCTGCACGTCAGGCGATGCGTCAGGCAGGTTTGCCCGATAGTACAGGTGCAACTACTATCAATAAAATTTGTGGCTCTGGAATGAAAGCCGTTATGCAGGCAGCCGATGCTATTCAGGCGGGTTCAGCGCAAATTGTGGTCGCTGGTGGTATGGAATCTATGTCGAATGCGCCGTATTTGCTAGATAAAGCACGTGCAGGTTTCCGTATGGGACACGGCAAAGTCACAGACCACATGTTTCAGGAAGGTTTAGAGGATGCTGAAACAGGCTTATCGATGGGTGTATTAGCGCAAGATATGGCAGACAAGAAAAACTATACCCGTGAGCAGCAGGATGAATACGCAATTCGCTCTTTAAATCGTGCGGTAGCAGCCATTCAAAACGGTTATTTTAAAAATGAAATCGTGCCTGTTACTGTTCATTCACGTAAAGGTGAGGTGATTGTCGATCAGGATGAACAACCGTTAAATGCTAAAATCGAAAAAATTAGCAGTTTGCGTCCCGCATTTAAAAAAGATGGCACAATTACAGCTGCCAATGCCAGCTCTATTTCAGATGGTGCATCTGCTCTGGTGATTACATCAGATGTAGTTGCTGCAGAGCGTGGCTTAAAACCGCTCGCAACAGTTGTAGCATACGCGACACATTCGCAACATCCTTCAGAGTTTACTCTTGCTCCTGTAGGTGCAATTCAAAAAGTGCTAGATAAAGCAGGATGGTCGGTTACAGATGTAGATTTATGGGAAATTAATGAAGCCTTTGCGATGGTGACTATGCTTGCGATAGATGCTTTTGATTTAGACCCTGCCAAAGTTAATATTCAGGGCGGAGCGTGTGCTTTGGGTCATCCTTTAGGTTCTTCAGGCTCACGTATTATTGTGACGCTCATTCATGCACTTAAACGAATTGGTGCGAAAAAAGGCGTGGCATCTTTATGTATTGGTGGTGGTGAAGCAACCGCAGTTGCTGTGGAGCTAATTTAAGCCCAGGTTGCCTAATGGTGGATTCATCTATAAAAAAAGAGCTCTCGAAAGAGCTCTTTTTTAACTTTTAACATTCAGGTTTATGCTTGGATAAATTGCTTCACCGCTTGGTTAAATTCGTTTGGCAATTCCACGTTAGAAATGTGCGATGCATTGATTTCAAACAATTGGCTATTGGCAATACGTTCAACCATAAATTGAGCATCGGCAACTGTTGTTATAGGGTCTTGCTGACCTGCAACCACTAAAACAGGCACAGTGATGTCTGTGAGTTGTTCACGTACATCCGCTTTAGCCAAAGCTTCGCAACAGCTCGCATAACCTTCGGCGCTGCCAGCTGCCAAGTCGTTTTGAAGATTATTGACCACTGTCGCGTTGCTTTGGATAAAGGGTTCAGTAAACCAGCGTGATGCTGCAGTCGAAGCAATCGGTTGTAAACCTTGTTCACGTACCAATGCGGCACGGTCATTCCAAGCCTGTTCTTGACCAATTTTTGCTGCAGTATTACACACCACCACCTGATTAAAACGTTCAGGACGATGAATCGCTAACCATTGACCTGTTAAACCCCCCATAGAAATACCACAGAATGTTGCTTTTTCAACATTCAAATGATCGAGTAGATTTACAACATCTTGGCCCAATTGATCAATGCTATATGGGCCTTGCGGCGCCGATGATGCACCGTGACCACGTGTGTCGTAGCAAATGACAAAAAAATCCTGCTGGAAAAAATCAATCTGTGCTTGCCACATTTTGAAGTTTGTACCAAGCGAGTTTGAAAAAATTAGTGCAGGTTTTGCAGCATCTCCAAAAGTTTGGTAGTTGATTTGCGCATCATTTGATGTAAATGTTGGCATTTTTTTTAAATCCTTAATCTTATACATCCATCTTAAATCCCCCTTTATGAGAGGGGGCTTTTAATGAGGATTAAACACGTTCAATCATCAAAGCAATACCTTGACCAACACCAATACACATTGAACATAAACCGTATTTACCGCCAGTTTGTTCAAGTTGGTTCAGTGCTGTTGTTACCAAACGCGCACCAGATGCACCGAGTGGGTGACCCAAAGCAATTGCACCACCATTAGGATTAACTTTCTCTGAGCCATCTTCGATGCCTAAGTCACGAGTACATGCTAAAGCTTGTGCAGCAAAGGCTTCGTTCAGCTCAATCACGTCCATTTGCTCAATGGTCAAACCTGTTTGTGCCAACAATTTTTTGATTGCAGGCGCAGGACCAAACCCCATAATACGTGGTTCAACACCAACAACAGTTGAAGCAATGATTTTGGCACGTGGTTTTAAGCCGTGTTGTGCAACAGCTTCTTCAGAAGCAATTAGTAGGGCAGCCGCACCATCGTTAATACCTGATGCATTACCTGCAGTCACTGTACCGTCTGCTTTTACCACGGGCTTTAATTTTGCCAATACTTCTGCTGTGGTTGATGCACGTGGATGTTCGTCTGCAGCAACAACGACAGGCTCACCTTTGCGTTGTGGAATTTCCACCGCAATAATTTCTTTGTCAAAGTAACCGCGTGCTTGTGCAGCAGCAGTACGTTGTTGGCTAGTCAAAGCAAATAAGTCTTGATCGGTACGGTTAATGTTGAACTGTTCCGCTACATTTTCAGCTGTTTGCGGCATCGTTTCTACGCCGTACATTTCTTTGAGTTTCGGGTTAATGAAACGCCAGCCCATTGTGGTGTCTTCAATTTTTTGACTGCGACCATAAGCAGATTCAGATTTACCCATCACAAATGGCGCACGGCTCATCGATTCAACACCGCCCGCAATAATCAGGTTTGCTTCACCTGCTTTAATTGCACGTGCAGCTATCGCAATTGCGTCTAGCGATGAACCACATAAACGGTTCACAGTGGTTGCAGGCACTTGATACGGTAAGCCTGCTAAAAGTGCAGACATGCGACCGACATTACGGTTATCTTCACCTGCTTGGTTGGCACAGCCGTAAATCACATCATCAACATGTTGCCAGTTTACAGATGGGTTGCGTTGCATAAGTGCTTTGATGGGCAGAGCGCCCAAGTCATCAGCTCGGACTGGAGCTAAACCACCTGCATAACGACCAAATGGGGTACGGATGGCATCGATAATATATGCGTTTTTCATTGTGTATTTGCTCACATATTTAAAAGAAGAAAACTCCTCCCTTTTTAAAGGGAGGTTGGGAGGGATTTAATGAAGTAGTTTTATTCCTCAAATCCTCCCTAAATCCCTGCTTTAATAAAGGAGGGACTTCCCCCTTAATTTGATTGAGTCGCATCAATCAGAGTTGCACCCGTCATCGATTGCAACTCTTCAAATGGCAGACCTTCAACTTTCTCAATGACTTTCATGCCTTCAGGAGTGACATCAATCACACATAAGTCAGTGTAAATGCGGTCTACACATTTTAAGCCTGTAGCAGGATAAGTCAGTTCAGCTACAATTTTAGCTTCGCCTTTTTTTGTGACGTGATCGGTTGTAATAAAGACTTTTTTCGCACCAACGGCCAAATCCATAGCACCACCAACCGCAGGAATCGCGTCAGGAGCGCCAGTATGCCAATTTGCCAAGTCGCCATTTTCAGCCACTTGGAAAGCACCCAATACTGCGATGTCTAAGTGACCGCCACGCATCATGGCAAATGAGTCACCGTGGTGGAAGAATGAACCGCCTGTAAGCATGGTTACGAACTCTTTACCGGCATTGATTAATTCAGGGTCTTCTTCACCTGCCGGAGGAGGTGGGCCGAATGCCAATACACCATTTTCAGAGTGTAAGAATACGTCTTTGTCTGAAGACAGGTAGTTTGAAATTTTAGTTGGTAAGCCAATGCCGAGGTTGACATAAGCACCGTCTGGAATGTCTTGTGCCACACGTTCAGCGATTTGGTCACGTGTTAATTTGGTATAGCTCATGATGTTCTCCTTCACGTGACAGTTATGTAGAAAGTTCAGGTTGTTTTGCGCCTACGGCAACAACGTGTTGAACGAAAATACCCGGAGTGATGATGTGTTCAGGGTCTAATGCACCCAACTCTACCACTTCAGAAACCTGTGCAATTGTCACATCGGCAGCCATCGCCATGATTGGTCCAAAGTTACGTGCAGATTTACGGTACACCAAGTTACCCCAACGGTCGCCTTGCTGTGCTTTAATTAAAGCAAAGTCTGCGCGGATTGGGTTTTCTAGTACGTAGTCTTTACCTTCATAATTTAAGGTTGGTTTGCCTTCTGCAAGTAAAGTACCAAAACCTGTAGGGGTATAGATTGGACCTAGACCCATACCTGCAGCTTGAATACGGCATGCCAAGTTACCTTGTGGCACAAGTTCAAGCTCGATTTTGCCTGTGCGGTAAAGTTCATCAAATACCCAAGAGTCAGACTGACGTGGGAATGAACAGATGATTTTACGTACCGCGCCAGCTTTTAATAGCTTCGCTAAACCGTAGTCACCATTACCTGCGTTGTTGTTTACAATAATTAAATCTTTGATGCCAAGTTCAATCAAACCATCAATGAGTTCCGCTGGCTGACCTGCGGTACCAAAACCACCAATCATGATGGTTGAACCATCTTTAATTTGCGAAAGGACTTCTGTTAAAGAAGTTTGACTTTTATCAATCATAATGTGTCCTAGACAATTGCCTGTCCATTAACTTTTGGAACTTTGAGTTGAAGGTATGGGGGCGGTTGAGCTGTTACGTTTGGTTAATACCCAATGTGCGATCAAACCAATACAGATACCCCAAAATACAGAACTTAGCCCTAAAAACTGCATACCAGAGGCAGTTGCTAAAAAGGTGATGAGGGCCGCATCACGCTGTGATTCTTTACTCATTGCCACTGAAATATTGGTGGCAATTGCACCCAAAAGTGCAAGTCCAGCCAAAGCTGCAATCAGTTCTTTAGGCAATAAACTAAATAGCATGACAATACTGCTGGCAAATAAGCCGCCTAAAATATAAAAAAGCCCATTCGCCACGCCGGCGATATAACGCTTTTCTTTCAGTTCGTGCGCATCTTTACCTAAGCATAATGCGGCGGTAATAGAGGCAAGTACAATGGTAATTCCTCCCACACATGCAACGGCAAGAGAAGCGATACTGGTTGCGCTAATAATAGGCTTAGCAGGCATGTCATAGCCGCTAATTTTAATAATTGCCATACCTGGTAAAAACTGTCCAGACAAGCTGACTAAAATTAAAGGTAATGCCAAGTTTAAGGTTGAATTCCACGTCCATTCAGGAGCAATAAACTGTGGAATTGCTAAACTAAAATTGGTGGTGATTGGGTTAATTTGACCGAGCATTAAGCTCAGTATAATTCCTGCAGCAAGCACCCAAATCATGGCATAACGTGGACTAAAACGCTTTGCCAATAAAAATACCGCCAGCATCCCAAATACAATGTATGGCAGAGTATTGGTTGCAGTAAATAGGCCTAAACCAAATTGAACCAAGATACCCGCCATCATGCCTGCTGCGACTTCTTGCGGAATCCAAGACAACAGCTTGTCAAAATATCCTGTGATTCCAATCAAAAAAATCACCACAGCAGAGGTGATGTAGGCTGCAACTGCTTCATTCAAAGAAATATCTGGAAACAGTGTGACCAGCAATGCGGTACCGGGTGCTGACCAAGCGGTAACCACAGGCACTTTGTATTTAATGGATAAAAAGATACCTGCGACAGCAGCACCAATAGAAATTCCCCAAATCCATGAAATCATCATGTTTGGGGAAACGTGGGCTTGTTGTGCTGCTTGGAAAAAGATGATCAATGGCCCTGAATAGGAGATCAGCACTGCTAAGAATCCTGCAACAGTAGCCGAAATTGACCAGTCATTTTTTAAAGTTTGGAACAGATGACTCATTGACGATTTGCCTCCTTGCGTCATGCAATGATCCTGTTGAAGTTGGTCATGATCTTGGCTTAGCCCTGATCACCACCACCTACAGGTACAACAGTGCCTGTCATGTAGGATGATTCATCAGAAGCAAGGAATAGAATCGCATTCACTTGTTCCTGAATGGTGCCATAACGCCCTAAGAAGGTGCGATCAATGGTTTGATCGACCACTTGTTGCATCCATGCTTTTTCATTTTCAGACAATGGATTGGTATTGCGAGGCACTTTACGTGGTGGTGCTGCTGTACCGCCAGTTGCAATGGCATTGACACGAATACCATCTTTTGCGTGTTCAAAGGCGAGGGAAGCAGTTAAAGCGTTCACACCCCCTTTAGACGCCGAATATGGCACGCGGTGAATACCACGAGTTGCAATAGAAGATACGTTTACAATGGTACCTTTTTGATTTTCAATCATTTCTGGAAGCACTGCACGGCAGCACCACATAGTCGGAAATAATGAACGGTTCACTTCCTTAATGATTTCTTCTTCAGAAAATTCTTCAAAAGGTTTCATCCAAATTGCACCACCTACGTTGTTAATGAGCACATCAACACGACCATAAGTTTCAAGTGCTTTAGCAACCACAGATTCTGCACCTGCAAAAGTTTCAAGGTTGGCTTTTACGGTTACCGCATCGCCACCGTGCTCTTCAATTTCAGCCAACACTTCTTCTACATAGGGAGAGAGGTCAGCCATAACCACTTGAGCACCTTCACTCGCCACTTGTAAAGCCACACCGCGACCAATGCCTTGAGCGGCACCAGTCACGATTACTACTTTGTTTTCAAATCTTTTTGTACGGTCCATTTGATGCTCCAACAGGGGTCAACTTAGTTCGCTGAAAATTTTTCGAACAGGAAGTTTGCCGGTTTAACACCTTCTGTATCTAGCCAACCACGAACCGCTTCTACCATTGGGACAGGACCACACAGGTAAATATCAACATCTCCGCCATTCAGCCATTCATTTTCGATATGACCTGTCACATAACCCTTACGCTCATGTGCAGATTCTGGATTAGCCACGACAGTGCGATACTCGAACCAAGAAAATTGGTCTTGAAGTTCGTTTAATTTTTCAATCGCCACCAAGTCAAAGTCATTGGTTACACCAAATACTAAACGTACTGGATGTTCTGAACCTTTTTCTTCAAGCACTTGTAGCATAGACATGAATGGTGCAATACCTGTACCGCCTGCCAACATCACCACTGGACGTGCTACATTACGCAAGTAGAAGCTACCAAATGGGCCAGTAAAAGTCATTTTGTCGCCCGCTTTGGCATTTTGGCTTAAGAATTCGCTCATTTTGCCGTTTGGTACGTTACGTACCACAAAACTGGTTAAGTGGTTGCCAGGCTTAGAGCTAAAAGAATAAGAACGGGTTTCTAAGGTACCAGGAATACCGACATTCACATATTGACCTGCAAGGAAGTGAATGTCTGGTTGACCTTCATTTAACTGAATGTCAAAAGTAATGGTCGAGTCAGATAGGTTTTCTACACGAGCCAAAGTACCTTCAAATGCATGAATTTCGGTTTTACATACATCAGAAGTTGCTTGAATTTGGAATACTGCGTCAGAAGTTGGTTTACATTGGCATGCAAGAATGTAGCCTTGTTCAGCTTCTTCAGGTGTTAATGCATCTTCAATATAAGTTTCTTCAGGCATGTCATACGAACCTGATTCACAAAACGCCCGGCACGTTCCACATGCACCGTCACGGCAGTCCAAAGGAATATTGATCTTTTGACGGTAAGCTGCGTCTGACAGTGTTTCACCATCTGTAACAGAAATAAAACGTGTAACGCCATCCTCAAATTGAAGTGCAACATTGTGGTTTGACATGGCTGAATATCCTATATAAATCTTTAAAACTTGACCTTTCAGCCAAGATTCCATCTGGCTGAAAGGTTTTAACCTTGCTGTAAATGAATACAGACTTAGAGGTGGTAGATATCGATTACTTGGTTGATGTAATCGTTTTTCAGCACCACGTACTTGCTTAAAATTTGTGGTTTGTCACCAGAAAAGTCGATTTCGTAGCGTGACATACCAAAGTAGCTGTAGTTAGTTTTGTAACGGAAACTCAAGGTGTTCCAGTTAAAACGTACCGTGACTTTATCGCCATCACGTTCAACAATTTCAATGTTGTTGATGTTATGGCTGGTACGTGTGTCTGGCATGGTTGCAGACGAACGTTCAGTTTTGATACGGAACACACGATCTTCTAAACCTTGACGGTCTGGATAGTAAATCAAAGAAATTTCGGACTGTGGATCTTCAGTTAAAGTGTCATTGTCATCCCATGCAGGCATCCAAAAAGATGCAGTAGGGGCATAGCACTGTAGCCAGTCATCCCATTGCTCATCGTCTAAAAAGCGAGCTTCTTGATAAAGGAATTGAGCAATATTTTCTAAAGTAATCGCGCTCATGCGTTTTCTCCTTCAGTAGATGCAGCAATTTCTTTTTCAGTTGCAATACCTTTTTTGATGAGTTCTAACCAGTATTGGTGTTGAGCAAGGTATAAGCCTTCGTCTTCAGTTTTAATACCAGACAATTTTGGTTTTAAGCCAATTTCGTTGGCTGCATCGTCTGGACCTTGGATCCAATGCTTAGAACCACGGCACATATCGTTCCACTCAAGTGCGATACCTGCGTAGCCTGCTTGACATGCACGGAATTCTTCAAGATCATCTGGTGTAGCCATACCTGATGCGTTAAAGAAGTCTTCGTACTGACGAATACGGCGTGTGCGCGCTTCTGGCTCTTCACCGACAGGACCGATACAGTAAATCGTCACTTCAGTTTTATCGACAGATAGGGGACGTAACACACGGATTTGTGAACCGAACTGATCCATGAAGTAAACGTTTGGATAGATACACAGGTTACGTGAACGCTCGATCATCCATTTTGCCATCGCTTCGCCGTATTTCTCGGTGTATTCGTCTTTCTTGGTAAAGTTAGGACGGTCTTCTGGGTTTGCCCATTGCGTCCAAAGGAGCATGTGACCATTTTCAAAGCCATAAGAACCACCGCCTTGTTTGCCCCATGAACCTGCGCTCATTGCACGGATGTTATCGCCAGCTTCTTTTTCTTTACGTTGCTGAGTTGTTGCAGCGTAGTTCCAGTGTACGGCAGAGACGTGATAACCATCGGCACCATTTTCGGCAGTTAACTTCCAATTACCTTCATAAGTGTAAGTCGAAGAACCACGTAAAACTTCCAGACCATGTTCTGACTGACCTACGATCATATCAATAATCTTGGTTGCTTCGCCTAGGTATTCTTCTAATGAAGGAACATCTGGGTTTAAGCTACCAAATAAGAAACCTTTATAGCTTTCAAAGCGGGCAACTTTTTTCAAGTCGTGTGAACCGTCTTTGTTAAAGCAATCTGAATAACCTGCATCTGCTGGGTCTTTTACTTTTAACAACTTACCAGAGTTGTTGAAAGTCCAACCGTGGAATGGGCAAGTATAAGTTGCTTTGTTACCACGCTTGTAACGACATAACTGTGCACCACGGTGTGAGCATGCATTGATCATGGCATTCAATTCTCCATTGCGGTTACGCGCAATGATGATTGGCTGACGACCAATGTAAGTGGTGTAGTAGTCATTGTTGTTTGGAATTTGGCTTTCATGTGCCAAATAAACCCAGTTGCCTTCAAAAATGTATTTCATTTCTAGGTCAAACAAGGCTTGGTCAGTGAATACTGAACGGTGCAGTTTAAACTCACCAGATTCAAAATCATCGACTAGTAATTCATCAATTCGGTCTAAATGGCTGGTGTTAATTACAGGAATACGAGGCATATCCTTTCTCCGGCTGTCCAAGGAGGGGCAGTCAATCGGGAGGTGCCTGATTTCAGATTCAAGAAACATCCCGCTTTCCTTTTTGGAATTAAGCGCTTGCGCGACGACGTTCAACTTCAGTGCTAGGCGCGTTTTCTTTCTCTTTCACAAGTTCAATATCGAACTGGATGTGTTTGAAAGGACCCTTCAGGCCACGGCGTGCAATTTCAGCTTCATCAGTTACGTCAACAGCGGTTGCAACTAGGCCTTCACGTGTAGCGAATGCAAAGTCATCCCACAGATATTTGTCACCTTCAATGTTGAATTGAGTCGTCAGTTTGCGGTAACCCGGTGCAGATACGAAATAGTGCACATGAGATGGGCGGTTACCATGACGGCCTAATTTGTCCAGTACGAACTGAGTAGTCCCTTCTGGTGGGCAACCATAACCAACTGGCATTGTAGTCAGTGCCACATATTTTCCATCTTGGTCACTGAAAATAGAGCGACGCAGGTTGAAGTCAGACTGTGACTTATCAAAGAATGAGTAGTTACCCAAGCTGTTGGCGTGCCAAACTTCAACTTTAGCGCCTTCAATAATATTGCCTTCGGTATCAGTTACAGTACCTTCGATGATCAGCGTCGGGATTTTACCTTCTTCAGAACCATCATCCATACGTGCAAAGCCAACTGATTCAGGTGCGCCTGCTACATAAAGTGGGCCTTCAATGGTACGTGGTGTACCACCTGTGATGCCTGCTTTAGCATCAGCTTCATCTGCACGCAAGTCTAGGAAGTGCTCTAAACCCAAGCCTGCAGCTAATAGACCTAGCTCATTTGCTTGGCCCGCATCTGTAAAGTATTCCAGACCTTTCCAAAGCTCAGTTTGAGAAATATCAAGATCTTCAATCGCCTGGAACAGGTCACCTAACAAGCGCACAACAATCTGTTGTACACGCTCATCTACCGGACCAGTCGCAGTATCGACGTTCATTTTCTTTACTAACGCATCAATTTCTTGGCGGTTCATACTATTGCTCCTTAAAGTATGTTTTTCATATTTTAGTGGCGCATCTTTAGCTTTATCGGCTGGCTAAATTTGGCTGGCCACAATCCTTGTTGCAGTACTCTCTGTTTGTTTTTTTGGAAGGGGAATCTTTTGATTCCTGATCCGGTACTTAATTAACTGTCATCATCTCGAACTGAAGATGGATGACGGTTTAATGGCATCACTTCAATATTCATGTAAGTGTAGAGCGGAAGACCTTGTAAAATGTTGTGAAGTTCTTCGTTGCTCTCGACATCAAAAATACTGATGTTTGAATACTGGCCAGTAATACGCCAAATATGACGCCATTTACCTTGACGCTGTAATTCCTGTGAATATGCTTTTTCAACGGCTTTAATTTCGTTAGCAGTTTCTGCAGGCATATCCAAAGGAATGTTTACATCCATACGTACGTGGAAAAGCATGGGTTTCTCCTAATTACTGACGACGCAAGTTGTCAATTTTGTCTTCATCCAACTCAATGCCTAAACCCGCACCTGTTGGTAGGTGTAACTCAAAGTCTTGGTACTGAAGTGGCGTTTTTAAAATTTCTTCGGTCAGTAATAACGGACCAAATAATTCTGTGCCATACGCTAAATTCTGGAAGGTCGAGAACACATGCGCAGATGCAATCGTGCCTACAGGACCTTCAAGCATGGTGCCGCCATAAAGGTCGATGCCTGCCAATTGTGCAATTGTTGCTACTTCACAGCCTTCAATCAGACCAGCAGATTGGGCAACTTTCACTGCAAACACAGATGCAGCATGACGTTTTGCCAATTGATAAGCAGTTTGTGGGCCCATCAATGATTCATCTGCCATGATGGCAATATCAAATTTGCGCGTTAAACGCTGCATGGCATCAATGTTGTCAATTGCGCATGGTTGTTCAATTAAGTCGACACCGCCATCTTGTAAAAGCTGGATGCCTTTAATTGCTTCAAGCTCTGACCAAGCACGGTTTACGTCTACACGAATAGAAACGTCTTTGCCTAATGCTTTTTTGATTGCCAGAACGTGTTCAACATCTTGCTCTACTGGGCGTGAACCGATTTTGAGCTTGAATGTGTTGTGACGTTTACTCGCAATCATTTTTTGTGCTTCTGCAATGTCTTTTTCTGTATCGCCAGATGCAAGTACCCATAAAACAGGAACCGAGTTGCGTAGGCGACCACCTAAAATTTCACTTAAAGGTTGGTTTAAGCGTTGTGCTTTGATATCTAACAATGCAGTTTGAATGGCACACTTCGCGAAACGGTTACCATTGATATTCTTTTTAATGATCTGTAGAGTTTGCGCAACATTCAAGCCAGCTAAAGTTTTTAGCAATGGTGCGAAATATTTTTCGATATTGGTTTTTACGCTTTCTGGGCTTTCTTCACCATAGCCCAAGCCACCAATCGTGGTTGCTTCGCCCCAGCCAACAAAACCATCTTCAGTGGTGATTTTGACTAATACCAGAGTTTGGGTTTGCATGGTTGCAACCGCCATCTTGTGTGGACGGATGGTTGGTATTTCCAGCAGCAAAGTTTCTACTGACTTATACATGGTTTGCCCTTCATGTCATTGCTTTATTACATCTTGTGATATACCTTAAAAGAATAAATTAAATTGGTCTAAGATCAAATTTGCATTTTTTTATACTTTAAAGGTATATTTAGCCATGGAACTCAGACATTTACGTTATTTTGTTGCTGTTGTAGAAGAGCAAAGTTTCACCAAGGCAGCAGAAAAACTCTTTATTGCTCAACCACCTTTGAGCAGACAGATCCAAAATTTAGAACAAGAGCTTGGAATTCAACTATTCGAGCGTGGAAGCAGACCGCTTAAGACCACCGAGGCAGGGCAATTCTTTTATCAACATGCCGTTAAACTTTTGTCTAATGCGGAAGAAATTAAGTCGATGACAAAACGTGTCGGTATTGCTGACCGTACCGTGACGATTGGCTTCGTTGGTTCTTTATTGTTCGGATTATTATCAAGAATTGTGTATTTGTTTAAGCAGCAGCATCCGCATTTAAAAATAGAAATGGTGGAAATGACCACCAATGACCAAATTCAAGCACTTAAAGAAGGGCGTATAGATGTTGGTTTTGGACGTTTAAGAATTTCTGATCCTGCAGTTAAACGTATTTTATTACGTGAAGAACGCTTGATGGTTGCAGTCCATTCTAGCCACCCGTTTGCGGCACAAAAAGAAGGTGTGTTTTTGGCAGATGTTGTTGATCAACAACTATTTTCATATCCAAACCACAATAAGCCAAATTTCTCTACACAAATTCGTAGCGTGTTTTCTGAGCATGGTTTAGAGCCTCGAAAAATTCGTGAAGTGCGTGAATTACAATTGGCATTGGGTTTTGTTGCTGCAGGTGAAGGCGTGTGTATCGTCCCAGAAAGCGCTCAAAATATTCATTTGGCACATTTACACTTTATACCTTTATTAGATAATTCGGCTGTAAGTCCTATATTTATGGCAATTCGTAATATGGATGAAAGTGAAGATATTCGATCTTTGTTTGACTGCATTTATCAAGTCTATGATTTGGAAGCAGTCACTTATGATCGCAATGCATTCTAATGAAATTATATAAAACAAATACTTACAACTATATTTTTTTATATAAAAGCACAGATATTTTCAACAAAATACTGTTATGTGAATTGCATGAAAAAACTTTTTTAAGCATCACATCACAGTATTTTTTTTAGTCTTATTATTTTTATTTATTTAAAATCAATATTTTGTAATGCTTTAGACTTTTTGGGTATGTATCCATGCCTATTCAGTTTTGGACAAATTTTAACTTATTATTCATTGTGTGCATCTGAGTTGGAGTAACGGACTTCACAATTAGGAGGTGAAGCAAGATGCAAAGCAATAAAATTAATATTAATACCTTGATTGACGAGGCCAAGTTCACGCCATTCCATTGGGGCGTTTTGTTTTGGTGTTTGATGATCATTATTTTTGACGGTTACGATTTGGTCATTTATGGAGTTGCATTACCACTACTTATGCAAGAGTGGGCGCTCAGTGCGGTTCAAGCCGGTTTACTGGCCAGTACAGCATTATTTGGCATGATGTTTGGTGCCATGACCTTTGGTACGCTTTCGGACAAGTTGGGCCGAAAAAAAACCATTATGATCTGTGTGGCTATTTTTAGTGGTTTTACCTTCCTTGGCGCATTTGCAACTAACCCTGTTGAATTTGGTATTTTACGTTTCTTAGCAGGCTTGGGTATTGGTGGTGTAATGCCAAACGTGGTGGCATTAATGACTGAATATGCGCCAAAGCGTATTCGCAGTACCTTGGTTGCGCTCATGTTTAGTGGTTATGCAATTGGCGGTATGACGTCTGCACTATTGGGAGCATGGTTAGTGCCGCAATTTGGCTGGAAAATCATGTTCTACATCGCGATTATTCCTTTGGTAGCTTTACCGCTCATTTGGAAATTCTTGCCTGAGTCACTCATGTATTTGACCAACAAGAAAGAAATTGAGCAAACCCGCACTATAGTTCAAAAAATTTCACCAAGCCAACAATTAAATGGTGACACTGAGTTTGTACTGAATGAGGTGACTAAAGGCGATGAAGCACCTGTAAAAGCATTGTTTCAGCAAGGCCGTATGTTCAGCACTTTCATGTTCTGGATCGCATTTTTCATGTGCTTGTTGATGGTGTATGCATTGGGCAGTTGGTTACCAAAATTAATGATCCAAGCGGGTTACTCACTTGGTGCAAGTATGATCTTCTTATTCGCCTTGAACATTGGCGGCATGATTGGTGCGATTGGTGGGGGTGCATTGGCTGACCGCTTCCATATCAAAAAAGTAGTGACCATTATGTTTATCTGTGGTGCAGCAGCATTAATCCTGCTTGGCTTTAACAGTCCACAAATTGTGTTGTATACCTTAATTGCAGTTGCAGGTGCAGCAACCATTGGTTCACAAATCTTGCTTTATACTTTTGTCGCACAATATTACCCATCTACTGTTCGTTCTACAGGTATGGGCTGGGCATCAGGTATTGGTCGAATCGGTGCAATCGTTGGGCCAGTATTAACAGGTGCACTGTTAACCATGAATTTACCGCACCAAATGAACTTCTTTGCTATTGCGATTCCAGGTGTAATTGCTGCTTTAGCGATCTTCATGGTGAATTTAAAAGCTTCAGTAGATGCCAAAGCCCTTGCAGAGCCTGCGGTAGAAAGCAATCCAATTGCACAAAAAGCAACCCAATAATTTCTATACCTTTCAATTAATCTTTCGTCATCAATGATATAGATCGCCATCGTAAGCGATGGTGATCTGTTGCTAGAATTTGATGGCACAATAACAAGCGAGTTTAGGATGAACGCGAAAACATTAACCCAATCTTTTAATTTTCAATCTACAACGGTTCGACCAACAATGCAGCGCACGCTCATGATGAGCATGATTGCATTGAGTATGGGCGGTATGAGTGTTGCAGCTCAGGCGCAGACCCAACAGCAAACGGAAATTGAGCAACTTAGACAGGAAGTTCAAGCTTTACGTGGTTTGATTGAGCAGCAAAAAGTGCAAAATGCACAAACCGCAACGGCAATTGCCAATGTGCAACGTACTGCAGCAATGCCAGTTGCTAATCCTGTGTTAAAAACTGCCAAAGGTGCCGAATTTAATCTATATGGTAACGTGCGTTTAGATGCGTCTTATCAGGTTGAAGGTGGTGCTAAAGACATGCCATATAACCAAATTAACGGCGTACCACTTGAAGGCAATAATGAACAAAGTGATCGTTTAAGATCGACACTTTCTGCAACCCGTTTAGGTTTAGACTTTAAAAGCCCAGTGGGTGAGCAAGACATAAAAGGTAAAATTGAAGTTGACTTCTTAGGTGGAGCAAACCTTGATAACTTACGTATTCGCCATGCTTATTTGAACTACGGCAGTTGGTTAATTGGTCAAACTTGGTCAAACTTTGCGATTCCAGACTATATGCCAGAAACCATTGATGCTTTGGCATTTGTAGGTGGTGCGGTGAAACGTACACCTCAAGTACGTTATACAACCAAGTTTAGCCCACAAACCAATTTAGTGGTTGCAGCTGAAGAGCCTAAAGACAGTTCAATCAGCCAGCGTTTACCTGCATTAACTGCGCGTTTAAATCATCAATTTGCAGATAATTTAAATGTCAGCGTACGTGCGATGGGACATGAAAAACGTGTTAATTCTGAAGAGGAAATGGCATGGGGCGTGGGTGTAGGTGCAAAATATGAAGTTGTCCCTGGTACAACCCTTAAAGCAGATTATTACCATGTTAAAGGTGATAGCAGCTTTGTGTCATTTACAAACAAAGGTGTAGTTGCTCAGGCAGATGGTAGTCTTCTTCAAAGCGAGTTTGATTCAATCATGGTCGGTATTACTCAAAAATTTAGTGACAAAGTGCACGGTACTTTGGGTTATGGTTATATGAGTTTTGACAAAGACCCTGACTACATTGCAGCTACAGCAGATAAAAGCACGATCAATAAAAACTTATGGCAAGCTTGGGCAAACCTATTCTATAGCCCTCGTAAACCGTTAAGCTTTGGTCTTGAATATGTTTATGGTGAGCGTGAAGCATTTGGTCCTGCTTTAGATAAAGATACTAAGCAACCAATTAGTGGTCGTACAGGTGAAGATAACCGAATCAATGCAGTCGCAATTTATAACTTCTAAAATTGTCCTATAAACCAAAAAAGAGCTGAGCCAAAACTCAGCTCTTTTTTATTGTCGGGTGATTGGCTGAGTAATTTTGTGTTTGTATGTGTTGAGTGATGTGCTGCTGAATCACCTGTACAAGTACAGTAACCGCATGTTCAATCTCTGCTGTCCAAGCAAAAGAGCAGTTTAAACGAATAAAGTTCTGGCTGACCTGTTCAGAACGGAACAACTGACTAGGCGCAATGCCAATCTTTTTTTGAATCAATTGCTCATAAATTGTATAACCATCTATATATGCAGGCAGTTCAATCCATAAAAAGTAACCACTAGAATAGTAGTGAATTTTGCAGGCTGGGTTTAAGCGCTGTTTCAACTGCTGATAAAACACTTTTTTATGTTTTTCCAGTTGTTTGCGTAATTGACGCAAATGTTTTTCATAATGATGGTGTGAAAGAAAATCGACCAAAGTATTTTGCAGTAATGGGCTTGCCGAAACCGTACTCATGAGCTGTAAATGCTGAATAGCATTGGAAAATTGTCCTGCATAAACCCAACCAACGCGCACAGCAGAACCCAAAGTTTTAGAAAAAGAAGCGCAGTGCAGTACGCGTTGTTGTCGGTCAAAATACTTCATGGGTAACGGTTTTTGCGTCCCGTAATACAATTCTTGATAGACATCATCCTCAATTAAATACACTTGATATTCTTTAAGCAAACTGGCAATACGTTGCTTAATTTCATCTCTGACACTAAAGCCAATGGGGTTATGAATATTCAACATCAACCAGCAGACTTTAATCGGGTATTGTTTTAGGGCTTGTTCAAATGACTCTAAATCGAAACCCGAAACAGGGTGTTCTGGAATGGTAATCACCTGTAAACCAAGACGTTCAGCTGCTTGCCATGCACCATAGAAAATAGTTTCTTGTAATAAAATAAAATCTCCGGGTTTGGTCAACGCTTGTAATGATAAATTGAGCGCATCTAATGCGCCTGATGTAATGACAATATCATTTGCATGGGTGGGTATGCCTTGCAAACAGTAGCGATTTGCAAGGATAGTTCTTAATTCATAATTGCCCGGTGGCATATGGTCATTGCTCAAATAACTGCTTTTTCGCTTGGCATGCTGCGCTATAATTTGCATGAACTTGGGGTTAAACAGCAATTCTGCATTGGGGAAGGCAGAACCCAAAGGGCTGACATCTGCAGATTGAATTGATTTTAAATAACCAAACACCAAAGAGTTCATTTGGATATGTGCATTTAAACTCAAACTGCTTGGTACAGGTCTCTCAGTTTGATTGAGCCGCTCTGCGACATAAAAGCCTGACTTTTGTTTGGCGTATACCAATCCCTGCGCTTCAAGTTCTTGATAAGCATTTAGCACGGTCATTAAGCTATAACCACTGATTTGTGATTGTTCTCTTAACGAAGGCAACTTGCTATGTGCTTTCCATGCACCATTTTCAATAAGTTGCCTAATGTTTAACGCCAATTGTTCAGATTTATACATGGTACGACTCAAGCATTTTTTGCAGCTGTTAATTATTTTGATCTATTTTTGGATTTAAAGCATTAAATAAACTTAATCTTTATAACAGATTGGCATATATCTAAAATAAACTGTTATAGTTTTTAATGAATATTTTGTATCTACAGCAATGTATTAAAATTTTGCATAATCGGTATATTCCCCAAAATCTGGCTAGATTGGAGTTGATATGCAAGAAGATAACTCACGCAAACCACAGAAATATGCCGATAGCAGTATTTCAGACAAAGCATTTAAGCACATGATTATTTGGTTTACCGTGTACGTGGCTTTATTTTGTATTGGCGTAGCTGTAGTGATAAATTTAGATAAGTTATAACAGTCTCTTGAATAACAGGATCTCTAAATCGGCTCAAGATATGAAAGCATTCATTTGAATTTTGATGAATGCTTTTTTGTTGATAAAACGATCATCAAGGTATATCTGAAAAGCAATAAAGATCGCAAAAATAATAAAATAGGCGTAAATTAAAGCTTTATTTGTAAAGCATTTGTGGTTGTAATGATTTCGAGTTGGGTACTCTTTACTTTAATGGCTGCATTTATGCAGGCTTGGCGCAACGCCTTTCAAAAACAACTCAGCACAAGTGTCGATGTTTATGGCGTGACTTTGGCACGTTTTATTTTTGCCTTGCCTTTTGCACTGGCGTATTTAAGCATTTTACAATGGCAACAGCCTGTTCAAGCCGAACTACATTTTAGTTCGATGTTTTGGCTGTATATCATCATTGCAGCAGTGTGTCAGATTTTAGCCACGGCTTTAATGGTAAAACTGTTTCAACAAAAAAATTATGCAGTCGGTGTCGGTCTTGCCAAAAGTGAAGCAGTTTTAGCTGCAATTGTGGGCGTGATTTTCCTACAAGAACACTTAAGCGCACTGGCTTGGTTAGGCGTTGCGATTGGCGGCATTGCGGTATTTCTACTGAGTAAAGGCAGCCAACGTAGTGATTTTTCATTCAGGACTTTAGCCATTGGAATCGGCAGCGGACTCAGTTTTGCTGTTACGTCACTTTTAGTACGTGAGGCCAGTTTAGAACTCGAATTCTTACCGTTTATTCACCGTGCTGCATGGGTTTTGGTTTGGGTTATTGGTTTTCAATGCTGTATTTTATTGGCATATTTAGGCATATTTAGACGACATACCTTGTATGCCATGTGGCAGCGGGTGGGATTAACTTTTAAAGTGAGCGTCTGCAGTTTCTTAGCATCACTGGGTTGGTTTAGTGCCATGAGTATGCAAACTGTAGCGATTGTGAAAACACTCGGACAAATTGAAATATTATTCAGCTTACTTATTTCAGCCTATTTCTTTAAAGAAAAACTCGTCCGTACCGATCATTGGGGATTGGCATTGGTCGTGCTTGCAGCAATGCTGGTCATTTGGGCGTAGCGTTATATTTCACAGCTATGTAATTTCAAACTTATGTCATATGCGTTGCGCTTCATTAGAGAATCTCAGAAATATTAAAATAAAGATTCTCTATCCGTACAATCTCGTTAGAATACTCACAGCTTATCTTAGAGAATTGTCATGTCTAAACCACAGCAAAAGCAAAAAAACTCAGCCTTGGCAGAACTGATCGAAGAACAAAAACTGCTCTGTGAAGAGTTTGGTTCAGCCTATATTGCAGTGAGTGGCGATGATGTTATCGCAGTTGCAGTCCAAACCTTAAATAAAGACCCAATTGTGGGGTTGCGTAAAGCGCCAGAAGGTGAAGAAAAAGTCGCATGGTATATTTATGGCGGTGAATTGGGTGAAGATGAAGTGAACTTTGAAACCATGCCTGTGCGTGAGCTGCAAGATATTTTGCCCGATGTGCTTCCATACTTAGCTTTAGAGCAAGGTTACCGCTTTATGATTGATGCAGATGACTACGAAGATGTCTGGAAAGAAGGCGATGCGTCTTAAGCTTATGCGTATGCCAAGCATGGCAAAAATATCGGTGTGCATGATGCTTGGACTGCAAGGTCTGAGCGTAATGGCACAAGGTATTCAAGCACAGCAGTTGACACTTGAAGCATCATCTACACCTATTACAATCCAACACGCAGTCAATGGATTGACTCAAACGCAATATCAAGACTTATTAAATCAATACACGCAAATTGTGAATGACAGCAAAACAGTATTGGATGATCCTGCTAGCTCAGCAACAGCACAACAACAAAAACAGGCCTTTTGCGCACGCTATCACGCCTATAAAAATATTGCTGAAATTTCCGAACACAATCCAAGTTTGTATCCTGCACCTGTGATGTTAATGGTGGCAAAGCGTTATTTAGCACAGCAGCACAACAGTTTTACGGCTTCAGGGATGACCGAACAAGTTTTTTGTGCAGGTTCTACATCTAAATAGTGTGATCTGCCTGATAAGTAAATAGTAAATCTGAAGATACAGGCATATAAAACCCAAAAAATTGGGATTCCTTTTAAGCGGATTGTGAAGTCATACTTCATTTTTTATTCATTTTCATGCAAAACTGACTTTGCAAAGCCTGTAGAATCTTTTAATTTGAAGGTAGTGAACTGCAGGATAGGCGACATAGATGAAATGGGATGATATTGGCGAGCAGCCTTGTTCGATTGCACGAACTTTGTCTGTGATTGGTGATCGTTGGACGATGCTGATTATTCGTAATGCCTTTATGGGCATGCGTCGCTTTGATGATTTTCAACAACATTTGGGCGTCACGCGGCATGTATTGTCGGATCGTTTAAAGCGTCTGGTGGAACATGAAATTTTAGTCAAAGTACCTTATGTAGATCGTCAAGAACGTTTTGAATATATATTGACTGAAAAAGGCTTGGAGCTTTATCCTTTAATGCTATCTATGGCAAATTGGGCAGATAAATGGATGGATCAAGGTTTAGGTAAGCCTGTGAAATACATCCATAAAAATTGCGCTAAAACGTTTCAGCCTGTCGTGGTATGTTCAGAATGTGGCGAAGAACTGCATGCTAAACAGGTGAAGCCACATTTTACCTCAGTGTATTATCAGTACATCCAAGCACAGCAGAATTTAAAACAAGCTTAAATCAGTACCGTATTAACCAGCAGCAATTTGTCATAAGCAGTTCGCTGGTTTAGGAATACCCGCTAAACGGCTTAAATGACGCGCCACTAAACCTGTATTAAATTTTTCCTGCAAAACAGCATTGTTAATTTCTGGGCTTACAGTTTTCATTAAAAATTTAATTAAAGGGCGGGTTGCAGGTGAGTGTCCAAATTGCTGATAAAATTGGCGTACAGCGTGCAAAACTTCAAAATGCCAAGCCGTGAGTTCGAGTTCTAAACTTTGCGCCAGTTCTTGTGCCACTTGTTCATTCCAGACAGTGTAATCCAGCAAATGTCCATCTTGATCTAATTCTAGTGTCATCTCTTGTTTCATTCACCCTTAAAAATGCTTTGCATTGGTTTCATATCATCATGGTTTGCTATTTTAAGCTGATACAGCGCTGATGTGCTAAACACAGTGTTGCAAAAGTTGCATAATTAATCGGATGTACGTTTTTTGCCAAATGACCATTGAATATTTCTGCATCATTGTCCAGTACATATATTTTGTCTAGCTGTGCACAGAGTGGATGGTGTTGATGCAATACAGCATCCCCCATCAGTACAACGCTATCTTGCGGAGCGTACAGGGCATTTAGCTCAGCTAAAATTGTCGCGGTGCTATCAAAGCTCGCTTGGATTAAATATAAATTTGCGTCAGTCATGCTTTTCTCTTTAAATGTTTTAGAGATGGTCAAATGATCAATTAAACTGTTAAACCAGCGATCAGCTTACCAATATAAAACCCGATCAAAGGTTTGAATCAGCTCCCGATTCAGTTCCACCCATTCAATTTCATGTACCGTATTTTTGATAAACGGCGAGTTGACATGTTTATGTTCAATCAAAATTGGGCTGAGGTCGTAAAACTCAAAGCTATCGACCAAGTTGGATGCCACTTTAAAGGCATGTTTAAGTGAATCAAAAGCCAGTTCCGATTGTAATAGGCTTAATGCCGCATCTTGTAATAACACTTTGACTTCACAACCAAAAGTTGCCAGTACCATTGTTGCAGACAAGCTTTCATGCACTTGTAAGCTATTTAAATTGGCCTGACGTAAAACCACGAGTACAGTTTTCACACAATTTACCTTTTAAATGCAACAGATTTACAAAATGAATTGCTTAAAATTGAATCAGGCGTTCTGTGCTTTGCACTGCATCAGCCAGTTCGCCTAAGCCAACTAATTCAAAGCCTGCGGCTAAATTGTGTTGGCTCAGTTGATGGCGTTTGGCATTGTCCGCATCGCTAATACCTCGTGCCAGTGCTGCACTTACACATACGGGTAAACGAATAGACAATTTTTGCCATTCTGTTTTGAGGTTGCGTTGATCATCTGGTACCCATTGCAACTCATTCGCTACAGCAACGCCATCTTGATAAAAAAACACACGAAAAGCTTCACTTTTCTGTTGTAAGGCTTGAGCAAGACCTAGTGCATGCCATGCATGAATAGATGTTGGTGCGGAGGTTATTAATAATAAGGTGCTCATCAAAATTCACTAATGCAATGTGCCAAGGCGCATTTAGACTTTGTAAAAAAGGTAGTATAAATGATTTTAGTGACTGGTGGTTTAGGCTTTATAGGCTCACACATTGCATTAAGCCTAATGGCTCAAGGGCAAGAGGTCATTATTGTAGATAATTTATCCAATTCAAGTATGCAGACCTTAGAGCGACTTGAATATATTACAGGGCGTTATGTGCCTTTTGCCAAACTGGATGTAAGAAATACGCCTGCGCTGAACAAAGTCTTTGAGCAATATTCGATTACTGCAGTGGTGCATTGTGCAGGGTTTAAATCTTTAGAAGAGTCAGTGCTCAAACCGCTCGAATATTATAACGATAACATCAGTTGTATTATGAGTTTATTACGTTCTATGCAACGTACAGGTGTGCGTCGTTTGGTGCATCTTTCAAGTATAGCGGTCTATGGAAAGTCTGGATTGAATCTAGAAGAAAGCCAGAGCTTTAATTACACTTATCCTAATCCATATGTAAAATCTCAACAGATGGTCGAAGAAATCATCCGCGATACTTTCAGAACTGATCACGAATGGAATATTGCCATTTTACGCTTGAGTAATATTGCAGGGGCGTTTGAACACGGCATTTTAGGCGAAGTCGTTGCACCATTACCTAAAAATATTATTCCTTTGGCGATGCAAGTTGCAGTACAACAGCGTGAAGCAATTGAATTACGTCAGCAAGCCAATACTGCAGATCAAACCGCAGAACGCAGCTTTGTGCATGTACTAGATGTCTGTGAGGCTGTGATCGCAAGCCTGCATTGGTTATTCGAACAAACACATAGCTGTGAAGCCTTTAATATTGCAGGAGAAGTGGTGTCAATTCAGCAGTTACTTTCACGTATCACTGAAGTCACCGATGCGGAAATTGCTACAGTTCCTGCAATTCATTATGAATATCCTGAGTTGGATCAATTAGGTGCAGTCGTAGATAAGGCACAACAGTATTTACACTGGCAGCCAAAACGTATTTTGGGAAAAATGCTAGAGGATGAATGGCGTTTTTATCAAAATACGCTCAAGCATTAAAACTAGCGCGATACAACTCGTTGAAAGTCTATTCACGAAGCCTTATAGCTGAAACAAATACAACGTAACGGAATTATTGATAATAATTATCATTTACTTGATTGTCTGGTTTTTATAAGATCAATATGAGAATACATGACATCATAACGAAATCACGAAGGAATAAGGCTGAACATGCAAACACGTATTGAACATGACACTATGGGTGAAGTTGAAGTTCCGAATAATGCACTTTGGGGCGCGCAAACTCAGCGCAGCTTACAAAATTTTAAAATTGGTAATGAGCGTTTACCACGCGCCATGATTCGCGCGATGGGCTTAGTTAAAAAAGCTGCGGCAATCACTAATGCTAACTTAGGGCAAATCCCTCAAGAACTGGCGCAGTACATTGTTGGTGCGGCAGATGAGGTCATTGCAGGGCAGTGGGATAGTCAATTTCCTCTGGTGGTGTGGCAAACCGGTTCTGGGACGCAAAGTAACATGAACTGTAATGAAGTGATTGCCAATATTGCCAATCAGAAACTAGGTCATCCGTTAGGTGCACAAAAGCCTGTACATCCGAATGATCATGTCAACCGTGCCCAATCGACCAATGATTCTTTTCCAACAGCAATTCATGTTGCAGCGAGTTTGCAAATTAATGAACTGCTTATTCCTGCAGTAAAGGGTTTGCGTGATACGTTGCATGCCAAAAGCGAAGAGTTTTCTGAAATTGTCAAAATTGGACGTACACATTTGCAAGATGCGACACCATTAACTTTAGGGCAGGAATTTAGCGGTTATGTATCGCAGCTAGAGCATGGTTTAAAACGTTTGGAACAGGCTTTAACAGGCTTGTATGAATTGCCGCTTGGCGGTACAGCAGTCGGTACAGGCTTAAATGCACATCCTGATTATGCGGTACAGGCAGCGGAGCAATTGGCACAGCTTACAGGCTTAGCTTTTGTGACTGCACCCAATAAGTTTGAGGCTTTGGCGGGGCGTGATGCTGCAGTATTCGCTTCGGGCGCATTAAAAACTTTGGCGGTGAGTTTAAATAAAATTGCCAATGATATTCGTTGGTTAGCCAGCGGCCCACGTTGTGGTTTGGGTGAATTGAGAATTCCTGAAAATGAACCTGGTTCAAGTATTATGCCGGGCAAGGTTAATCCAACACAAAGCGAAGCAATGACCATGGTAGTTGCACAAGTGTTGGGTAATGACACCACAATTAACGTGGCAGGTGCATCGGGCAATTTTGAGCTAAATGTATTTATGCCAGTGATCGCATATAACTTATTGCAATCTATTCAACTCTTAGGTGATGCTTGCAATAGCTTTAATGAACATTGCGCCGTTGGCATTCAAGCAAACCGTGAAAAAATAGATCACTTTTTGCATGATTCACTCATGTTAGTCACTGCTTTGAATCCTGTAATTGGTTATGAGAATGCAGCGAAGGTAGCTAAAACGGCTTATAAGGAAAATAAAACCTTAAAGCAAGTTGCAGTAGAGCTGAATTTGGTCACAGCAGAGCAGTTTGATGAAGTGGTACGTCCAGAACAGATGATTGCGCCAAACACTAAATAGTCAGTTTAAGCATAGTTAAAGGTCTGTGTTTGTCTGCTTATGATGCGAGATAAACACAGACTTTGTTTATAAAAATCAGCGAAACTGTTGCAGATTAGTAAGGAGTAACCCGAACATTATTGATGTTAAGTCAAATTCATTTTATTTATAAATAGATATCGTGAAATAAGGAAATTAATATGAGCAATAACAATTCATCTAATCAAGAATCTAACCCTCAAAAAGAATCCAATCAGGATAAAGGTAAGCACGATCTTTATAAAAATACCGAGCCACAAAAAAAGCCAAATACAGAACCAGACCATCCGCTTAGGGAGCAAAAGTAAGTAGTTTGGTCTGAGTTTAAAACCAAATCGTAAGATAGTCGCAATTTGGCGGCTGTCTTATTTGTGGGGCTTTAGCTGAAGTACAAGCAACAACACACAGCATTGAATAAATTATGATTATTGATAAAATGCATCTCCCTTGTTGTTTAGGTGTTTGCTTATTACGCCGTAAATAACAATTTTTAGAATTTAAGGTTTTATTCAATGCTCTCAATATATTTAACAGATGTTCAGCAACACGTGCAATTTAAAGATTACCCTGGTGAGCAGCCTGTTAAATTCATCTTGAATTTTAAAAAGATTTTCCCGAGTGTGATGGAGCTTTTACTGCCTGTATTGCCTGAAAATGAAAATCTTGAAGAAATGACGTGGGAATCGACCACTGCAGATTTAGAATTGTTTAAATTACTGCTCAGTGGGTGGGGTGTGATTGAATTACGTTTAAATGCGCTCAGTCAGTTCAAGGGCAAGACATTTGCAGATCAGTTAGTGAAACAAGCCCAACAAAAACGTAAAGACTTCGCCAAAGCACAGCAACAATTACAAACTGTAGAGCTAGATTACTTATTTATGCATGAAACACATGCTTTAATTGATGCTGAATTGGTAGAGGTAGGTGAGAAATTCTATTTGCCAATTTTGCGCGATTTATGGAAAGGCAAAGTATCTACAAAAGTAGTAGAAGCAAAGTTTTAATAACAAACCCATATTAAAAAGCTGCTTCGGCAGCTTTTATTTTTTTATAGAATCATACAAGACGATTAGCATCCACTTGCGAATTTAAGATTAACCCAAAATAGCCTAAGCAAAAATTTTAGAAATTTCCTCTCTTAAGAAATAATGCCTTGAATTTTCCTGTAAATCTTTATGCCAATACATCCCCATATTAATTACAGGCAAGTCTACAGGCACATCAAAAATATTCAATTTTTGGCTCATATTCAAATGCTTTAAAATCATTTTAGGAATAGTTAGTATGGCTTGAGGATGCAGCTGTAAAATCTGTAACGCCGTAGAATAGTGCTGACAACGTAAAAAAACCTGTCGTGATAATTGTTTTTGATGCAAATAAATATCTTCAAGCAACATACCTGTACGGCGCGATGAAACCCCAATGTGCGCAGACGATAAATACAGTTCCGTCGTCATTTCATTTAATTGGCTACACACTACAAATTGATCTTGTACCAAAGATTGATATTGGATTTTATCGCCAAAGTTTTGTTCTAAATCAATGACAAAATCAATTTGCTGGGCAGCCAAATCTGCCAAAACTGTTTTACGCTCTAATTTGTGGCTAAAGAACTGAATATCTAGGTTCAGGTTTTGAAAATGCGCCACCAATTTAGGGAAAATAATCGGTTCAATTTCATCATGCACAGCAATTTTAAGTGATTGCAGCATATTGGGTTCAAACTGCTGTTTTTGTACCGCAATACTTTGAATGGCCAACAAGGCATTTTTTATGGTGGGATAAATTTGTTCGGCAAAAGGAGTAGGCAACATTTTATTGCCATTACGCACCAGTAAATCATCCTGTAAATGCTGTCTTAAACGTTGCAAGGCATGACTGGCAGCAGATTGGCTGATACACAAAATTTGTGCTGCTTTGGAAATACTGCGCTGCTCATAAATTGCAACAAACATCGGGTATAAATTAATGTCTAAGCGATGAAAAGCAGCAAGATCAACTTTCGCATTATTATGAATATGATTCATAGTGTTTTATTGAATTAAATCATTTTGTTCATATTAGTTTTCAAGTTAAGGTGTTGTAAAGCAATGAATACAATATTTTAAGGGATTTGAACCATGTTTGAGCTATCTGCACGCGCCAAAGACTATATAGAACGTACCAAAGCCTTTATTGCCCAAGAAATTGAGCCAATTGAAGCTGAATTTTGGGCAGAAGTCCATGAGCTAAATCAGGGGGGGGATTGGACCAAATGGCAATGGCCATCACAATTAGAACAACTAAAAGCCAAAGCCAAAGCTGCTGGCTTGTGGAATATGTTTTTACCATGTCCAAAATTGGGACAGGGCTTGTCGGTACAAGAATATGCACACATAGCAGAACTCAGTGGTCGCAGTTTAATTGCGCCAACGGTTTTCAACTGTAATGCACCCGACAGCGGCAACATGGAAGTTTTATGGCGCTATGGTTCTGAAGCACAAAAGGCAGAATGGCTGACACCGCTGCTTGAAGGTAAAATTCGTTCTGTGTTTTGTATGACTGAACCTACAGTGGCTTCAAGTGATGCGACCAATATGCAGGCAACAGCAGTCGTAGACGGCGATGAAATTGTCTTGAATGGTCGTAAATGGTGGTCTTCAGGTTTAGGCGATCCAAATGCCAAAATTATTATTTTTATGGCGCATACACCCGATGAAACCAAAGACCGTCATCATCAACACTCTATGGTTTTAGTCCCTGTGGATACTGCGGGCGTTAAAATTCAACGCATGTTACCTGTATTTGGTGATTACGACGCCCCACACGGTCATGGCGAAGTCAGTTTTGATAACGTGCGTGTGCCTGTTGCCAACTTTATTGGCGGTGCAGGACAAGGTTTTGAAATTGCACAAGGTCGTTTAGGTCCGGGGCGTATTCACCATTGTATGCGTTGTATTGGTGCAGCCGAAAAATCTTTAGAATTGATGATCGATCGCGGCATGAGCCGTACCGCATTTGGTAAGGAAATTTTAAAACTTGGTGGTAATTTGGAGCGTGTAGCGGAAGCACGTGTGGCGATTGACCAAGCACGTTTATTAACTCTCTATGCAGCCTATAAAATGGATACTTTAGGCAATATGGCAGCACTTACCGAAATTTCTGCCATTAAAGTGGTTGCACCAAGTGTCTTGGAAAAAGTAGTTGATATGGCGATGCAGATTCATGGTGGGGCAGGCGTGTCTAGAGATACACCGTTGACCGCTTTCTTTGCTCAAGCCCGTAGTTTACGCCTTGCCGATGGGCCAGATGAAGTACACAAAGGCATGATTGCTAAACTTGAGTTGGCAAAACGTGGTTATCGTAGCAGTCGTAAAAATTAAGTGAGTTGCGAAGTTTTATTGTGTCACTTGATCGTGGGTATTGGGCAATATTTTTGATATTGCCAATACACCTTAAGAGAACACAGAAAACTATGCTAGATTAAAAAAAATGGAAAATTAGGGAAAAATAATGTCAGTTATTGATGTAGGCGGCACAGTACGTGAAGGCGAAGAACTCGATATTCAGGCAGTGACAGCATGGTTAAAACAACAAAATGTGGATGTCGTTGAACCTGTACAAGTCACACAATATTCAGGCGGTGCATCGAACTGGACATATCGCCTCAAGTACAGCAATGCTGATTTAATTTTACGTCGTCCGCCTAAAGGTACTAAAGCTAAATCTGCACACGACATGGCACGTGAATATCATGTGCAAAAGAACTTAGCCCCGTTTTATCCTGTATTACCTGAAATGGTAGCGCTGTGTCAGGATGAAGCTGTAATTGGCTGTGATTTTTACGTGATGAAACGTATTGAAGGCATTATCCCTCGTGCAAAATTACCACCTGAGCTTAATTTTAGCGAAGCCCAAGTGCATGAACTTTGTGTGAATGTTATTGATAAACTCATTGAACTGCATCAAGTGCCTTATGTAGGAACTGAGCTGGAAAAATTAGGCAAGGGTGATGGCTATTGCCGACGTCAGGTAGAAGGTTGGGATGCACGCTATGCTAAAGCGCATACCATTAACGTTCCATCTTTTAAATACGTGCGTAAATGGTTGTTAGACCATATTCCTGCAGATTCTAAAACCTGCATTATTCATAATGATTGGCGTTTTGATAATGTGATTTTGGACCCGAAACATCCGACTCAAGTGATTGGCGTTTTGGATTGGGAAATGGCAACACTGGGCGATCCACTCATGGATTTAGGCTCAGCTTTGGCATATTGGGTTGAAGATACCGATAACCAAATTTTTAAAGCGACTCGTCGTCAACCGACGCATTTAAAAGGCATGTTCACACGTCAGCAAGTAGTAGATTATTATTTACAAAAAACAGGCTTGAACACTGATAATTGTACATTCTATGAAGTATTTGGAATTTTCCGTTTAGCGGTGATCGCCCAGCAAATTTACTATCGTTATTTCCATAAACAAACCAATAATCCTGCATTTAAGGATTTTTGGATTGTCATTCATGCTTTGCATATGCGTGCCTTAAAGTTAATTGGCTTGCAAAAATTAGAAGCAAATGAACTGGCGCAAAAATACATCGCTAAATTTAAGGAACTCATGCCGAAATGACCACTATTTATTTAATTCGTCATGGGCAAGCATCTTTTGGGGCTGAAAGTTATGACCAACTTTCGCCCAATGGTGAATTACAAGCCAAATTGCTCGGCCGTTATTTTGATCGTATTTTAAAAGAAGCACCTCATGCAGTAGCTGGTTCAATGCAGCGTCATCAGCAAACTGCTCAACTGGCTTTGGCAGAATGTTTTCCTGAGGTCGAAATTCATACCGACAGTGCATGGAATGAGTTTAATCATCAACAGGTTTTCGCGCAGTATGAACCGCGTTTTAATCAACCTGAATTGATGAAAGAAGATGTCGCCAAAGAGGTTAATCCTCGTGCATATTTGGCAAAAATCTTTGAAGGTGCGATAGAACGCTGGACAGGCGGTGAATATCACCACGAATATGAAGAATCTTGGCCGCATTTTAAACAGCGTGTCGAAGATGCATTGCAGCATTTATGCGATGATTTAGCCCAAAAACAACCACGATATGCTGTGGTATTTACTTCTGGTGGTGTGATTTCTGTGGCTGCAGGTAAAATTTTAGGCTTAACGCCTAATAAAACCTTTGCATTGAACTGGGCAATTACCAACTCAAGTATCACCACTTTACGTTTGGTCGGCAGTGAACCGCAATTGTTAAGCTTGAATGAACATCATTTTATTAAAGCTGAAAACTCAAATTTATTGACTTGGATTTAAGGATCAAACCATGACAAAAACAATTCTAATTACAGGTGCAAGTTCGGGTATTGGTGCGGGTATGGCACGTGAATTTGCTCAAATGGGTTATAACCTTGCAATTTGCGCCCGACGTTTAGAGCGTTTAGAAACACTGAAACAAGAACTGGAAAGCCAGTTTGGTATTCGTGTCATTGCAAAAACGCTAGATGTCACCAATTATGATCAGGTGTTTTTGGTGTTTCGTGAATTTAAACTAGATTTTGGACAGATTGACCGTATTATTGTCAATGCAGGTGTGGGCGAAGGGCGCCGCATTGGTAAAGGTAATTTTGCCATCAATAAAGCCACAGTTGAAACCAACTTTATTTCAGCTTTGGCGCAGTGTGAAGCAGCGGTTGAAATTTTCCGTGAGCAAAACTCAGGGCATTTGGTGATGATTTCATCCATGAGCGCTATTCGTGGGATGCCAAAACATCTTACTGCTTACGGCGCAAGTAAAGCTGCGGTGGCACATTTGGCAGAAGGGATTCGTGCAGAATTAATTGATACACCTATTCAAGTTACGACTATTTTTCCAGGTTATATTCGCACAGAAATCAACGAAGGTGCCAAAAAACTGCCTTTTGAAGTTGATGAAAAAACAGGTTCTCGCTTACTTGCAGCAGAAATTGAAAAAGCTCCAATTAAAGCCTATGTACCCAAATGGCCATGGTTGCCACTAGGATTAGCTATGAAAGTTTTACCATTAAAATTGGTCAATAAGCTCGGCTAAATCGCAGTAATCATAGTATTGAATAGCATCCTGACATTTAAAGCTGATGATGAATGAAAGCACTTTAAATGACAAGATGCTATTTTTTATTTAAGTATCTACTTTTATTTAGGTTTTAAATTTTTTTCGGTTTTTATATTTAAGAGCGAACTGTGATGTGGCTTAGAACAGCAACCCTTGCTTTATTTCCTGCCTTATTGATTCAGGGAAATCGCGTTAAAAAGAACACGATTCGATTGTCAGAAGCCGAAGGAGCACGTGACGGAATTACAGGGCAAGGGCAAACGCTATCATTATTGATTTTAGGTGATTCTGCCGCTGCAGGCGTTGGGGTGGCACATCAAAATGATGCACTATTGGGCGCGGTGGTTTCTGCTTTGCAACATCAGTATCAAGTACATTGGCGTTTAGAAGCACAGTCTGGAGATACGACCTCACAAGTCATTCAAAAGACCCAAAAAATGGTAAATCAAAAATATGATGTCGTGGTTACTTCTGTGGGTGTCAATGATGTGACTCGCTTAATGTCAGCACGGACTTGGATTAAACAACAGCAACAATTTTATCAACTTATACAAGCGAAATTCCAACCTGAATTAATCATCGCTACGGGCGTTCCACCGATGCATTTATTTCCTGCATTACCCAATCCATTGTCTTGGCTATTTGGGCAATATGCGAAACAAATGAACTTACAATTAGAAAAAATAGTTTCAAAACAAAAAGATATGCAATGGATTGAATATGATATTCAAAAATATCAATCCATGAATTTAGAAATGGCAAAAGATGGTTTTCACCCAAGTAAAGAAATTTACCAAATTTGGGGCAAAGAAGTCGCGGACAGGATTTTAGAACGGTTTTAGGTAGAATTATTGTGACCTAAGATGTAAAAACTACTTTTGTTCTCCATTCATTTATTTTTAGTAGGCTATTTTGCTAAACGCAGATTCAAATCACTAATGCCCGCAGCACACCCCAACGAGCTATAGACAGATACAGAGTTAGGATGTGAACCATGATATCGCTCGTTATTTTATTTGGTGAGGTTGTACCCGATTTTGATACTGTACTAAAAAATAGAGCATGGGTTGGGTTTAAATTTGGCTGTAACACATAAAAATACTTCTGCGCAAAAAAATCATATTGTGAAAATTTTGTGAATTGGATTTTTCAGCAAAATAAATAAACCAAGATGATTACACTTTTTAGCTAAAATATAAACGATGATGAACTCACTTTGCAGCAAAGGCTTAATTTATAAATGACTGATTCTGTCATAGAAACCCATCCACTAAAACCCTTTTTACCCACCAATGCTAAGCTGTTAATGCTAGGTAGTTTTCCACCACCTAAAAGCCGCTGGAAAATGGATTTTTATTATCCGAATTATCAAAATGATATGTGGCGAATTTTCGGATTATGTTTTTTTCAGGATAAAAACTACTTTTTAAATGTAGAAGCTAAAAGTTTTCATCTTCATAAAATTATTGATTTTTTAAACACTACAGGTATAGCTATTTCAGATACGGCACAGCAGGTGATTCGCTTAAAAGGCAATGCATCAGACAAATTTTTACAGATTGAAAAACCAATGGATATTGCCGCACTTTTAAGCAATATGCCTTTGTGTCAAAGCATTATAACCACGGGCGACAAGGCAACAGATACACTTATGTTATCCATGCCTGAAACTGCCAAAAAACCTCAAATTGGGCAGGCGACTCATTGTTATTTTGCCAATCGTGATTTGCATTTATATCGGATGCCTTCATCTTCACGAGCCTATCCGTTGGCTTTAGAGAAAAAAGCAGACGCGTATTTTAACTTATTTAAAGAAATAGGCTTACTATAAGAAACACTGAAGTAATTATGGGAAAGAAATATGTTTCAATCAACTCATGCATATCTAATGTCATTACATCATCCATTCAATTGGGAATAATGACACTGTTTTCATTATAAATCGTTGAAATGGTGTAGTTTCAGGATCATGGTGATAGGTTTGAATACTGCCATTTGCCTGATGATCTAACCAAATAATTTGACCGTTTTTATCTAATTTTAGTTCATACGCAATTTGTGGCAAATAACGATCTAAAGACTTGAAAACATCATCTTGTAATTGTTCAGATTCTAACACCAAGCCAACTTCGGTATTTAAGTAGGCAGAACGAGGATCAAGGTTAAAAGAGCCTACAAAGACCATACCATCTATATCAAAGAATTTGGCATGTAAACTTGAGGCATTTTTGCCTTTTGCGGGAATTACGTTACCCGTTGCAACTTCATACCAAGTACGTTTTTTTCGCTCAATATAAGGCTTAAACTCATATAAACGAATGCCTGATTTAAGTAAATCTACGCGGTACTGCTGATAAAATGCATGTACCAAAGGCACATCATTGGCTAAAAATGAATTGGTCAATACACGTATCTGTATTCCTTTTTCAGCCAGTTGAGTAAGTGTTTTTAGCCCATCTTCCGTTGGAACAAAATAGGCAGAAACCAGTTCCAGATGTTGTTTTGGTTCACCCATTAACTTTAACATTTGTTTATAAATCAGTTGCTCGCCTTGTGCTGTACCTCGAATTTTATTTGGCGAATCTGCCACAAAATACGCTCGTACCCACTGTACAGGTCTTCGGTCTAATTTGATGCTGATTTCTTCTTGTGCATTAGCCACACGTTCACGAATTTTATCTTTATATTTGTCATTTAATTCATAGCGATGACGTAATTCACGCAATTGCAACGCGTTTCCTGTGCCTAATAATTGCTTTACCGAATAGCTTAGTTCGTCATTCCAAAACTCTAAAAACACGGCATTAGCTTGGGGAACAGTACTGCCATAGAATAGAATATCCATATCTGTAAATTGAAAATTTTCACTGGCATCAAAATATTCACGGCTAATATTACGCCCACCTGTCACGGCAATCGCCCCATCGGCAATAATTAGTTTATTGTGCATACGGCGGTTGATTTGTTTAAAACGAAACAAATAATCCATCACACGAAAATGCCGATATTTGTACGGATTGAAAATTTTTATTTCAAAATTAGGATGCTGAGCAAGCCGTTTTAAGGTTGGATCAAGTTGCGTACCATTCTGATCGTCAATTAATAAACGAACTTTTACACCACGATCTGCTGCTTTGAGCAGTTCAGCCAACATCAACTGACCGATTAAATCATTTTCCCAAATGTAATATTGTAAATCTAAATGGTGCTGTGCTTTTTGAATCAAATATAAACGCGAGGCGATGCTACTAAAGGCATCATTTAGAGAAAGATAAGCCGTTAAATTTTTAGCTAAGTGCGCATCAATTTCCTGACCATTCAGCCAATGATCTACATAAGGTGCAACAGGGCTATCCTTGCTCGCTTGATTCATCGGTAAACTGCATCCTGTCAGTAAAATAGCGTAAAAAGCGAACATTCCAAGCCAGTAATAAGATCTTTGGATTTTCATGATTATTCTTATGTCATTCTGTATTTATACATGGAGATTATCCTCATGTTAATGCTTTAAACTCTGAATATAAAGAGGATATTGTTAGACCTCTATTAATGTGTTTTTTAGGGATAATTTGCTCATGAAATCACGCGCAGCCGTCGCATTCGGCCTACGTTAGCCGCTTGAAAATGTTGAAATAGATGTTGTACCACCGTACGCTGAAGTAGTCTTGGTCAAAATTACCCACATAGGGCTATGCTATACCGATGCATTTATCTTATCGGGTGAAAACCCTGAAGGGGATTGTTCCTGCAGTTCTTGGGTGCAGGTATTATGGTGGAAGTTGGTGAAGCTGTGACCAGTCATGAGTAGTACGCTTAAATAAAGACACAACAAAAACCAAGCTTCTGCTTGGTTTTTTTTTAATCTCAGATTTGCTAAAGACCGTAGATAAATTTTGCTTATTTTTTGATAAATACTAGGACTTACGCACTATCATTTATAGTTTCTCTGTGGTAGCAGATGATTTTTATCGAGAATAAAGTCATCAATGAAGTCTTTGATGATTGGTCTAAATAATTTCTTCTGCCA
>DBIN01000022.1:0-24256 GCA_002296655.1 Acinetobacter sp. UBA801
ACCCTCATGATGGCTGAAGATCCTGATCCAAGGACTGACAAGGTTGGCATTAATACTATGTTGCAGTGCGACCGAAGCGATCGAGGTATTAGGATTTTTACAGGCATTGACAATACTGAGTTTGAATTCTTTGCTGTATGTTCTGCGTTTTTTAGCAACAGGAGGTGTTGCTGAATATATATCCATGTTCATGGATTAAGTCCCCACTTGTTTTTAGGTGGGAACTAAATTAAGGCTTATAGGATCGCTTGGTAAGGCTGTGTTAGCCGGATGCTTACATATTTGCTAATCAACTCATCCAATACAGCTTGATAGTGAATCACAATATCTTCAGCTAAAATTTTATAGACATTGTCAAATTGCACCATTGGCCAACCTTCCTTCCAGAAAGGAAAAATATTATGCAGATCATGTGTCACCACAGCATCTTCACGCACAATGGCTTGTGCAACCTGAGCCAATACTTGCGCGGTTTCTGTGCCATCAATGGCTAAATAATCAATCCCACGTGCTTTTAAAATACGCACACGGTCTTTTTTATAACGGATTTTTTTCATTTGCGCTTCGTTTAACTGCAAAGCCAAACTCACCGCTTCTACAAATTTGCTCTCGAATGACTGATTCAGTGCAACCAACGCTGCTTTATGCGCTTCTTGACGACCTGCTTTCCCACCATTACGGATAATTTCTTTTGCCTCTGTGTCTAGCTCATCGCTTTTCATAGACTGCAAAATGTCGAGTATTTCGATATCACTTAATGATTCAGGAGATTGGTCAATCATGTACTGCCCTTGGACAAAAATAGCAAAACGCTATTTTCGCACAATTTAGCTAAAAGCTCGACACATTCCTAAGCAATTGTTCACACCATGTTGTGCTGCACCGATTACAGTGCAGCAGTTTAAAATCTATCTTACAGTTTTGATCGGCTTTGTTGCACAATGATTTCATAACTATATGATTTTAAAAGTTTTGATTGTTTTTTGATCCAAAATTAAATTTATTTAAATCAGATGCTTACATATTTATGCAACAAAGCCAAATAATTGCTATAACTGATTCAAAAAATCTTTTTTAAATCCTCTATAAAATACGCATAAAAACTGACACTCAGTCAGTTTTTATGCGTGTTGATTTTAAATTTGGAGTCTTTAAATCACTTCCACCACTACTTTACCCACGTGCTCGCCTGTATCCATTTCGGCATGTGCCTGTTGAATTTGATCAAACTTAAAGGTTTTATAAATCATAGGCAGACATTCACCTTTTGCTAACAATGGCCAAACGATCTCTTGCAACCCTTTGGCAATTTCAGCTTTTTCTGCGGTATTGCGGGCACGCATGGTCGAACCCGTAATGGTAAGACGCTTCATCATAATTTGACCAAGTTTTACTTCTTTGGCTTTTGCACCCCCTAAAAATGCGATATACACCAAGCGCCCATCACGGCGTAATAAGTTTAGATTACGTTCCAAATACGGCGCACCAACAATATCTAAAATGATATCGACCCCAGCATTCTCTGTCGCTGCGTTAATCACTTGTTCAAAATCTTGTGTTTTGTAATTAATGGCTGTGGTGAGATGTGAAATTGCTTGTACTTTTTCATCTGAACCTACAGTGGCAAAAGTTTTTAAACCAAGCGCATTACACAACATTAATGCTGTAGTACCAATGCCACTGGTGCCACCATGAATCAGTGCCGTTTCGCCCGCTTTGGCTTTGCCCATTTGAAACACGTTGGCCCACACAGTAAAAAATGTTTCAGGTATCGCTGCGGCTTGTACAAAACTGACACCTGTTGGAATTATCAAAGTCTGGCTTTCAGGTACAACACAATATTCAGCATAGCCACCACCATTGGTTAAGCCACACACTGCATCACCAACTTTAAATTGACTGACATCTGCCCCCACAGCAACCACTTCACCTGCTACTTCTAAGCCTGGCACTGGCGTCAAGCCTTTAGGCATAGGATACAAACCTTGACGCTGTAAAATATCAGGACGATTTAAACCAAAAGCATGGACTTTAACCAAAACCTCGTTGGCTTGTGGCTCAGGTATTGCAACCGTTTCATAGGCTAATTTTTCTGGACCACCTGGTTCTGTAATAATAATCTGCTGCATTGTGTTTTGTGTCATTGCAAATCCCTGATTGTTTGATACTGAGATGAATTCTTACTATTTGAACATAAAAAAGCAAAGCATTAAAACCCAGATTAACTTAGGTATAATTCATATGCCGTGCTGTTTTCATGCGTGATTAGATTTTTACTTAGGATTAAAGAGTATGCGACGCAAGAAACTGTAGAATACATGGAAATAATTACCGTGAGTTTGAATATGAAACAGGCGTGGCAGTGATTCGTTTTTATGCGCCGTGGTGAACATCTTGCGTTCAAAATGCACTTTTTTTCATCAACTTGCCCAACTTTTTGATGCTTCGGTAAAGTTTGGCAAAGTGAATGTTGATCAATCTCCAATTTTGACTTTGCGTTATCAACTCTTTGGTTTACCGACCACCCTAATTTTTAAAGATGGGCAAATTGTTGAACGACTATCGGGCAATGTTTCTGTCGCAGAACTTCAACAAAAAATTCAAAGTTATCTTTAAGTCATGTAGAGTCGCTACAACAGATTAAGTCTGAATGACCACCTGATCGCGTCCTGCCTGTTTGGCTTGATATAAATGCGCATCTGCGGCTTTCATAAAATCATCCACGTGCGTATATGCTCGCTCTCGGGTCATCCATGCTACACCCATACTTAAAGTCACATATTGTTTATAGTCTTCTCGTGCCACATGCTCAAAAGCTGCATGACGTACAGCCTGCAAGACTTTTTGCATAAGTGGTGCAATTGCAGGGTGTGGAATATCGTGCAGTAAAATAGCAAACTCTTCGCCACCATAACGTGCCACAAACGCATTTTTAGGCAAAGTGTTTTGTAAAACCTTAACTAAGTTTCTCAGAATTTGATCACCTTTTAAGTGCCCATAATGATCATTGTATTTTTTAAAATAATCGACATCGAGCATTGCAAAAACCAAAATATGTCGCTTACTTTGCAAAGTTTCAAAATACAAACGCTGGATTTCTTCATTTAATGCTCGGCGATTATACGCACCTGTTAATGCATCGGTTTTAATCTGTATTTCTAGTTTCTCGTTTAAAAGACTGAGTTGTTCAGTGCGTTCCTGTACTTTTAAATCTAACGAGTTGTTTAAATGAATCAGCTTTTGGTTCAAGCGTTCAATGCGTAAGTTATGGTAGGCATAATTTCGTGCCTGCTGAAACATGATGAGCAATGCATAAACACTGGTCGAAATAAAAGATAAATGAATGGAATTGACCAGATTCAGCATTAATAAAAAATCATGAATAAATGTGCCACACAGAATAATTACTGCCCAAAAATTGATTTTGGAATAATGCTCTCCTGAACGCAAGGTTTGATAAAACCCATAGGCAAAATTTGCCAAAATCAGCACAAAGAAAAAAGAACTATAAAATGCGAACTGCTGAAAAATAGTGGGTTCTGCCCACAGCGTCACCCCAATATTAAAGCTTAATAACAGCATTGCCGCGCTATATACCCAACGATGCAAATAGCGCGAACTGAGCAAAAACATATAACTCAGGAAAAATAAAATCGCGATAAAACTAAATAAATATTCGAGCCTTATTCCCCAAGACCAACTTAAATTCAGGAAAGTGGTGTAAGCATAGGGCGGAGAAAATAAATTATGTAATGCTAGAAAAACAATAAACAAGCCAAAAATAAACATAAGCTTGGTCTTGCCGCCATTTGCAAGACTAAATGCCGAAAACATCAAGGTAAACAAACCAACACCAAGTACTGCCCCAGAAATCATGGCAATACTCATCATCAAACGTTGATACTCTTGTTCAATGGTACGAGCTAAACCAATTTTCATTGGATTTTTTAAACCACCTTGCAAGCTTTGAAAACTAGACGCTTGAATGGTTAGGGTAAAATATTCACTTTCAGGGACAAAATATGCAATTCGTGGGGCATTTTCGGTTTGGTGATGACTTGCATCTGCACCGACTGTCCCAACACGCACCAATGGATCGCCATTTAAGAATACCCGATATGCGCCATACTGGTTGGGAATCCAAATCGCAATACGTCTGCCTAAAAAGTCTTTTGGAATTTGAAAGTGCCCAATAAAAGTGCCAAAAGTATTGGTATTACCCACTAAATCTTCAAATGAAGCAGGCAATTCAACGGTATTCGATGCCAGTACCGCACTGGGTTCTTGAATTAATTGTTGCGGATAAAACAACCATTGCCCACTCAAAATACTCGTTTGATCTTCAGTAAATTGGACATAATTCAACAGTTTTTGATGTAGATAATAAGATTTAGGTGCAGACTCATACTGCGCCAACACACACTGTGGAGTGAGTACACTAAACAGTAAAATCAAGAATAATAATGCACGCTTGTGCCACATCCGAATGAATTTCAAAAATGCAAAAACCCTATTGTGCTTATTTTTCAATCTAATCGTTCTTGCACTAAATTTAAAGTAAAAAATTAAGTCATTCATGTTAGACCGCACTGACATCGGATGAATGACTTAAGTTCTAGCTGTATGGCTAAATTAAAAAGTGTTTATTGATCGCGTGTTTTCACATCATACAATTCAATTTCAAAAATTAAATTCGAATTGGCAGGAATGATATTGCCCATTTTGCGTTCACCATAAGCCAGATGCGCAGGTACCACAAGTTTACGTTTCCCCCCCACTTTCATCCCCATGATACCTTGATCCCAGCCTTTAATTACACGACCAGTACCAATCACGGTTTCGAAATAGTTGCCGCGGTCCAAGGATGAATCAAACTTAGTGCCATCTTCCAACCAACCCGTGTAATGCGTAGTAATTAAAGCGCCTTTGACCGCTTCTTTACCCTCTCCTACCACCAAATCAATAATTTCTAATTCCGCAGTCATGTTCATCTCCAAATATTTACACTTCGATGTTTAAGATAATTGCCAACTCGGGTAAGTGTTATTGTAACTGTGTCCACTCAATCTGAGCCTGTGCTTGAGCACCAATCAATGTCCATTCACCATCCATTACATTCAACTGCAACTGCATGGTACGTTCGCATAAAGCTTGAATAGCCTCAGTACTTGCTTGCGATAATTGCCACACTTCAACATTATTTAAAGTTTTGATTTTACTGTTGCGTTTAAACCACTCATCCACCGATGAACCATAGGCAATAATCGCAACTTGCTTACAACGCGCACTGGCTTTTTTGACTTTATCTTCATCTGGGCAACCAACTTCAATCCACTTGATTAATTGCCCTGTTAAGTCTTTTTCCCACAAGGCAGGCTCATCGGTTTCAAACAAATCTTTGGTGAATTCCAAAGCTTCATCTGCATAACGTGCGAATGCCAAAATACGCACCATCAAACGCTCAATGGTTTCAGAAGGATGCAATGCCATGGTGAGTTGATAGTCACCATATTGATGCACATCCATATTGGCAATGTTCAGATCTGCCTTATAAATTGTCGCTTTCAGCGCCATTGTCTATTCCTAAAACCATGTTCAAATGTGCCGTCAAGCATAATAGATTTTCTGGGATTTTGCTTTATCGTTTGCCCGAGAGCACATAGATTTCATTCAAAAAGCCATAGTCGTATCAACCCGACACGCCAATAACGCAGCCTCAAACTGTAGCCAATCCCGCTCGGTTTGATAAATAATTTCTACCCGATTGTCTATGCCTTCATCGGTAGATTGATAATTAAATTGCTGGGGATTAAAGTTAAAACTTTTCCAGCCCTGATTGGTATAAAAAATTCCTTTAATGCGCAACCAATCTTGCTGTTCACAGAGTAAATCTAGAAGTGGATAAAAATCGAATTGCCAACGTTTAGGAAATTTCCAACCTGCGACTGCATACTCTTGTGCAGTCTCGACATAGTGATAGGGCAATTGCTTTATTTCTGCTGGCTCTTGCAAATGTGTAGGGATGACATTCTGTTGTAATTTCAGCAATTGCTGAATTTTACGCTGTGTGCCGACATAGGGTATATCAATTTCTGTCAAAGCCAAACTACCCTGTTCCGCTTTCAACCATTTTTGCGCATAGGCTTGATATTCGTGTTGCAACTGCACCAGCGCCTGCTCATCTGCCACCTGCATTTGATCTGCATGTGACACCACAATAATTTGTGCAGCTTTGAGCTGATCGGCATACAAGTTTTGCTGCGTCCACGCCTGATCATGCAAACGCGATCCATCGACCACCGTAACCAAGGCACGCATCGATAAATGCGTATGCCAATGTGGTTCAGTCAATTGCTCCAAGAGTTGCGCAGGATGCCCCAAACCTGTCGGCTCAATGAATAAACGCTCAGGCTTTGCTTCAGACAATAAACGCGACAAGGCAATTTGCATCGGCAACTGACTGCTACAACATAAGCAACCGCCCAATAACTCTTTGATCTGATAGCCTTGTTGCTGAGGTAAAAGTTGTTGATCGACTCCGATTTGTCCAAATTCATTCATCAGCACCGCCCAGACTTCATGCTCAGGTTTTTGGCTGAGTAACTGTTTTAATAAGGTAGTTTTTCCTGCACCGAGAAAACCAGAAATAATATGCGTCGGGACTGCTTTTTGTGGTGCATTTATTTTCAAAATAAGCTCGCTTTATTGAGTTTTAAACAACTCAAGCATGCTAAGCAAGTTTAGCGATTAGATCAATCTGAATCTAAACACACTAAAATTTATCCAATTGTTCATATTCATTGACATCATGATTTGAAAGATTTTCTTACATTTATTGTAGGATGACCGATAACTGATTTTGGTCAATACGCAAGTTTAAGCCGCTTGATGTTATGTTTTATTGCCGCCCGTGCAACTTCCTTGCCGAGAATATAGACATTTCTGAGGAATTTGGCTGCATATTTAAAACAAAAATTACTAAATACGACCTGTTCATCATCATTGTGAGATTCTAGTAACCATCATGGTTTTGCTTTGTTGCAAACATTGATCCTAAAGCATTGGCTGCTTAGGATGAGTTCCTGTTCAGCTCGTTCAAATCAGGTGATGACTGACTTAAACACTTTAGCCGCATTAAGTTTTTTTTCTCAATGCTGGTGCTGAACAGTTGTACCCATTCATGAAAAACTTTAAATAAGGATGCCAAACCATGAAATTGACACAAATTTTACTCACTTCAACTTTTGCTTTTGCCACTGCAACCACTTTTGCAGCACAGGCTGAATCGACAGTTACAGAACAAGAAAAAGTGGTTGTTTCAACGCAGGAAACTATTGCTGAACCTGCTTCAGAACAAGCTGCTACACAACCTGCATCTGAAGTAAGCACTGAAACACCTGCTGCATCGAGCCAACAGCCTTAAAACTTAGATACATTTTAAAATGTAATTTGAATACAAAAACTGAGTTTTAAGCCACTCTCTCGGTTTACTCAGTTTTTGTTCATCCACAAGGCTAATCAATACCAACCTTGAGCAAAATTAAAAAATAGACACAAAAAAACCTGTATGCAATTGCAAACAGGTTTTCAGCTGAATTTGATGAAAACTTAGATTTGTTCAGTTTTCTTATAAATACTGCAAGATGGATGATGATTTTCTTGCAAACGCGCAACTTTGCGTTGCTCCGCTGCTTCAAAGCGGCATCGTTTCCAGTCGTTGTCTAATTTCAACGCAGGGATTTGTTTTGGCTTACCATTTTCATCCACTGCAACCATAGTGAAGTAACAGCTGTTGGTATGGCGCACTGTACGCTTTTGAATATTTTGTGCTTCTACACGAATCCCGATTTCCATTGAAGTACGGCCGACGTGGTTCACACTGGCAAGGAAAGTCACCAATTCACCCACATGAATCGGTTCTTTAAAGTTCACTTTATCAACCGAAAGGGTCACCACATAACTACCCGAATAGCGGCTCGCACATGCATACGCCACTTGGTCTAATAGTTTTAAAATTGTTCCACCATGTACATTCCCTGAAAAATTTGCCATGTCGGGTGTCATTAACACGGACATCGTTAATTCTGACTGGTCATCTAACACAGGGGCAATTTGATCTAATGGTGACATTGCGTTCTCTAGACTCTTTTAAAGACAGTAAGATATGAGCGTATTATTATATCGTGTTTATAAAAGTTTGAATGTTCATTTCGGCAACAAGTGCATCATTATTATTTATATCGTTAATGACAACATTTATTTAAAATTATAAGACTAAAGCCTAAGACTCACAAGCTGTTATTTTTTAATTCATTTCTGATTTTTAGAATATTTGTTCAAATTGTATATTCAGTAAATACCATCGCTTCAAGTGTTCAAAAAACAACCTTAAATCTTTTATTCAATGGATTATTCAAGTAAATTTCGGCAATTTTACACTAAGAAAGTTCAATTTAGTTCCTAAATTTTGAAATTTAGTGGCAACATTCAAGCCAAGTGCAGCATTTCATTCGACGCATTACTATAAGTCAAAGTTTGAGCGCTACTCAGGGCAGCTTCAATCACATAACAACCATCCGGATTAATCATCATCACTGTAAAAACAACCTTCTACATCATGGCAAGTATCATCTGCTGTCCAATTTCAAAGCCGTGCATCAAGTACCTCTCTATTTTTTATAAAGTTTTAAGCTGAAGCACTAAAATTTAGGCTGTCTTGGAAGCTTGTTCAATTCTTAAACTGCTTACAAAAACAAATTCAGTAAATGCCAAATAAGATAAATGCAAACATAACGAAAAGGATACGATAAAAATTGATTTTAAGTCTAAATAGCTCATCTCGGCTTTTAGATATCTTTGGGTGTATTTATATTTCTTGATTATAAATATCAAATACTTAAAATGTATCAACCTAAACCAGCTAGCATTAAAGTTATTTAAATCAAGCGCCTCATTAGACTTAAGTTAAATCTATTTATTTCATTGAGTCTACGTTAATAAAGGATATGGACAACTATTTAAACTGTCCATAAAGCCCAAAAGTATTGCTCACTTTATAATCTACTATTCTATGCCCATGTGCATAATGATGCTGTTGATAGACCTGATCAATTTTATTTAATTGCGCTGCAGTTGCTTCTGCACCTGCCAGCATAGTCGCTTCGCGCCCTTTTACATCAAAAATATGGGCTTTTTCACGTAAATCGGGTTGAATGACTACATCTGCGAGTTTCAATTCTTCATTGGCCAAATGCTTTTGCATAATATTAATATTTTGGTTAAACAATCCCCATACATTACTGGTTTCAGTATGAATAGGCTGCGCTAAAATATTCACGGCAATCACAATATCTGCACCTAAATCACGTGCAACCTTGACAGGTACAGGGCTAACCAAACCACCATCAACATATTCATGTTCTGCAATTTTAGTAGGTACAAACATACTCGGGATAGACACTGACGCACGCACCGCCTGCCCCGTATTACCATAATTAAATACGACTTTTTTACCTTCTTTTAATTCAGTCGCCACCACATACATCGGGATTTTAAATTGTTCCAAACGGAGTTGATCGACTTGTGCATTGACGTAATTTTCAACTTTTTTGCCATCAAAAAAGCCTTTTAAATCCAAAGTCACATCCCGTACATCATTGGGTTTCATATTCATTGCAATTTCACGTAATTGCTGCGCATTTTTACCGCTGGCATAAATTGAACCGACAATGCTGCCTGCGCTGCTGCCCACAATAAAATCAGGATGAATACCATACTGTTCAAGTACTTCAATTACACCTATATGTGCATAACCACGTGCGCCACCACTGCCCAAAACCAAAGCGATTACTGGACGTTTTTCTTGTTGTTTTAACTGCCGAAAATCAATTTGATTCAGGCGTGACTCTGCTTCAACCATGGGCTGCGACTCAAGTAGAGTTTGAGTCGAAAATTGCTGCTGTGATGGCACTGCCTGACATCCCACCATCAATAATGCTGTAAGAGATACATACCCAAATTTCATAATGACCTTCTTGAATCCATAGGTTTCAGTCGATATTTCGCTGCCAATCGCGGCAAGGTTAATCAGCTAATTTGATACAGCAACCCTCTTAACGTCAACAGTTATGCTCTCTGTTTTTACCTTGCATGAGCGCCCATAGTCTATCTATTATTTTAACCGATCCTTGTAGTAATTCGTTAAACTGTCACGTCTAGCCACTACAGTGGCGCACAAGTCGAATCTACCTAAAATTATATGCCACCACCATCTTATTCCTTATTATTCTGGATTTTTCTGCAATTAGGTTGTCTGTCTTTTGGGGGGCCTGCAGCGCATTTGGTATTTTTCCATCAGCGTTTTGTGCAACAACTCAAATGGCTAGATGAATCCCAATATGCACAAATTGTCGCACTTGCACAACTCTTACCTGGTCCAACCAGTAGTCAGGTGGGTTTAGCGATTGGTTATTTGCAAAAAGGCTATTGGGGCGCAGTTCTAGCGTGGTTGGGTTTTACCCTGCCTTCGGCGTTGTTTATGGCTTTGGTTGCAGTATTGGGACATCAATATTTAGATGTACTGTCTTCAAATAGCTTTCACAGTATTCAACTGATTGTATTGGCCGTAGTAGCTTGGGCATTTTGGCAAATGCTGCGCAGTTTTTGTAAAACGGTTTGGCAATATACCTTAATGCTCGCTTCTGCCATATTTATTTATATGGTGCCCTTGAGCTTCAATCAAATTGTGGTGATTCTGATTGCAGCTTGTTTGGGCATGTGGATGGCCAAACGTACAACACCCACTGCAACGCTCTCATCCGCCAATACAACGGCAACAGATACACATTTTACTGCGGCACACCTACCCCAACACCGTCGTTATGCTGCATTTTGGGTAGTACTTTTTGTTGCACCTTTTATTGTGCTATCCGCGCTAAACTGGCTACAACCTCATTTACTCTATGCAGCCAATTTAAGTTTCTATAAAGCCGCATCTTTGGTCTTTGGTGGTGGGCATGTCATTTTACCTTTATTACATCAAGATTTTGTTAGTACAGGCTTAGTCAGCAAAGAACAGTTCGATTTGGGTTATGCCATAGCGCAATTGGTGCCTGGCCCACTGTTCAGCTTTGCAACGTATTTGGGCAGTTTGATTCCAATGACAGAATCTATGCTGCTGAATGCGACTTTAGCCACGTTGGCAATTTTTCTGCCATCTTTCTTTTTGGTATTTGCGACTTTGCCTTATTGGTCTTGGTTGATGCAGCAAGCTTATATTCGTCATGCCGTAACAGGTATTAATGCAGCGGTAGTCGGTTTGCTGCTGTATATGGTGCTCGAAATGGCACAGCGTTACATTTTGAGTATTACTGATCTGCTGTTTATTGTTTTGGTGATTGGATTATTAAAATCAAAACTACCTGTTTGGCTCAGTTTAATTGGCAGTTTCTTGATCTATACGGCATTTATGCATTTCATCGCTTAAATTAAAATGCGATAGATCAAAGAAAAATGCCAGTTCAATTGAACTGGCATTTTTTTGTGGATGGTTAAATCAATCCAGAATGCTTTAAAAGCTTAGCCACCAAAGAATTTTAGAATAGATTGAATCACCGCAACGTTAATTAAATCGACAAAGAATGCACCACACAGCGGCACAATCAAGAACGCTTTATAAGATGGACCATACATATTGGTAATGGCCTGCATATTGGCCACTGCTGTTGGCGTCGCCCCCATCCCAAAACCACAGTGTCCTGCTGCCAGCACGGCTGCATCGTAGTTTTTCCCCATAAGACGGAAGGTCACAAAAGCTGCATACAACGCCATTGTGAGCGTTTGCGCACCTAAAATCACCATTAACGGACCTGCCAAATCGGCCAATTGCCATAATTTGAGTGACAACAACGCCATCGCCAAATATAACGATAAAGATGCATTCCCAAACACATCAATCGCACGGTCAAAAATATTGACTTTAAAAATACTTTCCAAGACATTACGCAGAATCACACCGCCCGCCAATGCCCAAACGAAAGTTGGCAATTCAAACATAGTACCTTTGGCAGCGCCTGTCATAAACTCGGCAAATGCCAAACACGCTGCAAATAAACCCAAAGTGGTAATGGCATTATCTGCTGTGATTAAACGCACTTGATGCGGATATTCAAATGGAATAAACTCATTGGAATCTTGATCTGCAGGCGTATTATCGCGTTTTTCAATTTGTTCTTCAGTACGAGGTACAGCCAATTGATGACGGTTGATTAAGGTTTTAGCCAATGGGCCACCAATTAAGCCGCCAATAATTAAACCGAAGGTCGCGCTTGCCATTCCCAGTGCTAAAGCACCTTGAATACCATATTGGGTTTCTAAAATTTCACCCCATGCTCCTGCCGTACCATGACCGCCAGTTAAAGTAATTGAACCTGCAATTAAACCAATTAGTGGATCAATACCTAATAATGTTGCAAGACTAATGCCGACAAAGTTTTGCAGCACAATAAATGTGGAAATTGCAATCAAGAAAATAATTAAACCAATTCCGCCCTGACGCAATTTTGTAAAGTTCGCGCTTAAACCAATCGAGGCGAAGAAAATCAGCATAAAACTGGTTTGCAATGCGCTACTGGTGGTAATGCTATAACCCCAAAATTGATTCACCAACAATGAAACAATAGCGGCAACCAAACCACCTGCAACAGGTTCAGGAATATTATAGCGTTTTAAAAAATCAATTTTATTGACTAAAAGTCGCCCTAAGAGCAGGACGATGACCGCAGCAATCAGCGTATAAAACGCATTAAAAGTAAATTCCATGGCAATATCCATATAGTGATTGCAGATTATTTTTAATATGATGAAGAACTGTCTATGCAAACCAAAGCATTTGCATCACTATGACTCTAAATCAACTAAAAAATGCCGCAATACAAAGTATGTAAACAGTATCGTATTTGACCGAAGTTTAAGAGGTATGCATTTCGCTCAACCAACCCATCCTTTGGTTTCACTCAAGCGTTATGATCTGCGTTTGCCTAGAACAAAAGAAAAGAAAGACAAAAGACAGCAATTTCACTTTCGGGGTGACTTCGAGTGCAAACAACTGAATCGGCTTAACACTGAGAGGTAATCTCATATAAGCTCCCAAATATCTGAGGTGGATAAATACCTTCCGTTAAAGATAATCAACCACTTGATAAAAAACAGCAAGATTAAAGGTCGATCATTATGCATTTTTTTTGACAAAAAGCTGCTATTTTCTGCGTTTTTTCTATAATTTTTAATGATTGTTTTCAGCTATAAGTGCAAGTTACAACATTCCTTTAAACTGGATAAAATTTAAGTTATTGAATTAATGCTATAAATTTTATACATAAAAAAACAGAGCTTAACATTAAGCTCTGTTTTGGATTTTGCTCAAAAGGAGTGACTTAGAAGCTATAGCGCGCCATAAAGCCTACACGGTCATCACTGAATTTTTCGCCAGCAAATGTTTCACGCTCACCGTTGATATACTCAATACCTAAATCGACTGGTTTTACAGGTGAATAGATAAAGTTAATCCACGCTTGTTGTACTTTCTCGTTAGCATTAGTATTAGGTACTGCAGCTGCTGCACGCGCATAGTCTGTACCATCATCGGCAAATAAAGCACCGTAGGCTAAAGTTGAACGTAGTTTAGGTGAGAAATTATAGGTTGCACCCACTTGTACAGCAACTGCTTCGTTTTGTTCAATACTATTACCTACAACTGAATATGCTGAATTACTGCCATATAGATGGTTACTGTTGCCTTTCATATATGCAACATCAGCAGACACTTTAAGCGGCTCTGCAACTTGGTAATTCGCACCTACAGCTGCGCCCCAACCTGTTTTATCATCATTCGCTGCTTCTGATTTATAATGTTCAACCAATGCACGCGCAGAAGCTAAACCTTTACCATCAGCAAAACCCTGAGTCATTTTTGCTGTTAAAACCGGTAAACGATAGCTCAAATCTCCATCTTGAGTCGCCTTGCTATTACCTTCTTCAGCAGATACAAATAATTGAGTGGCTGGCGCTAATTTTTGGCTATAACGTACTTGTGGCACACGTGCAGAAGCACCTGATCCACCAATGTTCGTATAAAAGTCAATCATTTCTGGCGCATGTACTGAAGCAAAGCTTGAAGTCGTTTGACCAAATAACCAGTTATTTAAAGTCAAATAAGCGTGGCGAATACGTAAGTTTTCTGACTTAGCATTGTCCAAACTTGCAAAATCAACTTCAACTTTACCGCCCACTTTGTTATCACCAACAGGTGTATTAAAGTCTAAACCTAAGCGGGTGACTTTTGCTGTAGCACGTAATTTGTCACTTGCTTCTTCTTTACTTGCATGTGCTAAGTTAAAGTCATTATCCGCACCTTTAATAATATAGTTTGCATCCCCACGGATCGAACCATAAATAGAAACATCTGCACCAGATTTAGACTTTAAGCTGCTTAATGCACTTACAGGTGCAGCAGGCTTCGCCTGTTGTACTTGGGCAATTTGAGTTTGCTGCTGTTGTTGTACTTGCTGTTGTTGCTGAATTAATGATTTTAACGCTTCAACTTCTTGACGAAGTTCTTGAATTTGTTGTTGCTCAGTTTTTGCTGCGTGTGCAGTACCTACCATGAATGTTGTAACGGCAATCGCTAAACCTTTGATCATAAATTGACCGTTGAGTAATTGACTCATTTATCTCTCCAAAATAAAACAACGCTGCATCCGTGCATGATGATTTTGTTCGTCATCTATCGATTTCACATCGAATTATAAAAATGGCTTAAAAATCAAAACACTTTTGCCAATAGTCCAAGACACCCAAATATTTTAAAATATTACAATTTGTGTCATTTATTACAGGCTTCAATCTATCAAGTTATGACGTTTATTAAAATCAGTTTTCCCGAATAAGAAATCATAATTAATCACAATTACAGATTCAAACAATTAAACCATATAAAATTCAATACTTTAAATAGGTTGATTATTCAAGTATTTACACCACCATTAGACTATTGTATATATTTCGGTTCTGCCTAAAAGCCCGATTTTTACGAAAAAAATTACCATTTTAAAGAGTATTTATCTCTATTTAGTCTGGTTGCGGTTGTAAAATATGAAAAACGGCAAACATCCCAGACCCAATAAATAGCAACATTAATACCGCCATATTCAGCAAAGCACTGCCTGTTAAAAAATTGAGTAACACCCCACCAATCAAGCCACAAAAGAATTGCACACTGCCCATGATCGCACTGGCTGTTCCAGCACGTGCGCCTTGTTTTGCCATTGCCAGCGCCATGGCATTCGGGCCTGTAAAACCGATCCCAGACACTGCAAGAAATAAACCGAGCATGACCAATGCCAAAGGTGCATATCCCAGACTACCTGCGAGCAGTAAAATGACCGCACCACTCAGTTGAATGAAGCTGCCCAGTTTTAAGCGTTGCAACACGCCCAATTTGCCACTGATTTTTTTATTTAGGGTCGAAAACAACATAATACCAAGGGCATTGGCACCAAAAATATAAGCAAAAGCCGTTTCACTCAAGCCATATTGATCCATCATGAGCGCACTTGAACCGCTGATATAGCAAAACAATGCCCCACCTGTCAGACAGCCTGCCAACATTGGAAAACGAAAATCACGATCCTTTAAAATTGCGAAATATAAGGTCAGGACTTGCTGAAAGCTCAAATTTAAACGGCGTTCTTTGGCTAAAGTTTCTTTAAAAAAGAAATGCACACATAAACAGCAAATGATTCCAACGCAGGTCAGCACCACAAAAATGGCTTCCCAATTCATCCATCTAAGCACCCATGCACCCAGCGTTGGTGCAATCATAGGCGCAATGGTCATCACAATCATCATGCTCGAAAAAGCTTGAGCGGACGTTTGCAAATCCAAGCGATCACGAATGGCTGCTCGTGCAATCACCACGCCCACACAACCGCCCAAAGCCTGCAAAATACGTGCAGCAATCAATCCCCATTCATTGTGAGCAAACACGCACAACATACTGGCCAGTGAAAACAATACCAAGCCAAAATATAAAGGCGGCTTACGTCCAATCCGATCACTCAGCGGCCCATAAATCAGTTGTCCCAAAGCCAAACCTAAAAAATAAGCAGGCAAACTGTTTGCGACCATTTGGGTCGATACACCAAACTCGCTTGCCATTGCTGGCAAGGCAGGCAAATACATATCAATCGATAAAGGCCCAAGCGAAGTCAGTAACGCCAACAACAAAATCCACGCTGTCGAATATTGCTGCATATTGGGTTGTGGCGCAGATGGTGGCGTACTGTTTGAACTTGGTAGCTTTTTCGATATGCTCATTTTGTATCGTGAAATGACAGATATACAGACAAGCTTACACGCTTCATAATATTATTTGTTGTGATCAAAGATGAATTTTCACATATTAAACACTCTAAACACTCATCTACAGTTACAATGTAAGCAACCTTACATCTCACAGCATAAATCTCTGTTTAGACACAAAAGTTACTTAAAGGAACGATGTTGAAACCTTGGCTGATAAAGCTCAAACAAGCGACCTATAACACTACATTTATGTATAACATCCGCATGCTCATAGCATTTGCGGGAACTGCTTTTGTTCCCTATTTTATGGGAATGCAACTTGCCACCATTCCTTTAACTTTAGGTGTAGTTGCCGCAGGTTTGAGTGATATTGATGACCGTTTTTCGGTGCGTATCGTCAATCAGCTCTATACTTATATTGGTTTCTTTGTGACCGCCACTTCAGTTCAGTTTTTATTTCCGTACCCTATTTTATTTGCCACAGGCTTAATCCTGTCGTGTATTGTCTTAATTTTGCTCGGTTCGCTCGGACGGCGTTATGCCACCATTTCTTTTGGCTGTTTGGTGGTATCGGTCTACGCCATGCTTGGTGTCAATCTATTTGATGACTGGTACATGCAACCGCTACTTTTGGTTTCGGGCGCAATCTGGTACGGCGTAATTTCGACCATCAGCTTTTTACTGTTTCCTGTTCGTGCCTTACAAGACAAACTTTCGCTCAGTTATTCTGCTTTGGGTGATTTTTTATTTGCCAAATCTAATCTATTTGATGTGGATATGACTGCACCCAGTTATCAGCAAAGCATCATTGATTTATCACTTGAAAATGGCAAATTAATTGCGATTTTTAACGACTTAAAAACTGCTTTGCTGACTCGTTTAAAAGGTGACCGCGGGCAAAAAGATACCCGACGCAGCTTACAGTATTATTTTGTCGCACAAGACATTCATGAACGTGCCGACTCTGCACATATTGATTATCAAAAACTGGCGAAAATATTTCAGCACAGCGATATTTTATTTCGCTTCCAGCGCATTTTGTCTATTCAAGGCAAAGCCTGTAAAGATTTAAGCGAAAGTATTCTGCATCGTAAACCTTATGTGCATAACAAGCGTTTTAAACATGCTTTTGAAAATCTTAAACAGTCTTTAGAAAAGCTGCGCAGTGACCAGCAATATGACCAAGTTTGGATTAATGCATTGTTTGCCTTATACCAAAACCTAAAAGCGATTGACGCTCAACTGCGTAATCTTGAAACTGAACGCAATATTAAACTGGATAAATCCAAGAATATTGAGCAACAACTCATAGATGACGACTTAAAAAGCTGGGATGATATTGTCATCCGTATCAAACAGCATTTAACCCCAGAATCGGTCTTGTTCCGCCATGCCATACGGTTGTCGATTGTACTGTTGATTGGCTATGTTTTTATACAAGTTACCAATATTCAATATGGCTACTGGATTTTACTGACCGCACTGTTTGTGATGCAGCCTAACTTTAACACCACAAAACGGCGTTTACGTTTGCGTATTATTGGGACACTGGCAGGGATTGTGGTCGGCTACACCATTTTATATTTTGTGCCATCCGTAGAAGGGCAACTGGTAGTTTTAATTATGAGTGGCATGTTGTTCTTTGAATTACGCAGTAAACAATATGCACAAGCGACTGCTTTTATGACTATTTTGGCGCTGATGAACTTTAACCTAGAAGGTTTGGGCTATGCCGCAGCTGTACCACGTATGGTCGACACCTTAATTGGTTGTGCACTGGCATGGTTTGGCGTGAGTTTTATCTTCCCCGACTGGAAATTCCGTCGTCTATCACGCACGATTTATCGCTCACTCAGCGCACAATGTGACTATTTGGCAGAAGTGATTGAACAATATAAAAATGGACGCAATAACGGCTTGAATTATCGTGTGGTGCGCCGCGCTGCTCACAATACCGACGCAGAAGTTGCTTCACTGATTTCAACACTCGCCACCGAACCTGATTTTGATCCTGATCAAAAAGCTCAGGCCTTTGAGTTTTTGTGTTTGAATCACACCTTTATTAGTTATATCGCTGCACTGGGTGCGCACCGTGACAAAATTGAAGATCAGGAAGTATTACAACTACTCGATCAAGCGATGGACGATATTCAAGGTGCTTTACTCAAAGATGAAACGCCTGATTTAAGCGCACATAACATGCTGCAAACCATTCGTCAGCGTTTAAGTCAAAACAATGAGGAAGATCAAAAATCATTGATTATTTTGCAGCAATTATCATTAATGATGAGTATCTTGCAGCAATTAAGTCGTTTAAAACAAAGTTTAAGCCACGAACATGATCAGGATGCAACTGAACTGGCGTCTTTGTAAACAATCCTGCTAATAGTCCGTGCCTACTTTCTCACCCTAATCTGTTTAAGTATTCACCGACCTTAGCATGATTTTGCGACAATATACTCACTGCATGACAGCAATTAATGCTAAACTTTTTATAGTTTTAAATTTGTTAGTTTCACTATGACCGCGAAAAGTTTATACGCCTACACCCTACAGCCTGTGATCTACGAAGTTTCTGAAGAAGAACAACGTCACGCACAACTGGTAATATGGCGCAGTACCAATAAAATTGGCATGAAAGCATGGATTATTATGGGGGTGATAGTCGCCCTTTCCATTTTAGGCATTCTGCTATTAAAAAATTATTCGACTATTTTCTGCTGGGTCGCCATTGTCTGTGTGGCACTCTACCTGCTGGTGCGTAAATACGGCTTGGAATGGTATGTTAAACGCAAAATGAATGAATTTCCTGTTCAAGAAATTAAAGGGATTCGTTTAGGCGTACAACCACACGGAATCGTGATGCGTCAGCAAATGGGCGCTCAAGAAGGCGTGGGTGCAATTGGCTGGAAAGATGTGTATGAATGGTACAACACCCCTGAATTTATTTTGATAAACTTCAAAGTAAAAGGTCAGCAAGGTGCTTATATTCTGCCTAAGCGCATGGACAGCAAGAACTTTTCGTTCAACACCATTCGTAAGCATTTAACCGAAGCTGCAGGCGAAGCCAAGCAAATCTAAATATCCTGATCTAAAAATAAACCTCTATCCCCTGTGATGGAGGTTTTTTCACTTAAAATTAAAAAATGAACGATAATGAGAATAAATAGCATTTGCATTAACTTTATATCTGGATTATTCTTCTCCAAAATTCATGCTCAACCCTCATTCCACATGTTAAAAAAAACTTTTTTCCAAATTCACTGGTTACTTGGCATTACAGCAGGGCTTATTTTGTCACTCATGGGTGTCACTGGGGCAATTTATTCCTATGAACAACAAATTCTAAAATGGCTGAATCCAGACAGTTACCAAGTTCAAGTTGAGCAAAAACCCAAACTTACTCCTGCAGAAATTTACACACATTTTCAGCAAGTCCAACCCAATTATAAAATTAACAGCATTACTATTGTCCAAGATCCTGCAGCATCTTCAAGCATCAATATTGCGAAAGAAGGTGCCAGACGCGGGCAAAATATCATGATTAATCCCTACTCTGCAGACATTTTACCTGAAGTGAAAGGGCGTGAATTTTTTCAATTTATCCAACAATTACACCGCAATTTAACCATTGGTCCGATTGGCAAACAAATCACAGGTGCCTGTAGCTTAATCCTGATTTTCTTTGTTTTAAGTGGCGTGTATTTGCGGTGGCCAAAACGTCACTCTTTCAAACAATGGTTTGCGATTAAACCACAACTCAAAGGTCGCAATTTTATTTGGGACTTACATGCTGTGGTCGGAACATGGGTAGTGATCTTCTATCTCGTTATGGCATGCACAGGGCTATATTGGTCGTATGATTGGTGGCGCAATGGCATGTTTAAAGTCATGGGCGTCGAAAGACCACAAGTGCAAATGCAAGCAGATGGACACAATAAAAAGGAAAATCTAAAAACTCAAACATCTCATCAAGCAACGCAAATACAAGTTGCGGAACGTCGCGCAAATACCACGCTGCCTGCTCAGAAAAATACACTGGATCAGGCACAAATCAATCTTGCATTGACTCAGGCATGGCAACATTTTCCGCAGCAGTTAGAGCAAGATTATTCGAGCATCACTTTTAATGTGCCTAAACATGACAATCGTGAAATTGAAATAAATTTTATCGATGTCATTCCGCAACATGAACGCGCACGCAACACCGCAACTTTTGATTATCAACAAGCACATATTACTCAACTTGAATTATATGCAAACAAACAACTCAATGAAAAAATCATGAGCAGCATGCTGCCTGTGCATCGGGGTAGTTTCTTTGGACCTGTTTATCAATTTTTGGCAATGCTTGCTGCATTGATGATGCCGCTGTTTTTCGTCACAGGCTGGATGCTATATTTAAAACGTCGTAAACAAAAGCGTTTGACTCTTGCTGCACGTCAAAATCAAACTCAATTTAACATTGACCCAAATGCTGAACACTGGCTCATCGTCTATTCCAGCCAAACAGGTACTGCTGAACAATTGGCATGGCGCACTGCAACCAGTCTGCAAGAGGCACATCAACCTGTCAGAGTCAAAGCTATTCAAGAATTGCAGATAGCTGACCTCAAAAATAATACTCAAATTTTGTTTGTTGCCAGCACATACGGCACAGGAGATGCACCCGATTTATCCTCTAACTTTGTGAAAAAAATCATGTCCCAAAGCTTAGACCTCTCTCATTTACGTTATGCGGTTTTAGCCCTAGGCTCCAAAGAGTATCCTGACAGTTATTGCGATTTTGGACATCGTCTTGCTGCATGGCTGCAACGCAATCAGGCTCACGCTTTGTTTGACACTATTGAGGTAGACAATGCCAATCCTGCTGATGTACAGCGTTGGAATCAAGCATTGGCACAGGTGACTCAGCTTGAATTACAAAGCATGCAAATTGACAAAACCTTTGATACATGGCGTTTGCAACAACGTGATTTGCTCAATCCAAATAGTTTGGGTTCACCTGCGTTTAATATTGAACTTGTACCGCAGCACGAAGCACATTGGGCTGCAGGTGATATTGCTGAAATTCAACCAGAAAACAGTTCTGTACGGATTCAGGATTTTTTAAAACAACACCAACTCGATGCCAATACCATTATTGCTGATGGTCAGCAAACCCTAGCACAAGCTTTAGCACATAAAGACCTGACAACCCCTATTCAGACATTTAAAACTGTCGATGAATTATTGGCACAACTTTCACCCTTACCTAGCCGTGAATATTCAATTGCCAGTATTCCTTCACAACAGGTTTTAAGACTCGTGGTACGTCAAAAATTCGATGCTCAAGGTGAACTTGGCTTAGGTTCAGGATGGTTGACTGCTCATGCAACACTGGGACAAAATATCGCACTACGCATTCGCAATAATCCATCTTTCCATTTAATTGATGATGACCGCCCAATGATTTGTATTGGTAACGGCACTGGACTTGCGGGTTTAATGAGCTTATTGCATGCACGTAACCGCCTGAATTACACCCAAAACTGGTTGTTTTTTGGTGAACGTCAGCAAGCGCACGATTACTTTTATCAACGCACAATTGAAGCTTGGCAAAGTACAGGCGTGCTACAACGGCTTGATTTGGCTTTTTCTCGCGATCAAGCCGAGAAAGTCTATATACACCATAAGTTACGTGAACAGGCTGAAGAGTTAAAACGCTGGGTTGAACAAGATGCCGTGATTTATGTTTGCGGTAGTATTCATGGCATGGCTAGTGATGTCGACCAAGCTTTAAAAGATATTTTGGGTGAAACTCAACTGGAACAATTACGTCAGCAAGGACGTTATCGCCGAGATGTATATTAGTCAAAACTTGTCAATTCACCTAAGCTTTACCCCATAGCCTCAACCGAAACATACTTCAGGTGGGGCTAAATTTTTAAGCAGCTTCGGCTATACTGTTTGTACAGCATCACAGTACAATAAAATTATGCAAGGCATGCAAGCAAGTCACGTACAAACACAATTTAGTCTATTTAAAAGAATATTGAGTAGCCTAATTGGATTAATTTTAGTATTGGATGGTGCCTATCTCATCAGCTTAAAGAAAATTCATTTCGGCACCGTTTTACCTGTTTTAATAGGCATGATGCTGCTGTGTTATGCCATTTTCTATACTTGGATTCAAAGCTACTTAAAACAACATACACGCTTAGATTGGCTGTGGAAATTCGGTTGGGGCGTATTTTGGCTGTGGTGCATCAGCCTGCTGATCTTTTTTACTTATATTCATTTCAGTACACAGCAGCAAAATACTGTAACCAACAATGCTAAAGTGGTGATTGTACTCGGCAGTGGCATTGAAAATGGACAACCATCGCCCACGCTCGCCAAACGACTAGATACCGCAGCAGCTTATGCCTTAGAACATCCACACAGTTATTTAATTGTCAGTGGCGGCCCTGCTTTTGCGGAACAACTCACCGAAGCGCAGGTGATGTCCAACTATTTACAAGAACGCTATGCAATTGCAGCATCACGCATTATCGTAGAAACCCAAAGTACCAGTACGGCACTCAATTTAAAAAACAGTCAGCCTTTGCTGCATCAATTAGGCACAGATAAAACCCAACCGATTATGATTGTCACCAGCGACTTTCATACACTCCGTGCAGCAGCGATTGCCAAACGACAGGGATACACGCAGTTCAGCATGCTCAGTGCAGCAACACCACTCTATACCCGCTATAACGCATGGTTGCGCGAATATTTTGCTTATATCAGTGGTTGGCTGCTGAACGAGTATTAAAAAATAAAATCTAACATGTAGATCGCTTAATTCAGACGAATTGAGCGTGGTAAAGGAATTTGCATGTCTTTAAAAAATTCAGGCTTTTGCATATACACCTGATACAAATAATTTTTTAGATCAAGCAATAACTTTTCAGGGGCAACCAATACATTCTGCCCTTCTGGGCTTAGATTCATCGAAATATTGGTGGCTTCCTGACGTAAAAATGGAATCACTTTTTCAATAAAATCTTTCAGTGAAATTTCTTCGACTTGATAATTGGCCCAATTGTCTTTAATTAACAGTTTTGCCAAACTTTTATTTTGCCAAATTGCAAAAGCACGCTGGCCTGTGGGTGTTGCACACAATGCCCAACCATCTTCATATAAAGCAAACACATGCCCCTGAGACACCATCGTCTCAATAAATTGCTTATAAATATCTTGCGCGTTATAAGTTTGCGTTACTTGCTTAGACGCCGCTTTACGTTGATAAGGATTTCGCATAAGTCACGGATATTAGTATTATTATTAAATAAAAATTCTACGCGAATTTAGTGCAATACGCAAGAAATATAAGATAAAGGAGTATGAAAATATATGGTGGGCGCTGACGGGATCGAACCGCCGACATTCTGCTTGTAAGGCAGACGCTCTACCAACTGAGCTAAGCGCCCTGAAAAGAAAATAACATCGTTATTTTAGGATGCAAGACAACGAAGGCCGTAGTCTTGAACTTTGAAACACATTTTTCACATCAGGGAATGAAAAATGGCGCAGCGGACGGGGCTCGAACCCGCGACCCCCGGCGTGACAGGCCGGTATTCTAACCAACTGAACTACCGCTGCAACGGTAATTGCGTTAAGCAACTAAGGTCTTATTTTTTGTATATATGCCAAGCATATATACTAAAATATGGTGGGCGCTGACGGGATCGAACCGCCGACATTCTGCTTGTAAGGCAGACGCTCTACCAACTGAGCTAAGCGCCCTGATAAGATCAAAACAACATTTTGTTCTGATTTTGCAAAACTGTCAAACTTTGCATCATTTAAGTTTAAATCTATCAGGAAAGTTAAACTTCTCTTTTGAATGGCGCAGCGGACGGGGCTCGAA
>DBIN01000022.1:24295-24451 GCA_002296655.1 Acinetobacter sp. UBA801
TCTAACCAACTGAACTACCGCTGCATCGCAAAAGAATCTGGTGGGCGCTGACGGGATCGAACCGCCGACATTCTGCTTGTAAGGCAGACGCTCTACCAACTGAGCTAAGCGCCCTCAAATGCAATTTTATGTAAATGGCGCAGCGGACGGGGCTCG
>DBIN01000022.1:24620-67871 GCA_002296655.1 Acinetobacter sp. UBA801
TAACCAACTGAACTACCGCTGCACGTAAGAATCTATAACGTAAAGGCTTGGTGGGCGCTGACGGGATCGAACCGCCGACATTCTGCTTGTAAGGCAGACGCTCTACCAACTGAGCTAAGCGCCCTTAACGTCTTTATCGTTTGTGAGGTGCATTATAGAGAATCTTTACCGCCTGTCAAACGCTTTTAGGCTTGTTTTCATTTTTTTGTGACTGAGTGATTAAAAAATAGGTGATCCGCTATAAAAACAAACAAATTCTGCAAGTTATTATAGTTTTCGAGCAAAAAATAATGTGCATTTCAACTTGTTAGCGCTGTAATCAACCTGCTCACTGTATTGATTTTTATATTGTGATAGATGCAACTTTATGCAATCAACTTACACCATCAACCAAGTACACCTAAGCTATTTAAATCTAATTTGTGTTCAGAAATATAAACCAGTGCTTTTTCTGGAATCAGTTCAAACAATTCTAAAATATCGTGGTTACGCATCCGAATACAGCCATGCGATGCTGGGATGCCCATCGGTTCTGTGTCTGGTGTGCCATGTATATAGATATAACGCTGAAAAGTATCGCAGCCGATGCCCTGATTAAATCCCTCTTGCAAACCGCTCAGCCATAAAATACGGCTTAAAATCCAGTCCCGTTCAGGAAATTGTTCGGCTAAATCTAAACTGTAAATTTCACCTGTGGGTTGTCGCGCAATGAACACTGCATTTTCAGGTTCATTTTCACCAAATTTTAAAGCGACTTCATGCCAACCACGCGGTGTTTTACCACTATTTTCAGTTTCACCAATTCCATTCACCCCGCTAGAAATGACATAAAATTTCTGATGCTTCGGCAAATATAGAGTTTGCTCAGCCAAATCAATCAAAATATCTGCTTGTGTGTATAAAAAAGACATTGCGTACCCTATTGTTCTTCTTTCTTGAGCGGTTGTGGTTCAGGACGTAACCACAACCAAATACACACCACCAACATGGTGGTATTGGTAAAAACTTTGACCGCAACAGGTGCTGTTGTAAACAGCATGATCACGGCACTGATACTCATCATGATCGTTGCTAACCATTTGGCTTTACGCGGTACTGTGCCATTGGCACGCCAATCTCTGAGTGTACTGCCATATTTAGGATGATTCAGCAACCAGTTATCCATTTGCGGCCAACCACGCGACGATGCCCAAGCTGCTAAAATCAAGAAAACAGTAGTAGGCATGCCTGGCAGCAATGCACCAATAAAGCCAAGGATGACAAAGATCACCACTAAACTTCGCCATAACAAGCTTTGCATACCACTGTCCCAAACTACGAATTGCGGTAGTATAAAGCGTTTTTTAATTTTCCGTTGTAATTATGCATTTTTCAGTATGGATTCATAATGATTGAGTTGCATCAACCCGAACTTCTGCCCGAAGTCTGGCTGACTTATAAAACCCCGCTTATCCGTCAGTTGGCTTTTAGCGTGGCCAGTCCGAATATTTTATGTACTGTTCCAGAGCAATTGCCCATTCAACATGCTTTTGAATTCCATTCAGATGCTTTTTGGCAAAAGCATTATCAAGCTTATCAATCACGTTTAGCCTATTTGGATTCTCATCCCGAAGCGGTTTACGACTTTTTAAATCAACTGAAAAGTACCCGTTTAGGCTTACGCTTTGAAATGTTGATGTGGTTTTGGCTGCGAGATCGTGACTATCATCCCTTTGAATTATTAGGACACAGCATTCAAATTATTGATGGCGCTAGAACCGTAGGGGAACTGGATTTTTTACTGCGCAACCATGACACACAGCAGGTTGAACACTGGGAAGTCGCATTAAAATACTATTTAGCCGAAGCGGATTGCTCTTTGGCACACTGGTATGGTTTAAACCGCTCCGATACTTTGGTGCGTAAATTAAATCATTTTAGTCAAAAGCAATTTCAATTTAAGCAAGCCTTAGATGTGCCAATTCAACGTCGCTTAGCCGTACTCAAAGGACAATTATATTTAGCTACGTATCACTTGGCACAATCATCCACAACACTTACGCCACACTGGATCAATCGCGCTCGGCGTTTAGGTCTTTGGGGAAGTGATATTCCTGCTCAAGCTGAACAATTTTATCGCCTACAACGACATGAATGGATTTGCCAAAATACTCAAGCCAGTAGCCTACCGAATCAATGGTGGGGAGATGGTTTATACTATCAAGAAGCCCATTCACAATTTTATATGTATCGTGCTGCATCGCTGATTAGCTATCCTCCATTAACACACTGAATAACTGTTTCAACATTTTATTACGCAAGCACCATAAAAGTTGACTATTTATTATTCTGTTTATTTCCTAAGCTAAAAAACACATCAAAATAAACTATCTAGAGTATATTGGAGATAATCATGAAAAAAATTCTAGCGACTTCACTGTTACTGACCTTTATTTTAACGGGTTGTAATACAATTAAAGGTGTGGGCGAAGACGTATCTTCTGCAGGTAATGCGGTAAGTAACACTGCTGAAAAAACCCAACAAGAAATTCGAAAATAATTCTGACAATTTCAGAAAGATCTTCACAAAACCATAAAAAACCTTGTCCGAGAACAAGGTTTTTTCACGCTAAAAATTTCACTTTTGTTGCATTATTCCCCTATTATTAGCACTTACTCTTGATAAACGTCTGAAACTCTCATGACCTCTTCTGCTACTCTGGATTTAAGCCTGCAGCTTTTACGCCAACCGTCTGTCACTCCTGTCGATCACAACTGTCAAAATCTCATGGCAGAACGCTTAGAAAAAATTGGATTTAAGATTGAAACTATGCGTTTTGATGATGTAGATAACCTATGGGCACGTAAAGGCACAGAAGCACCCGTCTTTTGCTTTGCAGGTCATACCGATGTTGTCCCTACAGGCAATTTAGACGCATGGAATACCGATCCATTCGTACCTGAAATTCGTGATGGCAAGCTTTATGGTCGTGGCAGTGCCGACATGAAAACAGCATTGGCAGCTATGGTGGTTGCCTCTGAACGCTTTGTTGCTAAACATCCTGACCACAAAGGTTCAATTGCTTTTTTGATCACCTCTGATGAGGAAGGCCCCTCTATTAACGGCACCGTAAAAGTCGTTGAAATGTTGGAAGGACGTCAGGAAAAAATGACTTGGTGTTTGGTGGGTGAACCTTCAAGTACTCATAAATTAGGCGACATTATTAAAAATGGGCGTCGTGGTTCACTGAATGGTGTCTTGACTGTAAAAGGCAAACAAGGTCATGTGGCTTATCCACACTTGGCAATTAACCCGATTCATACCGCGTCTAAAGCCATTGCGGAACTTTGTGAAACGGTGTGGGATCATGGTAATGAATACTTCCCTGCCACCTCATTTCAAATTTCAAATATTCAAGCAGGAACAGGTGCGACCAATGTTGTCCCAGGGAATATGACTGTGACCTTTAACTTCCGTTATTCGACTGAAGTGACTGCAGATGAGCTAAAAGCACGTGTGTTGGAAATTTTAGATCGCCATCAAGTGGATTATGAAATCGAGTGGACGCTTTCAGGTTTGCCATTTTTAACCCCTGTGGGCGAATTGGTCAATGCTGCACGTCAGGCCATTCGCAATGTCACAGGTGTTGAAACAGAATTATCGACCAGTGGCGGTACGTCTGATGGTCGTTTTATTGCGCCAACAGGTGCGCAAGTATTGGAATTAGGCGTACTCAATGCCACCATTCACCAAATTAACGAGCACGTTGATGTAGCGGATTTAGAACCCTTAGCCGAAATTTATGAGCAGATTTTAGAAGGGTTACTCACTTAAATTTGATAAGAATTAGTTACACAAAACAGAAAAGGAACTCAAATAGAGTTCCTTTTCTGTTTTACAACATAGAAAATTGCGTTTAAGCCGTCAAGTTTTCTTGAATGTATTGCAAATTCGGTACATGAAAGACCTGCTCACCCATACGGACATATTGGAATACCGCAGGATCAGTCGTGGTTTGTTGGTCATCATCTACCACTTCAGAAATACGCAAGCGCAGTGTTTTAGGCATTTCATTGCACATCAAAGCAAAACGCTGTTCCATTTCGTCACCTTCAATCACCAGTGCCACGCCCATTTTTTTCTCTGGGTCGTTGACAGCATAAACAGGCAATTGCGATTCGTGCCATTCTACAGTTTTAACTTGAGTGGCGTTATCCAGCGCTGACAACACAATATTTTGAGGTATCAGCATCGGTTGTTTACCATGACATTCAACAATATAAGCATCAATAAAACCGGTAGATACGGTAATTAAATGTTGCAGCTCTTGCTGACTGATTTGCCCGAGTAAATTTGGACTATTCGTCTGACTCATCGTTTACCCCTGACTGACTGCTAATAATTGTTCAATATTGGCAAGCAATTCTGCCTCTTGGAACGGTTTACCCATGTAATGCGTCACACCTAAGCTAAACGCTCGTTCGCGGTGTTTTTCACCTGTACGTGACGTAATCATGATGATCGGCAGATTGCTATGCATGTCGTGGTGGCGTACGAGGTTAGTTACCTCAAAACCATCCATACGTGGCATTTCAATATCCAGTAACATCAAGTCAGGTTTGACGTTTTCAAGCTGCTCCATGGCATCGACACCATCTTTGGCAGTCACGATGTCATAACCTTGTCGCTCAAGCAGACGTGAAGTTACTTTACGTACGGTGACTGAGTCATCCACAATCATAATTAAGCGGCGCGTATTACGACGCTGGATTTCACGTTGATCGCTGGCTTGTTTAGTACGGTGCGTTGCAAGAATTTGACGGGCAATGTTCTGACCATCCAAAATCAAACAAACTTGACCATCCCCCAAAATAGTTGCGCCTGCAATTGCACCAATACTTGAGAACTGCTGTCCAATTGGCTTCACAACAATTTGACCACGCGAACCAATCAACTGATCGACCAACAAGGCAATCGTTTGACCTGTACTGCCTTTAATTAACAGTACTGGCAGTGAATGCCCTACATGGCTTAAACGAGGTAATGGCTGATTGCCAACGAATTCAGATAAATAGCGTAACTTATAGTTTTGGTGATCAATTTGAAAGAAGTCTTCATTACTATTGAAGTAAGATTCCAAAGTCGTTGGTGCGATACGTACAATACGGTCAATTTGCGCCAAAGGTACAGCAAATTGTTGATCGCCAACTTTTACCATTAAGGCATCAGATACCGCAACCGTGGTTGGTACGCGAATACTGAAGGTTGTACCTTGACCTAATGTTGAATCTACAGAAACGTGACCACCAAGTGCCTTAATTTCACTTTGCACCACGTCTAAACCAACACCACGACCTGAAATTTGTGTAACCGATTGTGCTGTCGTAAAACCCGGGTGGAAAATGTATTGTAGAATTTCATTTTTATCTAAATTCTGATCGGCTTTGATTAAACCTAAGCTCAATGCTTTTTCTTTAATCTTGGCATCATCAATACCCTTACCATCATCCACAAAAGTCACCACAACATCTGTGCCTTGACGGGTAATGTTCAGTTCAATTTTACCAACTTCAGGTTTATTGGCTGCAGCACGTTGCGCAGGGTCTTCAATACCATGGTCGACCGCATTACGCAGCATGTGTTCAAACGGTGTCACCAAACGTTCAAGAATGGTACGGTCTAATTCACCTTCAGTGTTATTAACCACCAACTCTGTCGGACGGTTTAAGGTCGATGAAGTCTGACGCACAATACGTTGTAAACGTGGCAATAACCGCGAAAATGGTACAAGGCGTGTACGCATCAAGCTTTCTTGAATTTCGGCCTGAATGCGTGATTGTTGTAATAACAAGCCTTCGGCATCACGGATTTTTTCAGCCAATGTACTCTTAAAGTCCACTAAGTCTGATGCAGATTCCGCCAGTGATTTAGACAACTGATTCAACGATGAATATTGGTCCATCTCTAATGGGTCAAAATCTGCATAACGTGAGTTTTCAGAACCGTGCTTGGCAATAATTTGCGATTCTAGCTCGCCTTCCATTCGGCGTAACTGATCGGCAAGACGTTTAATCGCCAATTCCATCTCATTCAAGGTACCGCCCAGTTGCCCTAGCTCCATTTCAATACGTGAACGGTTAATCGAGTTCTCGCCGGACAAGTCAATCATCTTCTCGACTAAATCAGCAGAGATACGAATCATCTCATTGCTGTTGTCCAGCTGCGTGGTTTCGCTCCATTCACCCGACATTGCAGGTGGTTCTGTACCATCACCCTGAACAAACTCATAACTACGGCTTGGCGATAATAAGTCGGTATACGTTAAACGCTCAGGCAATTGTGCAGATACATCTACAAACTGCATCGCCGACAAGCTAGATTTTAAGCTGTCATAATTGCTGTAATCTGCATTGAAGATCGCATCACGCAACCATACCAACGTATTTTGCAACAAGGCATCATACACATTTGAGTTAAATTGATGCACCGCAAACTGTTCAAAGGCACGTTCAAGTTGATAAGCAATTTGTGCAACAGGCTCAATTTCCAACATACGCGCACCGCCTTTTAAGCTGTGTGCCGCACGTTGTAATTGAAGCAAGATACTTCGGTCACTTCGCTGTTCGAACCATTGTTTCAAACGCTGATCTGCAGCATCCAAAATTTCTTCCGCTTCTTCTCGGAAAGTTTCAAACACAACTGAATGCAATTGCTCATCTTCAGATTCAGCACTTGCTTTAAGACTTGCATCATCACCAATAACTACGTCATCTTTAGCTAAATCTGCAATCGTGTCTTGCAACACTTCTGCCGCCAACTCAGGCTGGGTATCAACATCTTCAGTTGCTTCGATACCCTGCTCAAGCTGCGCTGTAGTTGTCACACTTGCAACAGATAAATCTGCATCGCCTTGTGCCAAGCTGACAATATTGCCTAAAATCGCAATGGACTCTGGCGCAGCATAGTCAACACGCTCATCACGAATGATCTGAATACGGTCTGCAATATCATCTTGCACCAAACGGATAATTTGAATTAACGCAGGTGAAACAGCAATTTGGTTGTTAATGATACGCTCGTAAATTGACTCGAGGTTATGTGCAATTAAACCTATATGCGTCGCCGAGACCATATTTGCACCACCTTTTAATGTGTGCAAATAACGCATAAGGTTGTTTAATGCTGAAGTATCACTAGCATCTTTTGACCAAGTATTGACGTCTTCATCCATACCCACCAAAAGTTCTTCTGCTTCTTCCAAGAAAATATCCAGCAAGTCAGGATCGAAGTCTTTATTGGCATCATCGGCATGCATGTTTTGTTGATCTGACGCAATACGTTGTGACAATTGCGCCAAATTCACCGTACCCGAACTTTCGCTAGCAACTGCAGCAGGTACCGCTTCAGATTCTGCAACAACTGCTGTTTCTACAGCGTTGTCGCTCTCTGATGTTTCAGCATCTTCAAGTGCAATTGCATCAATATCTTGCTGCACGAATGCAGTTAAGTCATTTAAGGTTTTCTGAATATCTTCGGTAACCGTAACACGCTGTCCCGCAGCCAAGGTATCGAATAAATGAATAAACTCTTGGTGCGCCTGTGCAAATAACTCATAACCATATTCAGAGTTAAGCAGAATTGGTTTGGCTAAAACACTGTCGTAAGCGGCTTTAAGTTCTTCAGTAAATTGATGGATACCCACTGACGCACGGTTATCAGTATGCTCTACCAATAATTGTGCTTGTGCGCTGAGTTCTTCTAAATAGCTTGGGAATTGCGTTTGCGCCAATTTATCAAATTCAAATTCGGCATCAAGTAAACGATCGATATTCAGTTCGATAAGTTTCGACACCAAACCTTGAGGATTAGAGTCTTCCGTATCGCTGGTGCTAAAGCCGTAGCTATCCCATGCTTTATTAAAAGTTGCATAGATAACATCTAAACCATCACAGTGACCTCGACGAAGTACATGCAGATAATCACGGACAAATTCTGCATATTGCACCAACAGCGCAGTTTCTTTAGAGGTAGATTCAATTTCATCTTGCACAAATATTTTAAACAAGTTTTCAACTTTAGAACTGGCTTTAAAAACTTGATCAATTTGCGCCATAGACGAACTGCCGCGCAGTGTATGTAAAGCACGAATTAAACCGTTATAGTCTTGCGATTGAATCTGATCTTGCGCCAAGAACTGATCAATGGTTGCTAAATGCTCTTCAGCTTCTTCTACAAAAATAGCCAGAGTTTCAGCCAATAGACTCGCATCAGCAGCCGCTTCTTGTGCAACTTCTGTCTGCGTCATTTCTTCAGCAGTCATTACATCTTCAGATGATTCAACTGCTGTGACTACTGCTGTTTCAACTACAGCATCCGTCAATTCTAGTCCTGTCGGCATATCAGTTGCAGTCAGTTGATCGGCTAAAACAAGTAATTCTTCTAAGGCTGGTTCAGGACTTTGGTTTTGCTGTAATTGTTGTCCTAAAAGTACCAATGGGCGTAAATCAATATCAATGACACCCACATTTTTGAAGATTGGATACAGTTTATATTGATAAATATGGAAAACAGTTTTTGCAAATTTTTGAATATCAGTATTGAGGGTAACAGCACCCGAAAGCACACGGTTTAAAGTATCTTCTACCGTCCATGCCAATTCGCTCGCAGATTTCGCACCCACCATGCGACCCGAGCCTTTTAAAGTGTGAAAGTGACGACGAATTGTCACTAAAGTTTCTTGATCTGTTGGGTTCGCAAACCAATTTGTAAATAATGGATTTAATTCTTCGAAGATTTCTTCAATTTCTTCGATAAAAATTTCAAGAATTTCCGCATCTTGCTCAAGATAACTATCTTCAGGAAGCGTCATTGTTTCAACTAAATTTTTTAATATTTCTTTCATAGCTAAGGCTTCTTACGTTTTCAGCACCAAAAGGTACTTCAACTTAATTGTAACCATCCTGAATGCCCCTAACCCAAAAGTTAAGTTCATCTTTGCGATGCTTTATCTCTGAATGATGGTGCACCCATAACTGTGTATAGGTACACCTTTCCCCAAGCTGGAATCCGGCTTATTCAGGTAGTTTAAAGTCAGTTACAGATTCACGTAATGATTCTGCCATGTTGGCCAACTCAGATACCGAACGTGCAGTATCGAAAGTTGCACTGGTCGTTTGCGAGGTAATTTCTTGTACAACATTCATCGTGGTTGCAATGTGACCTACAGAAGCAGACTGAAGTTTTGCAGCATCCGAAATGTTAGAGATCAATTTCGCAAGGTTGGTCGATACCGTTTGAATCTCATCCAGTGCAACACCCGCATCCTTAGATAAGTTCGCACCACGTACAACTTCAGATGTGGTTAGTTCCATCGAAATTACGGCTTCGTTGGTATCGGTCTGAATGGTTTTAACCAGTGTTTCAATCTGCTTAGTTGCAGATGCTGAACGTTCAGCTAGACGCTGTACCTCATCGGCTACGACTGCGAAACCACGACCAGCTTCACCCGCCATAGACGCCTGAATTGCGGCGTTTAATGCCAAAATGTTAGTTTGGTCGGCAATATCGTTAATCAAGGCAACGATGTTACCAATCTCTTGTGAAGATTCACCCAAACGCTTAATACGCTTTGAGGTTTCTTGAATCTGCTCACGAATGATATCCATACCTTCGATTGAACGGTTTACAACGTCTGCACCATTCGATGCAATATGTACTGAACGTTCTGCTACCGCTGCTGATTCTTCAGCGTTGGCAGATACTTGGTCAATTGACATTGCCATTTCGTTAATTGCGGCAGATGCACCGGCAATTTCTTGCGCTTGATGCTCAGATGCTTCTGCTAACTGGTTAGTAATGTTCTGTGTGGTTGCCGTATATTGTGCAACTTCGTGCGATGTTTCCTGAATACGCGATACAAGGTCACGTAATTGGTCAATCGCAAAGTTAATCGAGTCAGCAATTGCACCCGTGAAGTCTTCCGATACTGTTGCATAAGAACGTAAGTCACCATCCGCAAGGTCGGCAATTTCATCGAGTAAACGTAAAATCGCGTTCTGATTACGGTCATATTCATCTTGTAGACGAACCACGCGAGCTTTATCGGCTTCACCACGTAAACCAAGTAATTTGAATACACAGAACAAGAATGCAAGTAATGCTGCAATCAAGCCAATTGCAGGAATCGCAATAGACCAACCTGAACCGCCAGACAATTTATTTAAATTGGTTAAAAGTTTATCTGACTGGTTAAAAATAGAAGAGGAAGCCTGACGTACTTTTACAATTTGCGTTGAGTTCTTTAAAACCGTTGCAGCAGCAGATTTCAATACATCTTCATATTCTGCTTGAATGCTTTCTAATGAACTACGTAAATCTTCTTGAGTAATACGTTGTACACCCAGTTCTGCACTACCATTCAACTGCGCTGCTAAGTAAGCACCAAATGTTTCGATATCGGCACTAAAGTCATCTGCAGATTCACGAGAACTGTCTGTACCTGTCAATACAGAATTGATTGAACGTAAAATACGCTCTGCAATGAATACTTGGTTCTTTGCAATAACCACCTGGCTACTTGGCATGTCTTGACGTGCCATTTGGTCAACCATCAAATTATATTCCGCCTGAATACCAGGGATGGTTTCACTAATTGCAATGCTCGTGTCATAAAGCTGGTTAATAATTTTTTGTTGTGAAGCAATTAAATCAATATTTTCAGAAATTGATTTCCACTGTGTTTCTACATCACGCAAGGTATCTGTATTTGGATGAATGTCTTTCACTGTTTCTAAGTTATCAGCAAAGGCTTTTTGTGAATCTGTTAAATTTTTAATCGATTCAGGTGTACCTGATGCAGTCGCTTCAGTTGCTTGACGAGAAATGGTTTGTGACAACAGACGTAATTCACCCAAACTACGGGTAAAGTCGTTATTACGCGGCACGCTATAAAAAAGGTATAGCAACAGGAAAAGCGATAAGATGATACAAAAAGCTGCACCTAAAATAAGTGGCTTAGATTTTTCTGTTTCGCCAAATACACTCGCAAACTCTTCTGTTCGCGCCTGTAATTTTGCAAAAAAACCTGAACCACTTGCTTTACGGACGGTTTCTTCGCCTGGATTTTTCTTTTTAAGTTTAAAGCCCATACAGCTTCTCCCCGATTGACGCCTTCATTTTTAGGTGCGCGACAGTTAATTTATAAATTTTATAGATGCGTTCATGTATTTTGGGTTTTGCAATAAACGACTAAATAAGAAAACATGCCATTGTTGGTTATGTTGGTGAAAATACCCCTGACAATATTCTTGTAAATTACTATCTAAATCATTGTGTTTAGAAAAGAAACTTTTCTTATTAAAGTGCTGTATACCCAAAACTTGATCTACAATTAAACCGACATAATGGTCATTATGACTAATACACATTACTTTTTGAGTAGGTGAATATTGGCTACTTTGCCCAGAAACATAATGTGCCAAATCTGAAACTGAAAGTAATCTTCCACGAATATTCGCTAGACCTACTACCCAAGGTTGGGTATTTGGTACTGGCGTATATTTCGGTGGATAAATAACCTCAGAAACCTCTCCTAATGGAGCAACGAAATATTGCCCCATCATCTCAAAAGCAATACCTGACCAGCGGTTTACCTCATTTTCGGTACTAACGTAGTTTTTGTTTCCACGTTTAGATAACCGAAGTAATTCAATAAAACCATTTGCAGCCATAGCTTATCCTACATTAAGGTGTTGATTAATCACATTAACTAATTGTTTTTCGTCAACAGGCTTAGTTAAGTAATCGCTCGCACCTTGGCGTTTCCCCCAAACACGATCGGTTGCCTGATCTTTAGTACTCACAATTACAATTGGAATGTGTTTGGTGGTATCACCACGCGAAATTTGACGTGTTGCCTGAAAGCCGTTCACGCCTGGCATAACTACATCCATTAATATTAAATCTGGTAATTCCGCTTGCGCCATGGTCACGCCATCTGCACCATTCGCTGCTTCAATGACATCAAAACCATGCTTGGTCAAGATTTCTCTAAAGCGGAATGTTTCTGTAGGTGAATCATCTACAATAAGAATACGAGCCATTATTTCCCCCAATAAATCTAACTAACTAATAATTACGCGGTCACGTGGTTACGAATGGCGTTTAATAATTCATCTTTACTAAATGGTTTAGTCAGATACTCATCAGAACCCACAACACGTCCTTTGGCTTGATCAAACAAACCATCTTTACTTGATAGCATAATGACAGGAATGTTTTGGTAGTTTTGCGAGTTTTTAATCAAGGCACACGTTTGGTAACCATCTAGGCGCGGCATCATAATATCTACGAATACGATATCTGGATTTGATTCGGCAATTTTGGATAATGCCTCAAATCCATCAACTGCGGTAACCACTTCACAACCTTCACGCTGTAGAAGTGTTTCAGCTGTACGGCGAATGGTTTTTGAATCATCAATCACCATGACTTTTAGATTTTGGAATTTATCGTCCATTCAATGACCCTTCCCATTTTTGTTTGCACAAGCAACTGAGTAGAAAATTTTTACATATTGATGGTATTTTTAACATATCTTTACTTGTAGTTTCAATGAACATATTTAGTGTAAAACTACACTTTTACACCATTATCACCAAACCGCTCACACTTTCGTGTGACCATTGATATTTTTTTATCGGTTGTATTTTTCTAATTCCTAAATTTTGATCTAATATAACACTATTATTACGTGTAATTTAAGTAATTTAGTCAACTTTATTGTGGGGGACAACGTGAGTACTTTTTTTGCAAAATCACTCGCTGTCAAATTAAAACAAACTAAGCAGTCACTCAAATTGGGTATGCTTGCTTTACTGCTCTTTCCCTCTGCCCCACTCATGGCTGACAACCAGAACAAAGCGGTGTGGTACCGCTATTATGATCAACAGGGCGTTGCGAATATTAGTAGTAATGTGACACCTAATCATATTCGTCACGGCTATGAAGCATTAGACCGTAACATGCAAGTGATTCAGCGTGCACGTCCATATAGCACCGAAGCGGATATTAAAAAAGCTCCACAACGCGCTGCTCAAGCGTATCAAATGGAATCTGATCAGCGTTTAAAAAAAGCCTATACCAATAGTCAAACCGCAATCACTAAACGTAATAACGCTTTAGCTCATATTAAAAAGCAAATTGCTTTCCAACAAGAACAACTCAAACAGTTGCAAAATGACCGTATTACTTTTAAACGTCAAGAAATGGAGTATCTACGCAAAGTCAAACCTGCGCCTGCACAACTAAAAACCAATTTGGACAATAACTTGAAAAACATCGAGCTTAAAAAAGATATGATTCAATCTTTACAAACAAGCTATCGAAATACACAAGCAGAATACGACAAAATTATTACTCGCTTAAAAGCTCTTGAATAGTTGATTTGAATTACATTGTCATTTTGGCAATTATTAAGGACAAATATGCATGCACATTGCACAGCGTATCGCAGTTAGGTTTAATCTGCATTATTTACCCATTTTTCGTATCGCTACAATCGGCTTATGTATTTTAGTGAGTGCCTGCCAAAAATCAGAAACTGAAAATAAAACAATAGCATCAGAAAAAGTAGAACTCATTCAGCAAGATTTAGTGACCCCACAACAAGGCAGTGCAATCAGTAAAACTGCCTTTACCGGGACAGTGCGTGCAGTCAATCAAAGTAGTATTCAAGCACAGGTGATTGCCACAGCAACTTTAGTCTATGTCAAAATAGGCGATAGCGTACAACGTGGTCAAACCTTGCTGCGCTTGAATAATCAGGATAATGCTTCGCGTTTGGCACAAGCTCGCGCAAATTTAGCTGCAACGCAAGCACAAGCCAACCAAGCCCGAAACATGATGCAACGAAAAAAGCGTTTGCTCGATCAGGGTTTTATTTCACAAGTGGAATATGAGCAAAGTCAGTTAGATTACCGTGCACAAATGGAAAATGTACGTGCCCAACAAGCCAATGTCGATATAGCACTAAAAGCCGATCAAGATGGTACGATTACCAGTCCAATTCATGGTGTCATTACCCAACGTCAAGTTGAGCCTGGGCAAACTGTGGCTGCAGGACAAACCTTATTTGAAATCGTCGATCCGAACCAATTAGAAATTCAAGCAAAATTACCAAGCGACTTACAAGCCGCACTCAAAATTGGTCAAAAAATTGAATATCAACTACAAGGACAAGCAACCATATTTAATGCACAAATTAGTCGCGTTTCCCCTGTAGCAGATTTAGCCAGTCGTCAAATCGAGTTTTTTGCGACCCCGCTTGAGCGTCTTCCATCTTTAAGTATTGGGGCATTTGTGGATGGTTATATTTTAGCGAACAGCACAATTTCAGGGCAAATCATTCCACTCAATACCATTCACGATATCCCAAACAAACCTTATGTTTGGGTGATTCGAGATCAAAAAATTGCCCGTGTTGATATCACAGTTTTAGAACAACGCTACAGTGATAATACTGCTGTGATTCAAGGCTTAAAGAACAATGATCTAGTAAGTCGAGTGGTATTTAGCCCCGATCAAATCCAGCAGCAGGTGATCATTCAGAATAACCCTCAATAATTAGAATTTCATCTCAATGTCGTAGTGCAGATGTCCAATAAATAAAAAATCAGGATCGTTGTATGTGGTTTACCCGAGTTAGCGTCAAGTATCCCGTTTTTACCATCATGATGATGTTTTGTCTGATGGTGCTTGGCTTGGCTTCATGGCAACGTATGGGCGTGGAAGAATTTCCTGACGTCGATTTTCCATTTGTAGTCGTTTATACAAGCTATCCAGGGGCATCACCTGAAACAGTTGAGTCTGAAATCACCAAGAAAATGGAAGATCAGATCAACACCATTTCAGGTTTAAAACAATTGGTTTCACAATCCAGTGAAGGGTTATCTACCATTATAGCCGAATTTAATTTAGATGTTCCTTCGGCAGTGGCGGCACAAGATGTACGCGATAAAATTTCCTCAGTCAGTGCAGGTTTTCGAGATGAAATTCAAGACCCTGTAGTGGAGCGCTACGACCCAACAGCCAATGCGGTTCTGTCGATTGTCTTTGAATCCTCACAAATGTCCTTGCGCGATCTAAGTTCCTATCTAGATCAGCAGGTTGTGCCACAACTGCGTACCGTACCTGGCGTCGGGACAGTCAATTTATTGGGTGATGCACAGCGACAAATTCGGATTGAGGTCGATCCACAAAAATTAATGAGTTTTGGTTTAGGTGTGGATCAAGTGATCAATACCCTAAAAGCTGAAAATATTGAAGTGCCAGGCGGTACACTCAAACAAGCTAATAGTGAATTGGTGGTCGAAATTCAATCCAAAGTCATTCACCCTCTGGCTTTTGGCGATTTGATTATTGCCAATAAAAATGGTGCGCCAATCTTTTTAAAACAAGTAGCCACAATTCAAGACAGTCAGGCAGAGCTGGAAACCAGTGCGTTTCTAAATGGGCAAACTGCGGTTGCTGTCGATATCTTGCGTAGTTCAGACTCTAATATTATTGAAGTGGTAGATAACACCCACAAAACCTTAGAACGTATTCAAACCCAACTACCTGCAGGCATGACTGCAAAAGTCGTGGCTGATTCTTCTAAAGGGATTCGTGGCAGTATCCGTGATGTAGCGCGCACCATTATTGAGGGTGCGATTTTGGCAGTCCTGATTGTACTATTGTTTCTTGGTTCATTCCGTTCTACCGCCATTACAGGATTGACCCTACCCATCGCCCTACTCGGCACACTCACCTTTATTTGGGCATTTGGCTTTACCATCAACATGATGACCTTACTGGCACTCTCGCTCAGTATTGGCTTATTGATTGATGATGCAATTGTGGTTCGTGAAAATATTGTGCGTCATGCCGATATGGGGAAAGACCATGTCACGGCCGCCTTAGATGGCACCAAAGAAATTGGCTTGGCGGTTTTAGCAACCACTCTGACCATTGTTGCAGTATTTTTACCTGTAGCATTTATGGGCGGGATAATCGGACGCTTTTTCTATCAATTTGGTGTAACCGTCAGTACTGCAGTGCTGATTTCCATGTTTGTCAGTTTTACCCTAGACCCAATGTTATCTGCACATTGGGCTGAAAAACCCAATCCCGATAAACAACCTGGACGAATAAAACGCTTCTTAAATTGGATTTCCAACAAACTCGACAATTTAAGTCATCATTATGAAAAACTTTTAAAATTAGCGCTACGATTTCGCGTTATTACCTTATTGATTGCCGTAGCTTCATTATTTGCCGCACTCGGATTATCCAAACTAATTGGCACAGAGTTTGTACCTGTACCTGACAAAGGTGAAATTCGGATTAAATTTGAAACACCTGTGGATGCCTCTCTTGAATATTCACAAGCAAAATTAAAACAAGTAGACCAAATCATCCGTCAACACCCTGAAGTACGTGCGACTTACGGGGCAATTAACAGCGTGACAGATCGCGGGAAAAATCATGTTAACTTGCGTGTTACTGTCAGCCCGCGTAATGAACGTCAACAAACGCTGACTGAACTCAATAATGAATTCCGCCAACGTCTACAAAGTATTGCAGGCATCACCATCACCTCTGTCGCATCTGCCGATGAAACAGTTTCGGGGGGGCAAAAACCTGTGATGGTGTCCATTAAAGGTCCTGATTTAGCAGAGTTACAAAAAATTTCTGACCGCTTTATGAAAGAAATTGCTCAGGTGGAGGGTATTGTCGATTTAGAAAGCTCGCTAAAAGCCCCTAAACCTACATTAGGTGTTCATATAAACCGCGTGCTTGCTAGCGATTTGGGGCTATCGGTGAATCAAATTGCCAATATTATCCGACCACTCATTGCAGGGGATGATGTCACTACATGGCAAGATGAACATGGCGAAACCTACGATGTTAATGTTCGCCTTACAGAAAACCGTCGTAGCTTGCCGAGCGATGTGCAAAATATGTATTTAACTTCACAAAAAACCGATGCCAATGGACAAAATATTTTAGTGCCTTTGGCAAGTGTGGCTAAGTTTGAGGAAAGTTTAGGTGCAGCACAAATCAACCGCCGTGATTTAGCCCGTGAAGTTTTGGTCGAAGCAAACACCGCAGGACGTCCTGCAGGTGACATTGGTGCCGACATTGAAAAAATTCAGGACAACTTTAAATTACCCGCAGGTTATAGCTTCGATACACAAGGTGCCAATGCCGACATGGCTGAATCTGCAGGTTATGCGCTGACTGCTATTACCCTATCTATTGTGTTTATTTATATCGTTTTAGGGTCGCAATTCAACAGTTTCATTCACCCCGCTGCAATTATGGCTTCTCTGCCTTTATCACTGATTGGGGTATTCTTGGCACTGTTTATTTTTAACTCGACCATGAACCTGTTTTCTATTATTGGTATTATTATGCTGATGGGATTGGTAACCAAAAACGCAATTTTGCTGATTGATTTTATTAAAAAAGCCATGGATCAGGGAGAGTCACGTTATGATGCAATTATTGCTGCAGGAAAAACCCGTTTACGTCCCATTTTAATGACCACCAGTGCAATGGTGATGGGGATGGTGCCACTGGCACTTGGCTTGGGTGAAGGCGGTGAACAAAGTGCACCAATGGCACATGCAGTCATTGGCGGTGTGATGACATCTACCCTGCTCACCTTGGTGGTTGTACCTGTTATTTTCACTTACTTAGATGATTTTAAGAATTTTATGTTACGCCAAACACGTAAACTGATCTCTTAAAATCTCGCACAAATTCACACAAACGTTGGGCTAAATTTTAACGCAAGTTTAGCCCGATTTTTATTGTATAATCTGGCTTTGAAAAAATTCCATTTAACGCTTCATTTTTTAGGACAGTTTCCATGCGCGCGAGTCGCTTTTTATTTGCTACGTTAAGAGAAACCCCAAACGATGCCGAGGTGATTTCTCACCAGCTGATGTTACGTGCGGGTATGATTCGTAAATTGGCTTCAGGTTTATATACTTGGTTGCCAATGGGTGTACGTGTGCTAAATAAAGTTGAAGCTATTGTTCGTGAAGAAATGAACCGCGCAGGCGCTTTAGAAACTTTTATGCCTGTCACTCAGCCCGCTTCACTTTGGGAAGAATCTGGGCGTTATGTGCAATATGGTCCTGAATTACTACGCTTTAAAGACCGCCACGACAATCCTTTTGTACTTGGTCCAACACATGAAGAAGTCATTACAGATTTGGCACGTAATGAGTTAAAAAGCTATAAGCAATTGCCAATTAACTTCTATCAAATTCAAACGAAATTCCGTGACGAAATTCGACCACGTTTTGGGGTAATGCGTTCACGTGAATTTATTATGAAAGATGCTTATTCTTTCCATACCAATCAAGCCTCCTTACAAGAAACCTATGATGTCATGTACGACACATACTGCCGAATTTTCTCGCGCTTAGGTTTAGACTTCCGCCCAGTACAAGCAGATACAGGTTCTATTGGTGGTTCAGGTTCACATGAATTCCACGTTCTAGCTTCAAGTGGTGAAGATGATATCGCCTTCTCTACAGAATCTGATTATGCAGCCAATATTGAAATGGCTGAGGCCATTTTGGTGGGTGAACGTGCTGCTGCAACGCAAGAACTCAAGATTGTAGATACACCAAACAAAAAAACCATTGCGGATGTTTCTGCATTTTTAGGCACGAATAGTAACCAGTCAGTCAAAGCGCTCTTGGTTCAAGGTGTTGCAGATGAATCGGGTCAAATCCCTGTGATTGCATTATTCTTGCGTGGTGACCATGAACTCAACGAAATTAAAGCAGAAAAGCATCCACAGATTGCTGCACCACTTACTTTTGCAACCGATGCACAAATTGCAGCATTAGGTTTAACTGCTGGCTTTGTTGGTCCACAAGGTTTGGTTGAAAAAGGTATAACTGTGATTGTAGACCGTGCTGTATCGGTACTGTCTGACTTTGTTGCTGGTGCAAACCAAGTTGATCAACACGCAACAGGTGTGAACTGGGAGCGCGATGCACAATATACTGAAGTTTATGATTTACGTAATGTCGTTGAGGGCGATCCATCTCCCGATGGGAAAGGAACGCTACAAATTAAACGCGGTATTGAAGTCGGTCATATCTTCCAGCTTGGGACTAAATACTCAGAAGCGTTGGGCTGTAAAGTATTAGGTGAAGATGGCAAACCGTTTACTGTTACCATGGGATGCTATGGGATTGGTGTTACGCGTGTGGTTGCCTCTGCTATTGAACAGAACTTTGATGATAAAGGGATTATTTGGCCTGCAGCCATCGCACCATTTGAAATTGCGATTGTGCCAATGAATGCACATAAATCACCACGTACATTAGAAGCAGCAGAAGCACTTTATGCTGAACTTCAAGCTGCAGGTTATGATGTATTACTGGATGATCGTAATGAACGTCCTGGGGTGAAATTCTCTGACCTTGAGCTTACAGGTATTCCGCACCGTATTGTGATTGGTGAGAAAGGTTTAGATGCAGGTACTTTTGAATATAAAGGTCGTCGTGATGCTGAATCTAGCAACCTAACGAAAGAAGAATTACTCATCCAAATTGCCAAATAAGATTAAACACTGAGTATAAAAAATCCCGCACAACTGGCGGGATTTTTTTCATTTGGAATTAACAGAATTTCATACCACCATAACAGTTAGGGGTAACGTTTTGGTTATTTAAAAGCTTATCCTTTAATGTAATCGTAGCTGGATTTCCTGTTGCATAATTCGTAAATTGACCTACATTAATATTCAATTTTTTTTCAACAGCTACGCCAGCCAAAGAACCTAAAGCCTCATCAACCCTAACCTCAATTGGTTCGGATTTATTGAGCAAATAGTCACTAATCGCTGTAGCTACTTGTGGTAATACCGCAGAAATATCAACCTTATCTGTTGTTGCTAAATATCCCAGTTGTATAGGTTCTTTAAAAGACATCCACCACCCTTGTTGAGCAACATCACCCTGATCGGCTCCTTGCCAATGCACAGGTTTACTTTGCAGAGATAAATAACCTCCTGTGCCATTGAGTGGAATATTGTGAATCATATTCAAAGCTTGAACAAAAGTAATATCCATATTAAGTTCATCCAAACTCGAGCCTGCTGCCATTTTAAAGAATGAGTGTGTCCCAAGAGAACCAAATAATAAAGCAGGAAATTCCACATAAAGCTGGTCTTGAGAGAAGTCAGGAGTTCCCTGAACACTACCTGGTAAACTCTTACCCGACTCTGCAACAGCTAAAGGAATAGAAGGAATAGATGAGCGAATACCACTCACTTTGGCAGCAGTCATACGTTGACCCGTAACCACCGTTTCTGGCATAGTAAAATCTACTTTCATAGAAGGAACTGTAATCCCTGTATGCCCTTCTGTTCTAACACCATTTGTAAATGGCTTACTATCAAACTTTCTTGTCTGCCCCAAAGCTGTTAAACGACCAGAAATAATTTCATCATCGGTCATACCAAATGTCGCTTGCTCAGTAAATGAATGCCCTTGAGTTTGTGCCATTTTCATATAACCACTAAAACTTTTAATCCCGTCATTGGGGTTTTGTACGTTATCAGTCCCCAAAGTCAGTAGACCTAAAATTTCTTCTGCACCTAAGCGAAAACCAACCACTTCACGTGTTGACGCACTATTTCCACTAATCGCAAATTCAATAAATGGATTGGTAATTTGCGCACTAGTACCCGCACGTTCACCATTAAACTTTGGGCTACCTGTTGAATCATAAGATTCATTCAAACCACTCAATGCAATATTGGAAATATCAATATCGCATCCCGCTTTACTACCAATCGCATTATTTACACCACCACAACCCAATTGTAGCGTTTTAATGTTGGCATTGAGCTCCATGAGTGCATCAACACTCAGCTTATAAAAGTTGAGCCCTTGTGATTGATCTGTCGCAGTCATCAGGTTCAAAAGTGCCTGACCTTGTACATGAGATAATTGATCATCATTTAAAGCCTGCATCGCTTGAGCAGAATTGAATGAAAAAGCTGTACTTAAAATAGATGCAACTAAAATTGTTTTTTTCATTTTATTTCTATCCTTTAGCGTGGCGTAATGCCCAATGTGCTGCGCATGGTTCCACCAGTAAGCGCGACAGATGCAATTTTCTGCATATTGCCATTGGTAGACATTGCAAAGTCTGTTTTAAACGGTCGAGCAATATCATTTTTATAATTAAATTTAACTTGATTGTCTAAAGTAACCGTATCTGCACTGACGACGACTTTTCCTTTAACACCTAAATGACCTTCCATACGATTCAAGTTAATTGAAGAAGTCTGAACAGTTTCATTATTCACTTGATCTTCATTAATCAAACTAAAATAACTACCCAAGTTCTTTGGATCTGCCTGTTCTGTGCTATCTAGACTTCTAAACTTAAAGTTCGCATCAAAAGACAAAAAGTTTGTGTTCGGATTAGTATCGGTTGGATCCATTCCTGGAATTACCAACAACTCGCCATTGCCATCTAATTTAAAAGCAATTGTGGTCAACACATCATCTTTTTTAGAGAAATTATCGTATGGTACAAAGCCAGCGCATTTAGTTGATCCTGTGACGCAGTTGTATTTTGAACCCGGTAATTGTCCAATCGCTAACTCTGCTTTTGCTGCAATCAATAAATGATCTGCACGTATATAAATCCCTTCATCTTCATAACCAATCACACCATCGGACTGAATTAATGCATCAATATTTCTTAAACCAGCATAATAGTTAACAGTTTCTCCTGCATGCAGGCTATTTTGCCCATCAATTAAGATAATAGAAGTGGTACTGGGTAATCCTGTTTTAGAATCAATGCCATAACCTTCAGTAGAAACCATGGCGTTATAACCAATTCCAGTTTTATTTGTTTGATCATAAGGTGACAGATATTGTTTACCCGACAATGCCACATTGGCATTTAAATTATAAATTGGAATTCCAATACCCCAAGAACCACCATCCCCTGACAATTCATTTAAAGAATTGTCAGAAATAATTCTCGCTTTGGCTGCAATTGACTGAAAGTCCATGCCACGAACAGCAATCAGTGAGAACTGATCACCTTCAAGCTTACTCGATAGCAACTGGTTTAAAATAGGACTCGATGCACCAATCGTATTTTTTATATTTTCATTGACTAAAAAATTGAGATTTTTCGCTTGTACGGTATTAATATAAATATCGCCAAAATCGATATAGGCATTTTTATTGTGCAAATTACCTTGTGCATCACGTGTGGTTAGCGGTCTTAAATTCGAAAATTCAACCGCATAACTGCCTTTTCCTGTGTGCCCAATTTCTAAAGTTGTTGGTAATTGCCCTGCGGCCAAACCTGTCGTATTTTGATTGGTAAAATCAGCAGATAAGCCCAAATGCAAACCACCTTGTCCCACCACAGTATCGTAGCCTGTAACTGCGGTATTTTTAGTTTCAATTACACCATTGACCTTATTCGAAACGTCAAAATTGGCAACATTTTTTTGCTGCCCATTAAAAAACAATTTCGCATTGCTCACTGCACCAGATGCACCAAAGCGAATTAAATTTTTATCATCATAACGCAAGTCAATATTGACCCCAGGATTGGTTGCATTTTGTCGGCTACTTGCAACATCACTCAGGTCTTTCACTCGTCCAAGATTTACAAAATGGTCGGTAGAGCCATTTTTAGTGGTAAAGACCAATCCCTCATCGGCATCAATATACATATAGCCGTCAGTCGCAAAATTAAAGTTAAAATCATGCATAGATAATTGATGCTTACCTAAACCATGACTAATTTTGGCATTCTGTAACTGGAAGTTTAAATGTGCCGTTTCATTTTGATTGAATAAACCTGCTTTGGTTTCTAATAAAACTTTTAAAGGTGATTTAGTTTCTAAGCCGAACTGACCCAAGCTTTGTGTTTCTTTAGTACAACTATTCGCAACACAGCTTCTTTTGACCAAGTTTAAGTCAGCTGTCGATTGAAAAGCATCAATACTCGCATCGATACGCACACCTGCGCCAACATCAGTTTTCCCCACATCTAAAGCAAGCTTACTGATAATAGGCTGGTTATTCTGTCCTTTAATTTCTACATTATGTAAGCCTAAACCCTGTTGAGTTCCAGCCACTAAATCAGGATCATACCAATTGACTTGATTAATCGTGGCTTTAGACATTTCATGGGTGATTACAATACCATCTTTCCCACTTACATCAGACAAATGCTGGTCTGCAATCAGCTCTAAAGCATACACTTGTTGCGCACAAAGTACGCTCAATGTTAATAAATTCAACTGCATTATTTTTTTCATTGTTATTTCCCTATACTGTACTTAATCCTATATTCAACAACGACTTGCTGCTGAACCTGTACAGTTGTAGCTAAATATTTTCACATTGCCAGACATGTGCATATTGCCGTGAATATTTAAGCCCATAAATCCTTTTTCAGCGCCCTGATCAAACAAAGGTACATCTTGCTGAACTAAGTTATAACTACCATCTTGTTGATAATTTCTTCCTAGAAAATTGGTATATACCTCTGAATTTGCATAACCTTCATTTACTCCCTGCCCAGAACCTGTTTCAATAGATAATGCAGCGAAGCCTAAATTTCTAATTTTTAACGGCTTATCATCATAAAACTTAAGCTGCATAGCGGTTTGTGGGTCATTTTTATGATTAATAATGGTTGTGCCATCTAAAGAAAATTTATCTATTTGTATGGTGCCCTGAATTTGTTTAAATACCAGCCATTTTTTATTGCCGTTATTATCTTCATGGTTATTGGGTGCAATGGCTAAACGACAGAGCACATTATTGTCAGCACAATTTTTACTATAGCGATAATAAACTTCTGTAGGTTTAGTCCCACCATTAAATTTAGAAATATTGCTGAGTTCTAAATTTTCGGCATATTCATGGTTTAACGATAACGTCCAACTGAGGTCTGCTCCACCTTGGCCAGTAGCCTGCGTTAATTCATGATTTTCCAGTGCAATTAAATTGGCATGGGTCAAAGGACTACACATCAATGCAATACAAGACAGTTTTTTCAACATGATGATTCTCCTTTTATAGACCTGTTGTTTTAAATTTAAGGTGCTGAATCAGCACACCATCTATTGCAACTGAACCTAGATTCTTAGCAGTACCATCTACACCTTTAAATACAACACCTGTGGAATTATCATGATCCTTGGCACGCAACATATTATTTGGCAAGCGTTCTACAGTACCAATTGCAATACTACTATGTGTCGCATTACGTCCTTGATACATCGCAGCACTGTCATTGGCATTGGCTTTTAGCGGTGTGCCACAGCTCACCACATTACAGGTAGAACCTGTAAATGCTGTAGAACCTAAATATCCACCCTTTCCGTCTTCATAATTTTGATAAATTTTATTGTAAATTTCAGGAACATTCGGAATACGTGTTACTTCTAGCACAATATTATTGCCCTCAGAACCAACCACAAAAGGCTGATACATATTCCCTAAAACTAAATTGATATTTGGACTGTATAAATACAAACCTTCTGTATCATGAAAAACTGGTGCCAATGAACCATCTATTGCTGGTGTGACCGCCGTTCCATCCAAAGTATCTGATTTTGCTGCTGTACTAATGCGAATTCCTTTACTATCTAAGTTTGAATCTGTGAAACTTAGATTCGCAGGATTATCATTGGTATTTAAACGCAATACACTTGCCATACCCAAGGTTTGATGATGATTTGGGTTATCAGAGTCTAAAGTCTGAAATAGTCGGGTCTGTGAACCATTTAAACTTAAACCATTGGCAATAAACTGAGTGCGTAAACGGTGTTCTTTATCTAAACCCGATTTTGGCGCCCCAGTGCTTGGATCTACCTCTGCGCTTGAGTTCAACTGACGTGAAAAAATATCAGTCCAAAAACCCAATTTAATATTATTATCACTTTCAGTTGGCGTAGTAGTCGCGAGTGGTGCCTCTAGTGCTAAATAACCAACATCTTTTTCTACATTTTTAAATTGTTTTACTTTTTCTGTGCCTGCACGGAATAACCATGGGTTATCTGCTGAACCCCAGTTAAAGCCTTGATTGCTATAACGACTGCTTAATGAGTTATCACTTTTAGACAATGCTAAGCCATAAATAAAGACATCTGCTTTAGTTCTGAGTGCCCCTACTGAAGTTTGTGCCGCTGCTGCTTTTGCTGCTTGAGTTGCGTTATTTACTGCTAATAATTCTAATTCTTTGATTGCATTTGAAGCTGCTGTGTTTGCAATTTTATCCCCTTCATAGTTTAGCCGCTCTTGAGTTACAGTTTCTACAGTTTGAGCAACCTTAGGATCAATATGATTAACTCTTGTAACCCCTTGCGTCCACTGTGTTGAAGGTACGGTATCAGCACTTCTATTACCATATAAAATTTCAATCATTTCATAGGTATTTATTGCTGCATACTCATTAGATTTATTTTCCTGCAATGCCGTTAATGTGTATGAGGTAGTCCCATCATTTTTTAATCCAGTAATAATTGTACCATCATAATAATCATTATAGCGCTGTTGATAATATTCTTGCATTAGGTCAGATTCAAAGTATTCTGCCACTAAACTTTGACGCACACCAACTGAGATTTCACTGCTCACTGCTGTTTTTGTAGAGCTATAATTTTGTGTTTTATAGTTATTGAAAGTCGTTGTATAGGTACTTTGATATAATGTTGATGTAGTTGAAACACCTGCCAAATATTCAGCATCATAAACCTGATTATAAACTTTCTTATAGGTATGTTCTGAAATATTCTGATAATTCTCCCCCGTCGGGATAATACGAATAAAGCCCGTATCATATTGACTAGGGTTTTCTAACCCACGTGTATAGCTCGACCCTGTTGATAGATCATTCGGTTGCTGAAACACCATTTTGAAATTATCAAGAACTAAAGCAACCCCTTCGCCTGTGGTATTTGACAAAGAGTCATCGGAGAGTGCTTGCAAGGCATAACTTGGGTTCGCCAAAAAAAAGCCTATCGCAGTGGCTAAGCAATGCTTACAAAAAGGGAAAGTAATTGCGTGTTCAGTCATCTCGACCATCCTTTTATCTGATGCTCCGCATCTTTCTTTTATTTATCTATAGCTTGGCTATTTATTTGAGTGTTTTTATCCTTAAAAACGTGATTATGCCAAACCATTCTCATATTTAATTATGCTGAATATTTATGCAAATGCAAAACAAACTGGCTAAACAGCACAGCTTTCCGATGAATGAAAAAAAGCGAGCACATTGGCTCGCTTCTTCAATAGAAAAATTGTGATAGATAGTTGTTGCTTATGCTTTAGGCAAGGTCACGCCTGTCTGCCCTTGATATTTACCACCACGGTCTTTGTACGAGGTTTCACAAACTTCATCTGATTCAAAGAACAGCATTTGCGCCACACCTTCGCCCGCATAAATACGTGCAGGCAAGTTCGTGGTATTAGAAAATTCTAAGGTGACATGACCTTCCCACTCTGGTTCGAGTGGCGTGACATTCACAATAATGCCACAACGTGCATAGGTCGATTTACCTAAACACACTGTTAATACATTGCGTGGAATACGGAAATATTCAACGGTACGCGCCAATGCAAACGAGTTTGGCGGAATGATGCACACATCTGATTCAATATCGATAAAACTTTTTTCATCAAAGTTTTTTGGATCGACAATTGCTGAGTGAACATTGGTAAAGACTTTAAATTCACGGGCACAACGTACATCATAACCATAGCTAGAAACACCATAAGAAATGAGTTTTTCGCCATTTTCATCAAAGCGAACTTGGTTTTCTGCATACGGTTCAATCATGCCGTGTTTTTCGCTCATTTCGCGAATCCAACGATCAGACTTAATTGCCATTTATTTTCTATCCAAAATATGAATGTTTAACTGTGCTGTACTTTAACTGAAATCTAAGTTAATGAAAACCAGCCGTTTCCCTCACATCGCTTTTTGAGTGCAATGATTAGGGTCTGTTGACAATTCGTCTATGTTTGCGACAACGCATATTTTTTAGCTGATATAAGGCATGGGACAGGAAATTTAGTCATTCTAAATGACTGGCACATAACGCAATAGCAGCAAAAAATATGTTTGTCCTGAAAGGCTGTGGCTAAAACTTTCTCAGATTGCGTTATGAAACTTGGAAATAGTCTCGCTATTCCCTGCGTTTCATGCCTGATCTGCTCAGTTTTAGCCCACAGCGCAAGCCATTTATGAAATGTCAACAGACCCTATTTCCAGTAGATATAAATTCTAGATACAACGTTAGCTTTACAAACTCAATAAAGCCGAATAACTTAAAGGAATTGAAAAACTCAGCAACACAATAGAAGCTGTTTTTTGTAGATTGCACTGATTGAGCCAGCTAATTTTATTTTTAGCGAGCACCGAACCAATAAATGTCCAGAAAAAAGCAATCGGCACGATTAAACATAAAAATGCCAGCATGTGTGCCACATAATAGTCTGCTTTTACCCATGCAATCGTTGGGAAAATCGCAGAGGCAAACAACAATGCTTTCGGATTCAATAAAGTCGCTAAAAATAGCTCACTCGCACGAATCGTAGATTGATTAAAGCTTTGCTCAACTTTGGCCGTGCGCCACAATTTAATCGCCAAGAAAATAATATAGCTTGCACTGAATAATTTTAGAATGGTGGGCAATAATGGAAGATGGGTAGACACTGTACCAATTAAAGCACCCCAAAGTGTAATAGAAATCAAATAACCCAATGCTTCTGCTGGAATTAATCGGAAAGATTTACGGATACCAACCTGAATACCTGATGATGCAAGCAAGGTATTGGTTGGCCCTGGTGTCAATAAAATTGTGATCACCAAACCGATAAAAAACCATGAAATCATGAATTGACCTCACTACTGAATGAACGCAGATTAAAATAGTTCATTGCAATTGGCAAAAAGTATTTTGTAAGACAAATTACTGATTAGTTTAATATTTTAAATTTATTATTCTTATTCAAACACTTATATAGAAAATATTATTTAATTGAATAGTAACTTATAAGTCATTTTTTCTTAACATTTTTAAGTTAATTAGAGATTAAACGCCATTAAATCAGATGCTTGTGTGTTTTTTAATCAAAAAAATAGCTCACCGAAGTGAGCCAAATTTTCAAAATATTGTGACTTAGCTTTTAAAGATGAATCATTCAGAATTTAAAGGACGATAACTGAATGACGACAACTGCAATCATTCCAAGCAGAGGTCCCCGATTAGAAAATACGATTCTGATCTTTTTCAGCTTTAGGCAGTTTTTTTGCAATTTTCTGAGCAATCGCAATGTAACTATCGGCAGCATCATCGCCTGCAATCACTGACGGCGTACCTGCATCGACATTTTCACGAATACTGACATTTAAGGGTAAACGCCCAAGCAACGGAATGTCATATTGTTCTGCCAGTTTATCGCCGCCGCCCTGACCAAAAATTTGTTCTTCGTAGCCACAGTTTGAACAGATATGCGTCGACATATTCTCAATTACACCCATGACAGGAATTTGCACACGATTAAACAACTCTATGCCTTTGACAGCATCCATTAAAGCGACATTTTGTGGTGTGGTTACAATTACCGCTCCCGTTACAGGAATGCGCTGTGCAAGTGTCAGTTGAATATCCCCCGTTCCTGGTGGCATATCAATCATCAATACATCTAAATCTGGCCATAGAGTCTGATTAAAAAGTTGCATTAATGCACCTGTGGCTTTTGGTCCACGCCATGCCACAGGTGTGTTGTGGTCACCCGTTAAATGCCCGATGGATAACACAGGCATCCCAAAAGCATCCAACGGTACAAACTGCTCAGCTTCAATCATTGGGGTTTTACCTGCATTGCCGAGCATGGTCGGAATACTAGGACCATAAATATCGGCATCTAATACACCAACTTTTAAGCCAAGCTTTTGTAATGCCAAAGCCAAATTTACCGTAGTGGTGGATTTTCCAACCCCGCCTTTGCCCGAAGCAACCAAAATCACGTTTTGAATACGCGGATGTTTCGGCACATCACGTTGTTGTGGCGCTGCTTTTTGAATCGGTGGATTATTCGGATCGGCTTCTTGCATTGAACTTTGACCTGCAGCATCTATCACGGGGGGTAAATGAGATGCTGTGGTCTGTGTGGTCGATGTTGAGCAGCTTTCACCTTCAGTATGTTGATGCCCACAACTTTCTTTTTTCTGTCCAGTTTTCTGCTGAATCACATGCATATTCAATTCTTTAATGCCGCATTTTTCTAAAGCATCTGCCAACTCATCATGAATTTGTTGTAAATATTGTTTTTCTTCAGGATAAGTATTGATGGTGATTTGTAAAATTTCACCCTGCACATTCACTTGGGAAATACGATCTTTTAAAGCATGTTCAGATTCAGGCAATACATAACTTTGTAGCACGTGCTGAATAGCTTCCTCATTCACCGTATGCGAAGGTGAAAAAACAGATTTAAGTGAAGAAAGCCAAGACATAGATTTACTCCAAAGTTTGGAAATACCGCGATTTTGATAGTGTAACGATAATTCAGTCTAAGGTTAAGTCGTGCTATCAGTGAAATACTTAATTCTGAGTATATTGCTTGGTTTTTGACATGATTTATCTTCAAATACAGACCAAGAGCTTGTTTCGATATTGTGTTTAGCCTTCTAGCCGGATTTGAAAAGAATTCATGGAATCCCTTGTGCATCTATGTGCTATCTAAGGTAAAATTGACCGAATTGCATCGTCCCTATTTGAGAGAGTTATATCCGTGCGTCAAATTTTAGTCACTAACGCCCTACCATACGCCAATGGTCCGATCCATATGGGTCACTTACTCGGTTATATCCAGGCAGATATCTGGGTTCGCGCCATGCGTGCAATGGGACATGATGTGACTTATGTCTGTGCGGATGATGCTCATGGTACAGCAATCATGCTGCGTGCCGAAGCCAATGGAATTAGTCCTGAACAGCAAATTGCCAATGTGCAACAAGAACACATTCGTGATTTTGACGGTTTTGGCGTGCATTTTGATCATTATGATTCAACCCATAGTGACACCAACCGCGCACGTGCCAGTGAAATTTATGTCAAAAACCGTGATGCAGGCAATATTGCCGTGCGTCCTGTTACGCAATTATTTGATCCTGAAAAAGGCATGTTCTTATCGGATCGTTTTATCAAAGGCACTTGTCCAAAATGTAAAGCAGAAGATCAATATGGCGATTCTTGCGAAGTTTGCGGCACTACCTATAACGCGACTGAGCTGATTAATCCAAAATCGACTTTAAGCGGTGCAACACCTGTAGAAAAATCATCAGATCATTATTTTTTTAAATTGCCTAATTTTGGCGAATACTTACAAAAATGGACGCGTGATGAAGGTCGTTTGCCAGTTTCAATTGCCAACAAATTGGATGAATGGTTTGAAAATGGCTTGAATGACTGGGATATTTCACGTGATGCGCCATATTTTGGTTTTGAAATTCCAGATGCGCCAAATAAATATTTTTATGTCTGGGTTGATGCGCCAATTGGTTATATGTCGAGTTTTGAAAACTACGTGAAAACCAAACGCCCTGACCTAAATTTTGACGATTATTGGAAAAAAGATTCAGACAAAGAAGTCTATCACTTCATTGGTAAAGACATCGTATATTTCCACGCCTTGTTCTGGCCTGCAATGTTGAATGGCGCAGGTTATCGCACACCTACAGGTTTATTTGTAAATGGTTTCTTGACTGTAAATGGTCAAAAAATGTCGAAATCTCGCGGCACATTCATTAAGGCAGAAACATACTTACAGCATTTAAACCCTGAATATTTACGCTATTACTTTGCATCAAAACTGTCTGACAAAGTTGAAGACTCTGACTTAAATCTGGATGATTTTGTGCAGAAAGTAAACTCTGACCTTGTGGGTAAAGTGGTGAATATTGCCAGCCGTTGTGCGAAATTCATCAACACCAAATTTGATAACAAATTAAGTGCAAACTGTGCTGAACCTGAATTAGTACAAAGCTTTATTGCTGCAGGTGACTCGATTGCCAAAGCCTATGAAGAGCGTGAATTCTCTGCAGCCATTCGTGAAATTATGGCACTTGCAGACCGTGCCAACCAATATATTGATGAGAAAAAACCTTGGGCTTTAGCCAAAATTGAAGGCGAAGAACAGCAAGTTCATGACGTATGTTCTGTGGGGATTAACTTGTTCCGTCAGTTGGCGATTTATCTGGCTCCTGTACTGCCGACATTGGCTGAACAAGTTCAAGCCTTCTTGCAATTAGACAGCTTTAACTTTGAATCTCGTCAGCAAATTTTGGTTGCACATGAAATTGCTTTGTTCCAACCCCTCATGCAACGTTTAGACCCGAAAGCGGTAGCTGCAATGGTGGATGCATCTAAAGATTCTTTAGCCTCACCTACTGAAGCACCAAAAGCAGAAAAGAAAAAAGAAAAAGCCAAAGAGAAAAAAGCTGAACCTAAAGTGGGTGAAGCGGAAATTATCACGATTGATGACTTTGTCAAAATTGATTTACGTGTCGCAGAAGTTTTAGAAGCTACTACCGTTGAAGGTTCTGACAAACTGCTTCAACTGACTTTAAATGTCGGTGAAGCCGAGCCACGTAATGTATTTAGTGGTATCCGCGAGTTTTACGCACCTGAAGATTTAAAAGGTAAATTTGTGGTAATGGTGGCTAACCTTGCGCCACGTAAGATGCGTTTTGGTATTTCTAACGGGATGGTACTCGCTGCGGGGAATGGTGACGGTGTTTGGGTCATTTCACCTGAAAGCGGTGCGAAACCAGGGGATAAAGTCAGCTAAGCTGTAAATTGAAAAATGCGCCGAAATGGCGCATTTTTCTTAAAAATATAATTATTTTATTGATTTCTAAATAATTCTAATTCAAATATCGTTGCTTGTATTTATTAAAAAATGTTTTAGATGCATTAAAAAAAACTATTAGCAATCGCATGATCTGTATCGACACTTGCTTTCACAGGTTGTTCAGTACGTATGGCGGATATGACGGTCGCATCTACGAAAAACTATAACTTAAACTCAAATCAATTTGTAAAAGGTGAACGAGTTACAGGTGAAGATAAAGTACCTGTTGTATTATTTCCTTTAGGTGTTCCGAACTTCAAAACCGCTGTAGATCGCGCAATTGAATAAGATCGCTGTGCAGTTGCTTTATCTGATATTGTTATTACTCAATTAAACCAAGCATTCATTGTAGGTCAAATTGGTTATCGCGTTGAAGGTACTCAAGTTATTGATCGCTCTCAACCAGAATGTAAAAATAATATGTACTAAGTATAAAGCCTCTTTCTTAAGAGGATTTATACAAAAAATCACTTCACCCCAAAAATTAACTTTAAGCCCAATACCGTCATAACCGCCCCTGCCGCACGGTCAAAAATAGCTTTAAATTTAATATAAGCCTGACGCGGTTTTTCAGCCGATAAAGCCACCGCAACCAATGAGCACCAACCTGCATCAATAAAAAAACACAGAATTGGCAGCACCACATAAAAATAGTTCGGAATTTCTTTAGGCAACAAAGCCGTAAAAATACTCGCCAAGACAATTGCAATTTTAGGGTTAGATAACTGCGTAATTAAACCTGTGGTAAACGCGCGGCGCAATGACATTTGCAGCCCATCTACAAGATTGGTTTGAATAGGCGCTTTAGCATGCTTCACAATTTTATAAGCCAAAAATAACAGATATAAACCACCACAAATTTTAAGCAGCAAATATGCAGAAGGCACAGCCAATAAAATAGCCTGCAACCCCATCACCGCCAATAAACCAAAAATTGCGGCACCCGTACCTGTGCCTAAGGCCGTATATAAACCATGCTTACGCGAAATGGCTATCGAATTTTTTGCCACATAAATAAAGGTGGGGCCAGGACTCATTGCGCCTAGCATTAATGCCATCGCAATTGAACCTAATATAAGCAAGGATTCCAAAACCAACACCTAACACAACAAAATCAATTTAGCTATTTTACGGTTTTTATTTCCATGGTTGTACTATTTGGTCAAATTATTTATGGCTCATTTTCCTACTAGATGTCGTAACCAATTGATAGTGATGTTCATGTACAGGCATGCCCACCATAATCACGCCGCGAGTTTCTATTTTGTTTGAGCTTTGCGTTTGTGTTTCTTGCACACTTGCGGCATCACATGCACATAAACCCAGAATCACACTAAGCAAAAATAAACAACACCATTGATGAGAAAAGAATGACATGTTTTTTCTCCTGTTCTTATATTTATCGTTCGAGCATAGCATTCATTCAGCACGTAAATTCATTGTGTTTGTTACCGTGCCCTTTATAATTATGTTATTAATCTTATTGCTGATCTGTGTGTTCGATACCATCGCGCAAGAAATTCCATTACAACGTATTGATTTTTATGGTCGTGAGCTGTGGATTAAACGCCTCGATTTAGTGCATCCTAATATTTCGGGCAATAAGTTTTACAAACTAAAATATAATTTTTTAGCTGCCCAAGCGCAGGGTTATCAACACGTTCTGACTTTTGGCGGCGCATATTCAAATCATATTGCTGCAACCGCTTTTGCCGCTCAGTTGTTTGGTTGGAAAAGTACCGCAATCATCCGTGGTGAAGAGTTGGCACAACGCCCTTTGAACTCAACTTTGGCTTTAGCCCATGAGATGGGCATGCAATTTCAATTTGTTTCACGTGAAATGTATCGTCAGAAAAGCAGTCCCGAGTTTTTACAGGATTTGCAGCATGAATATCCCGATGCTTATATTCTTCCTGAAGGTGGTACTAACGCATTGGCAATTCAGGGCTGTCAGGAAATTTTAAGTGCCGATGATTTGCATCAGTTTGATCTGATTTGTTGTGCCGTTGGTACAGGTGGCACACTTACAGGTTTGATTGAAGCGAGTCATCCACATCAACAGATTTTGGGTTTTTCTGCATTAAAGGGAGATTTTTTAACGCAGGATGTTAAACAACTGACCATGAAAAGAAATTGGCAAATCACTGATGAGTTTTGCTGTGGCGGTTATGCCAAAACCACACCTGAATTACTAGCCTTTATTCGAGCGTTTGAAAAAGAACATGCAATTCCACTCGAGCAAATTTATACAGGAAAAATGCTGTTTGGATTAAGTCACATGATACAACGAGGCGAGTTCAATACAGGCGAACATATTTTGCTCATTCATAGTGGTGGTTTACAAGGCAGGCATATTGCATCTGCCTAATTCAACAGACTTTGTTGCATAAAGATTTGAAAGGCAAAGCGCCACAAATCAGCAAATTTAAGCGCAATTTGGGTAAGGTCAGACCTAATTGCGTACATCTGTTGAGAACTGCTACACGTGCATGAATCTCTTTGACTTGGCGATCAAAACGCCTTGCACTGAGTTTATCTCCTCATCATTTGATGCAATGCATCTTAGTTTCAACCCAACTTCAAGGATTTAATCATTAAGCAGCCTTGGATGGCTTCGTCGGAGTAGATTTGATTTCGTCTTTGTTTGCCTTTTGATGGAGCATACCATTGCGTAGTTGGATCGAATCACATAGCCATATTTCCGCGATTAACGAGTGCTCGGTTATATAAAGACCAATGGGTTGTGCGGTAGATTTTGTGTGTAGGCTTCTTCATTTGAAATTCATACTGCTGAAAAAGCCTTTACACATAGGTTTATGCAACAAAGCCGAAGTGAGTGCATCACAGCAATGATCTATTTTTATGATAAATAGTTCATGCTTTATTGAAAGATAGGCATATAAATCACAATTCAAATGCAAAAAAACGGCAACGACAAACGATAAAGTCTATAATAATGCGCTTTCTCATTTCTCTCGGTGCAACATGGCAACTGCAAATCAATATGATGTTTTGGTATTAGGTGCGGGTGCATCGGGGCTGATGACTGCTTATATGGCAGCACAACGTGGTCGTAAAGTATTGGTGCTAGAAAAAGCCAATAAAGTGGGCAAAAAAATTCTGATGTCTGGTGGTGGCAAATGTAACTTCACCAACTTAGAAGTCGAGCCAAACCATTATATTTCACATAATCCACATTTTGTCATTTCTGCTCTCACCCGTTATACCAACTGGGATTTTATTGGTTTGGTTTGCGAATACGGCATTGAATATGAAGAACGTAAACACGGACAATTATTCACTTTAAAAGGTGCTAAAGAAATTTTAGCCATGCTCTTGGCCGAATGTGAAAAAACCAATTTGGTCAATATTCAAACCAATTGTGAAGTCAAAGCAGTGAATGCCCTAGAAGATCAAGGTTTCCAAATTGCAACGACTTTGGGTTATTTCCAAGCAAGCGCAGTGGTCGTTGCAACAGGTGGTTTATCTATTCCAACTTTAGGTGGCTCTGGAATTGGCTATGAAATTGCTAAACAGTTTGGTCATCGTGTTTACCCGACCCGAGCAGGCTTAGTGCCTTTTACCTTCTCAGACAGCTTTAAAGAAGTCACTACACGTTTAAGCGGTAATGCGGTGGAAGCGACTTTAACAAATTCATTGAATAGTTTTACCGAAGCTCTGCTATTTACACATCGCGGTTTGAGTGGACCAAGTGCCTTACAGCTTTCTAATTATTGGGATGTCGGGCAAAATTTTAAAATTAACTTTTTGCCTTATTTAGAACTCTACGACTTTTTTAAAGATAAAAAGCAAAAAAGTCCTAAAGTCTTACTGCGCACCTTGCTCAGTGAACATTTGCCAAAAAGTGTAGTAGTAGAGTTACAGCAACTAATTTGGCCAGAGCTTTCTGAAACTGCAGTTGGCAATATTAGTGATGACAAGCTAGAACAGATTGCAGCACGTTTAAATGCCTTTGAAGTTAAACCATCGGGTACAGAGGGTTATCGTACTGCCGAAGTTACTTTAGGTGGAGTGGATACCCAAGAAGTTTCCTCTAAAACTATGGAAAGTAAAAAACAAAAAGGCTTGTATTTTGTTGGTGAAGTTTTAGATGTGACAGGACATTTAGGTGGCTACAACTTTCAATGGGCATGGTCATCTGCACATGCAGCATCGGAGTATGTTTAAGCAGCTTTTATATGAAACATTCAATTAAAGCATGTGATAGCAATGCTTCGAGTCAAAATGAATCAATATTGATGTTGCGAATCAAATTTTAAAATAACAAAAGCCAGTTTTTCTAAACTGGCTTTTTCTTTAATGAACAGCATCACGCACTATAAAACTGAGCAATACGTGAATCTTGTTATTTTATTCTAAATAATCGGTACGAAATAATACCAATTTTGGCGTGTTTGCCAAACGTGATTCAGTTTGCTGCATTTTGAGGACTGCACTTTGTTGATGCATAGGTAACGAATTTACCACTTGAACTTTTAAACTGATACGGAGTTTATTTAGCATATTGATTTCTCTCATTATTGTCATCCTTGCGCGAATTTTAAGACTTAAATATTTCAGCTCGGTTAAAAACCAAATTTTATATTTCCCCCTTTAAACGCTCATTAAGCCTTCCAAGCTATTAATCTGATTATCCAAAATCAGTCTTTGACTTATTCCTGTCAAAGTTGATTAATTTTTAACATAATTTAAGAGCTTGGTCTATCCTCTTTTAGATAACTTTTTTCAATATTTTCAGTTGATTTTTCTGTTGCTGCTGGCTTAGCAAAGACAAACTTATAAGCTGCAACAAAAAAACCGATGGTGATACCAACAATCACGATTGGGGCAAAAAACTTATTAGGTGCTGATTTAGACATTATCGTTTCCTCTTTTTTTTAATGAATACCGAAAAGAAATCGACCAATACGGTGATTGGTCGATCATCTTATTGATTCAAATCAAAATTTGAACAGTTTATTTCGGGTCATTTTTTGGATGTTCATCGACATCTGGCTCAGTCTCACCTGTCGAACCAAATGGGTTATTGACTGGTGGATGTTCAGGATCAACCTTTAAGGTATCTGGCACAGCATGATCAGTTGCCGCTTCAGGTGTTGTAGTCACATCACTTACAGAGGTTTGTGGCTGCTCAGATACAATAGGTGTCATCACGTTTGATGTTGGTGTAGTCGTTGCTGTTTCTGCTTTGTGCAAAGGATTCGGTTGATTCGCCTCACGTTTGGCTTTATCAATCAAATCAGTTAACACTCGTTCTGCAGGTTGGCGACCGCCTAAACCAAAGGCGAGTGCGAAAGCCACTGCAACAGAGCCGAGGGTTAAACCAAAGGCCAAATTCACAATCGAATCGGCAATACCCATCGCGCGTAAGCCCATGGCAACCACCAAGCCCATAATTAAAATACGGACTAAGTTTGCCAACCAACGTGAGCTGTTATATTCACCGCGCTGTACCACTTTGGCGACCAAGTTCGCGAGCCAGAAACCCACCACCAAAATAACAGCACCCAACAGGATATCTGCACCAAACTGGATAAACATGGCAATCAAGCCGCTGACTTGATCAAAGCCCAAACGGTTTGCCGCTTCAGATACCGCAAATAGCATGGTAAAGAATACGATCAGATAACCAACCACACATGAAATTTTAGTCATACCTAAAAAGCGCTGTAAATCGAGTTTGGCAGGAATATCATCTACTCCTGTGCCTGCAACCACTTCCACCACAATATTGGATACAAAGCGTGACACCACATAAGCCAAAATAAGAATCAGACCTGCCGCAATAATATGCGGGATTGCATTCATAATTTCATACAGCATGGCAGTCGCAGGCTGAGAAATGGCTTCAATTCCAAGTGCTTCAAAACCAATAATCAAGGCGGTGATGATCACTAAGGCGAAAACAAACGAACCGAGTAATTTAGGTAAATTTGAGTTTTTGAAGATGCCGACTTTTTCAGCATGCTGTTGAATATTCAGGCTGCCCAATAAACCTTCGACAATGCCACGCACAATTTTTGCCAGAATGTATCCAACAAAAATGATCACGCCTGCAATGAAGATGTTTGGTAAATACAGCACAACTTCATTCACCATGTTCTGCACAGGGAACAACAGACCGTTTAAGCCTAAAATTGACAACACAATTGGCAAGAACAGCAATAAAATCAGCCAATAAACAATTTCACTGATATTTTGACTCAAGCCACTCACACCGACATCGGTACTGAGTTTTTCATCCAACTGGGTACGTCCCAACAGTTTTTGCATCCCCACTTTGACCAGATTTGCCAAAATCCACCCAATAAAAGCAACGGCTACAGCAGCCAGTAAAGAAGGAATAAACAGTAAGAACTGCTGAATCATATTACTGAATGGCCCACTGACACTGGTCAGATTCAACACATTCAGCGCACCAATGACCGCAATAATTAAAATCACCCAAAACACGACCCGTGACACAATCAGTTCAATATTTGAACGATGCCCCGTTGCATTTGATAACTTTTGATCGGTGCCTAATTTTTGTAGAACCTTTTTAATTCCACCCGCAACCAATAATGCAATCACCCACCCGACAAGTAAAATTGCGACTGCAGCTAAAATGGGTTGAAATTGCTCCCAATAATACATGGCATCAAAAGCTCTGCCATGTAGGTTCCCATTAAAATAATCATTCATCTTGTTTAATCCTCATGGTGATTAGATTCATTTTTAGGTTTGCACCACGGCGCAAAACTGCTTTTTATCGATTCAAATTATTGAGTAAAGCTCTATTCACCATAGAATTTGCATATTTTTTATTCAACCTTAGGATGCAGAATCGCAACAATTCTACAAAGGAGTGTCAATAAAACTTGCGAAAACCCACAAAAAAGCCCTGCATAATGCAAGGCTTCAATGCTATGGGGCGATTTTTTCAACTCATGTAACTCATCGCTACTGATCAGTTGCGGTGGCAGTATCTCTGTCCACTGCTCGAGCTTCATCCCCTGCTGTACCTGTTGTTGTACTATTGGGTGTCGCTTGTTGAACTTCAGGATTAGGATGCCCAGGCGGTGCATCACTTGGACTCGGTTTGCGGTCCGCCATCATGTAAATCAGCAATGCCAATAAAAAAATACCCACCAATATCAGCATAAACACTGGAATACGTTTTTTACGGGTGATTTCCTCAGTGGAACTTACATGAGGTGGTTTATTAAAATCATGTGGCATGTTCCCCTCACTTAAAATATTTATCTGGTGAATTTTTATACTAACAAGCTGCTGCAATGCTTTGTGTCACAAAGCATAGTGAGATGGTGAATAGATGTAATAAATGTGAATCGCCCATACTCACTGATCCGTCCATGCAGACAAATCTGCCTCAAGTGTGGAAATGCGCTATAATCATGGCCCGTTTTTTGTGTATTTAAAGCTTTATGGCGTATCGTCAACAAAGTGTATCGCTTGATCTTGACACTGACGTCACTCATCAATGTGCCTTGCACTATACCCGTGATGGGCATCTGATTGGTATTATTGAATTTAGCAAGCCAAGCTATCTGCTTAACTGGAGCGATTTAGAATATTTTCGTCGTCGTACCGAAGAATTTTCGGTCATGCCATTTCCAGATTGTGTAAATGCCATGATCATTGATATTCGCAACATTGCTGCATTTTTGGATAATGAAGTGCCAATTTTGCCGTGGCGCTTACTTGAAGAAGAATGCCCTGTGCGTTTGGTGGTTCCTCAAGAACGCTTAGAACATTATGCAGGCTTTTTCGAACCGACTTGGCTAAGTAGTGATGTCGATAGCGCGATTCAGGAAATCCGTGAATATATGGATATGTTTGTACACTAATCTCTTTCAAAAAAATCACTTTCAAGCATTGCCCTCAAAAGCTTTTTCCAAACTGGAATCGTACAAAGCAAAAACCTCATCTGCAACGTTGTAGTTGAGGTTTTTGTCTGGATGATGAAAGTTACATCAACACCTAATTTTTAGCGAATTGTGAAAATACATTTATTTTTAAACTTGATTTAGGCATCCAAAAACAGCGTAAAACGCACCTGATAGTTACAAAAATTTGTATTTTATTAGACGTATAGCACCAAACGTCCCAGCGTTTTATTTTTCATATTCAAGCGCCTGCCTTGCAATGGTTTAGCTTTGCTGAACTTTGAATTTCTGAAAAAAGCGGTTTCTTTCGCAGATTGAGCCAATATATTCGTTATACATTTGCTCCATTTCGGCACTGTCAAATTGCATTTTTTTAAAAATCGCCACATGCCACCTAGTGGGCTACGCAAGTTTAAATCTTTTACTTTGCCCGCAGCAAACACATAATTGGCACAAGAACAACAGCAATACTATCCAACTTGTACATCAAGTTGATGATCATAAACCAAATTACCCAAATCAATGCGAAACCGATCTCACCACCACGACTATTGATTGTTAAGGTTTTAATCTTGTCGGACTGTTTAAGTAATTCAGCTAATGGTGCACTGGTTTGACAGCTAATTGGTCCATCTTAAATTGAGCACATGATCTTGCACAGATACCTGAGTTTCCAGAATTTCAGCCTGTATGGTATATGCGACTATAAATATGAAACATGAAGCCTAGATTGGCTATAAATTTAAACAGTGGTTATTTAAATAGCTGCATCCCATCCTCACCAATAATTTTCAACTGCAATATTGCCTTCCCCGCGGCGATTCATACTTAAACCACGTGCTTTTAAGGCTTCTTTGGTGTCATCGACCATAGCAGGGTTACCGCATAACATTACATGGCTGGTTTCAGGGTTAAATACACTGCCTGCAACCTGCTCCAGTTCACCATTTGCAATTAACACAGGTAAACGATCATGCAAAGCAGCTTGAGGGTCGCGGGTGATAATTGGGATAAATTCAAAGCCTGTATGCCCTTCGCCAAAAGTTTCGGCAATTTCGTGAATTTTATCGACATAAGCCAATTCGGCTTCGGTACGCACGCTATAAACCAAATAAATATGTTGATATTTTGTCCATGTTTCAAAGTCTTGCAGCATGGATAAAAATGGGGCAAGACCTGTACCTGTGGCCAGTAACCATAAATCGTGTGGTGCAGGCAATTGATAACGCGCCAAAGTCAAAAAACCATACGGAATTTTTTCCAAGTACAGCTCATCGCCCACTTGAAGGTGCTGCAAGTTAGAAGTAAACGCACCATCTGGCACAACAATCGAAAAAAACTCCAAAGTTTCAGCAAATGGTGATGACACCACCGAATAAGCACGTACCACCAATTCATCACCCACTTTTAACCCGATACGTGCAAACTGCCCTGCGGTAAATTTAAAATGTGCAGGACGGGTCATAGTGAAGCTAAATAAGGTGTTGGTCCAACGATGAACCGAAAGCACTTTTTCTAAAGTAAATTTTTCAATTGACATGATTTGAGCGTGGCATGAAAGACTGTGCTCATGTTAGCATGTCGGGGTAATTTATGAATATTTTTTAAATGTTAAGGCTTGATTCATGCGCATGACTTTACGCCAGTTGGCGGTTTTTGTAGCAGTTGCCCAGGAAGGGACAGTAACTAAAGCCAGTGATGCCGTTAAGCTCACCCAAAGTGCTGCAAGCATGGCCTTAGCAGATTTGGAAGATGGCTTAGGCGCTCCACTGTTTGACCGTTTGGGTAAGCGTCTACAACTGAACGATTTAGGTCGTTTCTTATTGCCACAAGCCTTAGAAATTTTGGGTCGTTGTGAAGCTTTTGAGCAAGCTGCTAAAGGCGAGCTACAAAGTATTGATTTGCGTTTAGGCGCAACGCTGACCATCAGTGACTATTTGATGCCTGATTTAATGGCAGACTTTTTGCAAATTCAACCTCAGGCGCATTTACAATTACAAGTGGGCAATACTCGCCAAATGATTGAAGCTGTGAACCAGTTTCAACTAGATTTAGCACTGATTGAAGGTTCTTGTCACTTACCACAACTGCAATGTATTCATTGGCGTGACGATGAACTTGCTGTGTGCTGTGCACCAAGTCATCCTTTAGCACAGTTAAACCGTTCCTTAAGCATTGCAGATTTTGAAGATGCCGAATGGATTTTACGTGAAGAAGGTTCAGGCACCCGTGAAGTGTTTGACAATGCAATTTTAAAAGACCTGCCTGATGCCAATATTCGTTTAACTTTGGGTCATAACGAAGCGATTTTAAAAATTGTCGCAGGTGGAATTGGTGTGTCGTGTATTTCACGATTGGCGATTGAGCCTTTACTAGAAAAAGGTCAATTGGTGATTTTGGATACACCTTTCTGGCAATTGACGCGCCCGTTATTCATGTTGGTACACCGTCAGAAATACCAAGGACCTGGTTTAAAAGCATTTATGAAGTTTTGCGACGCGAAATAGTTCATAGGAGTACCAGTCAAGGTACTCTTTTTTAACAATTAAAACTGACTCTCACATGGTATGCCGTCACCATCACCGTCCATTTTAGTATTTGGACAATTTCTTACAAAGAATAACGCCTCTTCGTAAGACGTCATTTGACTACAGTGCTCACGCCCATCACAAGTAAAGTTCTGTTCGACTACTGGAACTTCTACTGCTTTTTGTACTGATAAAGCTTCAGGCTGACTATTTTGCCAAGCTTGATACTTATTAAATACTGCATAAGACAAGCCGAATATAATCAATATACCCATAAAAGTCACAAAATTGGATGAGTTATTTTCAGACTTCTGCTGTCTTTTATGATTCTGCTTTGTGGTATGAATTGCCCTTGATTGAGGCGTATGCCTTTCGACTGCAACTTTAATATCTAGACGGACGATATTATCTGCTTTGAACTTGCCATTTTCTTCTACTTTACGAAATTTTAGATTTTCTCCAACCTTTAGTGGAATATTTTTATTGGGAAAATCTTTAATATGAAAAAACAAATCTTTAGGCTCTCCTTCTATTTGAATAAAACCAAAGCCTCGTTCTTCGTTATAAGTTTTTATTGTAAGCATCCGGCTAACACAGCCTTACCAAGCGATCCTATAAGCCTTAATTTAGTTCCCACCTAAAAACAAGTGGGGACTTAATCCATGAACATGGATATATATTCAGCAACACCTCCTGTTGCTAAAAAACGCAGAACATACAGCAAAGAATTCAAACTCAGTATTGTCAATGCCTGTAAAAATCCTAATACCTCGATCGCTTCGGTCGCACTGCAACATAGTATTAATGCCAACCTTGTCAGTCCTTGGATCAGGATCTTCAGCCATCAT
>DBIN01000006.1 GCA_002296655.1 Acinetobacter sp. UBA801
CAAGATGGACATGATCTGACTGTCAGTAAATTTAGATGTTTTCATGCAGAATCTCCTGCTCGTATCTTAAGAGAAAATTCTACTTTTAGATCCTATTATTTTTAGGGGGGATTACCGATTCATTGCTGATCCTGTTAAAAATTAGAGTCTAAGTACAAAGAAGGTTGCTTTGCAGAATGTCTCTTTATCCACCTTATAAATTTATTCTCCAAATAAAAAATCCCAAAGTTAAAACTTTGGGATTTTTTTATAGGATTCTAGCAATCTGAAGACACATCATTCTGCACTAATATCTTCAAACAAAACTGAAGATAAATAACGCTCACCACTATCAGGTAAAATCACTACAATATTTTTACCTGCATTTTCAGGACGTGCCGCCAATTTTGCAGCTGCAGCCATTGCTGCACCACTTGAAATGCCGACTAAAATACCTTCTTGAGTTGCTGTTTTGCGTGCCCAATCAATTGCTTCAGCACTTTCAATGCTAATCACTTCATCCACCAAATCTAAATCTAGGTTTTTTGGAATAAAGTTGGCGCCAATCCCCTGAATTTTATGTGGTGCAGGTGTAATGGCTTCGCCACGCTTGGTTTGACCAATAATTGGAGATTCTGCAGGCTCAACTGCAACACTATGCAATGCCTGACCTTTTACCTTTTTAAAATAACGAGAAATACCAGAAATCGTACCGCCTGTACCTACACCTGCAACAAGAATATCAACCTTCCCACCTGTTGCTGCCCAAATTTCTGGACCCGTAGTTTCTTCATGAATTTGCGGATTGGCAGGGTTGTTAAATTGCTGTGGCAAAAAATAAGTTTCTGGATGTTCAGTTGCCAAACGCTCTGCTTCATCCACCGCGCCTTTCATGCCTTTTGCAGGCTCAGTCAGCACCAAATTTGCACCCAAAGCTTTCAAAACCTTACGGCGCTCAATACTCATGCTTGCAGGCATAGTTAGTGTAATCTCATAACCTTTTGCTGCAGCTACAAATGCCAAAGCGATTCCTGTATTACCGCTGGTCGGTTCTACAATATGCATACCCTCTTTTAGCACGCCACGTTTTTCTGCATCGGCAATTAAAGCTGCTCCAATACGGCATTTCACAGAAAATGCAGGGTTACGGCTTTCCACCTTGGCTAAAACCGTTGCACCGCTAGAAATTAAACGGTTAATACGTACCAATGGCGTGTTACCAATCGCTTCTGCATTATTGCTATATACGGCAATCCCTAAGTTTGCTGGTGTTGGAAAAGCTGCATCTGTGGTCATGATTATTCCCTAAGTTATATCTATAATAAACAAAATTTAAATTATCATACTTTTTTATAAGTTTTTTGCCGATGTTTCACTAAAATTGTTTTATACAAAAATATGATTAGCTTTCAACAAAATGCGAATTAGAATAAAGAGATGATGACCTTAGTTTAATTGTCGATTTTCTCGGCACTTGGGTTTGAAATTCGCTATTTATTTTTTGACAATAGCAACACATAACAAAATGTAGGGAATGCAATGTCCAATAAACGTCACAGTCAGCTTTATCGTAATTTCACTAAAAAAATCTTGAATAAGATTGTGACGCCACAAGTATTAGGCTCGACTGCAGAATTAGAACATCGTATTGCACAAAGCTCTGAAAAAACACAATTTTGTTATGTGCTGCAAGATGCCTCTCTCAGCAATACCGTCTTGATTGATCAGCAGGCGCAATCTCGGGGTTTACCTTCCGTATATGCGCCTTTGAACATTGCCGAGCATCAGGAAGATGATTCCATTTTGGTCTTACATGAGAAAAACCCACAGCACAGTGCTTATCACTACTCTGCCAAATTGATTCGTTTAATTGAAATCTTAGAGCAACATCCTGAACATGATGTGCTGTTCGTTCCCGTGACTGTACTTTGGGGACGCTCACCCGAATACGAAGACTCTTGGTTTAAAGCATTATTTGCCGATGCGTGGTCTACCCCAAACAAGCTTAAACAAACCATTAATATTTCACTTTATTCACGTGATAACTATATCGAGTTTCATAAAGCAATTTCTTTACGTCAGCTTATTACACAAGCTACACAACAACAGCCACACTTATCGCCTGCACACTTTATTGAGCAATATCTAGAACACAATTTTAATCAATACAAAGAAGCAATTTTAGGACCAGACTTATCTGACCGCCGTAATGTAATTCATGCTTTGATGAAAAGTGAAGCGGTACAACAAGCTATTCGCAAAGAAAGTATTGAAAAAAAAGTGAGTATGTTTGAGGCAGAAAAACGCGCTAAAAGCTATTTAACTGAAATTGTATCGGACTTTTCTTATTCGACTTTGCGTTTTGCTGAATTGGCACTGACCAAGCTTTGGACACAGCTCTATGATGGCATTGAAGTGCATCACTTTGACACAGTACGCGAACTCGCCAAAGATTATGAAATTGTCTATACCCCTTGTCATCGCAGCCACATCGACTATTTATTACTGTCTTATGTAATTTTTAATCGTGGTTTGATGGTGCCGCATATTGCAGCAGGTATTAATTTAAATTTACCGATTGTGGGTCAACTCATGCGCGGTGCAGGTGCATATTTTATTCGCCGTACTTTTAGCGGCAATGAACTATACACCTCAGTATTTAAAGAATATCTACACAGTTTATTGTCACGCAATACCCCACTTGAATACTTTATTGAAGGTGGACGCTCACGCACAGGTTTATTGTTACCACCGAAAAAAGGCATGTTGTCGATGACTATTCAAAGTCATTTACGCGGAGCAACCAAACCTATTGCATTTATTCCAACGTATTTTGGTTATGAAAAACTGATTGAAGGTACATCTTATTTAAATGAATTGAACGGCAAACCAAAAGAAGCCGAATCATTATGGGGCATTTTAAACTCTGCCCGTAAAATTGAAAAAGTCTTTGGTCAGGTCTATGTCAACTTTGGTGAACCTGTATTTTTAGATGATGTTTTAATAGCCAACCAAGCACGCGATGTCAAACTAAATATAAACGACGAACTACCGACCTCTGTAATTCATACGGTAGATCATACCGCGCATGCGATTTTGGAAAATATCAATAAAGCCGTAGTGATTAATCCAATTGCGCTTATTTCTCTGATTTTATTAAATGCCGATCAGCATGCCTTGACTCAAGATGAGCTACTCACTCGAATTGAACAATATCGACATTTGCTCAAACAATTATGTTACGACCCGCGTATGATTATTACGGGGTTAAATCCACAAGAAATTATTGAATATGCGCTGAAACTTAAACAAGTGCAGCGTTATAACCAAGATGGCGTAGAAGGCATTCGAGTCGCTGAAAGCCAAAAAATCTTATTGAGCTATTTTAGCAATAATATTTTGCACTGCTTTATTTTGCCTGCGTGTGTCGCATTAATTGTGCAGCAGTTTAATGAACAAAACTTGGCATTATCACGTGCAGATTTAATGCAAAAAATGCAGGCGATTTATCCATATTTGAAACAAGAGTTTTTCTTGGCATGGGCGCCGCAAGACCTTGCTCAAGAAATAGAAAAAATTGTGGCGTACCTTATCCAACAAAATTGGATGACAGAAACAAATCGCCAATTACTGCCGAACCTAGCTACACCGCATGAACTCTATGCCTTAGCGGAACTGGCGAAACCAAGTTTAAATAATTTCGTATTGATTCAAGAACTTTTGCTGCGTTATAGCGCACACATTCCTTTAAATCTTAAAGTTTTAGAAAAAATGACCAAAATCGTATTACAACGCGCTGCAGATTCTGCACAATTTAAGTCTGCGTATTATTTTGATAGTGCCACACTAAAAAGTTTTATTAGCACTTTAGATCAACAAGCCTTGTTACAACACAATGCTACACATATAAGCCTAGATGATACTTTTAGTGCCAAAATGTCAGAATGCTTTGCTTGGTACAACCCAGCAATTCACGAATTGTTAGCTGCATCGAGTGAATTTAGTGAGAAAGAATTAAAAAATTTTGAACAGGTGAAAAAATAGGTTTTATTGTAACTCAGCCACTTTTTTATCAATTTTTTGATTAGAATATCAGCCCTTTATTTATGATGGGCTGATATCATTTTATTAAATGATACTTATTCTCATATATAAATAATGATTTATGTTACATAATTTATCTTCCACTCTTACCTAATATATATTGGTTAGCTGTAAATTAAGAGAATAAAACAATGAACGATGGGCTTGAAATCACATCAATGCGTGAATCTGCGGATACCGTTGTTGGAATTTTAAAAACTATGGCGAATACTGACCGCCTTTTAATTCTTTGTCATTTATCTCAGCAAGAATTAAACGTATCGCAAATTGAAGAAAAAACCCAAATTCATCAGCCTACGTTATCGCAACAATTAATGATGCTGCGTAAAAGTGATGTAGTGAATACCCGTCGTGATGGCAAGCAAATTTTTTATTCAATTAAAGATGACAAAATGGTGCAGGTACTTAATACCCTATACGTACTTTATTGCCAACAGGACTAAATAATGATGCCTGTCTATCAGGCGTAACCATAAAATTTTAATACTCGCCTGCTATCTCAAAGACTTCTTAGCAATTTTTGTTCATAATATATCTAAATTTATGATTTAGATTTCAGTATGTCAGATTTCAATTCACGTTTGGCCCGTGTACTGCCTGCTTGGCAATGGCTTCGAAAATATAATACAGAAACATTGAAATCTGACCTGCTGTCTGCATTTATCGTCATTGCCATGTTGGTACCTCAAGGGATGGCTTATGCCATGCTTGCAGGTTTGCCTCCTGTCATGGGTTTATATGCCAGCGTGATCCCTATGATCATGTACGCCTTGGTTGGCGGCAGCCCTACCTTGTCGATTGGCCCCGTCGCCATTATTTCCATGATGACCTTTGCTACGCTCAATCCATTATTTGAAGTCGGCTCAGCGGCTTATATTCAAGCAGCCTGTTTACTTGCTGTGCTGGTCGGTATCATTTCCCTACTGTTGGGAATTTTACGCTTTGGTTTTTTAATTCAACTCATTAGCCATCCTGTTATTAAAAGCTTCATTATTGCCTCTGCATTAATGATTGCAATTGGACAGCTCAAATTTGTTTTAGATATCCCCCTTAAAGCCAATAACTTACCTGAGTTCTTATCCAGCTTTTGGCAATATGTGGGACAAACACATGTTTATAGCGTGCTCTTGGGTATTGCTGCCATTTTGTTTCTAATTTATGCACCTAAATTCATCAACAGTAATGCCATTCGTGAACATGTTCGAGGCAGTGGCTTTATCTTAAAAGCTTTGCCATTGGTATTGGTGATCGGTTCAATTGCTTTGGTTTATTCGCTGCATTTACAACAGGTCGGCATTAAAACTGTGGGAGAAATACCTGCAGGATTCCCGCCTATTCAACTCCCTGAATGGAATACACAACTCGTTCTGCAGCTTCTTCCCGGCGCAGCCATGATTGCGATGATCAGTTTTGTAGAGTCATTGTCTATTGCCCAAGCCACCGCCTTACAAAAACGCAGTCACTTAAATAGCAATCAGGAACTCATTGCACTCGGTTTAGCCAATTTTGGTGCAGGTGTCAGCTCTTCTTTTCCCGTCACAGGCAGTTTGTCACGTACCGTCGTCAATGCCGATGCAGGTGCAAAAACACCAATGGCAGGTGTATTTACCTCCATTGTGATTGTTATTGTCAGTTTATACTTCACGGGATTTTTCCAAGACTTACCGCTGGCTGTTTTGGCTGCAACCATCATTGTTTCAATTTGGAAACTGGTTGAGTTCCAGTCTTTTAAAGAAACTTGGCGTTATTCTAAAGCCGATGGTCTAGCCATGTGGGTGACGTTCTTTGGTGTTGTGTTGATTGATATTTCGACAGGTTTAATTATTGGTATAGTGTCCACATTTATTCTAATGTTGTGGCGTATTAGCCGACCACATATAGCGGAAATTGGTTTACTTGAAGGCACACAGCATTTTCGTAATATTGAACGTCATCAAGTACGTACCGCGCCACATGTGCTTTCTATACGAATTGACGAAAATCTAACCTTTTTAAATGCTAATACTTTAAAAGGCTTTTTAATTAATCAAGTCAGTCAAAACTCTCAGTTAAAGCATGTTGTGGTGAATTGTTCGAGTATTAGCAGTATTGATTTAAGCGCACTCGAAATGCTTGAAGATTTAAATCTTGAACTCAAAAAATTGAATATCTGTCTGCATTTTTCAGAAATCAAAGGCCCAGTAATGGACAAATTACAACATTCAAAACTTTTACAGCATTTAAATGGAAAAGTTTATTTGTCACATTATTCAGCCATGCAAGAACTTGCGCCTGAACTGACTTAAAGAGCAAGAAATGGGTCTTTAATTTTATCTTTCAAACTGGGTGATCAATACACATCCTTTTTATTGATCAAAGAGTACTTTTATCTTGCTGAAATTTAAGTAGTTTAATAAATATAACTTTTAAAAATATAGACTTATCTTTTATATCAAAATTATTTTTAAGCACATGAGGATTTCAGTATAAAATACCCGCTTTTCTTTTACCTTGTTTTCGTATGTTTTCAGCTTTTTTGCGTTTGAGCTTGGTCTCGCGAATTATGATTGCAATTGTACTCGGCGTGGGTGTTGCAATTTTATTTCCAGAATCTGCGCCTTATTTAAGCCTTTTGGGTGATTTATTTATTAAAGCCCTAAAGTCTGTTGCCCCAATTTTAGTGTTTCTTTTGGTAATGGCGTCAATTGCTAATTTTAAAATTGGAAGCAGCAATGCTTATATCAAACCAATTATGCTGATGTATGCGATTGGTATGTTCTTAGCTGCACTCAGTGCAGTTATTGCAAGTACCCTTTTCCCAAGCACATTGTTTTTAGATGTTGCAACACAAGCAGAATTAACCCCACCAGGCAGTCTTTCTGAAATTTTTAAAAACCTTTTACTTAGTTTTGTCGCCAACCCTGTAGTTGCGATTGCCGAAGCCAACTTTATTGGTATTTTGGCTTGGGCTGTGACTTTAGGGATTGCATTCCGTCATGCTACAGATACCACCAAAGCACTGCTGAATGATGCTGCCAATGCAGTCAATCGCGTCATTCGCTTGGTGATTAACTTTGCACCTTTCGGTATTTTTGGCCTGGTTGCAGTGACATTTGCCGATGCGGGCTTGAAAACCTTAGCTAGTTACGCACAATTATTGGCAGTCTTGTTAGGTACAATGTTCTTTGTTGCCTTAGTCATCAACCCAATCATGGTGGGATTTGTGACTCGTAGCAATCCTTATCCTTTAGTTTTTCAATGCTTACGCGAAAGTGGCATTACCGCATTCTTTACACGTAGTTCTGCAGCCAATATTCCTGTCAACTTAGACTTAGCCAAGCGCTTAGGTGTACAGGAATCAACGGCGAGTGTTGCAATCCCTTTAGGCGCAACAGTTAACATGGCAGGCGCATCGGTCACCATCACCGTTTTGACCTTAGCTGCAGTAAACACCCTAGGAATTTCTGTCGATTTTAGCACCATGCTGATTTTATCTGTAGTTGCAACGGTGTCTGCCTGTGGTGCTTCGGGTGTTGCTGGCGGCTCCTTACTGCTCATTCCTGTAGCGTGTGGCTTATTTGGTATTTCTTCAGATATCGCCATGCAAGTGGTTGCGGTTGGTATGGTCATTAGCGTGTTACAAGATTCAACCGAAACTGCGCTCAACTCATCTACCGATGTACTATTTACTACTGCGGTTGGCCGCGGTTTGAGTTAAGATACAATGCGTTAGGAAACTTACGCAATCATCCATTATGCCTTTTCAAACTTTACCACTTTGGGTGCAATTTGGTGCTTTTTTTCTAGCTGTCAATGCTGGAATTATTAATGTACTCGGATTGGTGACCGTATTACATCAGTCTGTTTCGCACATGACAGGCAACGTCAGTATCTTGGCGATGGCGCTAATCGACTGGAAACCAGAAGCGATGATTTTCTTGTTGCTAGTGATTTTGTGCTATGTCATAGGTTCATTTTATAGCGGCGTCATTTTAGGAAATAGTAATTTTCGCTTAGGGCGTCGTTATGGCTTACCCATGAGTTTGGTGGCATTTTTTATTTTAATTTGCTGGGTGTTATTACCTTATTTCCCACGTTATGCCCTGCTTTGGGCATCAGTTGCCATGGGCATACAAAATGCCATGATCAGCTACTATAAAGGCACTATCATCCGCACCACACATTTATCTGGGGTATTGACCGATTTAGGCTTAGCTCTGGGTTATCGAGTCAGAGGCTTACAAGTCGAAAAAAGGCGTATTGTTTTACACTTACTGATTTTAATAGGTTTCTTTGTAGGTGGATTGCTCGCTGCATCCATTTATCCTACATTTAAACTGAATTCTTTTCTGTTACCTGCTGGACTCAGCCTAAGCTTGAGTTTAGTGTACTGGATTATTTATTTTCGCTATCGACACCTTCAACATTAAGTTTTGGAAATTATCATGGTTAAAAATGCACTACAGGCTCAATTGCTCAAAGCGGGTTTAGTCGATAATAAAAAAGCAAAAAAACTGTCTAAACAAGCCGTACACGAACAGCGTACCGGTGAAAGTAAAGATGCTGAAGTAAAAGCCAAAATTGCACAGGCACAGCAAGAAAAACTGGCCAAAGACCAAGCCATTGAACAAGAAAAGAAAGCCGCTTTACAGGAAAAAGAATTGAAAGCTGCAATTATGCAAATGATTCATCAGTATAAAATTCGTGATACCGATGGTGAAGTTGTTTATCAATTTTTAGATGGTAAAATTAAAAAAGTGTATATCAATCAACAAATTTACAATGCGCTCGTGGCAGGTAGTTTGGTGATTGCCAAAGAAAATGACAGCTATGCCTTCCTACCGAAAGCTTTGGCTGAACGTATAAATCTCAAAATGGAAGGCTTTATTATTGTCAATAATGCCGAGAAAAATGAAGCAACAACAGATGAAGAAGATCCATACGCAGCCTATGTGATTCCAGATGATTTAATGTGGTAGATCACGATAGTATTGATGTAAATACTTATACTATGTATCTATTCAAAGCCAGTATCTGTACTGGCTTTTTTAACATAGCTGTATGTCCCGTCCTGAAATAAGTTTACACCTTAAGAGACTTATTTTATGGAACATAAACGAGAACAACGAGTTAAACGTACACAACGTGACTATAGCTTTGCCTTTAAAATGATGGTGGTACATGAAGTAGAAAAAGGGCAAATTACTTATAAGCAAGCTCAGGCAAAATATGGTATTCAAGGAAGATCAACTGTGCTGGTATGGTTACGCAAGCACGGACAACAGGACTGGACTTCGAATATGCCGACTTCTTCTAAACGCCAATTGACACCCCAACAACGAATCCGCCAATTAGAAAAGCAGTTAGCCGCAGAAAAGCTTAAAACTAAATTTATTCAGGATGTGATTTATCACATTGATAAAGAATGTGGGACTGATCTTGGAAAAAAGTATACCGAGCACGTTTCAAAGATTGGCAAAGCCAAAGAAGACTAAGCGTTTCACATTATTGTCAGTGGTTGGGAATCACCCGACAAGCTTATTATCAAGCAGAAAAACGTGCTCAAATGACTGCACTAGCAACTGAACAAATACTTGAGTTGGTTATGGAATATCGCTGTCTCATGCCAAGTATCGGAACACGTAAGCTGTATTGGCTTATTAAAGGCAAATTGTTGCAACGTGGTTTAAAGTGTGGACGGGATCAGTTATTTAAAATATTGAAAGAAAATAACTTATTGATTCGCCCTAAGCGTCGCTATACAAAAACTACGGATAGCAAGCATTGGATGAAGAAGCATCCAAATTTATTAAAGGATTATTCAGCAGTGCAAGCTAATGAAGTCTTTGTTAGTGATATTACCTATGTTGAGAGTGCTGAAGGCGTACATTATTTATCCTTGGTGACAGATGCTTATACCCGACAGATTAAAGGTTATAAGTTATCGAATGATATGCGTACGGAGAATGTTGTGCAGGCTCTACATATGGCGATGCAGCATGCGACAGATCGAGCGACTAGGATGATTCATCATTCAGATAGAGGTGCTCAATATTGCTCTGAGCTATATCAATCGGCATGGCGCCATTATGGGATATGTCCTTCCATGACAGATGGATACCTTGCGAAACAGTGTTTCTCATATCAAAATGCATTAGCAGAGCGAATTAATGGAATATTAAAGCAGGAGTTTTTAACCACGCGATGTCAAACCATGAAGGAGTTAGATCACTTAATTGCGGAATCTATCATGATTTACAATTGTTATAGACCGCATTTAAGTTTAAATATGAACACCCCGAATCAGAAGTATGAACAAACTAAAACCGAGCTAATTGCTTAACTCGGTTTGAAGTGGAATACTGTCAATCTATTTCAGGACAAGACAGTACATTAACTAAAAACTTTCAGTAAAAACAAATGATTAAAATGTAGCAAAAAGTTACTCAGACTTAAAATATAAACTTTAGTCGATACACTATCTAGCAATTTCATATATCAATGAAGAATTAAGGTGAATTGCAGGCTAAGATTTACAATGCCATGCAGACGAAAAACAGCAACCTTAAAGCGAGGATCTTTTGCAAGAATTTAATTTTATTCGAAATATTCAGGAATGGTTTAACCAATACCCTTGGTTAGAAATGCTGACCTCACTCAGTATTGTGATTCTACTGGCGATTTTAGCCAACTTTATCGCCAAACAAATTGTGGTACGTGGTATTCGTAAACTCATTTCTAAAATGCACTTTGCCAATAGTGAAATTATTTCACAGCATAACGTGATCCGTCGTATTGCCAATATTGTCCCTGCTGTGGTGATCATGAATGGCATTACCACCGTCCCGCACTTATCAGATAAAGTAGAAAGCATTGTGCAAATGGCTGCACAAGCCTTTATATTCCTCACCATTGCTCTGGCAATTTCTGAATTTTTAAATATTTTTAACCTGTTCTATCAACGTAATCCAAAATCACGCAACAAGCCAATTAAGGGTTATTTGCAGTTAGTTAAACTCATTATTTATGTGGTCTGTGCCCTCATGATTTTAGGTACTTTCCTGAAAAAAGATGTGTTTACCTTACTTGCAGGTTTTGGTGCGATGGCTGCCGTCTTGATGTTGGTTTTCCAAAACACCATTTTATCTTTGGTGGCTTCGGTACAAATTTCTTCCTATGACATGGTGCGAATTGGTGACTGGATTGAAATGCCTTCTTTAAATGCCGATGGCGATGTCATTGATATGTCATTACATACCGTGACCGTACAAAACTGGGATAAAACCCTAACTACCATTCCAACCAATAAACTTATTACTGATACCTTTAAAAACTGGCGTGGCATGCAGGAAGCAGGTGCCCGACGTATTAAACGTGCCATTTTAATTGATCAAAATTCTGTGCATTTTATGACTGAACATGAACAAAGCAAACTCAGAGAGTTTTTATTATTGGATCAATATTTACATAGTAAAAATGAAGAAATTGAGCAGTTTAATCAGCAGTTAGCAAATCAATCACAATACAACCAGCGCCGTCTGACAAATTTAGGGACTTTCCGGGCTTATGTTGAATTTTATTTGAAACAACATCCGGGTATTAATCAATCTCAATCATTGATTATTCGCCAACTACAACCAAGCAGTGAAGGGTTACCGCTAGAGATTTATGCTTTTACCAAAACCACTGCATGGAAAGAATATGAAAGTATTCAATCCGATATTTTTGATCATTTGCTGGCAATTATTCCTGAGTTCGGCTTAAAAGTGTATCAAGCCCCATCAGGTTCAGATTTAAAGCAAATTGGAGCACCTTTTAAAGTAAGTTCTGTCCAAAGTCTAAATCCTGTAGAAATTGACGAGCCATAATTGCGAATTTATTGCTGAGCCATGTGTTACAAAAATGCTTGCATGGCTCGGTAGTCGCTTTATTTTCAACCAAACATGGGCATCAAATACTTTGGTTACCACCTTATAGTCCCGACCTTAATCCTATTGAAAAAATGTGGGTATGGGTGAAAGCAAAAATGCATCATGAAGATGCTTTTATCACAATCAAAAAATTGCTTAATGCTTAATTACCATAAGTTTGTTGTAAATACTTCACAATCTTAGTCGATTCAAAAAGCTGAGTCTGGGTATTGGGATCGACTAAAAATGGGACTTGGATATTATCACCCATGAGTTTTAATACCTGTTCACGCTTACCACCTGCTAATGGCACATATTTCCCTGGTTTTAAACGTAATTTTGCCAAGCCCAGATCTTGCCAACGCTCTTTGGCTACATTATGAAATTTGAATGGTAATTCCAGTTCAGTCAATACACCACGTACCACACGTGTATAAGGACTACCTTCAAACCCCCACAGCTCAATCAATTGTTCAGGTGCAGCGCGCTCTACAATTTTCTGATTCATCCACACCCCCTGCGCACCATTCAATAACGTGCCCGCAAGTGCAACATAAGGAATTTTAGGAAAATGCGCATATTTTTTTGGCGTTTTTCCTGTTTTGCCATAATGTTTGAATAAATGATGAATGATCTGCTGTGATTCATAGAGTCTATCACCGGTATTTTCATCAATAAAAAATGGAAACTGCGTTTTACCCCCTAGTTGTTTCACCAAAGGTCGATATTTAGTACCACCTTTGGGACATGGATAAACTTCATAATCCAAATTTAACAAGGTCATGACTTCACGCACACGACGGCAAAATGGTGAACCTTCAAATTCATATAACTTTAAAGCTTTTTCGGGTTGCAGGGGAAATGCTGTCCCATTCACTCCACGTCCACCTTCGGTAAGCATAGATGCCATTGCCTGAATGACTTTAATTTGATGATGCACCATTTTGTTTTCCTTTTGATGTGCTCAGTAATTTAATGACTGTGCCATTAAAGCCCTTATAAATCGACCAGCTTTTCCTTTGCCACAATAATACCGTTGTTGTCGGCATAGACATAATCGCCCGAATTAAAAGTGACTTGTCCGAAATGCAAACTCACATCCACTTCACCCACGCCTTTACGGTTACTTTTTTGTGGAATTGAAGCTAAAGCATGTACGCCTAAATCAAGTACTGCTATTGCATCGACATCGCGCACACAACCGTAAATAATCACGCCATTCCAGTGATTTTTGACTGCAGATTCAGCAATCAAGTCGCCCATTAAGGCACAGCGCATAGATGCACCACCATCTACCACCAAAACTTTGCCCTTGCCATTGGTTGCCAATAACTCTTTCACACGCGAGTTATCTTCAAAACATTTTACCGTCACAATTTGACCGCCAAAAGTTTTACGTGCACCGTAACTTTTAAAAAATTTACCATCCAGAGATGGAATCACTACTTGAAGGTCATGTTCTGGATGGTCATCTAATAAGTCACAAGTTACAAATGGTACTGTAGACACGTCGTTCCCCTTTTACTTAGTTTTTTGTATTTGTAAATTATCATAAATTTGGAATTTATGAATTTGCGATTGCGCAGCCTCGACCATAGTATGAGCCACTTGCCTTGCACTTACTGGCTTATACGTAAAATTATCCGGAATAAATCGTGATATTTTAAGATATAGCTTTTGAGCTAAATCTTCTAAACGCCGTTGTTCATGACGTTCCCCCAATAATAAAGATGGCCGCAAGATTGATACTTTTTCTATGTCTAAGCTTTCAATATATTGCTCTAATTCACCTTTGACACGGTTATAAAACAATTTTGAGTTAGCATCGGCACCTAATGCACTGATCAAGAGATAATGCGTACCCTTTGCCTGTAATAATTCGGCAAAATGTGCATTGATAGTATAGTCCACGGCATAAAATGCTTGCTTTGAGCCTGCTTTTTTTAAGGTCGTACCTAAACAACTGAATGCATGGCTATAACCGCTTACATCTTCATCATTGAGCAATAAAAAGTCTTCGAGTAGTAACGTCTGGACTTTTTCTAAGCGATTCAATTCAGGGCAAGGTCGGCGCAAAATCACGGTGATGTTTTTACATTCGGACAGCTGATTCAGCTGTTTAACCAATTGCTGCCCAACTAAACCATTCGCACCAATTACAATTGCATTTTGAATAAAATTTGTCATTTTTTAAACAATCTCTGAGGCTTAAAGCTAATCTACCTGTTTCTTTCCGATTTTTCTGCAGCTAAAATGTTGTCAAAGCATGTCAAGACTTGACTTAACTGTCTAGTTTCATCAAAATATGGCACTTGTTTACGGGCTGGTGATAATTCTTCTGATGTTGGTTTTCGGAAGTAATTGCAGCCCGCCCAGACCAATCTATTTCAAGGAGTGCACGAGTGGCAAACTCTGCTCAAGCTAGAAAACGTGCTCGTCAAAACGTTAAAGCACGTAAACACAACGCAAGCTTACGTTCTATGGTTCGTACTTATTTAAAACGCACAATCGCTGCTATTGCTGCAGGCGATTATGCGGTTGCTACTGAAGCTTACAAAAAAGCTGTTCCAGTGATTGACCGTATGGCTGATAAAGGCATCATCCATAAGAACAAAGCAGCTCGTCATAAGAGCCGTTTAAACGCTCAAGTTAAAGCTTTAGCTTCTAACTAAGTGTTAAACAAAAGAAGCCCTTTAGGGCTTTTTTTGTGCCTGCTATTTCGCTTGCGCTTCCAACTGTTTCTGAAAATTAGGCATTTCAACTTTCTTAAAGCTTCTTTGCCATGAGTACGAGCAATTTTACCGCAGGTTGAATACTATCGCTATGTTGCGAAATATTCAGTGTCAATAATAGCTTCTCGGCTTGATGGGCTTTATGCCTTCAACGCTCTATTTAAACTTTCTGACGAAATTGCGAAATATCTAAAGTGTGAATCTGACCGCGCCAAATCCATTTTAACTTAGATTCTAAAAACTCATCGCCTTCAAACCAAACAAATAAACCTTCCATCATGTCTGGCCAATCGGCTTGCGTGACTTCATTGCGTCCAGAAATTACCGCAATAATTGCGGCAAGAATCGTATCGTGACTCACAGCTAAACTGAGTCCGTATTGGTTGGTTGGATGGGTGTTATAAATCAACTCAAGAACATCCACTACACCATGAATCGGATGTTTCATGCCTGGCAAGGCATTGTTCACAAAACTATTGATAAAGCCTAAAGCACCCTGCTTCTGAAAGTATGGACCTGCCTGCTTGATATCAAGTACAAAGCTTCCAGGTTCAACCAATAATCCTTGTTCTATAATTTCAATGTGATGAGTATTGGGTTCAATGGTTATACCATCTGCTCCACGAATCATTAAAGCAGCCGTATCGACACAACGCTGAATAGGACTTGAAATACAGTGTTGAATCACTCGATCTGTATTTCCAACCAAGTAGCCTCCCCATGCTTCGGCTAAATCACGGCCTTGCTCGGTCAACTGCAAATTATAGCCAGCCAAACCCTGACCCACGACAATTTCACGAATAGAATGACGGGTAAACAAAGTCACAGGCGTCTGAGCATCAGGCAATAAATCAATTGCTTTAAGCATACTTGCAGGGAGTAGTTCTAATGCCATGATCTAGCCAAAATTTTAACTTGGTTCCTTGACACTATACCATGTTCAGCACTTTGCTCAATCTGACTTGGCCATAAGTCCAAGTGCTTGTAAGGCAATCATTTTCATCTGTGTATTTTTATAGGCGATAAAACCACCATTTAGCAATGTGTCGCGCTGATTGTATACAAATGCCCGCCCCTGCAAATCGACCAATCCGCCACCTATTCGTTCCAACAAGCATTGTCCTGCACTGGTGTCCCACTCAGAGGTCGGATGAAAACGCGGATAGACATCGACACGATCTTCCAAAATCATGCAGAATTTATAAGCACTCCCTGCTTTTACTTCTTCAAAATTGGTCAACTGCGCCAAGCATTTTAAATAGTCTGCATAGTGTGACTTTTTTTGACTGCTGTGGCTTAAACCAATTTTTAGAATTGAAGATGTTACTGTTGGTGCTGGCTGATAGAGATACCACTGCTGATTTAAAATTTGATATTTCAATGGCATACCCTGTTCAGGGCAAAAATAAATAGTATGCTCACCGGGTACTGCAAGCACGGCAAAAGTTGTTAACGCTCCACAAATTAAACTTAAATTAATGGTAAATTCTGGTCGTTGATGTAAAAACTCTTTCGTGCCATCTAAAGGATCCAGCAACCAAAACTTCTGCCATTGCAGGCGCTGATCTTGTTCACCTTCTTCTGACAATACAGGCAAATTGGAGATTTCTGCCAAAGCCTGCATTAAATAATAATTGACCCGATAATCAGCTTGCGTAACAGGAGATTCATCAATTTTCTTTTCGACATCAAAAGTAGCACCTGAACAATAATCTTGAAATTCCTGATTTAAAATTTCACACGCCTGATGCATGATGGGCAACAACTGTAAAATTAAACTATGCGTTGGCGCCGTTGTTTTTATAAACATAACTATCCTTTTTAGACTGTATCTAAAGGTCTAATTTTTCATTACTTTCATAAAAACATTGTAATAAAAACTACGGCTAATGCGTAGATAAAATTCAGTTTCTAAATACGATAAATTGATCCTAGACAGTATCGTGGACAACAAATCCCTCTAAATTCTTAAAATATTTCTGTTCAAAGGCTTCTGGACTTAACCAGCCGTTTGTAGAATGTCTTCTGACCCGATTGTAATAAATTTCAATATAGTCAAACAAGACAGCATTCGCTTCTTTTCGAGTCGAAAACACACTGCCATGTACCACATGACCTTTTAATGTATGAAAGAAGCTTTCAGTCACTGCATTATCCCAACAGTTTCCACGTCTAGACATACTCTAAGTACAATCATTTGTCAGTAACAGCGCTCTAAAATCACGACTACAGTACTGTGAACCTGAGAAGCACTGCTTCGCAAGGGAATGAACCATAACACCAGTTGGATAACCCTGACGAGCCATTGCATAGTTAAACGTATCACACACCAACTGGCGGTCTATTCGATGGCTGGTTTGCCACCCCACGATACGACGGCTAAATAAATCTAGCATCACACATAAATACAACCAACCTTCTTTAGTGCGGATATAGGTAATGTCTGTTGTCCAGCCTTTATTAGGCTGAGTAACTGTAAATTGGCGATCCAACAAGTTGGGTACTGTAGGCAAACGATGGTTTGAATCAGTCGTATGCTTGTATTTACGTGCAATCCTGCTACGTAAACCAAGCTTTTTTAGCATCCTTCCAATAGTACGTTCGCTCATGTTGTAACCTAAATCATGCATGTCATGTACTAATGAAGGTGCACCCAATCGTGCATGATGCTGCCAATATACGGCTTTTAAGTCATTATATTTCTGTGCCGTATTGGCTTGACGTTTTCGCCAGGCATAATAGCCTGAAGTGCTGACACCTAGGTATTTACAGGCAGAAGATACGGTGACTTCATTCATATCTAGATCTTGAATTACCGTGTACTTTTCTTGGCATGATCTGTTAGAAAGTACACATGCGCTTTTTTTAAGATGTCATTGGCTTCCTTGAGCTGTTTAACTTCTTTCTCTAATTCCACGATCCGCTGTTGTTCTGGTGAAAGTTGACGTTTGCTTGAACCCACTGGATTGGCTTCACGAATCCATTTGTCTAAAGTTGAATAACCCACACCTAATTTCTGGGCGATTGCAGCTATAGCTTCGTGTGAGTTTGAAAGTGCATAATCAATCGCTTGCTGTTTAAATTCGGGACTTGAGCAGCATTGCTGCGCAAGATAGCCATTTCTTGAATCTCCAAAGATTAAAGTTACGTTATCTTTAGAGGGACATGCTGTCCATTATTTTGGCTAGGATCAAATCAAGACTTTAAGTGTCCACGCAATTCATATTTACTTAAGATTTTTTTTGATGCAATTTATTAAAACAAACGAAATAACTGTGCTTCCTCTGTAATAGACTTCTTTCATAAATTATTTTAAGCCCTCATCCAGCAGCCTCATCCTCTTGCGGATCATTCATCATCCTGTGCCATACATGGCGCAAGAGAAAGCACTTTCATTACTAACTTTACAAATGATTGATGATCTAATTTTGACTTAAAAAGAAATATAAATCATTCATAGAGTTGAGGCATAAAAAAGCCCGATCTGCATAAATCGGGCTAAATTTAAATGTATACAAACTTGTATACATAATAAAAACCAACCTAGGGCGAATTCAAACATGAGGTGC
>DBIN01000008.1 GCA_002296655.1 Acinetobacter sp. UBA801
CATTCACCCTGGCAAAAAGGCACATGCGAAAATATGAATGGTTTAATTAGGCAATATTTACCTAAAGGGATTGATTTAAATCAGGCAGATCAGCATTATTTAAATCAAGTTGCCATGTCACTGAATACTCGTCCTAGAAAAGCGTTAGATTGGCTTACACCATTAGAGAAATTTGCTCAGCTTGTTGATTATCATAAGACTTTTCAAACTCTCCCACCTCATGTTTGAATTCGCCCAGTATCCGGTTGCTATCTTTAAACTTGCAGCAGTATTTTTTGTTCTCTTGCCGCTCTTGGTAACTTCAGTTATCTTCTATATCGGGCGGAGCAACAATAAGACTTATGTAGAAATCTGGACGCTATTCATTGAGCTGGAACTGACCATGCTCTTATACAATCTAGGCTGTATTGCCATCGCAGTGGTCTTATGGAAATTTACGTTTAATCATTACACCACAGAAAATTTATTATAGGGTTTGGAACATTCCCATTACTTTAGGCATTCAAAAACATGAAATTTATGATTGCCGGATTAATCATCAGTTTGATGCACCACTTACTTGGATGTTAAGGCAAGTAAAAACTTTCGATTCAACGAGTGATCTAGATGCATTTGACAGAAAAATGGGAACCATAGAGTTTGTTTTTATTCATCAACAACCCATCAATTGGCTGAGACATAAATTCAGCCTGATGTATTTACTCAGTTTTTCCAAACAGCATCGTCATGCGATTGTTCAAATGCTTCAAGACCATTGGAATTTAAAATTCCATCGAGACTCATAAAACCAGCATCAAAAAGCCCTGCGATTGCAGGGCTTTTTAGACTCAATAAGTGCTTACTTTTTCTTTTTAGGACCAAGCAGCATTCCCATTTGACGACCTTCCATTTTTGGTGCTTGTTCAACTACACCATATTCAACTACGTCAGCTTCAACTTTTTGTAATTGAGCCAAACCTAACTGTTGGTGAGCCATTTCACGACCACGGAAGCGTAAAGTGATTTTTACCTTGTTTCCTTCTTCAAGGAATTTGATAATTGCACGTAATTTTACGTTGTAATCGCCAACATCAGTCGCAGGGCGCAGCTTGATTTCTTTCACCTGTACTTGATGCTGTTTTTTCTTCGCTTCTTTCTGCTTTTGCTTTAGATCAAACAAATGCTTGTTAAAGTCCATGATTTTGCATACTGGTGGTTCAGCATTTGCCACAATTTCCACCAAATCAAGGTCTACGCTTTCTGCTGCGCGTAATGCATCAGCCAAGCTGACAATACCTTTTTGCTCACCATTTTCGTCTACAAGACGGACTTCTTTTGCACGAATTTCATCATTCAAAGCAGGACGGTTAGATTTTCCGCCCTGTTGATTACGGTCAGGCTGTTTAATCGCTGTTACTCCACAATATACCGGCCGCGTTCTGCGACGGCTGTTTTCACTAGGTCAATGAAAGCATCAATTGACATAGTACCCAAATTTGTTCCTGAGCGAGTACGGACGTTTACCGTTCCTTCTTCCACTTCACGGTCCCCAAGTACCAATAAGTATGGAATACGCTCTAATGTACGCTCACGAATCTTAAAGCCGATTTTCTCATTTCTCAAGTCAGAAATAGCACGAATACCGTTTTCTTTAAGTTTTGCGACGACCTGTTCACTTGCAGCAGCTTGTGAGTCGGTAATATTCATAACACAAGCTTGCACTGGCGCTAACCATGGTGGCATAAAGCCTGCATAGTGCTCAATAAGTATACCAATAAATCGTTCAAAGCTGCCAAGAATTGCACGGTGCAACATTACAGGCTGATCACGATCATTGTCTTCAGTGACATAAGATGCCTCTAAACGTTCAGGCAAGTTAAAGTCACACTGAATTGTACCACATTGCCACACACGACCTAAGCAGTCTTTCAGTGAGAATTCAATTTTCGGGCCGTAGAACGCGCCTTCACCCGGTTGTAACTCCCAATCTAGACCTGCAGCATCCAGAGCATCTGCCAAAGATTTTTCTGCAATATCCCAAAGTGCATCATCTCCCACACGTTTTTCAGGACGTGTAGACAGCTTCATTTGCACCTCTTCAAAACCGAAATCTTTATAAACATCTAAAGTCAGTTTGATGAAGTCTGCAACTTCAGGCCCAATTTGCTCTTTGGTACAAAAAATGTGAGCATCGTCTTGTGTAAAGCCACGCACGCGCATAATGCCGTGCAATGAACCCGATGGCTCATTACGGTGACATGAACCAAATTCTGCCAGACGAATTGGCAAATCACGATACGACTTTAGCCCTTGGTTAAAAACTTGTACGTGACATGGGCAGTTCATTGGTTTTACTGCATAATTACGATTTTCAGAATGGGTAGTGAACATATTGTCTGCATAGTTGGCAGCATGTCCTGATTTTTCCCATAGCGTAAAATCGACCACTTGCGGGGTACGAATTTCCAAGTAACCGTGGTCTTGTTGTACTTTACGCATGTATTGCTCAAGTACTTGGTAAATCGTCCAGCCATTTGGATGCCAGAACACCATGCCTGGCGCTTCTTCCTGCATGTGGAACAAGTCCAAAGCTTTACCAATTTTACGATGGTCACGTTTTTCTGCTTCTTCTATACGTTTGATATACGCCGCGAGTTGCTTTTTATCTGCCCAAGCCGTACCATAAATACGTTGTAACTGTTCGTTTTTGGCATCACCGCGCCAGTAAGCGCCAGAAATTTTGGTGAGTTTGAACGACTTTAAGAATTTAGTGTTTGGAACGTGTGGACCGCGGCACATATCCAAATAGTCTTGGTGATAGTACAAGCCCATTTGAGTTTCGTTTGGCATGTCTGCAATCAAACGTAATTTATATTCTTCGCCACGTGCTGTGAATTCTGCAATCACCTCATCACGCGGGGTCATTTTTTTCACAACATCATAATCTTGGTCGATGAGCTTTTTCATACGCTCTTCGATTGCTGCCAAGTCATCTAACGTAAATGGGCGTGGCATCCAGATGTCATAGTAGAAACCTTCTTCAATGACAGGGCCTATCACCATTTTCGCTTCAGGGAAAAGCTGTTTTACCGCATGCCCTACTAAGTGCGCACATGAGTGACGGATAATTTCTACACCTTCTTCATCTTTAGGCGTAATAATTTGTACGGTTGCATCTTCAGTAATTAAATCGCAAGCATCGACCAAACGATCATTCACACGTCCAGCAACTGTATTTTTGGCAAGACCTGGACCGATGCTTTGAGCAACTTCCATCACAGATACGGCTTGATCAAACTGTTTTTGATCGCCATTTGGCAAAGTGATAATAGGCATAGATAAAAATCCTTAAGGAGTGATGCCCCGTACCATGGAGCATATCACCGCGAGATTATGATTAAGGGAGACCCTCAAAAGATAAAAACGGTGTATAAATAAAAAGCGCCTTAAATTTTACACGGCTTGCGTTCAGGTTTAAACCTTTGTGTACTAAAAAAGCCAAAGAATCGGTATTTCAGCTGTTTTTATTCCCTGCAGGTTACCCACAGCGTGAATTGTCCATGCTGATAGGCATACACCTCGGCAAACTGTGGTAACACCGCCTCACTCTACTGCGGGCGTAAAAACACGTAATCATCTATTTGAATGCAATGCTGTTTGGGCAATTGAATCAACCCTTGATTGCTGTTACGTCCATATAAGGCATGTGGATGACTACCCTCAGGATAAATATAATCTCCCATCCAAAAATAATTACTTTGCATATCACGCTCCCCTGTTCAATGCGCTTACTTTGACGATTGCTTGAGTTGTTTATTGAACATCACGCTGCACTCAAACTTGGAGTCGTGAAAATATGACTTAAAATGGATTAACCCATTTTTGCTGTGGATCAAGCTGCTCATGAAGTTGCGTAAAAGTAAGCGTGCACTGAATAGACCTTATGAATTCATTCTATAAGCCTTAATTTAGTCCCTACTTAAAAACAAGTGGGGGACTTAAATTTATAACTACAAATAACCAGACGTAGATTACATCGCGCCTATGAGCATGACTGAAATTAGCCAACCACTTGGCTTTAGTGAATTACGGAAATTTTGACGTGCATTTAAGCGTTGGATAGGACTCAACCCATCACTCTATAAAGCCAAATAACAAAATAAGTGATTTTTTTTATTGAGTAAAAAAGCTGCTAATTTTTACTGAAACTAATTTTTAAATATACTTACAAGTGATTCAAAATAAAAACAACAGATTTTCGACTAAAGCATAAATGCAAAGCTGCCATAAAATCCCTATCGTTTTAAGTTGGATAAAATAACGACACATATATGGAGAATAACAATGGTCAGCGCATACGATGAACTACCGCGTACCCCTGCGAACTTTGTCGCCTTGTCCCCGTTACGTTACTTAGAGCGGGCAGCTTATATTTACCCTCACCAAAACGCGATTATTCACGGTTCACGTCAAATTACCTGGCGCGAAACTTATTTGCGCTGCTGCCAATTTGCGCATCAACTTCAAAATTTAGGCATCAGCAAAAATGATACTGTTTCGGTGCTGCTCCCAAATGTTCCCGCCATGCTAGAAGCACACTTTGCCGTACCAATGTCAGGTGCAGTGCTGAATACCTTAAACACTCGTCTGGATGCTAAAACACTGGCATTTATGCTCGATCATGCAGAATCCAAAGTGCTTTTGGTGGACCCTGAATTTGCGGCTTTAGCACAAGAAGCGTTGCAGATGGTCAATCATGAAATTTACGTGATTGATGTCAGCGATGCAGAATATGAGCATGCTGCCAATGCTCTTAGCATCGGACAGATTGAATACGAAACTTGGCTGGCTGCAGGTGACCCCAATTTTGAATGGCATTTACCTCAAGATGAATGGGATGCAATTAGCCTGAACTATACTTCGGGCACGACAGGCAACCCGAAAGGCGTGGTCTATCATCATCGTGGTGCTTACATTAATGCAGCCAGCAATATTATTGCCTGCGGGATGACCCCACGTGCAACCTACCTATGGACATTGCCCCTATTCCACTGTAATGGCTGGTGCTTTGCATGGACAATGGCGGCCAACGGTGGCACCAATATCTGCTTGCGAAAAGTCGACCCTGAACTGATTTTTAAATTAATCGCAGAGCACAAAGTCGATTATTTCTGCGGTGCACCAATTGTCTTGTCGATGCTCATCAATACCCCAGAACAGAAAAAAACCCAGTTTGATCACCGTGTTGAAGTGATGGTTGCTGGTGCTGCACCACCAGCAGCAATTATTGAGGGCATGCGCAATATTGGCATTAATGTGACTCACGTTTATGGCTTAACTGAAACCTATGGCCCATCTGCATTGTGTGCTTCTCAAGCTGGTTGGAGCGACCTATCCATTCAGGAACAGTCACAATTACATTCGCGTCAAGGCGTTCCTTACCCATTGCAAGATGGCATGAAAGTTTTAGACCCTGAAACCATGCAACCCGTGCCAAAAGACGGCAAAACCATGGGCGAAATTATGTTCCGTGGCAATATCGTGATGAAAGGCTATTTGAAAAACCCAGAAGCTACCGCAGAAGCATTTGCAGGCGGTTGGTTCCATACGGGCGATTTAGCTGTCTGCCAACCTGATGGCTACGCCAAAATTACTGACCGTTCTAAAGATGTGATTATTTCAGGTGGTGAAAATATTTCTTCACTCGAAGTGGAAGAAGTGTTGTATCAACATCCTGCAGTTTTGACCGCCGCAGTGGTGGCAAAACCAGACCCACGTTGGCAAGAAGTCCCGTGTGCCTTTATTGAACTGAAAGAAGGTAAACAGGTCAGCCCTGAAGAAATTATTGCCTATTGCAGTCAACATTTAGCGCGTTTTAAAGTGCCAAAGGATGTGGTGATTACTGAAATTCCCAAAACGTCGACAGGTAAGCTACAAAAATTTGTACTGCGCGAATGGGCCAAAGAGCGTTCAGTCGGTGAGTGTGGCTAAAATTTGAAAAATCCCTACACATAACAGGCCAAATAAAAAACGACTCGGCATGAGTCGTTTTTTTGTGCAATCATCAGCTCACGCTATCTATCTTCTTAGATAAGGAACACTAATTTAGCTTTCTGACAATAAAGCGACTTGCTGCACATAGTTAAACAACTTGAGTTTAGATGCTTCAAGTTCTTCTACAGACATTTCTTGCTTCATATCACGATGGATACGCAACACATGCTGACGCAGCGTATGACGCTCAGCCGCTTTATAGGTTTTACTAAAATCATTAATTACAGGGTCGCCATCTTTAATGATTCGCTCCACCCAACGCTGTAACTGTGCGGTTTTTTTCGCACCTTGTTGCGGGGTCAAATAAGACAAAATTACGCTTTCATCTTCATTACGCAACAATTTACCAATACGCTGACACTGACGACGACGTGCTTCATGTGAAGTAATACTTTGCAATTCCAGTAAAGCATCAATTAAACGCTCTTCTACTGGAAGTTTTTGAATTTGTTTGGTGCTTAACTGCGCCAATTGTTCGCCTAGCGCAGCCATACGTTGTACGGCTTTTTTCTGTTCGGTTTTACTTGCACGCCCTTCTAAAGATTCAAAGTCATCTTCGGTAAAACGTTGCGGTCGACGTGCCACGATTAATCTGCCTCGTAAAATTTTGCTGCAAACAGTGCTTGAATATCAGATAAAGCTTTTTCTTCATCTGCACCATCAATCACCAAGCGTAAAGTAGTTCCCTTGCCTGCACCTAACATGAGCAAGGACATAATATTTTTAGCATCAACCAATTTGTCGCCTTTACCAATTTGGATTGACGAACGAAATTTAGTGGTCACTTCAATCAGCTTCCCAGATGCCCGTGCATGTAAACCTAGTTTATTAATTACGTCAACAGTTGTGTCAATCATGACCAGTGCTTCATTTCTCGGTGTAAGACTTGAATAGACCATTGTGCCTCAAGTGCTTTCTTTAGTCTATCAACGATATAGACAGAACGGTGTTGCCCACCCGTACAGCCAATTGAAATGGTAATGTAGTGGCGATGCCCTTCGGCAAACGCTGGCAACCATTTTTCTAAAAACTGCTGAATGTCATGAATCATTTCATGAGTTTGTGGACTTTGTTGCAAAAATTCCTGCACAGGTGCATCTAAGCCTGAATATTTCCTGAGCTCCAAATCCCAATGTGGATTGGGTAAATGGCGTACATCAAAGACATAATCGGCATCTAAGGGAATTCCGTGCTTATAGCCAAAGGATTGTAAAATTACAATGAGATTGTCAGTTTGCCCAAGCTTAGACAACAACACGTGTTTTAAATCATGCACACTTTTGTCGGTAGTATCAATATGCACCGAAGAGCGAAACTGAATGGGCATCAACAAGTTTTTTTCTTCTTGAATACATTCATTCAAGCTTTTAAAACGATTAGAGAGTGGATGCGGACGGCGTGATGCGCTAAAACGGGCAATCAATTCCTGATCTTGCGTGGTCAGATAAATAATATCGACTGAACCATGCTTTTGCAGTTGCTCAAATACCAAATCAAACTCTTGCAAGTCGGCACGGGTACTGCGTACATCTACCCCCAATGCCAACTGTTCCAAGTTATTTTCCTGATCCAGTTTATCCACAATTTCGGGAAGCAATGCCAAAGGTAAATTATCAATACAATAATAACCCAAATCTTCCAACACTTGTAATGCCGAAGATTTTCCAGAACCCGATTGACCTGTTACGATCAAAATACGTTTCATGGCATGCAACCCTTCTCTTGTCAGCTATGCAGAATGTTTGACCTGCAAATTATCAATTAAACGTGTATTGCCCAATTTTGCCGCAACGAACAACACTAAATCTTCACTAAACGCTTCAATTTTCTGCAGTTCTGTTGTACGCGCCTCTACATAGTCCACAACAAAGCCTGCTGCTGTCAATGTTGCTTTAATATTCGCTAACACTTGTGACAAAGTTTCACCTTGCTGTAATGCTTGTGCAGCTGTTTTTAAACTTTGATAAATTGTCGGTGCAATTTGACGCTGTTCCACACTCAAATACCCATTGCGTGAACTAAGTGCCAAACCATCAGCTGCACGTACAATTGGTATACCAATCACTTCTAGCGGAATATTCAAGTCGCGTACAAACTGACGAATGACTGCCAATTGTTGATAGTCTTTTTCACCAAAGAAAGCATAGTTTGGCTGTACCATGTTGAATAATTTGGTCACGACCACCGCAACACCATCAAAGTGTCCAGGACGCTGCAAACCACACAAGTCTGCCGTAATCTGGCTGACTGAAATATTGGTCAAACGTGGTTTGTTACCATACATTTGCTCAACTGAAGGTGCAAAAATAATGTCGCAGCCAACCTCTGCTAACAATTGACTGTCTTGGTCTAAAGTTCGTGGATAACTATCAAAGTCTTCATTAGGCCCAAATTGAATTGGATTGACAAAAATACTAACCACCACCACATCACATATTTTTTTCGCTTCGCGCACTAAAGTTAAATGCCCTTCGTGCAAATTGCCCATGGTCGGAACAAAACCAATGCTTTTTCGTGCAGCGCGTGCAGGCTGTAACGAAGCCGCTAAGCCTTGAATTGTGGTTTCAGTTTTCATATTACAACTCGACTTGGAAAGTTTGTTCACGTGCTGGGAAAGAGCCATCTTGAACTGCAGCATGATAGGCTTTAAACGCATCTAAAATGGCAGTTTCACCCGCTTGTTCTTTCATAAAATTACGCACGAATTTTGCGACACGGCCAAAAGTCAACCCCAGCATGTCTTGCACCACCAATACCTGACCGTCAGTGTCTGCGCCCGCACCAATTCCAATAACGGGAACTTCAGGGAACAAGGCAGAAATTTCTTGACCTAGCTGTGCTGGCACACATTCTAATAATAGAATCGCAGCGCCAGCTTCTACAACAGCTTTACAATCAGCAATTAGTTTATCTGCAGCTTCACGGGTACGTGCCTGTAATTTATAACCGCCAAATACATGCACCGATTGTGGCGTTAAACCTAAATGCACACAGACAGGAATACCATTACGGGTCAGTGTTGCAACGGTTTCACAGAGCCATGCACCACCTTCCATTTTGACCATTTGCGCACCCGCCTGCATCACTTCTTTCGAGCTTTGCAATGCATCATTTAAGGTGGCATAACTCATAAATGGCAAGTCAGTCAAAATAAAAGCATGTTGATTACCACGACGCACCGCCGCAGTGTGATAAGCCATATCCGCCACGCTTACAGGCAAGGTTGAGTCACGTCCCTGAATAGACATACCCAAAGAATCACCAATTAAAATCGTATCAATTTCAGCAATTTCCATTGCTTTCGCCATGCTTGCATCATAGCAAGTCAGGCAGGAGAATTTTCGACCTTCCGCTTTAAATTTTCTTAGGTCACTTAAACTAATCATGAAATATTCCTCTATGGAAAAAGCATCACGCATGCTTAATTTAAAACTTTATAGCCCTGCCCAATTGCCTGCATCCACAACAGTTAAGCTCGGATGTTCAAGCAATGGCGAGTGTTTTAATAATTGTCCTTTGACGCTTAAGTTAGCATCCAAATCTAACAGCGGGATGACGACAAAATCGCGTTCTAACACCCCCACATGCGGTACAGTCAGACGTTCATTTTGAATACTAGCATCAGCATAAATCAACAAGTCTAAATCTAGCGTACGCTCACCCCAATGACGTAAACGTACCCGACCTGACTCATGTTCAAGACGCTGCAATTCATCTAACAATGCCAGGGCTTCAAGCTCGGTATCTAAACGTACCACAGCATTCAAATAATTAGGCTGATCTTGTGGTCCCATTGGTGGGCTTTGATACAGTTTAGATGTCTGCACCTGCCCCAGTGTTGCCAGTTTTTGCACCGCTTCAGTCAAAATTTGACGCGAATCGCCTAAATTACTGCCTAAACCAATATAGGTGATGTTGCTCATTGTGTTGGCCCAAAAATCACTTGGCCTAAATCACGTTGCACACGTTTACGTTTTAAAATTGGATGATCTGCACCAATACCTGAACTGCTTGCTGTAGCAGTCAATTGCGCTCGATTTTCTTCATATTGTTTCGCTTTACGCGCACGACGACTTCGAGGCTCAGGCTCATTCACCAAGGGTTCAATCTGCATATCAGCAGCATGTGTTACTGGTGTCACATCAACAGGCTCTTGCGCTGTTTTACGGCGACTCTTGGCACGAAGTCGATTGTATTGGGCAATCGCACGTTCTTTTTCATCGGTGCTCATGAGCTGGTAGGCATCCCACCACTGTCCCATCCCTAAAGTCGAGCTATCACCTGCTTTTTCACGCAGTAATAAAAAGTCAAACCCTGCACGGAAACGTGCATGCCCAGACAATGCTTCAATTTGCTGTGGTTTCGGTTGCAATAAACGGGTTTGCATTTCCCAAACTTCACGAATAAAAGTTTCAGCAAAGCGCGGGATAATGGTACGTGTCGCCTGACGTTTCAGCACATCTAAACCAGCTTGCGCTCGCGCTTCGGCTGCCACCACACCTTTAGAAAGATAAAAGTCACAACGCTCTAAAAACGGTTGCCACAACAGCACAGCATAGAAAAATGCAGGGTTGATGGTTTTACCAATTGCAATTCGTTGATCGGTATTTTTTGCTGCACGCTCAATAAAAGAGTTGATGTCAGGCTTGATGTCGGCAAATAACTGACGCCAAATACCAAACTCAATCAACATAGGCAGGACTTTGCTTAAATGTCCCATCGTAAAGAGTTTTTGCGACTCATCATATAAACGGTGTGGTGAAACATCACGCAATAACTGCGTCATTTCAGGCGTAAAAATTTTAAGAATTTTTGGATCAATATTGAAATTTAATTTGGCAGCGAAACGCAAAGTACGCAGCATACGCACTGGGTCTTCTTCAAAACGCAAGGTTGGGTCACCCAATAAGCGCAAGTTTCTGTGCTTAATATCATCTACCGCATTGCAAAAATCGAGTACGATGCCTTTGCGTGGCTGGTAATACAATGCGTTGATTGAAAAGTCACGACGAGCAAAATCTTCCTCTATTGTACCCCAGTTATTATCGCGCAGAATCATCCCTGCGGCAGACGTCACAGCTTTTTTGGGTGGTGCTCGGAAAGTGGCTACTTCAATCAATTCACGTCCTGCATAGACATGCGCCAACTCAAAACGTCGTCCAATAATTCGGCAACGTCGTCCGAAAACTTCTTTCACTTGTGAGGGGGTAGCATTGGTTACGGCATCAAAATCCTTCGGATTTAGCCCTAACATTAAGTCACGAACTCCACCACCGACTATATAGGCTTCATAGCCTGCTTTGGTTAAAGCATCTAGAACATCTAAAATGGAAGAAGGTAATTGAGCGGTAGATAAACCACATTTTGACGCGCGCAAAGTTTGCAAAAGACGCTGTCTCCTACGTCTGAACGTAAAACAGATAAGATGTCGCTAATCATATCTCTAACACAATCAAAGGGCAATTTGATTCACACGCTAATTTTGCAATGTGCGGTGCTAAAATTCTGCTTGCAGCTACAATGCCAACTTGTGTTTATTCTTGGCAAATAAGGCAGGCCCAATCCCTTTGACTTGCTGAAGTTCTTCAATACTTTGGAATTTTCCATTTTGTTTTCGATATTCCACAATCGCTTGTGCTTTTTTCATACCCACCCCAGACAATTGCTGCAATTGTTCTAATGAAGCACTATTTAAACGCACCTGGTTTGAATGCGCACTTTGCTGGGTAGGACGCGCTAAATAATGTTCTGCGGTTGCTGAGGCTTGAGTCGCACTTAAACGCTGATCTTGCGCAGCTTGCTGCGCTTTCCATTTTAAATAATTTTGATCATAGCTGTGTCCATTCACCTGAGTAGACTTGGACTGCACATTTTGTGCTGTAGTCCATGCGCTGATACTACATAACAGCAATGCAAGCCAGTACTGCCATCCGAAAGAAAAAAAGCGAAAAGAAACTTTTAATTGCTGCGATATATTCATGTTGCTGCAAAACCTGTCATTTTAATTGTTGTTTTGCCTGCTCCCAAAGTTGATCCATTTCTTCTAAAGTCATATCTTCTATTGTTTTTTGTTGTAATTCGGCCTGATCTTCAATGTAAGCAAAGCGTGTTCTAAATTTATGAATCGTGCCCAATAATGCCATCTCACTGGACACGCCAAGTTTACGCCCAACATTGATTAAAGAAAACAAACAATCCCCAAATTCATCCACTATTTCGTCGGATTGTTGCTGCTGAATCGCATTTTGTAGTTCTTGCAATTCTTCTTCTAACTTACCATAGGCATCTTGCACAGTATGAAAGTCAAAGCCCAACTGTGCCGCATGCTGTTGAATTTGCTGTGCTTGCACCAATGCGGGTGCATGTTTCACCGCATCTAAACGGGACTTTGCTTTACCCTGTTTTTCTTGTTGTTTGATGGTTTTCCATAAGGCAGCAACATCTTCTGCGCTAAGCTGTGTAAACTGTTCTGCATGAAACACGTGTGGATGCCGACGGATCAATTTATCGCAAATGGCTTGTACCACATCCTGAAAATCAAATGCACCTTCCTCGCTATACATTTGTGCCTGAAACACCACTTGCAACAACAAATCACCTAGCTCATCACGTACATCATCCACCTTGCCTGAACGCACTGCCGCTTCAACTTCATAAGCTTCTTCAATCGCATATTGAGTCAAACTTTCTGGGGTTTGTTTTTGATCCCACGGGCATTGTTGACGTAATTGTTGCATGATGGAAAGCAATTGCTGCATGGGTTGTTCCTTATTTCAATTTATTGCACGAATGTAGCTATTTTTTTGTTATGCTCAGACAGCAAGGACGATATGCACAACAAAAATAACATCAGGGAGCAAGTTCAAATGCACAGTATCTTGATTAGTGGCGCTGCACAAGGCATTGGTGCGGCGATCGCACAATTGTTTTATCAACAAGGTTACCGTGTCGGTATTTATGATATTCATCTCGCACAAGCGCAGCAATTGGCAGAACAATTGGGTGAGCGTGCACATGCAGGTTTACTTGATGTGGCGGACTATGCCAGTTGGCAAGCTGCATTATCTGATTTTTGCCAATGGGCAGGTGAATTGAATATTTTGGTGAATAATGCTGGAATCCTCTACTCAGGCGCATTTGAGAACACCCCTATAGAAGCGCATCATCGAACTATGGCGGTGAATGTAAATGGTGTGTTGAACGGCTGTCATGCGGCTTTTCCTTATTTAAAACAAGCCAGTTTTGCGCGGGTGATTAACCTATCTTCTGCATCTGCGATTTATGGACAAGCCGATTTAATTTCTTATTCTGCTTCCAAGTTTGCAGTGCGTGGCATTACGGAAGGTTTAGATATAGAGTGGCAAAAATACGGCATTCGGGTCTTAGATGTCATGCCGCTATTTGTACAAACCGCAATGGTTAAAGATATGGATGCAGCCACCATTCAAAACATGGGTGTGCATTTATCAACAGAAGATGTTGCACAGGTGGTGTATCAACAAGCGACGGTTAAAGATTCGATTCTGACCAATACGCATCGTGCAGTCGGTTTAAAAGCCAAAACCCTGATGCAACTTTCAAGTATTAGCCCGCAATGGTTAAATCGTTTGTCGAATAGCTTGTTAGCGAAGCGGCATTAATTCTACATCTATCATATTTAGATTAAGTCACTCAAAAAAAATCCCGAATTCACATTCGGGATTTTTTAATCAAACTCGTCAAAGTTTAAGCCTTAGCCTCGCTTAAACTTCTTCTCGGCTTTCTTAAACTTCTGCACATAACGGCGACGACGTGCCGCTGTGCGTTCATCCACTTGTGACTTACGTCCTTCAAACGGGTTTTCAGAGGTCTTAAATTCAATTTTTACAGGTGTACCTTCTAGTTTATAGACTTTACGGAACACGTTTTCTAAATAGCGACGATAATCTGCAGGAGTTTTGTCTACCTTATTACCATGAATCACAATGGTTGGCGGGTTCTGTCCACCCATGTGTGCATAACGCATTTTGATGGCACGACCTTGCACTTTAGGTGGATGGTGTGCATCTGTTGCATCATTCAAAATTTGGGTCAGTTTCGCAGGTGACACTTTTAAGCGTGATGATTCATAAGCACGGTGAATTGAAGGATATAAATCGCCCACACCTGTACCATGCAAGGCAGAAATTAAATGAATTTTTGCCCATGGAATAAAGTCAAAACGACGCTCAACATCTAACTTACATTGTTTGCGATCATATTCGGACATATTGTCCCATTTGTTAATCGCAATCACCATGGCACGCCCTGCTTCAAGCGCATAACCAATTAAGTGTAAATCTTGCTCGACAATGCCATCTCGTGCATCCACCACAATCACCACCACGTGTGCATCTTTCATCGCTTGCAAGGTTTTGACAATCGAGAATTTCTCGATCATTTCATCGACCTTACCTTTACGACGCACACCTGCAGTATCAATCAAGGTGTATTTACGTTCATTGCGCTCAAACGGAATATAGACAGAGTCACGTGTCGTACCCGGCTGATCATATGCCACCACACGTTCTTCGCCCAATAAACGGTTAACCAGTGTCGATTTACCTACGTTTGGACGCCCAATAATAGCTAAACGCAAACCTGTATCTTGATCATGTGCATCTGGGTTTTCATCTTCAGGAACATCCGCCAAAACGTCTTCCAGCATTTGCTGAACGCCTCGACCATGACTAGCGGCCACTTGCAATGGCTCACCCATTCCCAATTTAAAGAATTCAACCAAAGCGGCTTCGGCATGTACGCCATCTACTTTGTTCGCCACCAAGAATACTTTTTTGCCCAAAGTACGCAATTCACGCGCAATTTGCTCGTCCGATGCTAACAAGCCTGCACGTGCATCGACCACAAAAATGATCATATCGGCTTCGTGGATGGCTGTTTTAGATTGTTCAGCCATATAAGAGTCGATGCCACCTTCACTTTCGCCAATACCGCCAGTATCAACCACAATGAAAGATTTATTTTGATAGGTTGCATCACCATATTTGCGGTCACGTGTCAGACCTGCAAAGTCGGCAACAAGTGCATCACGGCTCTTGGTAATCTGGTTAAACAGCGTTGATTTTCCGACGTTCGGACGACCAATGAGCGCAATTACGGGTTTCATAGATTAACCTTTATTCAAGATCAGTCAGTTTCAATGGTCTGTACATCCGAAACTGTGGAAGAAAGAACAGAGTATGGATGTTGGGTTCAGCGTTGCGACCACGCAAACGACAAAGAGAACATCGACCACTCTATTAAATAAAAACACGGGGCATTGATGATTCAATTACCCCGCGTAAAAATACGGACAACTATTTTAGCATAAAAGTCAGAACAAAATTAGCGGTTCTGCCAAACGCTTAATGCGCCCTTTTGCGTTGCGACATAGAGTTGATTGTCAATTACACGCAATGAACGGACTTCGCCATTGGTTTTTGAACGTCCAACCAGTTGCCCTGAGCTTGGATCAATGAGGTGTAAAACACCATCTAAATCACCGACCACCAAATATTTTCCAAACAATACAGGATTAGATAAACGACGGTTCAGTAAACTGTCATTTTCCCAAAGTAATTGCCCAGATGTGATTTCGTAAGCTGCAATTTTGCCATCTGTAGTGCTGACAAATACACCATTCCCCGCAACTTCTGGGCGTTTGGTACTGCTTGCATCTTCACTCCAAATCACTTGTTGTGAAGCCAAGTCCAATACTGTGACCTGACCTTGGTAACTTGTAGTCACCAAGAATTGACCCGCAACCACAGGGTCACCATCAATGTCATTTAAGCGTTGAATGTCTGAACGGCCTTCACTAATAGCAACACGGCGCTGCATACGTGGTACGCCTGTAACAATATCTAGCGCATACACATAGGCATTTGCTGAAGCAATCAGCACAGTACGTGAATCGAGCGCAACGGGTGCCGCCATGCCACGTAAGCTAAATTGCACGTTTGGCAAATTGTAAGTCCAAACCAATTGCCCTGTTTCGGCATTGTGTGCATATACCGTGCCGTCATTGCTGACAGTGACCACACGACCTGCCTGAATTAACGATGGCGCAAGAATTGCACCTGTTAACTTTGCAACCCACTTTTGTTCGCCTGTTTGCTGATCTAGGGCGAACAATTGTCCTTTGCTGTTGCCTGCAACCACTATTCCTTCTGCAGCATTGACACCTGCCGTTAAGCCTTGCTTAGACACTTGTTTTTGCCAAAGGCGCTGTTTGCCTTGATAGGCGGCCATTTCACCTTTAGGATCAACGGTATAAACCACCCCATTTTCTGCATCTAATTGCAGACGCAATGGATCGGCTGCTGTAGTCGATGCAACGCTTTGTGAAAACACAGGAACTAAACTTTGTGCTTGCTCAAGTTTTGGTAGTGGATTAGGCTTAACTTCTGCAACTTTAATTTTATTGGTGGAACACCCCACCAAAGCAAGGGTTAAAACGGTCAGTGCAAACGGTGTTTTATACTTTCTATTCATTAGCTCTCATCCACTTGTGTTTCTAATACTGGGCGTTCAATTTCAGGATCATCCACCAAAACACCAACACTTTCGAGTTTTATTTGTAAAATTTGACGCTCTTGTTTACGTTCCGCCAAAGTATCCCATGCACTTTGATACGCTTTTTTGGCATTTTCACGGTCATTTTTCGCGACATAAACATCGCCACGCGCTTCATCTGCAGTCGCTTTAAATGCAGGATCAGTCACCGCTGCCAAACTTTGAATAGCTTCATCGTATTTCTTTTGCGCCAACTGTGCATAAGCCAAACGCAACTTAACCAATTGCAGCAAGCCTTGGTCTTTCACTTTAGAGTTTTCAACTTTCTTTAAGGCTTTTTCTGCAGCAGCAAAATCTTGCTGATCGTAAGCGAGTTTTGCCATTAAGAATTGGGTTTGAATGGCTTGCACAGAATCTGGAGCTTCTTTCACAATTTTATCGGCAGTTGCAGACAATTGACTAAAGGCATCTGGATTGCCTTCCGCTGTACGTGCATCATCCATCAGTTGTTGCACTTTAGCTGTATTCATTTGCTGCTCTGCCAAGGTTTTTTTCTGCCAATATTGCCATCCGAAAAAGGCAATCAACGCAATTAAAATCCCGCTAATCATGGCTGAACCATATTTTTTCGCAAACGATTTTAAACTATCAAGTTGTTCGTCATCACTCAATGCGCTCATTGGATTACCCTTTTCCTTATGTTATTTGGCTTATTGTGAAGAAAATTTTTCAATGATGAAAGGTACAATTTCAGCAACAGCAACTGCAGTTTGCTCGGCAGTTGCCAAAGTTTTGACTGCCAATTGCTGTGCTTCTGCTTCGCGCTCACCAAAAATCAAGGCGTAGATTGCACCTGATTGATCGGCTTTTTTCATTTGGCTTTTCATTGAGCCTTGTGAACCTACTTTTAAGCGAATCTGGCTGCCCGCTTGTTCCAATTGGTCACGAATTTGCTCAGCTAAAACCAACGCTTTGCCTTGAGTTGTTGGGTCTGCCAACAAGAACACTTCACAATCACGTACAGCTGTATTGTCTTCAACCTGTTCAAGCAATAACAATAAACGCTCAATACCCATTGCAAAGCCCACGGCAGGTACAGACTGATCTGCTTTACCTTTCAACTGCCCCACCAAACCATCATAGCGTCCGCCTGCACAAACTGTGCCTTGCGAACCTAAATGCGTGGTTGTCCATTCAAAAACGGTTTTGTTGTAATAATCTAAACCGCGTACCAGTTTTTGATTAATCACAAACTCAATGCCAGCATCGGTTAAATATTGCTGTAATTGGGCAAAATGATTCAGGGTGTCTTCACCCATAAAATCATGCAATTTAGGTGCATTTTCTAGAATGCTTTGGGTTTTAGCATCTTTCGAGTCCAAAATACGCAATGGATTGGTACTTAAACGACGCTGTGAATCTTCATCTAAATCGGCTTTGTGCGCTTGCAAAAATTCAACCAAAGCGGCACGATAGGCTGCACGCTCATCCGACTCACCCAAGGTATTTAACTCTAAGCGAACTTTATCGGCAACGCCCATGCGTTTCCATAAACGCGCAGTCATTAAAATAAGTTCGGCATCCATATCGGGTGTGGCAACACCAAAAGTTTCGACACCAAATTGATGGAATTGACGATAACGACCTTTTTGCGGTTTTTCATAACGGAACATCGGACCGATATACCATACACGCGGTGTCGCACCACGTAGCAAATTGTGCTCTAACATGGCACGTACACAACCTGCAGTTCCTTCTGGACGTAAAGTCAAAGACTCTGGCGGATTACCCTTATCTAGGAATGTGTACATTTCTTTTTCGACGATGTCTGTGGCATCACCAATTGAACGCTTAAACAAATTGGTTTGCTCGACCATTGGCAAACGAATTTGTTGATAACCATAAGCATCCATTAAAGATGCTAAATGTTGCTCTAGACGTCTCCACGCTGGTGTTTGCGTTGGAAGAATGTCATTAAAACCTTTGATTGCAACAATTGAACTCATGTCTTACTCAGAAAAGTTTGTACGAATAATCTCTTTAGATTTAGCTTCTTCAAGCTCTGTCACACGTTGACGAACCATGCTTTCGATTTCATCAACAAGTTGGTTGGTATCAATTAAATGGCTTTTTTCACCATTTCGATATACCAACGAACGTGGACTTGCACCCACCACACCAATATCCGCCTCTTTGGCTTCACCTGGGCCATTCACTTTACATCCAATAACCGATACATCCATAGGCGTGCGGATATCTTCCAAACGCTCTTCCAAAGCCTGCATCACAGAAATCACATTAAATTCCTGACGTGAACAGCTTGGGCAAGCAATGAAGTTAATGCCGTTTGAGCGTAAGCTTAAAGATTTAAGAATATCAAAACCAATTTTGACTTCATCTTCAGGTTCTGCCGCAAGCGAAATACGCATGGTATCGCCAATGCCTTCCATGAGCAGACCACCCAAGGCAATTGCAGACTTTACGGTACCAGTACGATAAATTCCTGCTTCAGTCACGCCCAAATGTAATGGATTATCAATTTTTTGTGACAATAAACGATAAGCATCCATCGTTAAAAACACGTTCGATGCTTTGACTGAAACTTTAAATTCCTGAAAATCTAGACGGTCTAATATATCAATATGACGCATGGCAGATTCTAGCAATGCAGCCCCTGTTGGCTCACCATATTTTTTCTGAATATCTTTTTCCAGCGATCCAGCGTTCACACCAATTCGCATAGAAATGTCATGATGTTTGGCTGCAGCCACCACTTCACGAATCTTGGCTTCCGAACCAATATTGCCTGGGTTAATCCGTAAACAGTCCGCACCCGCATCGGCAACCGCCAACGCAATTTTATAATCAAAGTGAATGTCTGCCACCAACGGCACAGACACTTGCTTACGAATTTCACCAAATGCAGCTGCGGATTCCATTGTCGGTACAGAAACACGCATGATGTCTACACCTGCATCTACACAACGCTGAATTTGTGCCACAGTTGCAGCAACATCGCAGGTTTCCGTATTGGTCATACTTTGGATGCTGATGGGCGCATCCCCACCCACATAAACAGAACCCACACGAATTTTACGGGTCGGACGGCGTTGAATTGGATTTACAATCATGATATCGCTCTACCTTGCTGTATTATCGAGATAAACGGAATTCTGCTTTTCCGTTCACCGTGTATGGCGATAATGAAATCGACTCATTATTCAAACTTAATGACACAGCAGTCGCATCATCTAAGCGAATTTGAAATGGAGCTTCGCCTTGTAAATTTAACGTAGAGGCTTGACGTCCTGTCGCCAAAACATTGCCAGCAGCGTCAACAATATGCACTGAAGTTGGACGAGAAAATTGCAAATTCAGCTGATCGCCTGAAGCAAGAGCAGTCGTGCTGCCTGTCGCATTGTCTGAAATAATTTGCACATCGGATTGCAGTACTGCAATTTCAGGTTCTGCACCCTCTTGACCAGATGACATCCAGTTTTGAATTAGCGCGACCAATGCCCACAACAACAGCAATACCGCCACAATTATGGCGATACGAGTGAGCCACTTTTTATTGCGATCACGGTTAGAGCCAGGCAGTTTTCCCATAATTTTAATGGGTGAATTGTTCAAGGCGTGATTTGGCAACAACCCTGTATCGTTGGCATAAATTTCATCAAAACGCTGAATAATGACTGAAGCATCGACCTGTAAATATTTAGCATAGGTACGATAATAGCCTTTAATAAAGGTCGCTTCAGGCAAAGCGGTATATTCGTCTTGCTCTAGCGCCATCAGCGTTTTTAATGGAATTTTCAAATCTTTTGAAACATCATCCAGCTCGCGTTTTTGATTGACGCGAATTTGACGAAGGTACTCACCTGGACGTTGAACATTTCCTAATGCATGGGATACAGGCGTGGTCCCCTGTGTGGGTTGCGGTGAATTAGGATTTACTTCCATACGGCCTCAGTACTGTACTGTAATTGCAAATAACGTTGGTATTCTTGGCTATTGGGAAATAATGCACGCAGCTGGTTCACTAAAACCTGAGTTCCCAATTGATCGCCATTGGCACGTGCTAAACGAATCCCGATCCATAAGGCACGTGCACCTTGATTTGTTTGCCCCACTGCACGTACAAATTGTTCATACAGTTGTCGTGCGGGTGCAAATTGTTGTCTTAAATATAAAATTTCCGACAACTCTAACATTGAAACATAAGAATCGCGATTGGCTTGCAAGGCTTGTTTGAATGACTTTTCGGCATTCTCTATATCGCCTAGTTTCAAGTAAATACGACCTACATTTTCCAATGCTCTAAAGCGTTGATCATAACCTAGCGTTGCACCTGCAATACTGAGCTGCTCAATCGCATCATTATAGCGTTCTACTTGATATAAATACGTACCATAGTTGTTACGCGCTTGTGCATTTTTTGGGTCAGCGGCAATGGCTCGCTTAAAATAAGCATCGGCTTTTTCTAAATTCAGCTTGCTGCCTTCTTGTTGCAGCAACACGCCCATCATCATATTGGCAGCGGAATCACGTGAATCGCTTTCCAAAGCTTGATCAAGTGCGCGTTTGGCTGAATCTAAATCACCATTTTTTAAGTATTCTGCTGCCAACTGGGTACGTACTTGCACCGCTTTTTCAGGGTCTTTTTGCCCTAAGGTTGGAGCTGTGGTTTGACAAGCTGCAGCAAAAATTGCCGAAATACAAACAGTTGTAATTTGTGCGATTTTAAATACAGGCTTATTCAATGGACATCCCCTTTGCGTCTTCGTTCGATGCAAGTTACTTATCTATACAAGTCATTATCCTTGCGAGCGTATGATTTCATTTTGCGCTGCAACTTTCTTTTTCCACTGTTCGGCACGGCGGGTGCGGTCTGCCACTTGTCCGACCAATTGCCCACACGCGGCATCAATATCATCACCACGTGTCTGACGAATCGTACACACAAAACCAGCATCAGACAAAGTTTTTTGGAAAGAAATTATTCGATTTCGGCTTGAACGTCCATACGGCGCATGTGGAAATGGGTTAAATGGAATCAAATTAATCTTGCTTGGCAGGTTCTTGAGTAGTTTAATCATTTGCTGCGCATGTTCAGGATGGTCATTTACGCCATCTAACATCACATATTCAATGGTCACGTGTTTACGTGCGCTTTCGTTGCCATCTTTACCAATATAACGCTGACAAGCTGCGATTAATTGTTCCAACGGATATTTTTTATTAATAGGAACCAGTTCATCACGCAGTTGGTTATTGGTTGCATGTAAAGAAATTGCCAAAGCCACGTCAATATCTTGTGCCAATTGGTCAATTTTAGGTACAACACCCGAAGTAGATAAAGTCACACGACGCTTAGACATACCATAAGCAAAGTCGTCCAACATAATGCGCATGGAATTCAAGACGGCATCGTAATTCAGCAACGGCTCGCCCATACCCATCATCACCACGTTGGTCACTGAACGCTCACGCTCAATCACAGGCACATCTTCCATATAGGAATAGTTTGCCATCCACAACTGACCAATAATTTCGGCTTGAGTCAGGTCACGCTGAAAACCTTGTTTGCCCGTAGAACAAAATGAACAATCGAGCGCACAACCCACTTGCGATGAAATACACAGGGTTTTACGTGAGCCTGTTTTGTCTTCTGCAGGAATCAGAACGGTTTCGACCAATGAGCCTTCGCCATCACCCACACGAAACACCCACTTACGGGTACCGTCTTTAGAATAATTTTTATGCACCACTTCAGGCGCTTTAATTTCACAAATCTTTTCCAATTTTTCACGTAACTTGCCTGAAATATTGGTCATTTCGGCAAAATCTGTGACAAAAAACTGGTGAATCCATTTCATCACCTGTCCTGCACGGAACTTCTTCTCACCTAAATCTTCAAAGAATTTTTCCATTTGTGGACGTGACATGCCAAGTAGATTCACTTTCTCTGCAGTCGCAGACTGTGCAGGAGCGGACGCAGATACTTGCTGAACATCTATTGAAGATGCAGCGAGGACTTCTGTACTCATGTGTGTATACCTAAACCATGTCTAAAGATGAAAGGAGAAGCTCAAGAGGAGAGCAAAGGTTTATTCAGAAAATAAAAATCAGAGAATAAAAAACCAGATAAGCATAATAACACTTATCTGGTTTGAATACTGCGTATTAACGAGTACGTGGGCAAACTTCAGTTTGAGCAAAGAAGTAGTTTACTTCACGCTCTGCAGATGCAACTGAGTCTGAACCGTGAGCAGCGTTTTCGTCGATGCTTACAGCGAAATCTGCACGAATTGTACCTGGTGCAGCTTCTTTAGGGTTTGTTGCACCTAAAATTTCGCGGTGAGCAAGAACTGCGTTTTCACCTTCAAGAACTGACACAACTACTGGACCAGAAGTCATGAACGCAACTAGGTCACCAAAGAAACCACGTTCTTTGTGCTCTGCATAAAAGCCTTCAGCTTCAGCTTGAGAAAGGTGTTTCATTTTAGTCGCAACGATTTTAAGACCAGCTTTTTCGAAACGAGCAAAGATGTCACCGATGTGGTTTTTAGCAACTGCATCTGGTTTTACGATAGATAAAGTACGTTCAATAGCCATGATTGGCTCCTTAAGTCAATGTTGACACGAAAATTTTGCCGCATTATACCGAATAATGGGCTATTTTCTGCTTTTGATGTGTAAAAAAATTGCTTTTTTCGATATGAAGCGCATTGTGCAGGACCTTGATCGGCAAATCAATCTTGCTTCATACCGCTAAATTAACGCGCTTCATCAATCCACGCCATTTGAATGGCTTCCAAGATGCCTTCAGTCGATTTTTCAGGATCATCCTCAAATTCTGGTAAAGCACAAACCCAAGCGTGTAAATCGGTAAAACGAATCCATTGTGGATCCACATCGGGATGTGCTTCATATAATTCAATGGCAATGTCGATGCTGTCTGTCCAACGTAAACCCATGTGTATTCCCTATTCTAGTCAAGACAGCGACTACTTTAACAAATTTCGCATGGGCTGCCTGCCATTCTCCACTGAATTTTCGATTTGGTTTTATCCAGACTTATAAAACAATATTTACATAAGGCGCGGCCAAAATAATCGCACTCGCCACTGCACCGCCAATCATCGCCCCAACCGCCACATCACTCGGATAGTGCAAGCCTAAAATCATACGGGAAATGGCCACCAAAATCGTAAAAGGCAACATCAACATCAACAATACTGGCTGGATATAACCCAAAACCGTCGTGGTCATGACTGCATGCAAAGTGTGACCGGAGGGGAAGCTAAAATGATCTAAGGGACGTTCCCCCAAACGAATCACTTGGTGTACCTGATATGGGCGCGGACGGACTGTTTTTTGTTTTAAATATTTATAAATACCTGTACCAACAGAACCGCCTAATAACAGATAAATAATTTGTAAACTATAGCCAATGCCCTGCATCACCCAAGCACTTGCGAGCATGACATACCAGAACACACCGTCGCCCAAACGGCTAATGACTTTAAAAAATTGTGCCACCCGCTGAGAGTGGGAAAAATGGTTAAGATACAAACAGCCTTTTAAGTCGAGATCCAGCATTCTTATTTTTGCATTTTTAAACTTCATCAGTTCTCTCCTCTTTGGCGTATAGCTAAGATGGCATGTGTAGCTCCTTCGCCACCTGATATAACGCCTGCTCAAATTGTTGGACTGGATACTGCCAGCCAATATTTAAAGTCGCTTTGCGGGCGCGTTCGCCCATCTGTCTAAGGGTTGTAAGATTGGGAAGTCGGTGGATATGACCGACCAAGTTTTCTGGCTGACCGAGTGGACTCAACCAACCTGTTTCATTCGGTTTTATATGTAAACGTGCACAAGCATAGTCATAAGCAATGACAGGCAAGCCACTGGCCATGGCTTCTAACACGACATTGCCAAAGGTTTCGACCTGACTGGCAAAAGCAAACACATCGGCACTGGCATAGGCTTGTGCAAGTGCTGTGCCACTTAAACTACCTGTAAAAACAATATCTCCCTGAGTGTTCATAGCTTCTAAATGCTCACGGTCTGGCCCATCCCCGACAATCACCAATTTCACAGGCTGTTCAGTATTTTTTGGCATACACTGATAGGCATCAATAATAAGATTGACTTCTTTTTCAGGTGATAGACGCCCTACATACAACATCACCCGCGTGTTTTCACTGGCACCCCAGCTCGCTCTAAGTTGAGGCGAACGAAAATCTGGGGAAAAATATTCGACATCAACACCACGCCCAACCACCACCAGAGGCCCTTGCACGCCAAACTGACGCAATGATTTTTCAGTATGACTACTTGGCACACAAGTGAGCAAGGTATTGTTATGAAACCATTTTAGATAATGCTGAATGGGTTTGAGTAAAAATGCCAAATCGAAAAAACGGCTAAAATCCTGAAAAGCAGAGTGAAAACCACTCGATATTGGAATATTTTTGGACTTTGCAATTTGTAAACTAGCTAGACCCAAAGGACCTTCAGTGACGATATGCACCACATCGGGTTGAAACTCATCTAGCGCCTGCGAAACTTTAGACCACTGTGGCCAGCCGAATTGCAAATTATGATATTTAGGAATCGCTTGGGCTTTAACTAGACATTCTTTATAGGGCTGAAACTGACCATCATGCTGTTTTTGTTCAGGGCGTATGAGCAGAATTTTATGTCCAAGTGCCTGTAAGCCTTTGCACAATTGCTGCAATGAACGTGCTACACCATTAATTTCGGGTGGCCAGGTTTCTGTCACAAGGGCAATTTTTAAACGTGGGCGGACAAGGTCTGATAGATCAGAAGTAGGTTGGCTGCTTTTTTGTTTTTGATTTTGTTTGAAATAAAATTTAAACGCATCGCTGTAACGCTCTAATTTACTGCTCTGCTTTGCCAATACATTACTCATCGCCTTTCTGCTCAATTCTTATTTTATGCTCGTTAGCCTAATACAGCAGCATTGCAATAATATGATGCTTTGGTGACACGTTTGTCATTTTTTTCAATTTTAAAAAGCTAGCAACCCCCATAATTTGCTGTCATTTAGCCTAATAACACATGAAAAAAGCAAATATTCAATACCGACCTGCTCAATACATCATCTTGAGTCTGTTATAAATCAAAACATCTAAAACAGTAAGTTAACATATAACTCATCGGTATAGCGTCCTGCTGGCGTTGTCAAACTCGGCTGTTCATCTAACTGTACCGCTACACTGTATTTATGCCCTGATGCAGAAGCCTTTCCTTCAATTGGCGTATTCCACAGATTATTTTTTGCACCCATAATGCGCATACTGGTCCGTAAACGGTGAGCACCATTATTTACAAAACTGCTGCCGTGCTTGTCCCGTAAATTACGACTACTAAACTGAATGCTATAACCCCGATCACAGTGCACATTAAAACTGGTTGCCGTCTGACTACGGTATTGAGCGCTCATTTGCAATAAAGACTCACTCACCGAACCAATGGTGCAGGCCTGTGCAGGAACACAGACCCAACAGCCACACAACAACAGGCTTATTTTTTTTACGATCTCTAATCTTTTCATTTTTCTCACCCTCACTCATCATGCTGACATGCTTACTGACAAATCAAATCCATTTGCGTTGTTTGCGGAACCGTGCCAGCTTTAACTTGAGGTACTTCAAGCTGGCTATGGCAAATCTTTCCACCTTTGGTTTTGACTTTTAGCGTATAGCTGCCGGGTTTCACACCATATAAATGTACATTTCCATCACTGCCCACAGGTACAAACTCAGTGGTATCACGACTTAAATACACCTCACTTCCCTGCACAAATGTCTGCTGATCTGGCGTAAGTAAACGCAATATAATCAATCCTGTACGCTGCACAGGAAAATTCACTTTATAACCACGTTGATTCATACCAATCACTTTTTGGCTTGAATATTCAAAGCTGTCATACATGTCTAACTGGTCTTGATCAAAAGCCACGTCGTAATTGACGTAAGGTACAATATCATGCACAAATACATAGCCGTGTTGATTGGTTTTACCAACAGGCGTTAACGCACGCAGTACTTCCACATTAGGAATATCACTAACATTCACCAAAGCAAAAGCATTGTCTACATATTTGGTCATGGCCCATTTTCGGTCTAACCACACCACCGCACCCTGATAATTGGCTTGACTATAACTAAAGCGCTCGCTTTCATCGTGGCTTAAATATAAATTGCCCATCGGCATTTTCAGGGCTGTATACGCATTTACACCAATATCCCCTTCAGCTTGCTGATGGCGCACAGCAAGCGTGTAATCCACACCATTTTGAGTTAGGCTGCTTTGCGCATAACGTAACTGGGTTTGTTCTTCAAAATTATGTGAAAGCTGCGCACTGCGGCGTTGGTCAAATTGATAATTCAGCGTTAAATAGGCTCCGTCGCTATCCTGCATTTTCAAGTCTTTATAATAAGAAAACGACAGTGAAGTTTGACGTCCCAACATACGAGAAAAACCGACTGTAAGCATTTGGCTATCTGTAAAACTATTATTTGCATTTGGATGATAACGGCGCTCAAGATAATTCACATTTAAGGTGTTGATTAAAGGAATATTAAAAATACTGACATAAGCTAAATTGTCGTATTCCACTGTTTGCGTCGTATTGCTATATCCCAAACCGCGATATTCAGGACTGTAGTATTTATGACTTGCACCAAGCGCAATCCAACTTCCACTACGGCTTAGCGAAGCGCCAAAGGTATAGCCATCGCCCCAGTCACTATGACTAGAAGCTGCATGCGTATCTAACAAGGCATATTTGTTGATAGCTTGCGTCCATAACAAACCAACATTTTGCACATCCTTGCTGTAACTTAAATTAGTGCCTAAGGTCGTGCTGTCAGTAATCCCGCGTCTGAAATAAAGGTTGCCAAAAAACTCACGATAATCATCTGACACGTAGTCATAGTCATAACGCAACTTGCCTGCAGAAAAGTTATATTCATTTAACCCAGGTTTGAGTAATTGCGTGGTGACATAGACAGGAAAGGATTGCACGGTACGGTTACCCAATACATCTTCCACCACCACCTGCGCCTCACCCGACTGCTGAATATTGGCACCTGTATTTAAGCTATAGTGTCCAGGCGTAACCTGTTGTTGATATAAATTGATACCATTAATGTATAAATCGACTGTGGATGGCAGTACAGCACTCCCCCTTAAGGTGGGTACATTCCAATAAATAAAATCTGGATAACTACTAAAATTTGAACCAAAAGATACACCGCCAAATCTAAATGTATCTAATAATGGATTATAAACACTTGTGTTATCACCCAAGGTTAAACGCTGATAACGTGATGGAAACTCTATTTCAAAACTGGTATTCAAACGCAGTAGCTTATCTTGATCTTGTTCTACCTCTTTGCGATACATCATGGCATTTTTAAAAATCCAGTAATCTTTAAAAATACCAAGCTCCGCCAAGCCATTTATTTCATTGTAATTATCATAACGTGCATACAGCACATCATAATTTAAAAAGCCACCCAAGTCCGCTTTTGAGGGAATCGCATGCGTTTGGGTAAATTGTGCATCAATAAAATAGCTGGCTGGTACAGTCAGTTTAATGGCTTGCAGCGCAGCGTCTTGCACGGACTGAATTTCATTGGTGCTTACAGAACAGAACTGAGTTTGTGCGCTGTGTTTTTGTAAGCGCTCTTGCAGCAAACCCAATTGTTGCAAGACTTCACATTCCATATAACGTTGCCCGTCCTGCTGCAATACTAGACTTTCAACGACACGATCAACGCCATTTAGCCAGACACTATTTAATACCATTTCAGGCTGAGCAGCAGCGGCTTGTAATGGTATCCCCCACAGGACACTTTGCAGCGCAAAAAACAGTCGAGTTCTATGCATGATTTAGCCCTTCATTTTCAACTCAATGGCTTGCTCACTTTTATCTGTTTCAAGTTTGAGTATGTAATTTTTCAAATCACTCAGTTTGATTTGCCCCATATCAAAGCTGTGCTTTTGTTGATTCAACAAATATTTCATTTCACGAGTAGTTGCGACAGGTTGTTTTTGTTGATTCAAAATACTGATTGAAGAAATTTGCACATGCGATCCAGCATGATTTTCTATCTCTAAAAATAAATGATCATTTTGATAACGCGGGGTTGCTGTTACCTGAATGGCTTCTTGCTTACCCACAAATAAAGGAACAGAAATTGTGAATAAAAATTGTAAGGCGTCTTCTTCCACTACAGGAGCAATTTCTTTAAAAACAATGCGCCAAGTTTTTTCTTGCGCCATTTCTTCCTTCGAAAGTGGTCGGCTAAAACCTACACGAATAATTTGTTGCGTATTAGGTTGTAAAACAAAGTTTTTTGGATTAATTAAAAGGTCTTGATCTGGCTCTAGTACATCTTCACCCTGAGCATTTTGCGTCCATTTATAGGCAAACATTTCAAAGCTTTTCGGTTCTGCAAGATCGGTAGCTTCCATCGCAACCGTTGCACTGCGTTGTCGTGCTTTATCGCCCAAATACATTTGTGTAGGTGAAATCACCATGTTTGCATAAACAGCTTCTACACATAAGCAACTTGCAATCAGCATATATTTCAATAATCGTTTCATGCTTCCCCCAGCAATGTCTTATTTTGTATTTATTTAGACTAAAAAGTTGACTCCACCCATCGGCAAAGCCAACTCATTCAGATTGAGTTCAAACGTATTAGAATGACACTCGAATGTTGTAATTATCGGTATAAGTACCCGCTGGTTTAGAAATACCTACGCTGTCACTTTTAACAAAGACATTGTAAGTGTTCCAGCCATTGCTGCCTGGCGCAATATTGGTTTGCTGATCATTTAACTTAATCACAGACGATGAACCCGTACGCTTGGTTTCAACGGTTAAGCCCACGGCATGGCTACCTGATTTAGCTTCAGATTTGGTTGTTTTGCCTCCACCAACACGGTTGTCGGTATCGACTAATAAGTTGTAGTCTGCATTCGCTCCAACCAAAAATTGACCTGAAGCTTCTGCACCATCTTTTAATGAGATACTTGGTGTTTTCACTTTCAGCTCACAACGCTTAGGTACAGTCACTTGAATTGGTATACTTCCTGTGCAAGGCCCTTCGTTACATACTGGGGTTGGCTTAGGGTCTGGTTTAGGACCGTGATTGCCGCCACCACCTGCCATTGTTACCGTTGAAAAAGCGCCGAAAACCACCACAGCTGCAGCTGTTTTAATAAATTTAGACATTTCATTTCTCCATAACTCTTATAAAAAACCATTTTTTAATCATTCACTCGCTTGAGATATCGTTAGAATTATTGAAACTCAATCCTTAGCAAGCTTCTTCATTTTAGGTATTTCTCACAAAAAACCATCTATACGCGCTATTTCACACAATATTGAATAAACCTTGAATTTCAGTAAATTAGGATGATTAAAGTACTGTTTTAAATGACATCACAAAAAACTAGGGAGCAGCTCACTCCCTAAAATTTGTGACCCAAATTTTAGGGATAATAAAAAAATATATTTCTTAACTTCTAGATTAAGATTTTGTTTTTATGGAATTTTTACTTTAACTTCATTTTAACTTTTGTTACATTTTAAGTCGGTTTATTTTTAACTGAATGGTTAAATTCTCATTTTTAGTCCATTTTTTACTATACTTTTCACATATTTGATTCGCTATCTCCTATCACATTCGACAGACTGAGCGCTTTTTAACATCAAATCTCACCAATTACAGGGATTGCCTCTCGCTATAAAAAACCTATGTTTTGAGCAACTAAATTTATCGTTAAGATCAAATTTGCACATCACTAACTCAACGAAGAAATAATTGATTATTCATTTATATCGCTAACGTGAGTGATAAATCTTGCTCGATGTTTAGCGAGCTCATAAGGTAATAGCAGACAAAATAAAACCCCATTCAAGCACTGCCTGAATGGGGTCATCACACCTGAGTCAATTCTCTTCACCCAGGCACGCAAGCGTGACTCATTTAACGTAAGTCAACCAGTGTGCATATTTGTCATTCTTACCTTGAACTGCATCAAAGAAAGTTTTTTGAATTTCAGTGGTAATTGGGCCACGTGAACCACAACCAATCACACGGTCATCATATTCACGAATTGGGGTGACTTCCGCTGCTGTACCTGTAAAGAAGGCTTCATCGGCAATGTAGAATTCATCACGTGTAATACGGCGTTCAACCACCTCATAACCCAAGTCTTTAGCAATGGTGATCACTGTTTGACGCGTAATACCATCTAAAGCACCGCCTGCGATGTCTGGTGTGTGTAAAACGCCATCTCTAATTAAGAATACGTTTTCACCAGAACCTTGGCATACATAACCTTGTGGGTCCATCAACATGGCTTCATCATAGCCTGCTTGCGCGACTTCTTGGTGTGCAAGAATAGACAAGGTGTAGTTACCTGAAGCTTTGGCTTTACACATAGTCACGTTTGGATGATGGTGCGTAAATGATGAAGTTTTAACGCGAATGCCTTTAGCCATTGCCTCTTCACCCAAGTATGCCCCCCAACCCCAAGCCGCAACCGCAGCATGAATGGTGTTATTGGTTGCAGCAATACCCAGTTTTTCAGAACCAATCCAGATTAAAGGGCGTAAATAGCACGATGAAAGTTTGTTTTCACGTACCACATCAATTTGCGCCTGTTCTAGAGCTGCTTGATCAAATGGTACTTTCATTTGATAGATTTTTGCAGAGTTTAACAAACGCTTAGTATGGTCCTGAAGACGGAAAATCGCAGTTCCGTTTGGCGTTTCATAAGCGCGGACACCCTCAAACACACCCATACTGTAGTGTAAGGTATGCGTTAAGACGTGAATTTTTGCATCACGCCAGTCAACCAATTGTCCATCTTGCCAAATAAAACCATCACGATCAGCCAAATTCATGGCACACACTCCAAATGTTTATACAATAGTCATTTTAATCCAACGCAGACATTGCAGTCGGATCAATTAATCTTTGCCATAACTTGCAAACGACCTCACGGGTATCGTACCAGTCCGCAGCATTGACTTGCATGGATTGATTTGCAAGGGCTAAGCGGTGGCTTTCGGCTCGTTCACGGAGATAAGCTTGAATCAATGCTGTCGCATCGTCGCTGGATAAGCAACCTGTTTTTGCGGCATCTTCAAGGATTCTTACGTTGTCGGAATAATGGGCGAGATCAGGATTCGACCCACTCCAGGCTAATACCGCATACTGTGCCATAAATTCGATATCAACGATACCACCTGCATCCTGTTTTAAATGAAAAATTCCATCTTTTTTTTGCTCTTTAGATGAACCCAAATGATCTTTCATTTTTTGACGCATTTTCAGCACTTCGCTGCGGACATAAGCTTCGTCACGCGGCTGGGTTAAAATCTTACAACGCAACACTTCAAACTTGTCACGTAAATCTTGATCTCCCGCAATACTGCGCGCACGCACCAAAGCCTGATGCTCCCACAGCCATGCACTTTTCAGTTGATATTGCTCAAAGGCCCGTAAACTGGTCACCAATAAACCCGCATCTCCCGAAGGACGTAAACGGGTATCGACATCATAAACGCGACCATCTAAAGTTTGCGTGGTCATTAAAGATACAAATTTACGCGCTACCCGCATGGCAAATTCAAAGCCACTGATGGGTTTAATACCATCAGTATCGGCCTGTTCATCCATGTTGTGAATAAAAACTACATCTAAATCTGAGCCGTAACCCAGTTCAATGCCACCCACTTTGCCATAACCAATAATGGCAAAAGCGTTATGCTCTAAACCACAACGCTGCCCTTCACTGTCTAGTGGATAACCATGCTTTTTGACAATCATTTGATAGGCTAGTTGCAGGGCTGCATTTGCGGTCACTTCGGCAATATCAGTTAAAGCATCTGACACTTTCATTAAGTGACTTTCTGCTAGTACATCGCTCGCTGCAACGGTCAATACGTTGGATTTTTTGAATAAACGTAGCACCCGCATGAGGTCTTCGACTTCATCCAGTTCAATGCGCAACAATTGTTGGCGCAAAGAATCTTCCAAATCGCTGCGTTTTGGCAATTCAAAATCCATAGACAAAAACTCATCTAGCAACACAGGATATTGCGTCAATTCTTCACAAATCCATGGGCTGACCGTGGCCATTTTCACCAAGCGTTGTAAAGCGCCCTTACTCTCAATCAACATGACCAAATACACGGAACGACGCAGTACAGATTCAACCAATGGCATTAAACGCATTAGCGCCATCTGTGGGTTTTCCGACTGTAACACCGCCTCAATCAGGTGTGGCCAAAAGGTTTTTAAACGCTGCAAAGCTTTGGCGGTGAGTTTTTTAGTGGCATGTCCATACCAGAACTCATGCACTAAATTTTTCGCTTGGTCGTCCAATACCGCATCGAGCTGTTTTTCTAGCTGACTGTAATTTTCCAGCAAAGAATCGGGTTCATTTTCTTTAATTAAATGTTCAAACTGATAAATGACTTTGGCACGTTTTTCATTTAGGGTCTGCATAAAGCTATCCCAATCGGCAAAGCCCAAAGTATCGCTAATGCGTGCACGTAACTCAGGTTCGGTTGGTAAAGCTTGGCTTTGCTGATCATTCAAGGCTTGAATGGCATGTTCAACTCGGCGTAGGAATAAATAAGCATCTTCCAAATCAAGTACGGCTTGCGGTTCTAGCAATTCGGCTTCGCCCAAATGGCGCAAACTCACCAAACACTGGCGATCTTGTAATTCTAGTTTTGAACCACCGTAAATTAGCTGAAAAACCTGCACAATAAATTCAACTTCACGAATTCCACCTGCGCCCAATTTAATATTGTCTTCGATATTACGGCGCTGCACTTCGCGTTCAATCATAGCTTTCATTTCGCGCATAGCTTCGAAGGCGGTGTAATCGACATACTTGCGGAATACGAAAGGTCGGGTCATTTGCAGTAATTCATGACCTTCTTGCCCGCCTGTGATAATACGTGCCTTAATCCAAGCATAGCGTTCCCATTCACGTCCATGCTGACTTAAATATTTTTCCAATGCCACGTGGCTAATTGCCAATGCTGAACCATCGCCCCACGGACGTAAACGCATATCGACACGAAAAACAAAACCATCGGCGGTGATATGATCTAATAGATAGATCAGTTTTTGTCCCCATAAGATGCAGAATTGCTGCACTTCAATACACTTGCGTCCATTGGTTTCACCTTGTTCATCAAAGGCAAAAATCAGGTCGATGTCGCTGGATAAATTCAATTCCTGCGCACCATGCTTGCCCATGGCGACCACAATCAGGTCTTGGACTTTGCCGTTATATCCCATCGGTTCGCCATGCTTGGCAACCAACGGAATCCGCGCAAAATCTTTGGCAACTTGCACACAAATATCGGCAAAGTCTGAAAGTTCCTGCGTCAACGTCACCACATCGGTGAGTTGGTTGGCATCTTGCCAAATCCAGCGAAACATTAAACGCGCGCGTAAAATTCGCAGGGTTTTCATCCACAAGGTTTCATCTTGAATGTCTTGTAAAGTCGAAATTACCAGTTGATGAATATAGTCTGCGCTCAGCGGTTTTAGAAATTGGTCAATTGCATAATCCTGCTGTAACAGGCTTTCGTGATTTGCCAAGACTTGTTCTGCATATTGACTGGCATGTAACGTTTTTTGCAATTGTTCCGCATTCATTTTTAAGACCTAAAACCCAGTTTTATTTTGAAATATTGTCAACTCATCTATTTATAGCAGCAGATGCGCCAAAGAAGAAAATAAAATTACAGCAATCTGCAAAATACCTCTTGCTTAAAATGCAGCGATAAAAAAACCGAAGTCTAAACTTCGGTTCTATCTGCTTGATGCAATGCTTATTCAGCATCTAGCATTAATTCTGCACTCATACCCACGGTGTTAAAACCTGCATCGACATACAGAATTTCACCGGTAATACCATTGGCCCATGGTGAGCAGAGGAATAGTGCAGCATTACCGACATCTTCAATGGTCACGTTGCGTTTTAAAGGTGCAACTTTTTCATTCAGGTCTAACATTTTACGAAACGATTTAATACCTGAAGCTGCAAGCGTACGAATTGGTCCTGCAGAAATTGCATTTACACGAATACCTTCAGCACCCAAACTTGAAGCCAAGTAACGTACACCCGCTTCTAAAGATGCTTTTGCCATACCCATGACGTTGTAGTTTGGCATCACGCGCTCAGAACCTTGATACGTCAAAGTCAATAAGCAACCTTGGCGTGCTTGTAATAATGGTTTTGCAGCACGTGCCATCGCAATAAAGCTATAAGCACTAATATCATGCGCAACTTTGAAACCATCACGATCTGTAACATCGGTAAAGTCACCGTCTAAAGTATGCGCAGGTGCAAAACCAATCGAGTGAACCAAACCATCCAAACCATCCCAGTGCTTTGCCAAGTCAGCAAAAGCTTGCTCAATTTCTGCATCTACACCTACATCGCAAGGCAATACAATGCTTGAGCCAAATTGTGCAGCGAAGTCATCAACACGTTTTTTGAGTTTTTCATTCGGATAAGTAAATGCTAATTCTGCACCTTCACGATGCAATGCTTCTGCAATACCAAATGCGATAGATAATTTACTTGCAATACCAGCAATTAAAAAACGCTTACCCGCCAAAAGACCTTGTGCCATGTGAAACTCACCTTGATATATTTCGCAGTATCATGCCAATTCTGAACGCATAGTGAAATTGCATAATGCGACTTTTTTTGCAGATTATGTAAAAACTCAATGGCGTTTCAATTGAGTGGTAGATGAAATCACAGGATTGATCTGCAAGTGGTGACGTACAATCTTAGTTAAAAACCTGCCCTACCACTTGGCATAATGCTGTTCAAGCAAGCCGTATTCGTTTAACAAAATAATTTCGGTGCCATTTTGTTGAATAGTACCGCTAATTTTGGCTTGCCATTGGCTAAACTGACTGCCGACTAGACGCAAATTCAAGTTTTCATAACGGCGCCAACCAGTACTAACAGTTAAATTCAAGCGATGATCCAGTGAACGAATACTCCACGAACCATCATCTTCAAGTTGGAATAACACATCTGTTAATGGATACAGCACCCCATTAATCCACAAACAGTTTTCATTGCCAAAACTTTCATTCACTCCAGACGCCAGATTCAAGCCTACACGACGGTTTTCGGTATCCCAGAAGTTACACGACAACCAAAACCATGCCGTTTCAGGACGTAAAAACCCGCAGGTGTCATCTAAAGAAGCAAAGGTGCGCTCATGGAATTGAATGGTTTGTCCGGTTTTATTGACAAAATAGCCTTCACAGCCGAGCGTGGTCAGTTTTTGGGTGTAAGTCCAACCATTAATACCCGTTGGGCTACACATACTCAGCGGGTCTGTGCCTGCACAAAATATCCGCGCACTGAGTTTTATTTCACCGTATTTGGTCACGCGGATATAACGCACACCATTGGCATGTTGAATTTCAATTTGAAATGGCGATTTTTCAAAAAAACTTTGATTAAATAACGGTTGCTCATCTAAAACAGTATTACGCGATAATAAATTAATCGCATTCCATTCCTGTACTTCTCCCGTCATGTGATTATAAATATAGACAAAACCGTGCCCTGCCCAAGCAATATCGGCAATCGCAAGCCCAATGGTATAGTGTTCGTGTTGAATACTACAAAATTTAAACTTTTTATATTTTAATCGCTTACGCCAACCTGACAATACCTCACCATACGGTGATTTATATTGGTAAGCCTGATAATCAATTTTTTTGGGAAGTTCACTAAAGCGTCCATAATGCGGTTGTCCATTCGCCTGAATTAAATCCATTGAAGACATTCCCTGTTGTCTAAAAACAATTCATCTTTGGTCGTATTATGCCTACAAATGCATGTACAAAAAACCCGCAGCTTATGATTTTGTTCAAAAAACTATAAAAACATAGATTGTTTTACCATTTTAAGGCCTGAGCGCTTACTAAATATACAAAACATAAATTAATCTATTTCTGCCTCAATATTCTGAATACTTTTAAGCATCAGCCTTCAAAGTCAGATAGGTATTTTCCCAGCGATTGCCTGAAAATGACCCTTCAACCAATTGCACATAGCGACCATGCACCTGATCTATCGCAATACAATCATCCACTTCTAATACCCGATCGGTATGTTGTTTTTGCCAGTGCTGAGCAAAATAGGCTTTACCACGCTGTTTTGCCACCATTGGGTTTTGCGCCACCACCAAAACATAACGATGTAACTCACCAAACTCTCGCGGATCATATCCACCTAAATTAATTAAATACAGTCGGTTTTCTACCTGATTCGGCTGCGCATCGGTAAATTTTAAATAGTAAGATTTGCCTTCAAACGCAACACCATTAATTTGCGCCCATGCATCAATATGCAAACCTTTCGGCTCTGCAAACCAAGCCTGCTTAAGTTGCGGATAGATCTGTTCCAAAGAATCGCCTACTGCAAGTACCACATCATGCACTTCGGTATTGGCTCGCGCATGACACCCACCTAACATCACGATAAATAAACTGGGCATATCCGGCTCCTACGCAAATATCCTAAGCTTGATGGCTTTTAGGGTTGATGATTTTTAAGCTTGATCATTTAAAGTAGCGAGAATTTTTTAATTCTCCAAATAAAAAATCGTGCCGAATTGCTTCAGCACGATTGAATTGAAATACAGCATGCTTTATTTCAAGCAGCTTGCGATTTACATATCCACCATTTCCACGCCATCAATGCGGGCAACAGTCATTAGGTCCTTATCACCACGACCTGAAACGGTTGCAATAATAATTTGGTCTTTATCCATCGTTGGTGCAAGCTTGCTCACATAAGCCATAGCATGCGAGCTTTCCAAAGCAGGAATAATCCCTTCAATACGGGTTAAATCACGGAAACCTTGCAAGGCTTCTTGGTCATTGATTGGCACATAATTAACACGGTGCATATCTTTCAGGAAGCTGTGCTCTGGCCCTACCCCTGGATAATCCAGACCTGCAGAAATAGAGTGGGTTTCGATGATCTGACCTTGTGCATCCGACATTAAATAAGTACGGTTGCCGTGTAATACGCCTACGTGTCCTGCATTCAATGGTGCAGAGTGTTTGCCTGTTTCAATGCCCAAACCTGCAGCTTCGACACCGTACATTTTCACTTCGGCATCGTTCAGGAATGGATAGAACAAGCCCATCGCATTGGAACCACCACCAACACACGCCACAAGTGCGTCAGGTAAACGACCTGCCTGCTCCTGAATTTGACGACGTGCTTCACGACCAATAATTGACTGGAAATCACGTACCAATTGTGGATATGGGTGTGGGCCAGCGACTGTACCAATCACGTAATATGTAGAGTCAACATTGGTGACCCAGTCACGCATGGCTTCGTTCATGGCATCTTTTAAGGTTTTTGAGCCACTTTCTACAGGTACAACAGTTGCACCAAGTAAACGCATACGGTACACGTTCATGGCCTGACGCTTGACGTCTTCTGCACCCATGAACACCACACATTCCAAGCCTAAACGAGCGGCAATGGTCGCGGTTGCTACACCGTGCTGACCGGCACCTGTTTCGGCAATAATGCGTTTTTTGCCAGACAGTTTTGCCAACAGTGCCTGACCAATGGTGTTATTCACTTTATGTGAGCCAGTATGGTTCAAATCTTCACGTTTTAAGTAAATTTGCGCCCCCCCCAACTCTTTTGACCATCGCTCAGCATAATACAAAGGACTAGGACGACCTACATAGTAGGCGAGATCGCGGTCGAATTCTGCCAAAAACTGCGGATCATCTTTCATGCGGAAATACAATTTTTCTAAATCTTGTAAAGCCGCCATCAGCGTTTCTGACACAAAACGTCCGCCATGGATACCAAAATGCCCTTTTGCATCTGGGAATTGGGTATAGTCAATCACTGAGTTATTGTGATTTGTACTTTGCTGATCCACGTTGGACTCCTTGCATGAAGTTTTCTATGAGTTGTTGGTCTTTAATACCTTTTGCAGACTCAACTCCGCCACTGACATCAACGGCATAGGCTTGAGTCGTCTGAATTGCATCTTCAATATTTTCAGGGTTTAAACCACCCGCCAAAATTAAAGGAATATCGAGTTTGGGGAATTTTGACCAGTCAAAACTGTGTCCTGTTCCACCTTTGAGTTCAGGATGCCACGCGTCTAATAATACTGCGCTTGCACCTGCTTGTTGATAGCTTTTTATCGCATCTAACACATTTAAATCAGGTTTGACCTGAATGGCTTTGTACCATCGACGTCCAACTTGCTGTGCTATTTGCTGACATTGCAAGGGTGTTTCATCACCATGAAATTGCAGAATATCTAAAGGTACTTGTTTCAGTACAGCGGCTATTTCTTCTGCCGTTGCATTGACAAATAAACCAACCACTTGCACATAAGCGGGAATGTGTTGCAGCAAGCCTTGTGCTTGCTCAATGCTCACATTGCGTGGACTTGGAGGATAAAACACCAAGCCAATTGCATCTGCACCCGCATGCACAACACTGTTTATATCTTGAATTCGCGTGATTCCGCAAATTTTGGCACGGGTACGCATCGTTTTGGACTCTAATCCTGATTTTCAATCTTCATTTTGCTGATCTTGCTGTGCGTGACTTTTAAATTGTCTGTTCACACTCACAGAATCAGATATTGGGGCGAATCATTGTAATGCAATTTTAAGGGGTTGAGTGAAGTTCAGGCGGATTATTCTGCATTTCCGTTGTTTAAATGGCATACAGACTTTATACTTCGCGCAAATGCAACGAGTTCTAGCTTTGAGCTTTAGGGAAGTTGGTGAAAGTCCAACACTGCCCCCGCAACGGTAACCATGAAACGTATATCAATTTAAATCTTATGATTTACACCACTGTATGAACAATATGGGAAGGTGGATATATAGCGAAGCAATCATAAATTAGAAGATGCTTGGCACATTGAAGTCCGGAGACCTGCTTGTTGTGCCCTTAACTCAATCATTCACGTGGGGTGAATGTATGGAGCAAAGTCATGTCTACTCTTTTTCAGCCTACTGCTTTAGTGGGCGCAATTGCGCTTGCAATGGGTTTTTCAACTTCAGTTTTTGCTGCAGAATCGCAAGATCAGCGTGTGGTGAATGCTGCTTTAGATACGCTTGTTGTTACGGCAACTCGTTCTGAAGAAAAAATTGGTAATGTGCCTGCGCGGATTAATATTATTGAGCCAAAAATTTTGGAACAGTCGCCAATTGCTGAATTACCTCATTTGCTTATGAGTGATGCATCTATTGATATGATGCAATATGGTGGGTATGGTCAAACGGCTTCAATTTTTACTAGAGGGACAAACTCAACTCATACTTTAGTACTTCGCGATGGGGTTCGCCTCAATACAGGGTCTGCTGGCTCTGCCTCCCTTTCATTTATTGATACTACCGACATTAAACAAATTGAAGTACTCAAAGGTCCTGCGTCTGTTCTTTATGGTACAGATGCTATTGGTGGTGTCGTGCAACTCATTTCAAAGACTCCTGAAAAAACAAGTGCTTTTATTACAGGAGAAATAGGTGAAAATAATACTTATAAAGCTGTTTTAGGTGCTGACTTGGCTGAAAATGGTTTTTATGCACAAGTTCGTGGTCAGCATTTAGAATCAGACGGCACTCAAGTTACCGATTTTAAAAATTCGAATGCTAAAACCGGTGCCTATGATCAAGAAGGCTTTAGTGCAAAATTTGGTATTGAACAAAAGCAATATGCTGCATCTATAGACTATTCACAAAATGAAGGCACTTCAGTCTATACAGATGGTATTTTCAACCCTTCTTATACTCAATTACTAGATTTAATCAATAAGTCCCAAGACTTTAAAAACGAAATCATTAATTTAAAAGGTCGTATAAATATCAACGATACAATTTCAGTCAATGCTCGTGTATCGCAGTTTAAAGATAACCTTTCTCAAAATGAAACTGCTGATTTTATTCATAATAAAACACAAGAAGCAGAATTATATTCTAAATGGCAATTTACCCCTCATCAAAATATGATGGCTGGTGTGTCACATCGAAATACTAAAACTGATTTACTTTCGCTAGGTTGGAATACAGTTCAATATGATAAAGATGCTAGTAGCACAGGATATTTTATCCAGCATCAATATCAGAACAATCATTTGAATACTCAGGTGGGTCTTCGTGTTGAGGATAATGAAGCTTTTGGTACACATACCGTAGGTCAGGTTGCAGCACGATATCAAATTCTCCCAGCCACAAGTATTTATACCAATATTGGAACAGCTTTCCGTGCTCCAACAAATAATGATCTTTATGCGATTGGTTGGGGAGCAAATCCTGAACTCAAACCAGAAGAAAGCATTTCTTATGAAATTGGTCTAGATCAAAAAATTACAGATAGTCTTACAGTGGGATTATCTGCGTATCGTAACGAAGTTAAAGACTTAATTACTTATATAACTGATCCAGTAACATATAAAGGTCAATTATTAAATGTTAAAAAAGCGACTTTTACTGGTGGTGAGTTCAATTTAAACTGGGCACAAGATGATTTAGTTTTAGATCTTTCTTATGCTTATGTTCAGCCAAAAGATAAAAGCAATGATACAGATTTAAGCCGTCGACCACGTCAAAGTTTGACACTCACTACAGGTTTACAAAACGAGATGTATGGTATTAGTGCATCACTTTCAGCTAAATCTAGACCTAAAAATAGCACTATATCAGGATATGCCACTGTTGATGTAAATGCATTCTGGAATGTAAATCCTAACGTTAAATTATTCACGAATATTCAGAATATTGGTGATGTTGAATACAAAACGACATCCTATGGTAGCGGATACTATTATGTGAATGGTGGCCGCCTAGCTTCAGCAGGCGTAACTTTCCGCTACTAAAACCCGCATAACAACAAAAACTTTAAAACAGCGCAGTTTATGGATAATGTAATGACCGACATTATCCTTTTTTTCATTTCAACCTAAGGAAAAGTTATGGGCCACCGTTTAAGCAAAATCTACACCCGAACAGGCGACTCAGGCACAACAGGACTGGGCGATGGCTCACGTGTCGCCAAAGACGACTTACGCATTCATGCACTGGGCGATGTCGATGAACTCAATGCCTGCATTGGCGTATTGCGCTCACAAATTACACATAGCAACATTCAAGACAAAAACACTTGGGACAAATCGCTTAGCCTGATTCAGCACTGGCTATTCGATTTAGGCGGTGAAGTCTGTATCCCCAATTACCATCTCGTACAACCACTTGCGATTGAGTTCCTAGAACAAGACATTGACCGCATGAATGAAAGCCTGCCAATGCTCAAAGAATTTATTCTGCCTGCAGGTACATTGGCATGCAGTTATGCACATCAAGCCCGTGCCGTATGCCGCCGTGCAGAACGCAGTTTAATGACCGTCCACAACCGTGATCAAAATATTCAAGCACCGTCTTTGCAATTACTAAATCGACTGTCTGACTGGCTATTTGTCGCATCGCGCAGCTTGCAACGCGCCGAAGGTGGCAGCGAAGTACTTTGGCAAAAAAATATCAATGACAGCATTAGTAACTGACATCGGAAACTAAAATAAAGTCCTGATTTTACATCTAAAAAATCACAGCAGATGGTGCTTGAATTTTCACACCATCTGACCAAAATAAGAGTTGTCATCCCTCTGTCACGTCGTACTTGCAAAATGAAAGCAAACTTTCAATTCATGAGCACATTATGCGCATAATTGGTCATCGTGGTGCGCGTGGCGAAGCGCCTGAAAACACGCTTGGTGGTTTTGAATATATTCAAAATATTGGCATTCGTGCAGTAGAGTTTGATGTACGTCAACTCAAAGACAATGCTTTGGTGGTCATGCATGATGATCAATTCATTCGCACCACAGGACAAGACAAAGCACTGTATGAATGTAGTCTGGAAGATTTAAACCATTACAATCATGCGGTGATGTGGTCAAATTGGAATAAAGTTGAAACCACACCCCTACTCAATCAAACCATGACCATTATTCAAAATTTTGATCATATTGAAGTCGAAGTTAAAGCAGTCAACTCGCATGCCGATGCTGAAAAAATTACCCAAAGTTTAGAGCAACATTTGAAGGGTTTTGAACACAACGCCATCATCACCAGTTTTGATACAAAAATTCATTGGGCCTTGCAACAACAAAAATCACGCTTTAAACGTGGTTTATTGGTTGAAGATAATTTGCAATATCAAGCGATTGACCAGGCTTTAGCATTAGGCTGTTGCCAAATTGGTTGGATGAATGAACTCGCAACCAATGCACTCATTCAGGCCACACAACAAGCCCAGCTGAATATCAGTGTTTGGACAGTCAACCAAATTGAACGTGCCAAACAGCTTAAAGATTTGGGTGTTCAGGGTTTAATTACCGATTATCCTAAACTGATGATGCAACACTTGTAAGCGGCACAACCTCAAATATTTTGATGGATAAATAATTGATTTATTGTGCTTGTTTGGCTGCCGAATACCATAACTCCGTAAAATCTCGCAGAAGCCATTATATTCTGTTACCACCCAGTACAATACAACTGTACAATAATGCTGTGATCGTGAATACGCTCATGCTAATATGCGAAAAAATTAATCCCCATAAAACTTAATACTATGATTTCAATCTACAGATCGGTCATAACGTTGTAACGGATTAAGGTCCATTTATACCTCCCAAGGTTCTAGGAGTGCTGTTGGAGATGAATGCTCCCCTACCTCAAGCCCCAATTAACTGGGTCGCTGTGTTTGCTCTGGTGGTTTTACCCATTGTAGCTGTTATCGCGATTCCGTTATATGCGTATCACCATGATTTTAGCCTTGCCGCTTGGATCAGTATGTTTGTATTACTTGGCGTAAGTAGCTTGGGTATTACAGCAGGTTATCACCGCTTATGGGCACACCGTGCTTATGAAGCTACCCTTCCCTTGAAAATCATTTTAATGATTATGGGAACATTTGCCGTTCAGAACAGTATTCTGTATTGGGGTTCAGGTCACCGTACCCATCACCGTCATGTCGATGACGTCGAAAAAGACCCATATTCAATTAATAACGGCTTTTGGTATGCGCACATGGGCTGGATGTTACGTGACTATCCTGCCGCAGAGCCAAACTTTAAAAATGCGCCAGATTTGTTAAATGACAAATTGGTGATGTTCCAGCACAAATATTATGTGCCAATGGTAATTGCAGTTCATGTTGGCATTTTAGTGCCAATTGGCTGGGCTGTTGGTGATATGTGGGGTGTGTTGCTATTGGGCGGTTTAATGCGTCTGATTTTAAGCCACCATGTTACCTTCTTTATTAACTCGCTGTGCCACATGTGGGGTTCACGTCCTTATACTGACGAAAACACCGCGCGTGATAACTTCTGGTTAGCCATTGCCACTTGGGGCGAGGGTTATCATAACTATCACCATATTTTCCAATACGATTATCGTAATGGCGTAAAATGGTGGCAATATGACCCAACCAAATGGTTAATTTGGACATGCTCGAAGTTGGGCTTAGCGAAAAACTTACGCCGTATTCCAAGCTTTAATATTAAAAAAGCAGAATTGGCGATGCGTTTTAAATATGCAGAGCAAGACTTGGCGGTCTATGGACACAATGTAAATGATGACATTGGCCAAGTTAAAAGCCGTATTTCGCAAGAATATGATGCCTTTACTCAGACTCTGAACGATTGGGCAAAGTTAAAAGAGCAAGAAATTCAGGCGAAAAAAGCATCAGTAGCTGAAAAAATCCACCAAATGGATGACAAATTAAAAGTTGAATTCCAATTGGTTGAACAGCGTCTTTCACACCATCGTGAAACCTTGAACTTACTCATGCGTAACCTGAAAAAAAATCCTGTATCTGAATAAACCTCCATTCTTATACACTGCAGAAAGCCCTGACCTGTTCAGGGCTTTCTGCATTTTTAGACTACAGTTTTAAAGCCTAAGTTTGCTATAGTGAAACTCACTTTGTACCAAAGCTCTCTCACTATGCAATTTAATCCACGTTATCCGACTCTACCCGCCCGTCTTTATCACATGCAGCAGCCTTTACCTTTAAAAGGTGCAAAAGCAGGACACTTTAATGCTGCATTGGCAAAAGAACTGCAATGGACAGCCGAAGAACAACAGCACTGGATTGAAATTTGCAGTGGACAAAACACTTTTCAAGAATTTCCTGCTTTGGCGATGGTCTATGCAGGACATCAATTTGGACAGTGGGCAGGTCAATTGGGAGATGGACGCGGTTTACTCATTGCGCAAGTTTTGGACACACAACAACGTACCATTGACCTGCATTTAAAAGGTGCGGGGGCAACACCTTATTCTCGTATGGGCGATGGACGTGCAGTATTACGTTCCGTGATTCGTGAATATTTGGCAGGGCATGCTTTAAATGCACTGGGTGTCCCTTCAAGCAATGCGGTGGGATTCACTTCATCTACACAAGGCGTACAACGTGAAAAACTAGAACTGGGCGCCATGTTATTACGCACCTCTGACTGTCATATTCGTTTAGGTCATTTCGAATGGATCAATCAGTATCAACCTGAACTACTGCCTGAATTTGTGCAAAAATGTATTGAGTGGCACTATCCAGAATGCTTGGCAGCCGAACAGCCTGTACTCGCCTTTGCTACGAAAGTCATTCAACGTACCGCTGTCATGATTGCAAAGTGGCAACTGGTCGGTTTTGCGCATGGCGTGATGAACACCGACAATTTAAATATCACAGGTTCAACACTCGATTTCGGTCCTTATGGCTTTATGGAGCGTTTTCGTCCCAACTGGATCAACAATCATTCGGACTATCAAGGACGTTATACCTACCAACAACAACCCAGCGTAGCACACTGGAATTTATGGGTCTGGTTAAATAATTTAATTCCACTTGAGCAAAACCCAGATCAGAAAGAACACTGGAAACAAGCACTGGCAGCATGCTTAGAACATTTTGAACCCACTTTTTTGGAGCATTATAAACTCGGTTTATGTGAAAAAATGGGACTGCCAAGCTTCCATAAAGACAGTTTTGACTGCGCAACCAACTTCTTACGTATTTTGCAAAGTGAGCAACTGGATTACACCCAAAGTTTTATCCGTCTACAAAATAAACAATACACAGAAATATTGGATGATTGTTTGGATCGTCGTCAGTGGGAAAGCTTTTTGGCGCAGTATTTACAAATTCGTGAACATCAGGATACCGATGCCTTAGATATTGCTATGCAGCAAGTCAACCCTCAGTATATTTTGCGCAATCACATGGCACAAAAGGCGATTGAGCAAGCAGAGCGTGATGATTTTTCAGAAGTTGAGCGTTTATTTAACTTGCTCAGCCAACCCTATATTCAGCAAACAGCATTGGAAAAACCTGAAGATTTAGCACCTTTACCAAGTGATGTGCCAGAAGTGATGGTGAGTTGCTCATCTTAATAGCCTTGTTGCACAAATGCCTAACACTATGATTTTATTAAAACCTAAAGAAACCTTTAAAAATTAGTATCTTGCAAAATATTTATGCAACAAAGCCATTGTCCTGCTAAGCAATTGATTGTACAAACTACAAAATTTAGCTGCGATGTGAAATGACAAATATTTTATCTAGCCCATCTCTCTGTATTAAAGATGGACTAGATTAATTTTTTCTACTCATCAGGATATTCAAAACGATAACCTACACCATACACAGCCTGAATCCACTCATGTCGATTACCTGTTTCGGCAGCGTCAGAAATTTTACGGCGCAAGTTTTTAATGTGGCTATCGATCACCCGATCTGCCACTTCAAAACTGTCAGGGTTAATATGATCTAACAATTGCGCACGTGAATACACCTGCCCAACATGCTCTAAAAACAATTCCAATAAACGGAATTCGGTTGGGGTCAAATTCAAGGTTTTTTGCTGATACCAAATACGCTGCTGCGCTTTATCCATACGGAACAAAGACGGATCTTCGGGCTCAGCCTTACGTTCTAAACGGCGCAACACTGCCTGTACACGCGCGACCAGCTCTTTCGGGCTAAAAGGCTTACATACATAATCATCTGCGCCCATGTTTAGACCCAGCACCCGATCAATTTCTTCTGTTCGTGCCGTGACCATAATAATAGGCACATCGGACTGTTCACGCACTTTGCGGCAAATGGTCAAACCATCCATACGCGGTACCATCAAATCCAAAATCATCAGGCTCGGTTTACGCTGCAAAAAGCTGTCATAGGCTTCTTGCCCATCATGAAACATACTGACTTCAAAACCAGCAGCTTCTAAATAATCTCGCACCAATTGGGCAAGTTCAATTTCATCTTCAACCAGCAAGATATGTTTCATGCACGATTCCTTAAAGTCCATTAAGATTTAATTTTTGGAAAACTTAATTTGCAGCGTAAACCACCCAACGGTGAATGAGCAAAACTTAGCTCTCCGCCCAATGCTTTGGCAATTTTGACCGATAAAGCCAGACCTAAACCTGTCCCGCCTGTGGCACGTGTACGCGAATCATCGGCACGATAAAAACGCTCACCCAAACGTGCCAATTGTTCATCATTTAAGCCAAACGGGCTGTCATCTACATACACCGTCCATTCGGTTGGGTTTTGACTGGTGTGAATATGCACCTGCCCACCTGCTTCGGTATAGCGAATACTATTACTGAGCAAGTTGAGCATAATTTGTTTAAAGCGGTCTATATCCAATTGTAATTGCGTGCCTTCACCCGACACGATCAAGTCCAACTGTGCCTGTTCAAATTTCGGCTTAAAGCTTTCGATTTCCTGCTCAATCACTTGCCATGGATCAATGCTCGAGAAATAGCATTTCAGCTGCATGGCTTCGGCTTGCGCCAAGTCCGATAAATCCTGTGTGAGTTTTTTCAGACTATTGACCTGATGCATCATCGCAGCCAAATGGTCTGGTGTGGCTTTGCGGATACCATCTTGCATGGCTTCAATTTGCGCCTGCAACACCGCCAATGGAGTTTTTAATTCATGTGAAGTATCTGCCACCCACTGACGACGTGAAGTTTCATGTTGATCTAAAATCACCGCCAAATGATTCAATTCGGTAGATAAATCACCCAACTCATCATTACGATTGACCTTGACCTGATGCTGATAATTGCCTTTGGTTAATTCACGTGTACCATTTAATAAGCGCTGAATTGGCTTTTTAAAATAGGTCGCCAATAACAACGCAGCAACCAAGCTCGCCAAAATACTTAAAACATAAACCAATAATAAATAGCGAGTTTGTTTACTAAAAAAGTTAATACTTAAAGCATCTTCCTGATCTAACACAGGTTTTAAGCCCAGATAACCCACGATTTTTTCACCGACCATAATTGGACGATAGGAAATTTGAGTTTCAGCAGGCTCTCCCACTACAAATTGCCGCTGGGCATCATATAAAGATAAGCGTGAACTCAAGCCTAAACGGTCAGGCATCGAAATAAATTGTTTTTTTCCAGATGATTCTGTCGTGTTTTGGTGTCCTTCATTTTTACGATCAGGACGGAAAGCATTCTGATTGGCACTCAAAGGAAACACTAAACCTTCAAATGGCTGAAATTGTGAAGGTAAATTCAGCTCTAACCAGCGAAGTTCTTCCGCATTGGCTTGTCGTTTGCCTGGCTCAGGCTCGACTACACTTGAGTTTACATTGGCCAGGGTGTGTTCCTGAAAATAGCGCTGCTGCAAAGCAATGTCATACTGACGACGTAACCACCACCGAGATAAACGGTCATAATCATCAGGCGCAGCTTCACCTTCAATTTGGAGAATTTGCGCCTGAATGGCATTGCCCCAGTCATGGTACACCGCATACACTTCTGCCAAGTTTTGAGTGAGCAAGTCCAGCTTTTGCATTTCTACGTCGGCCACGTATTTACTGAAGTTACGCTGCATATTGACATGCAATACCCCCAAACTAACCGTGGTGATTAGCAAGGTCGTCAGTAGCACTGTTAAGAACAGGCGTAATGCGATGGGTATACGGCGAATTTTCAAAAGCGCAATCTCAGCTTTTTTTGTCGATTTTGAGCATTGTAACCAACAGTGCTAGAAAAAACTCTCCATTGTTTCTACATCTTTATTATTTAATCTTTAATCATCCAAAATCACATGCTCTTGTATGGGGGGAGTTTAAAATGAATAAGATGACAAAAATTGCTTTAGCCACTGCCAGCGTTTTATCTGTAGGTGCGCTGACTGCCTGTCAATCTACCCAAGCACCAAAAGATACGAAGCAGTCACAACATATGCATGATCATTATCAAAAAGACCGTCACATGACAGCTGAACAACGCAAACAGTTTGAAAAAATGCGTACTGAACGCAAACAGGTCATGCAAGACATTAAAAAAGCCTGCGATGGCAAAGCGGTGGGTTCAGCAGTCCAAATTAAAGCAGGTGGGCAAACACTAGAAGGCACATGTGCGATTTCATTTAAACCGAACCGTGATGAAATGAAACGTGGTGAACATCGCCCAATGCGTGGTGATCAAGCCGATCGTGGTGAATTCCGTGGCATGCATATGCAGCGTGGCGAACCACTAACCGATGCGAAACGTGCTGAGTTAACCCAGAAATACGATCAACGTTTAGCTGAACGTCAAGCGCGTCAACAAGCTGCGACCAAAGCCTGCCAAGGTCAAACCGATGGTAAAGCCGTTCAAATAAAAGTGGGTACGCAGACGATGGATGGTAAATGTATCGTTCACTTCCAGCCTAAAGCACCTGTTTCAGCACCAGATAAGGCTGCTTAAGCCACTCTAAAAAGCATAAATAGATAAAAAAGGCGCAAATGGCGCCTTTTTTATTGGACATATCTCTTTACGGTTTTGACTATTTGTATCATTTCAAATTCAGCAAAACTATTTACACTCAAACAACTTAGCCATTTCAAGGTAAAAATCTTTGACTTTGCAGTCACTAAGAAATGCTATTCAGATGCTTGTACCGAATTAGAAGATGTTGCACGATTACAACCATTCCAACAGGTCATGTCTGAGAAGGCATGCTTTGAAATCCATTTAAAATATAACGCTGGTCAAACCAGTATTGAGGAAACCGATATGCCACAATACAAAGCGCCTTTACGTGATATGCAATTCGTTTTGCATGAATTATTAAATGCTGAAGAACACTATGCAAAATTACCTGCATTCCAAGAAAACGTAAGCCGTGAATTGGTTGACCAATATTTGGAAGCAGCAGCTGATTTCTGTGAAAACGAATTATCTCCGTTAAACCAAGTAGGTGACCGTGAAGGATGTACTTGGAATGATGGCGTGGTGACAACACCAACGGGCTTTAAAGAAGCGTATCAAAAATATATCGAACTCGGTTTCCCATCGCTTTCAGCTGAAGAACAATACGGCGGTCAAGGTCTACCTGTTTCTCTAGGAAACGTGATTTCAGAAATGGTAGGTACAGCAAACTGGGCATGGGGCATGTACCCAGGTCTTTCTCATGGTGCTGTACGTACTTTAGAACACCACGGTTCAGACGAACAAAAAGCAACCTATCTGCCAAAGCTTGTTTCAGGTGAGTGGACAGGTACCATGTGTTTAACCGAATCTCATGCAGGTTCTGACTTAGGTATTATCCGTACTAAAGCTGAACCTCAGCCCGACGGAAGCTATGCAATCTCGGGCGAGAAAATCTTTATCTCTGCTGGTGAACATGACATGGCAGAAAATATCGTGCACATCGTATTGGCACGTTTACCTGGTGCACCTAAAGGAACTAAAGGTATTTCTCTGTTCATCGTTCCTAAGTTCAACCTGAATGCAGATGGTTCTTTAGGGGAGCGTAATGGTGTACGTTGTGGTTCAATCGAACATAAAATGGGGATTCATGGTAACGCGACTTGTGTGATCAACTTTGATAACGCGAAAGGCTTCCTAATTGGCCCTGAAAACCGTGGTCTAAACTGCATGTTTACGTTCATGAACACTGCACGTATTGGTACTGCAATTCAAGGTTTGTCTGCATCTGAAGGTTCATTCCAAGGTGCATTGGCTTATGCTAAAGACCGTTTGGCAATGCGTTCACTTTCTGGTCCGAAAGCTCCTGAAAAAGAAGCAGATCCAATTATTGTGCATCCTGCTGTACGCAATATGCTATTGACTCAAAAAGCGTTTGCTGAAGGTGGTCGCGCACTAGTGTACCTGTTGTCTCTACACGCAGATATCGTTGAACAAGGTGCAACTGAAGAAGAACGTAAATTCTCTGACAATATCTTGTCTTTATTGACGCCTATTGCAAAAGCATTCTTAACTGAAACAGGTTCTGAATCTGCAAAACATGGTGTGCAAGTCTTCGGCGGTCATGGCTTCATTTCTGAGCATGGCATGGAACAAATTGTGCGTGATACACGTATTTCATGCTTGTACGAAGGTACAACTGAAATTCAAGCAATCGATTTGTTAGGTCGTAAAGTTTTGGGTACACAAGGTGCAATGTTGAAAGACTTCACCAAAATCATCCATAAATTTGCAGAAGCCAACAAAGACAACGCAGCAATGCAAGAATTTGTTGAACCGCTCGCAGCGCTCAATAAAGAATGGGGCGATTTGACCATGCAAATTGGTATGCGTGCAATGCAAAACCCTGAGGAAGTAGGTGCTGCAGCAGTAGACTACATGTACTTCTCTGGTTATGTAACACTAGCTTACCTATGGGCACGCATGGCATTGGTCGCTCAAGAAGCACTTGCAGCAGGCACCACCGATGTAGACTTCTACAATGCTAAAGTGACGACTGCACGTTTCTACTTCAAGAAAATCTTGCCACGTGTTCGCTCACACGTAGACGTGATTGCAACAGGTGTAGAGCCACTATTTGCATTAGATGCTGAACACTTTGCTTTCTAAGCGAAAATTGAAACTCGCTAAATATTGAACATATTTAGCGGGATATTCAAAATGTTGTACTCTTGAGTACAGAAATTGAGAAAGGACGGTCATAGCATTGACAGTCCTTTTTCTTTATAAATAAAGCATTCTTTCGCTTTAGTCGCCTACAACATTCACAATTGTAGATTACACTGAACTCAACGAATCAAGATTCAAACAATAAACAGGTGAACTCACATGCCAATTTATAATGCCCCACTTGCCGATATGAAATTCATCTTAAATGATGTATTCAATGCAGAACAATTCTGGCAAAACAATGAAAACCTCGCTCACCTTGATGCTGCAACGGCTGAAGCAATTTTGGAAGAAATGGCAAAATTTGCCCAAAATGTGACGTTGCCGATTAACCGTAGCGGTGATGAAGAAGGCGCGACCTATAACAATGGCGAAGTCACCACACCTGCTGGATTTAAAGAAGCATTTAAACAATATGCCGAAGGCGGCTGGATTGGTTTAGGCGCAGATGAAGAATGGGGTGGTCAAGGCATGCCAAAAATGCTGACAGTATTGTCAGATGAAATGCTGTTTGCCACCAACCCATCCTTCATGTTGTATCCACTGCTATCTGTCGGTGCAGGCATGGCGTTAAGCAGTTATGCATCACAAGAACAGAAAGAAACCTATTTACCTAAAATTTACTCAGGTGAGTGGTCAGGTACCATGTGTTTGACTGAACCACATGCAGGAACAGACCTTGGGATTATTAAAACCAAAGCAGAACCAAACGCAGACGGTACGTACAACATCACAGGGACTAAAATCTTTATTACAGGTGGTGATCACGACCTCGCAGAAAACATCATTCACTTAGTTTTAGCGAAAACACCAGACGCTCCTGCAGGTTCACGCGGTATTTCTTTATTCATCGTGCCAAAATTCTTGGTGAATGAAGATGGTTCATTGGGTGAGCGCAACCCAGTAGGTCCAGGCTCAATCGAACACAAAATGGGCATTAAAGCCTCTGCGACTTGTGTGATGAACTTTGACGGTGCGAAGGGTTTCTTGGTCGGTAAAGAAAATGAAGGTCTTGCAGCCATGTTCGTGATGATGAACTATGAACGTTTATCAATGGGTATCCAAGGTCTTGGTGCTTCTGAATTTGCTTACCAAAATGCGGCTCAATATGCGACTGATCGTTTACAAGGTCGTAGTGCTTCTGGTGTTAAATCTCCAAGCAAACCTGCGGATAGTATTTTGGTACATGGTGATGTTCGTCGCATGTTGCTCAATGCCCGTGCCAATAATGAAGCATCTCGTGCATTTGCAGTTTACGTGGGTCAGCAACTGGATATCACTAAATTCTCTACCGATGCAGAAGCTGTGAAAAAAGCCAATGACCGTGTAGCGTTATTAACACCAATTGCAAAAGCTTACCTCACAGATACTGCATTCCAAGCCACTTTAGATGCGCAAATGGTATTTGGTGGTCACGGTTATATTCGTGAATGGGGCATGGAACAATGTGTACGTGACTTACGTATTGCGCAAATCTATGAAGGCACCAACGGCGTACAATCACAAGACTTGATTGGTCGTAAAACCATTAAATGCAATGGTGAATTTATTGCAGAATACATTGCAGAAATCCGTGATTTTGCCAATGGTTTAGATGCAGACCTGAACTTCATTAAAGATGCAACTTTGGATGCAGCGACCGAAGTCGAATCTGTGACCCAATACGTTTTAAATGCAGCCAAAGAAAATGTAGATTTCCCGAATGCAGCAGCGGTAGATTATTTACATGCGGTAGGTTTGCTCAGCTTCTCATATATGTTTGCGCGCATTGCGAATGCCGCTAAGCAAAAAGATGGCGAGTTCTATCAAAACAAATTGTCATTGGCACTCTACTTTGTACAACGTGTTTTACCAGAACTTGCATTACGCATTACCAAAGTAAAAGCGGGTGCAGAAGTGATTATGGACTTCAGCGAAGATTACTTCACTAATCAAGCTTAACTCGATTACCTCTAAAAAACGCCTGCATTGTCAGGCGTTTTTTATACCTCTTATTTTTACTATGTTTACGCAGCTTTTCCTGTAATTGTGCACAGTTTTTGCATGAGTTTTATCATTCATCAACATCATCAGGAGGAGCAAATGAAAGCACAACATTCCAAAGTAGAAAAAATAGAAACCCTCCTCGACCGACTTGGCAACCTGGCCGTTGAAAGTTTTCACTATATTGCCCTGTTCATCATTGGCTGTATGGTGATCTGGTCAGCTGGTCATACCGTAATCGACATTCTGACCGTTAAACAATATGCCACGATTGATGATATTTTATTGCTATTCATTTATTTAGAACTTGGTGCCATGGTTGGAATTTACTTTAAAACCAATCACATGCCAGTACGCTTTCTGATTTATATTGCCATTACCGCCCTAACCCGACTGCTCATTTCCGATATTCAACATGATCATAAGGCGGATATGGACTTGGTGATTATTACGGGTTCAATTCTAATTCTGGCCTTTGCAATTCTGGTAGTGCGTTTTGCATCGTGGAATTATCCATCGGTCATTCGAGATAAACACAGTGAAAAACCATTGCCACCGGGCAAGACGCCACGCCCAGAAGATGATGAGTTGGCCTAAACTAAAATTGCTTAATTCACTCAAAGCCACTCAAACTTCTGCTATAAAAAAGCGCGTCAGGATAAACCATGACGCGCTGATTTTTGAAGATTCACCTAATGATGCATTTGGCTAAAATACTTTTCTTTATCACTTGAACATTTAAGATGATCTAACGATTTGCCACCAATACATAACGCCCATGTTCAAAAACCCAATACATGCCTCGTGGCGGAGCGGGTAAACCCAAGTGCTGCCAGTCGGTCACTACACGATAGGTCGAACTTTCAATATGAGCAGTGCTCGGTTCACCATTCACCCAACTATAGCTTTGGTGGTTATATTGCACCGTGCTTGGTGCATTGTATTGAATATTAATACCACTCCGAATAGTTGGCTGCCCCCACTGCGGTGCAGGACGTGGGTGATGCTGCGGGTAATGTCGTGGATAGTACTGCGGTTGAGGATGCTGTGAATAATATGGTCGATGTTGTGGATATGCAGGATGATGCTGATAACGCTGAGTATCGACACCTGTATAGCCTGCCCAACGATTCGTTTCTGCAAATGCTGGCAGCGTAGCACCCATAAGTAGCATGCCACTTAATGCAGTTAAAATTGCTACTTTCATATCCAACACTCCTCTGGTTATCATTTAATTTTAACCTCAAATTAAGGATAAACAATGAATAAAAAAACAGCAATTTTATTCATTCCAACTCCGCTCTTACAGAAACAAAGCTGCAGCATACCTGTTTCATTTTCACATTATGCTAAGATACATTTTTTTTGAAATTGGATGAAACCTCGTGCCTGAATTAAATTTTGACCGCCTTCATCAGTTTTTCTGTAAAGTTCCAAGTGTGCAGCAAGCCCGTGTGGATTCTTATGGTTCAGACGGTCAGCATGCATGGTGGTTTAAATTTCAAATAGATGTAGAACACCCACTGGCATGGCAAACCGTACAAGAATTGGGGCATGTCCTGAATTATATTTCTAGAGATGAGCGTTTACCGACCCAATTCTTGCCTGTATCTCCACCGCCATATATGAATGGTGAAGCCAAAGATTTTTTATCGTGGGTGATTCAATGTAACCATCCAGAATTTAGCCCAGATGTGGTCTGTGACTGGTTAGAAGCGCGTTTACCCAATCCTGTAGATGATGAAACACAATGGAAAATCAAAACCGATATTGCTGAGTTAGATCAGCTGAGTGATAAAGATTTGGATGAAATGGTGCCGCCAAATCCTAAAAAATAATTTTTAGAGCTTCATTGTCATTTTCTAAAAATCCCTCTTGAAACAAGAGGGATTTTGCTAGAAATATTACATCTGACCAAAAACTTAAAGTCAGAATGTCGATAAACCACTCCACTCCATAAAGCGATACAGCGTATATTTCCACTTCGACTCATCGGCATACACAGCATAATCCACACTCATATTTTTACCCTCAAGGTTCGACCATGCGGTATTAAAATAGTGTTGAGCATCCTGAAAGACGGGGTCTTGCATCTGTCCAACCACACGCAAGTTGGTTTCTAAATTATAGTTTTTTAAATTACGTGCCGTGAAATTGGCGGAACCTAAAATCAATTCGGCCTGTGTTGCATTCGATTTCATCAGCATTTTATTGTGGCATTGCTCGCCTCGGGTATTACACCAACGTATCTTCACCCCTGCAGCATGCAATTCTGCTGCTACAGGTCGGTTTGGAATGCCATTTTTTTCACGTCCGAAGGCATCTTTATTCGGGTCCAGCAATACTCGCACCTGTACGCCACGTTGCTGTGCAGCAATCAGTGCCTGAATGATCTGTCGTTCAGACAGATAGAACATCGCCAAATCAAGATGTTCTTGCGCTTTTGCCTGCCGAATCAGTGTCAAACTGGCCTCTAGAATGGCTTGTTCAGTGATGACTTGCACTTGAGGATAAGACGAGTCTGCCTCAAATTCCCCCACAACCACCCCAGACAGATTGCCCTGCGACATACGCGCGACGGCTTGTTCTGTTTTCAACACATCTACTGCAGTATTGCCCGTCACCAATAAAGCGCTGTTGGAATGACGTGAACTGCCATCATGAGGATTAAACGACGTAACCAACGCTTTCCAGCCTTCAGCGGTATCGACTACCATGGTTTTACGGTGATTAGCTTTAAAATTAAACAAGCTGAAATAACTGCGCAGGGTAATTTTATCTTTGCCAAAAGGACTGGGTAGCCAACCCTTTTCGGCATTATTCGGAATGCCCTGACAGCAGAGATACCAAAACCCCGACCACAGCGGATTCGATGCGCGCAGCGGGGTTAAATCTGTTTCAATCACATCAATGCCTGCTTGACGCAATTGACGATAATGCTCAGGTGCAATACCGCCATATACTGAGTTAATTGGGTCTGTAATGACCTTAATTTCAATATTTGGCTGCATCTGACGTTTATGAATTAAAGCAGCGGTGAGTTGCTGTGTCAGTGGCTGATGCTGCTGTTTAGATGTTCCCACTTCAGGATTAAACAAGAACATATCCAATACAATGGTGCTTTGTGCTGCGTCAATCAGCCCTAAAATTTCATTAAAAATTTGATGCTGTTGTTGCTGAACACCTTGCTCATCAATATAGGTCTGATCGGCAATAAATTTAATAGGCGCATGACGTAATTTTCCGGTGTAATTCAGACCATCTGGTAACGGTTTAAGACTGTGGTAAATAGCCGAGGACAAATAACCTAAAGCCAGAAAACTTATAATAAGTCCCACATACGCCCGAGGCGACCAATTCAATTTTTGATGAATTCGCTGAAAGATACGCATAACAAAAAACCTAGTCCGATGCGCTCAGACTAGGTTTAATTGTTTGGTTTTTCAAGAGGATTTCTGTGTTTTCACGCAGACATCCTGCTCAAAGCAAATTGAATTTTAGAAGCCAAATTCCACGCCAACTGTAAAGTTACGACCCAATTGTGGAATATTCGACAAAAATGATGCATGTGAATACACTTCATCATCGAGCAAGTTGTTGGCTTTAAAATACACACGGTAATCTTGTTTATTGGCATAATTACCCGCATAAGCCACACCGACATTGACCATATTATAGCCTGCTGTTTCTTGCTCATAAGCAGCAACCTTGTCTTGTTTGAATACACGATAGTATTCCGCCATACCCGACCAGCCATCGGCAAAGTTGGCATCTACTTTAGTTCCCAAACGACCTGCAGGTACACGTGGTGCATTTTGATTGTCAATTTCACCACGCACATAATCACCAAACACACTGAGTTTATAATCGGGACTAATCTGATAACCTAGCTTGGCTTCTGTACCATAAAACTTGGCTTTGTCTTGAGTATATTCAAGTTCTAAGAATCCTTCCTCATTTCTCGCCCCTTGAGCCTGTCCATAAATATAGTTGTCAAACCAGTTATGGTAAACATGCAGCGAATAATCTAATTTGTCGGCTTCATAGTGTAAACCTAACTCTAAATTATTCGATTTTTCTGGACTCAGATTTACATTACCATGCTCAATGGTTTTTGTAGCGTAGTGTTTACCTTGCGCATATAACTCTTGTGCCAAAGGTAAACGTTGCTGGTGTGAACCTGTAAGCGACAATTTATAGTTGGGTGCAAACTGCCAATTGGATGCAGCAGACGCAGACACACCAGTATCGGAATAATCTTTTAGATCAGCATCGACATCAATTTTTTGATGTTCAACTCGCGCACCAAGTTCAACATGTACATCACCAAATTGTTTATGCTCTAAACCAAATAAGCTATATTTTTCAGTTTTCGTATTTGGCATGAGTACGGCATGATCATGTCCGTCATGTTCATCTTCAGCATGATCATGCGCGGCAGCAGCAATATCTAATTGTTGTTGACTATATTGTGTACCAAATACACCTTCCCAACCTGCAACGGGTTTGTGCACCAATTCCAAACGTGCATCATAACCTTTGTTTTTAAAATTACTAACAACCTCATGACCTTCAATTTCATCATGTTCATAGTCAGTAAAACTGGCATGCGCACGCAGTTTATCAAAGCCTACAAAAGGCTGATCAAGCTCGGTACGCAAATCATAACGGTGTGATTCTAAATCCACCCATGGGCCAGCGGTATGTTCGTGTGTATGATCGCCATCTTCATCACCATGAGAACCATGCCCTGGCAACCCATATTTATCCTGACGATTACTATATGACATGCCCACAAAACCACGATCATGAATCCATGAGCCACCAATATTCACCGTTTGCCCTTCAGCAAAGGTATTCTCTACACGACGTGCTTTATCTAAATGTGTGCCTTCATCATCATGATCATGTCCTGGATCATTATGTCCGTGATCATGGTCATCATGACCTGCTTCATCATTATGATGTTCTACCCAATAGTTTGGGGTAATGTAATCATTAGCCTTACGCTTAGAACCTTCTACACGCAGCGCAAACTGGTCACCAATTGCTGCGGTCACACCTGCGCTGGCCAGTTTTTCATCACTGCCTGTGTTATAACGCAGACCGACTTGTCCTTCTAAACCATTATTTGGCATTTGCGTTGGAATTTTTTGATCGGTCACATTGACCAAACCACCTACGGTACCTGCACCATAAAGTAAGGTTGATGGCCCACGAATAATTTCAACTTGCTTGGCCAAAATTGGATCTACCGTTACCGCATGGTCGGGTGAAAGTGTAGAAACATCGGCCGTTTCTGAAGCATGTTGCAACACTTTAACCCGTGGGCCATCTTGCCCACGAATCACAGGGCGGCTAGAGCCTGAGCCATATTGATTGGAATATACGCCTAGCTCATCTGACATTGCATCACCTATAGTGGTGCTGCGCTCTGCCAACGTTTTCTGATCAATCACATGATCTGCTACAGCGAAATCTGCCGCAGTTTGTACCAAAGGATGTGCTTGTAGCTGAATCGTTTCCAGTTGTGTATTTGTAGCATCTGTATTGGCAAATGCTGCTGGACTAAGTACTGCAAAAATTGAAACTGTTATTAAATTCTTGTGGAACGCCATGATCCATGCTCAAAGTAGCAAAAAATAATTGTTGTTATAATATAACATTTCAATAGCATTGCAATAAAAAACATTCTCATTCCGTATTTTCAGTTAAGCTACGCCTTCAATTCTGCTGATATTTATTCTTCTTTTTATTGGTATGCCCTTTACCTTATCTCATGCAGTACTTGCCCCACCACTCGCCAAGCTTTCAGGACAACGGCTACCTATTGCTGCACTTGCAATTGGCTGTATGTTGCCAGATTTACATCGCTTGTTTACCCTACGCCAAGACCCAACGCCACATTTATGGTCAGCATTGCTGTATCCAAATTTATTATTGGGTCTTGTGTTTTGTGCGCTGTGGTATTTGCTCTATCGCCCTGCATTGTATCGCTTTATGGGTGTGTATCACCCTTTAAATCTAAACACGATAAAATCTGTACTAGGCTTTATAGGCGGCATGATTCTCGCCTTACTGATTGGCAATGCCACGCATTTAATTTGGGATGGTTTAACCCATCACGACTTTCGTAGTTTTGCCTTTCAGGATTTTTTAGCACAGTCGGTAGAATGGGGAACCCAGACTTATCCGATGCACCGCATCTTACAAATTGGTAGCTCTATTTTAGCCCTGCCTTTTTTGTTGTGGATGAGCCTGCATTATTATAAGAAGCATCGGCAAATCAGACCTGTAAGCATCAAAGTTCGGGGCTATGCAGTTGGTCTTATTACACTGTCTGTCGCTTTGGGCTGTTTCTCGCTTTGGGATTATGCACGTTATATTCCCGATGCAACTTGGCAAACCGAACTGTATTATTTTACAGGACGTGCCATCAATGAGTTTAGTCAAGGCGCGTTACTCATGTTGAGTTTTGGCTGCCTGATATTTTTGTTTTTAGATTTTCAAGGACGCATGGAATAAACGCTCTATCGCCCTACTTTTGCCTTCACGTGCCTACATTCTTCTGTTTCAAGCAGATTCCTGCTAAAAACCCACTGTTTTTGCGGCAAGTTCTTGTAGCCACATGCCCAAAGAGGCATAATCCTACCTTTGCTAAAGGCGGTGCGCTGTTTACGTATTCGCTTCCTTAACCCATATAGTTGGATTTTTAACGCTATGATGCGAACTCATTATTGCGGTTCTTTAACCGAAGCTCAAATTGATCAAACTGTTACCTTGTGTGGCTGGGTACACCGTCGTCGTGACCACGGTGGTGTGATCTTCCTAGATATGCGTGACCGTGATGGTCTTGTGCAAGTCGTGATCGACCCAGACACTCCAGAAGCATTTGCAACTGCAGATAAAGCACGTTCAGAATTTGTATTAAAAATTACAGGTCGTGTACGTCGTCGCTATGCAGGCACAGAAAATGCCAATATGGTCAGTGGACAAATTGAAGTTTTAGGCAAGGAAATTGAAGTTCTTGCAGCATCTGAAACGCCTCCGTTCCCATTAAACGATGAAAATACCAACATTTCAGAAGAAATTCGTTTGAAATACCGTTTCTTGGACATCCGTCGTCCAGAAATGTTAGATCGCTTACGTTTCCGTTCTAAAGTCACCAACCTGATTCGTAACTATTTAGACGATCATGGTTTCTTGGATGTTGAAACACCAATTTTGACACGTGCTACCCCAGAAGGCGCACGTGACTATTTAGTGCCAAGCCGCGTATCTAACGGTAGCTTCTACGCTCTACCACAATCGCCACAACTATTTAAACAATTGTTGATGGTGGGCGGTATTGACCGTTATTACCAAATCGCTAAATGTTTCCGTGACGAAGATTTACGTGCAGACCGTCAGCCAGAATTTACTCAAATCGACATTGAAACATCGTTCATGAGTGACGATGACATTATGGATTTGATGGAAGGCATGACCGTGAAGATGTTCGATGAGCTTCTAGGCGTGAAATTCGACAAATTCCAACGTATGCCATATTCAGAAGCGATGCGAGATTATGCATCTGATAAGCCAGACTTGCGTATTCCACTGAAATTGGTAGATGTTGCTGACTTGATGCAAGACGTTGAGTTCAAAGTGTTTGCTGGTCCAGCGAAAGATCCAAAAGGTCGTATTGTCGCGCTTCGCGTTCCTGGCGCGGGTTCATTGCCACGTAGTGCAATTGATGAATACACTAAATATGTTGGCATCTATGGTGCGAAAGGTTTGGCGTATATTAAAGTCAATGAGCTTGAAAAAGGCATCGAAGGTTTACAGTCTCCAATCGTGAAATTTATTGAGCCAATCGTGCTTGATTTATTAAAACGTGTAGGCGCTGAAAATGGCGACATCGTATTTTTTGGTGCAGATAAAGCCAAAGTGGTAAACGATGCAATGGGCGCACTCCGTGTCAAAATCGGTCACGATTTGAACCTTGCAACCTGCGAATGGGCACCGCTTTGGGTCGTTGATTTCCCAATGTTTGAAGAAACAGATGATGGTAAATGGACCTCTGTGCATCACCCATTCACTTTGCCAAAATCAAGCGTTGAAGATGTGAAGAGCAACCCAGGTGAAGCTTTATCTGTTGCGTACGACATGGTGTTGAACGGTACTGAAATTGGTGGCGGCTCACTGCGTATTTATACTTTAGAAATGCAAAAAGCGATTTTTGAAGCTTTAGGTATTGAAGAAGAAGAAGCCGAAGAGAAATTCAGCTTCTTACTAAATGCGTTACGTTATGGTGCGCCTCCGCACGGTGGTTTAGCATTTGGTTTAGACCGTTTGGTGATGTTGATGACAGGTGCATCGTCTATTCGTGATGTCATTGCCTTCCCGAAAACCAAGACAGCTGAATGTCCATTGACTCAAGCACCTGCACCAGTTGAGGCGACTCAATTGCGTGATTTGGGTATTCGTTTACGTGAAAAACCAAAAGCAGAATCTCAAGAATAAGTTTTGAGAATGTGAGAAGAACCCTGCAAATTTGCAGGGTTTTTTTATGAATTGAGATAAAGCCAAGCTAGTGGCATAATAGCGCTTCGTTTTGAATTTTAAGTTGAGCGTTACTATGGCTATGCGTCCTGCAGTTCGTAATCGTGGCATTATGCTAATTGTATTTGCTGTCGCTCAATGGTTATTCATGCGTTATATTCTGGCCAATAACATGTTTGCCTTAGACACCAATGACCGTATTTTATATTTTAGCTTAAGTTCTATTGGCGGTGCATTTGTGATTTTTGTGGGGTTAATTTATATGGTCTTAAAAGGCAATGCCGACAAAGCCGAATAACTCCCTTCTTTGCCACTGACTGGTGACATTCCTAAGTGGTTTTATCTTGTTTTATTTTGTGCTGAAAATATTTAACTCCTGATCTGTGATTTAGACATGGGGCAGCAGCATCCTTGCTGTAATAAAACTCTTTGCAGAATTTTCTTCTTATAACCAGTTTAGTTTTCAAAAAGTTACGCCATTATGTATTTTTTCCTCAAAGTCATTTCCCGATTTCCGTTGTCTTTTTTACAGCTTCTGGCATCCTGCATTGCAATTCTGCTGTGCTCCTTCAATTCCTCACTCAAACGAATTACTGGCATCAATTTAAAGCTGGCTTATCCAGAACTGGATGAAACAGCCTACCAAGCTCTCATCAAGAAAAGCTTAAAAAGTCAATGCATGACGTATATAGAATCAATCAAATGTTGGGGTATGCCACCTGAATACCACCTAAATAAGATCAAAAATATTTATGGAAAACAGCATCTTACAGAAGCCTCAGCCAATAAAAAAGGAGTTATAGTTGTGGTTGCACATTTGGGCTGTTGGGAGCTTTTAAATGCATGGCTAAATTTACATGCCGCCCCGATGATCATGTACAAGCCCTATAAGCATAAAGCGGTGGATCGCTTTATGCTAGAAGCGCGCCAGCGATTGAATGCCACGCTTGTCCCTACCGATGAAAATGGCGTGCGTGCCATCTTTAAACATCTGAAGCAAGGAGGATTAACGGTCATTTTACCAGATCATCTTCCGAAAGCATCGGGAGGTATTTATTCAGAATTTTTTGGACAAAAGACCTTATCTACTACGCTGGTGTCAAAACTGGCCAGTAAGACCCAATGCAATATAGTGGGCCTCAGTTGTATTCGTGATGAAACATCAGGTTTTAATGTGTATTGCTCACCACTATCCGATCAGATTTTATCGAAAGATTTACAACTTTCAGTTGATAGCCTGAATCAAAACCTTGAAAGTATGATTAATGTTGCACCTGAGCAATATGTCTGGTCTTACAAGCGGTTTAGAAATGTTGAAGGGAATAAAAATCTTTATACATCTCAGGCACTAGATAAATAGCGATGCTATATTGCCATACACAACCATAGAACCATGCTAATTTTTAGTCGCTCAGTGGTTATTTATGTACTCTATACTTGCGAATAATATCTTTATAATCCAATACCCTATTAGTCTATTATTTCTTAAAGAGTATTTTAGGTGCACTGGTAATTTTATAGGATAGTTTATATAGTGTTGAATAGGAATCTGGATAAATAATAATGGCAAAATTAAAGATTTTAGTGCTTGGCAAACGAAATGGCATTCTCCAATGGTATGAAAATATATTGGACTCAAATGATCAAAGCGCTGACTATGTAATTTCAGGCTTTGCTCTCAATCATAACAATACACTAGAACGTTTTTTAAAAAAAATTATTCCCAACAAAGACGTATACACAGCGAAATTACTAGAGAAAAAGTTATATTCATTTCAACCAGACTTAATTTTAATTGTCGATTTATTTTACTTCTCACCCTCTTTACTAAAGGTTTTATCAAAATATCCATGTAAAAAAGCGCATTGGATTGGTGACTTCTTTGATCAACGCTTAGCTAAATCTAAAGAGATTATCGATTTATTTTGCTTTACAGACTCCAGCTTCATAGAGGATGCAAAAAAAATAGGTATTACAAATAGCCTGTATTTGCCATTAGCCTATAATCCCAATATCTTTTTTGAAGGCAATGAGTCGAAAGATGAACGCTTATTATTTATTGGTGCATGGTCACCTAACAGACAAGAACTGATTGAACAAATTCCTCTTCCGCTTACAATTTATGGTAAAGGTTGGGATAAACTCAAAAAAGCAGATAGCATTATACATCCATACAATATTCCTTTAACTCAAGTAGCAGATCTTTACCGAAAACATAAATATATTTTGAATCTGATTAACAAAAAAAATATTAGGCAAGGTATGAATATGCGATGCTTTGAAGCACCGGCGTGTGGATGTATATTAGTCAGTGAATATGTTAAGGATCTAGAATTTAACTTCGACATAAGAAATGATCTTATTTACTTTTCAGATCATATAGAATTAAAAAATAAAATCAAAAATTCAAAAATCAACCCTAAACTATTAATGTATAAGGTTAAAGAAAATCATACTTATAAAGACAGGATTAATTATATTTTAAAAATAATAAATATACACAATTAATCCTATTTCTTAAATATTTTTACATTTTATCTATTTTTTTTAAAATAGATCTAGATAATCGAATTATTCTTTTAAAATTAAAAAAAATATTTTTTAATGAATTATTCGAAACATAAAAATTTGAGCACATTGCCCAAAAAAATTGAGGTCTTTTTCTATTATATTGCATATCAATATATTTTTTTTGTGCAGTGAAATAGCTTTCATCTACATTTCCAGGACTCTTATGAAATAAGTGAAAATCTATAACATAATTCTTAAGACCTAAATTTTCAGAATTTTGACATAAATCAATTGCATACAAATGAAAACCTTTTAACAGATGCTCAGTTGTAGATAAGTTATGCTTTCTATTAATAATCAAAAAATTTTCATCCAGACTCATTACCTCCCTCGGAAAAACTCCCTCTCGCAGGTTAAGGAAATTAGGATCAGATATACGGATACTAGTATTACCTGATTTAGTTTTGCCAGCATTACCCAAAACAGCCCAATCTCTATCTAATACCTCTAACTCTTTTATTCTTTGATCCAATATGGCTCTATTATCATGTTTAAATAAAATATCTTGATGACAAAAAATCAAATATCTACCTTTCGCTTCTTTTAATGCACGGTTTATTCCACTATAACCATCAAATTTATTTTCATTTTTATTATCAAAATATAAAAATTCAATATCATCTCCATCAAAACCTGCTTTTTTGGCACTCTCAACCATATCCATGTATTCATCAAATTTAGTAACGAGAGTACAAAAAGTGTACGATTTAAAAAAGGTTAAATCACCATCTATTTTTCGAATATCTTTATTAAACATAAATTTAATTTAAACCAGAGTATTTTTATCAATATTATAACATTTAATAGACCTCTTGCGAAAG
>DBIN01000045.1 GCA_002296655.1 Acinetobacter sp. UBA801
TTAGCATAACCACCGTCTTTTCTTGTGAATGCAGCATCAAAGTGCTTAGTTACCGTCCAGAGTTGTGCAAGTGGTTAGGGTAAATTGTAGGTTTTATCTCTTGCACAGACTAAAAGTCTTAGGTCTATTACAAACTCTACAATTTGCATATAGTGGAAGCTAATCACTACAACCTCCAAGATACAAGGTCTATTATTAAAATTAAATAAAGAGAATTAAAATCATCTTCATTCTAATATTAGAAGCTGATGACAATGAAAACAGACCATTTTTTTTAGAGATTTAAAATCGTGTATTGAGATGCAATCGGCAGATGTGAGAATGAACATGAAGTATATTCTTTTTGTTGTTTTAACACTGTGCTGCAACGTGCCCAGCCTATTCTGAACACGTGCGCTTACGCATTTTGGTGATGATTTACAGCACCATCGCTGCAATCCAACCAAAAATCATCAATGGAATATTAAAGTGAATAAAAGTCGGTACCACACTGTCCTTCATGTGGTCGTGCTGCCCATCCATATTTAAGCCCGAAGTAGGCCCTAAGGTTGAATCCGATGCTGGAGAACCCGCATCTCCTAAGGCTGCTGCTGTGCCAATAATTGCAATGGTCGCGGCAGGGCTAAAACCGAACTGCAAACATAAAGGCACATAAATAATCGCTAAAATAGGCACGGTAGAGAAAGACGAACCAATCCCCAAGGTGATTAACAAGCCAATTAGCAACATTAAAAATGCCGCCAAGCCTTTGCTGTCACCAATCCACTGTACGGAAGCTTCCACCAATGCAGGTACTTGATTGGTGGCTTCAATCACTGCCGCGAAACCTTGTGCAGCAATCATAATAAAGCCGATGAGTGCCATCATACGCATACCCGTAATAATCACATCATCCGCTTCTTTCCATTTAAAAATTCCTGCACAGCTTAAAATGGCTACACCCACCAAGCCAGCCAAAATCATCGAATCTGAATACAATTGCACTGCCAAGGTTGCAATAATCGCAAACACTGCCATCCACAGCGTAAATTTAGCAATCTGAGGCGCTTGTAGGGTTGGCTCTGCGGTGTTTGCATTGAGTTCACTCGAAATACTTTGAGTACGTTCTAGCTGCACATCTTGATAGTGTCGTGGCTTGCGATAGCTCACAAACAACGCGATCAATAGACCAATGAACATCCCCAATACAGGAATAAACATGGCAGCAGGAATATCTTCATTTTGAATGGCAAAACCATACGGTGCACCAAAGGTGTTGAGATTGTGCGCCAAAATATCATTCAGGAAAATTGCGCCAAAACCGACAGGAACAAACATATAGGTGGCCACCAATCCAAAAGTCAGCAAGCAAGCCACCGCACGACGGTCTAGATTTAAATAATTGAAAACATTCAATAAAGGTGGAATCAATACAGGAATAAATGCAATGTGTACAGGGATTAAGTTCTGTGAAAATACCGCTGCCAAAACCACAGTAAAATAAATCAGATATTTAACACGGTTCTGTACTTTGGTATTACTGCTACCCGTTAAAGTGCGAATCAACTTATACGCCAATAAGTCTGGCAAACCTGAACGAGCCAAAGCCAAAGCAAATGCGCCTAAAATACCGTAAGCAAGGGCAATTTTAGCACCACCACCTAAGCCATTATTAAACGCATCTAAAGTGCCTTGTAAGCCTAAACCAGCCAGTAAACCACCTGAAACTGCACCAATGACCAAAGCAAAAACCACAGGCACACGAGCCAACGACAATCCGAACATGATTGCAATGGCAGCAAGAATTGCGAACATATGAAATGAAAATTCAAAAAAGAAGCTATTTTATCAGAGATTATACAAATTGGAGTTGACCAAACAATCAACTCCGACAAGCGTTTCTAATCTAAATTGCTGAAGCATGTGAATTTGAATGACCTAAAGCAAATTAACGGCTGGCGGCTGACTCAGAATCGCCCAGTGATTGGCAGCCAACTCTACACGCTGAAATCATCTATCCAATATGGCATTTCATCAATCAATTCAGCATCCACAAATTGATCATATTTCAAGACAATGGCTTGCACATGGCAAATTGCATAACGCTCTCGCGGCTTGTGTAAAGGTGGAATAAAATTGGCACGATACAACTGATGTGGCGTCCATCCTGTACAACATGTGAATTCAAGCAAATCTGTATGACGTTCTAAACGTACGACCACATTGCGCGATTGCTCTGGTTTAAAAATATGCCACAACATAGCTGCAACCATTGGCAATTGAAATACGGCAATATACCAAGACTTCCGGATTTTATTTCAGAAACTTGAGTTTGTGTTGTGCAAATTGTTTCCGCATCCAGAATGCTGCATGATCTAAACATGGGCCTGAAATACTGCTGTAAGATAAAATCCACCAATTAAAGGATTATTAAAATGAAAAAAATTCTTGTGCCGATCTTTTCCCTACTTTGTTTCTATTCATCGACATATACCCATGCTTTGAAGCCGAATACATTTACTAATGTGCAGACTTTGAAAAATGTTGCTTATGGACCTCATCCTCAACAAGTGATGGATGTCTATTTCCCCGCCAAAGCACTCACAAATCAAACACCAGCACCGCTCATGATGATGGTACATGGTGGTGCTTGGAAAACAGGTGATAAAAATCATGCTGCTGTAGTCAAAAATAAGCTGAATTACTGGAACAAGCGAAACTGGATTTTTGTGTCTATCAACTATAGATTAATTCCAGATGTGACCGTACAGCAACAAACTCAAGATATAGCTAAAGCACTTATTTATATTCAAAATCAGGCATCGCATTGGCATGCTGATTCGAAACGTTTGGTACTTATGGGGCATTCCGCAGGTGCACATTTGGTCAGTCTATTAACTGTACGTCCCCATTGGCTGTCACTCCAACCTCAGCCCTGGCGTGCAACAGTTGCTTTAGACAGCGCTGCTTATGATATTGAAAAGATTATGCAAACACATCATGCTCGTTTTTATGATCAAGCCTTCGGTGATCAGCCTTCCAACTGGAAAGACCTTTCTCCAGTAGCTCAGCTGCATCAAGCTTTACCTGCATTTCTTGCTGTGTGTTCAACCATCCGCGTAGACCAACCCTGTGCTCAAGCTAGGCAATTTATTCGACAAGCACAGAAATTTGGAACTCAGACCCAGTTATTGCCTGTCCGACTATCACATGCTGAAATCAACAAATCATTAGGACAAAATAATGCTTATACTCAAGCAGTCAGTCAATTTATCCAAACGCATTAATTTTTCAGCTTGCATAAAAAACGCAGAATCTTGAGATTCTGCGTTGTAAATACTGAAATATAAGTACGTCGATAGAATGGTGTGGCTATTCGTATTCAGATTAACGTTTTTGCTCGATCGCTGCACCAGCACCACCACCTACAGCACCACCTATTGCAGCACCTGCATTACCACCTATCACTTCTTTACCTAAAATTGAACCAATCGCGCCACCAATTCCACTATAGGTAGCATTACGGTTAGAACCATCTTGGGTTTTGCTACCAACTGCCGCACCTGCACCTGCACCTGCTGCAGCACCGACACTACCACCTACACTGTTACCAGCTGCGCCACCAACGGCACCGCCTAATGCTGCAGCGCCAATACGTTGGTCATTAGAACTCATACTTTCACAACCCGCCATTAACATGGTCAATGCAGTTGTAATTGCCAATACACCGAATACTTTTTTCATCGCGATGTCTCCCCGCTGTTGTTGATTTTAAGTGTAGTGCATCTTGCTGCATCAACTTTGAAAAATCTGTTACCAAGCACAGTAAGATATGAGCATTTCTGTAAAATGCTTAAGGCATGATAAAGGATTCTGCACCCTCTTCTTCGAGTACCACCACATCACGTGTGGTTTTACCATCTTCACTAAACACTGCATGCGAAACGGTTTCTTTGCTTTCAGGCGTTTTAACCTGATCCAGTTTTAATGTGCGATGAATTGGCGCCTGGCCTTGCTTATATTCCATGCCCTCTGCATCAATCGTTTTCACTTCAGAAATGACTTTACCACCCTGCTTTAAGGTTTTCTTCAACTCAATTTTTGAGGTTGGCACAATAACTCCACCTTTTTGAATCACAGGAATACCCAATTGTTTCTCCGAAAACTGTGCTTGATCATCATCAAAAATGACTTCCTTTGCCACAATATCTTTGCCCTGATTACTCACTTCAAAAATCGTGGCTTCTACATGGCGTACAGTTTTTTCACCTGTCACTGTACGAATTACTTCAGTTTTTAGAATAGGTACAATGGCTTTGTCTTTCACCACAATGCTGTTTGGCATTGGTGCAGCCGAAGCGGATACACTCAGTAGCATTGCAGATAAACCCAGTGTCAGTCCTCTAAATTTCATAAGCTATCCCTTTAGTTTTCTTGATATTTTTAAATTGTTCTGTAAGCATCCGGCTAACACAGCCTTACCAAGCGATCCTATAAGCCTTAATTTAGTTCCCACCTAAAAACAAGTGGGGACTTAATCCATGAACATGGATATATATTCAGCAACACCTCCTGTTGCTAAAAAACGCAGAACATACAGCAAAGAATTCAAACTCAGTATTGTCAATGCCTGTAAAAATCCTAATACCTCGATCGCTTCGGTCGCACTGCAACATAGTATTAATGCCAACCTTGTCAGTCGTTGGATCAGGA